>JBCDDK010000067.1:0-35368 GCA_039180345.1 Cyanobacteria bacterium P01_G01_bin.39 | reverse complement strand
TATTAATCTGAATAGCACTAATATATTGATATTAATCACCTATTTTATTTAATAAATATAGACAACATTTTTAAGCCACAATAGTTATAGCAGTAAGATCTTAGATTGGGAAGTTTGCTACTGATAACTATTGCTTATTGTCTGATTACGTATCATTGATGAATAATTAAACTAACTTTGTTTGTCTATAACTGACTACTATTTAGTTATTTGAGATAACTATATCAAATAAAAACACAGGAGCAATTTTAATAACTCCTGTGCTTTAAAACTTGAAAAATATTTGATGAGCTACAGTTTTTGCAGTTCCTCAGTAAGAATGTTTATGGTTGACCGAATTTGCTCCTCAGTATGATTACAGGTAATAAAGAATCGTAGTCTAGCACCATTGTGAGGAACTGAAGGATAAATCATGAATGGAACATTAATTCCTCTTTTAAATAAATTCTGGGATAGCTGAATTGATTTTAGAGAGTCGCCGACAATAATGGGAATTACAGGAGAGTCCTGACTCATTCCTATGTCCAAGTTTTGTTCTTTTGCTAAATCCAAAAATAACTTCGCTCTTGCTTGGAGAGTAGTTGCTCTCTCAGGTTCTTGTTTAAGTACTCTAACCGCAGCCAAGGTAGCAGCAGCATTAGGTGGAGACATCCCAACGCTAAAGACAAATCCAGGAGCAGTATATTTAAGATATTCAACTAAAGCAGACGAGCCTGCAATATACCCGCCACAACTAGCAAAGGATTTGCTGAGTGTTCCCATCCATAGATCGACATCCTTGGGGTTTATGCCACAGTACTCGCTGATTCCCCGACCTGTTTTACCGATTGTGCCGATAGAGTGTGCCTCATCAACCATGAGGAAAGTTTTGTACTTCTGTTTGAGCTTGATGACGCTAGGTAAGTCGGCAATATCGCCATCCGTACTATAAACTCCTTCCAATACAATCAAAACTCGCTGATAACGATGACGGCGATCGCTTAGAATCTTAGCTAAGGCTTCAGTATTATTATGGGGAAAAGCGACCAGACTGGCTCCAGAGAGAAAGCATCCTTGTAAAATACTATTGTGGCTGAGGGAATCATAGATAACTAAGTCATCTTTGCCAAACAAATGACCAATAGTAGTTACATTAGTAGCATGACCTCCAACTAAAACAATGCTATCTTCAACGCCAATAAAGTCAGCCAGCTCTAGTTCTAGCTCACGATGGAGCGGTTTTTCCCCTGAAATTAGGCGACTGGCACAGGCGGAGGTGCCATAAAGGTCAATAGCATCTTTAGCAGCTTGGTTTACCTGAAGATCGCCACACATCCCTATGTAATTATAAGTGGCAAAGTTAATCAATTCACGCCCATCAATTATGGTGCGATCATTAACTACAGTTTCTTGAGGCACGAAAAACGGATTACCGTTGCCCAAACTTTTAACCTGTTCTTGCTGGGCTAATAATTTTTTATATTCAGGAAATTTGTCAAATTGATAGTTTTCTAAAGGTATTTCATATTGATTATTATCTTGAAGATCATCTAGCGGTAAGTCTCCCTTGGCTTCTCCAGATTTAAGCTCTAAATTACTAGAGTTAGTTTGATCAGATAAATTAGGGTTGGCTAAATATACAGCCAGAGCTTCAATATTTTGATAATCCCAGAGTAAGGTAGGGGGTAAACGACATCCGAGATAATCTTCTAAATCTCCAGATAAGTTGATTGCCTCTGCCGATTCTAAGCCATACTCTTCAAAGTCTTGACTAACATCAATTTGATTTGGCTCAATTTCTAATACTTCAGCAAATTTATCAATCAACCAGCCCTGTATTACTTCCCTTCTAGAAGCAATACTTAAAGCGCTTGGTTGATTATTTCGATTGATAGAAATTTTGCTTCCTTTGCCATTTAAAGTTTCGTTGAATAGTGTCATTGTATACTCCTACACCACTTAATTAAGAATTTACTGTCAAGAATTTGACGAGCGACCCACAGAGGCTACCGCCTCAGAGTCTTGCTTTGCAAGACGATGGTGCGAAGCACCGTTCGGCGTAAGACGCAAGACAAAGGGCTAGCCCGCATGTACGCGCGAGTCGTGCCTCTGTTCAGTAAATAAAGTACCTTCGAGTCTTTGATTTTCTGGTTTAGGTGACACCTTCCAAACCATAACGGTCACTCTCGATGGTTATTTTGCCACGAACCCCCGCCAGAATACCAGGGTATCCAGCAGGGGTTAGTTTCGGTTGTTTAGTTGGTAATCTTAATATGATGGCGACCTCGCTTTCTGTTATAAACATACAGATCTACAGAATGATAGATCGAATTTATAACAAACTCGCAGAGATCGCCAGTAATTAAGGTAAATATCTTGATAAAGATTAGCTCGCCATGTACTCTCTAACGTAGTTTCTCCGTCTTCTCAACTGAGCTAAAGCTTGATGTTCCAGTTGGCGGACACGTTCACGACTAATGCTCATCCGCTGACCAATTTTGGCAAGAGAAAGCTCTTTGCCATCGTTCAAGCCAAAGCGCAAACTAATCACTTCTTGTTGTTGTGGAGACAAATCTGCCATCAAACTATACAAGTCATTACGGAGTAATTGTTGAGTGGCATAACGATCTGGCGAAATGCCATCATCTTCCAGCAATTCTGACAATTCAGTATCCTGATTATCACCAACGCGCACATCCAGAGAAATTGGCTGACGAGCAATACTTAAATACTCCCGAATTTGTTCGGGTTTAAGATCTAATGCCTCGGCAATTTCGGCTACTTCTGCACTCCTCCCTAGTTTTTGGGCTAACTCTCGCTGAGTTTTTTTAATTTTGTTAAGCTTTTCTGTAATGTGAATTGGCAAGCGAATGGTACGAGCCTGTTGAGCGATCGCTCTGGTGATAGCTTGACGAATCCACCAGTAGGCGTAGGTGGAAAATTTATAGCCTCTAGTAGGGTCAAATTTCTCAACACCTCTTTCCAGACCTAAACTACCTTCCTGAATCAGATCGAGAAATTCCATATTTCGCTTCTGATATTTTTTGGCGATCGCCACAACTAAACGCAGGTTAGCCTCGATCATTTTTTGTTTGGCTCTTTGACCTTCTTTAATAATCCTGTTAAGTTCAATTTCACTCAGTTGAGCATTAGCTGCCCACTCCTTCAGGCTGAGTTCGCTTTCAGTATTGCGTTCTAACTCTTCTTTTTCCGTTAACAGGATCATCATTTTCTGCACTTGTTTTCCATAAACAATTTCTTGTTCATGGGTCAACAAGGGTACCCGACCAATTTCGTGCAGATAGGTTCTCACCATGTCTGCCGAATAGTTTCCTTTTGGTCTTTTTCTGTCAATTTTGGCTTTAGGCATTGGTACAGTTATGACTCCTTTATAAACTTCAAAAGTCAGTAATACTTCTCGATTTGGTAAGGACGCGACCCCATAGCGCACCTCACGAAATGCCCGAACTCGGTTCGGGCATCGCGGGCTTTAGGGAAGGGGGTCTTGTGTCGTCCGTTAAGTTGAATTACATTAAGGTGTAACATAGAAGTTCTTGAATAAAATTCAAGAGACGATTTCTATTTAATTCAGACTTTTGGCTCAGCCTCGCCTCAGAAATTGCAAGCTAAATTCTTCTTCTTCAAGATTTCCTTTATCTTCTAATCTTCAACGCTGCCATCGCTTTTGCTATCTGACTAAGTCTTTAGACGTTTGACCTTTAGGAAAGGTTCAACTACATTTAGCGGCAGTAGAATTTTGTTGCTAAGTATCCTGCAAAAATGCAAGATTCAAGGTGAGATTATGGTTTCTTATATGAGCAACTATGAGAAAATATGTATTCACCTAATTTCTTGACGAATGATAAACTTATCGACATTATCAATAATAATTCTCATGTTCCTCAATTTTGCTGAACAGAAGATAAGTTAATTCTGAGAACAAAATTAAATTTTGAGCAAGAGTCCTAACACTAACTCAGGATAATTTTTAAGTGATACAGCGCGCACATCACTATTAGGGCTTGCATTGCCAATGCATTGTTTGAAAACTCCATATTGACAGTATTTTGTGCAGATATAAGATTTTTTTCATCTAAATTTCATTGAACATAATTCAAAATTCACCGACACCTTAATTTGGTATGGAAATCTGTATATAGAAACACTAAACAGGAAATATAAAAATTTTTCTGTGATATCAACTCAAATTATGGGAGAGGGATAATGCTGGTAAACATCAATGAAATTCAACCAGAAGCAATACAAGCTATTAGAGGAACTGTATCTGAAGTTGAAGATGATGAATTTACGCTCACTGACAGCAGCGGCAGTCTTGAGATTGATTTAGATGACGACGATCTAGACGATGATATTGATGATTTAGATGACGATGATCTAGAGGAAGATATTAGTGACGAACTTATTAATAATTTTTTAAGTGAAATAGAAGGTCAGGTGGTAACTGTCGTTGGTAAACTAGACGACGATGATGATTTAGAATTTGAGGCACTAAGAGTTACCAAACTAGGCGAATCTATAGTATTTAGGGAGGAGATACTAGAAAATGCAGTTGATCTTGGATCAGGAAATGGCAACTTTGTTCAAAACGCACCTGAGGGAGTTATCGTTAATGGAGGTGTAGGTAATGATAGTCTTACTGGTGCTGGTGGTGATGATTTTTTGGTCGGGGGTCCAGGTAACGATCTAATAACGAGTACTGCTGGTTTTGATACCTTTCTTGTTGGCGATGACGCAGATATAGTCGCTAACTTCAAGCCAGCAGATGTTCTTAGTTTAAACAGTTCCTTCGACGATATTGAACAGATTCTGGGTACTAACGGAGCAGCGGCTCAGATAGAACAAGATACTTTTATCGATTTAGGTAATGGAGACTCGATAACTCTACTCGACTTTGCCGTTGCCGATCTTAATCCTGGCAACTTTGCTTTAATTTAGAGCAACTCCAAGATTGTTTTCCAAACTTCCTGAAATATTTAATTGCCGTGAAATTACTGGGCGTAGGTACTAATCTGCATCGCGCTTACGCCCACCAAGCTAGCATTTTAAGATTATGCGACCCATAATTGTAAAGCTGATCGCCTGAAGCTTTACTTGAGCAGCGGGGAGCTATTCTAAAGCCGAATAGAGTATTGATTATCACATTGACAGTGCCTGAGTTGATGTTTTTGATGTTTTGGAACAGCTATTTGTTAATATTAATTATTTATTTCTCGACAGCTCCAGCAAATTAGCTTATATTTAAAAGCTTAGTAGTAAAAATAATGCTAGTTTTTGTTGCAGATTAGACAGCAAAATTTACAATTAAATAATAAGCAAGTTATACGGATAGCAAGCGTGGTAACTACAAGTATTCCCCAAAGTTCTCAATCAACTCAGGCTCCTCAACGTCAGACAGGGGCATATGCACTAATGGATAGCTTACGCCGTCATGGTGTCAAGCACATTTTTGGCTACCCAGGTGGGGCGATTCTCCCTATCTACGATGAATTATATCGCTCTGAAGCGCGAGGAGAAGTTCAACATATTCTAGTGCGTCATGAACAGGCGGCATCTCACGCGGCGGATGGCTATGCTCGGGCTACTGGTAAAGTGGGCGTGTGCTTTGCGACTTCTGGTCCTGGGGCAACTAACTTAGTAACGGGCATTGCTACAGCACAGCTAGATTCCATTCCGATGGTAGCAATTACAGGGCAGGTAGCTCGGGCAGCGATTGGCACTGATGCTTTTCAGGAAACAGATATTTTTGGGATCACGATTCCGATAGTCAAAAATTCTTATGTGGTGCGTCATGCTAAAGATATGGCGAGAATTGTGGCTGAAGCTTTTCACCTTGCCAGCACAGGTCGTCCTGGACCAGTCCTAATTGATGTTCCCAAGGATGTGGGATATGAGGAATTTGACTATGTACCTGTGCTACCAGGAAGCGTTAACCTAAAGGGATATAAGCCAACTGTTAAGGGAAATCCACGTCAGATTGATGCAGCTCTGAGATTAATTTCTCAAGCAAAAAAACCTTTGCTTTACGTTGGTGGTGGAGCAGTAGCTGCTGATGCCCATGCTCAAATTAAGGAGCTAGCAGAAAAATTTCAGCTTCCTGTAACTACAACTTTGATGGGTTTAGGGGCTTTTGATGAGCATCATTCTTTATCAGTGGGAATGCTGGGGATGCATGGTACGGCATATGCTAATTTTGCAGTAAGTGAGTGTGATCTATTGATTGCCGTTGGTGCTAGATTTGACGATCGCGTTACAGGCAAACTAGACGAGTTTGCCAGCCGTGCCAAAGTAATTCATATCGATATTGATCCTGCCGAAGTTGGGAAAAATCGTACCCCAGAAGTGCCGATTGTGGGGGATGTCCGCAAGGTACTAGAACAGATGTTGCAGCGTTGTAAAAGTTCGGATTTTGGTGCTTTAGCCAGTCAAACTCGTCCCTGGCTAAATCAAATTGATCATTGGCGTCAAGAATATCCCCTAACAGCACCCCATCCCGAAAATGGTTTATCGGCACAAGAAGTAATTGTCGAGCTAAATAATCAGGCTCCTCAAGCTTATTACACCACTGATGTCGGTCAACATCAAATGTGGGCAGCTCAGTTTCTCAAAAATGGACCTCGTCGTTGGATTTCCAGTGCCGGGTTAGGCACAATGGGGTATGGTTTACCTTCAGCTATGGGGGTTAAAATAGCAGCACCTGAAGCGGAAACTATTTGTATTAGTGGTGATGCTAGTTTTCAGATGAATCCCCAGGAGTTGGGAACTCTAGCACAGTTTGGCATCAACGTTAAAACCGTTATTATCAATAATGGTTGGCAGGGAATGGTACGTCAATGGCAAGAGGCTTTTTTTGGTAAACGATATTCCTCTTCTAATATGGAAGTTGGGGCGCCAGATTTTGTAATGTTAGCTCAAGCTTATGGCGTGAAAGGGATGATTATTCGTGAGCGCTCTCAGTTAGCTGGTGCGATAGCTGAAATGCTAGCTCATGACGGTCCAGTGCTAATGGATGTTAGAGTGACCCCAGATGAAAACTGTTATCCGATGATTGCTCCGGGTAAAAGCAATGCTCACATGTTGGGTTTACCGCAAAAAGCGCAGCCCACTGCGGAATTTGTCAATTGTAAACAGTGCGGGACAACAAACCCTACTGCCAATAAGTTTTGCCCTGAATGTGGCACTCAACTATAGTTTTTTAATTTAACAGTTGTTGATTTAAAAATCTTAAAAGAGAGGAATTTTTCCCCTCTTTTTTGCTTACTAGTAAGCAAGATTAATTAATTTACTGATTGGCTTGATTGACTAGCTTGACTTTCACCTGATAAACAATCATGGATTCTCAGAGTTGCTGCCGCTGCATAATCACGTTGAGCAGGAGTATCAGGTAAAAAAGAGTCACCCACCTCTTGAGCAGGAGAAGCTACCCCACAATATGCGGACATAGTTTGGATTGTGGTGGCACCCCAATGGTTAGCAATATCAGAGAAATTGGTTGGCTCTTGGTTGGCTAACAATTCGGCGGTTTGACCTTGTTTGAGGTTGGCAAATTTAGCGACATTTTGTAGTACGGCTATCAGTTCAGCTCTGGTAACAGGAGTTCCAGGCTTAAAAGAACCATCGGGATAGCCTTTAACAATTTCATTTTCTTTTGCCCATTGAATTTTGGTAGCACTCCAACGAGTAGATTCCACATCAGGATAAGGCTGTGTAGGTACTGTTGAGGCTGGTTTTAGATTGACGCTATCAATAGTTTCCAACGCTCCATATACCATAGACACGAGCTGTTCTCTAGTGAGAGACTCAGTAGGACGGAACGTATTATCTTTAAAGCCAGCAATAAATCCTAAAGCAACTGCTTGTTTAATCTCATCTTGATAAATATCACGAGAGATATCGCTAAAGTTGGTGTTGGATGTAGCAACTGGGACAGGAGCATCTCCCGCAGCAGCGATCGCTTGAGAGTCACCGCTAAAGAAAAAATGCCCTAGTTCCTTACCTTGATAACCTTTTTTGGTGAATTTCCAGCCTGGATTGAGATCAATTTTGAGATAGTCCCCATCTCCTGGTAGACCAGAGGTTTGACCCACCACTAAATCAGAACCACCTTGATAACCCTTGGCTACTAATTGAAGTTGATCTCCTTTGGGAACTACGTCTAGTCTGAAATCCAAACTGGTATCCTGCCCATCCATACGCACTGAATAACCGTTGCTATCGAGGGAACGACGACAACTACCTGTAAAGTCAAAAGTTGTCCACAGCGGGTCAATTATGGTGGGATTGGAGCCGCTTTCCGCCCAACACTGCTGTTTTCCAGGAATTTGCTCTACTACCGCCAAGCTATAGCCGACAGCCCCCGCAGGAACTGCCACTGCTACTACTTGCTCCTTAGCCATTGGTTCTTCGGTAAACTGTGCTAATGCAGGAAACAAAGGCGTTGCAACGGCGATCACACCTGTAAAAGCGGCGGCTAATTTTAATTTGTTTGCTAGTTTCATAGTATTTTCAGTGTGGAGTATCGATATGATTAAAGCTCAAAAATCTAGTTTCGTCTTGATTAATTAGGATGATTTGAGATTAAATATCCTTAACTATGCTTCTGGTGGTCAACAATATGATTAATCTTTAATTAAATTTGTTCCCTTGAGCCAAATCTTTTGGGTTGCATCGAAAGGCCGCATAAACGCGATTACGAGACCCGTAGCCGACCGATCGCAACCAGAATTGTTATCAAATCTCCAAGAGTTTGTTGCAGAGTTGAGCCCAAGAAAGGCTAAAACACCAAATACCTAAAATTGCCAATCTATTGCATAAACAAAAGCCAAAGTTAAACTAATTACAATATGTTCGCCTCCGTCTTCTAAGAGAGAAAAAATAGAATAAAGAATATCATTGTTGCTTACCATAACTTGGAGCAGATCAAAAACAATACCTGGAATGCTTAGAGTCAGTATAAGTAAGATTAAAATATTACTATATTTTCTTTCTCGATATTTGGCTGTTGCATATCCCCAACTAATAAGTAGCAGAAAACTTATTGCTACCATCATAGAAACTAAGACTTCACCAAAATCTACAGACCTTATATTTAGTATTTCTTTAAAACCTAAGAAATTGCTAACTACAGCACCACTCTTTTCATGAATACTCAATGCATCATCAAGTAGTAAATAGCCATAAAATAAACTCCATGACAAAAAAATTAGTTTTTTTCTTTGGCAATAACCAAAACCTAAAAGCAACATGATCCATAGCTCTTTGATATACTGAAATATTTCTCCATAGCTTTGGTCTTGAGTCAGTAGTAGCAGATGATCATATAATACAAATTTATCTAGGATTAGGCTTGAAAAGTGAAAATCAGGGAATGTGTAAATTAAATATAACGTAATAAATATTGAATCGGTAATTAATAATAAAATTAGCAATCTAGCAGAAAAATATTTTAGATAATTAGATAATTTAAATTTACGAATATCAGTTTTGAGCATCTTCATTTATTTAAAAAATACATAAATCTCAAATTAAGCACTACACATTGATTGCCAATTTAGAGCATTAAGTAAGAATAAGATCAACAAAAATTAGTTAAATTCTGTCACAAATCTAACAAAATTATCGCTTACTGTTATGTAGTAATAGAGCGAATCTAATTACACCAAGTGCTAGTAAATAACTTTTAGTATCTATCAGCGTAGTCAAATTCATAAACTCTGCAAATTGCCTGAACAATGAATTAATTGGCAATTTGTCAGGAACTTAATTAAAGTAAACGATGATAGCATTAAACTTGAAATCCGTAAACAAAAATAATGAGCAAAATTGCTTAAGAGGTTATTCAGAAAAATAGAATCAGCATGTTTTTTCATTTTTCAAGACTCATAAATCTGACATTCCGCAATTAATTCGCTCAAAAAAAAAGCTATTAAAAACATGAGTCATTCTAATTAATTTAGAATCTTGCTAATTTTTTCTGTTATCATTAGCCATAATTGGAACTTTAGACCCACTTATATCACTGTTATATTCAGCAGATTGTCTAATTTCCTTAGATTATGACTAATGTATGCTTTAAATAACTTGATTCAAACCATCCCCTGAGAGACTGTTTGTGAATAAAATATTAAATAGCGAGTTGCCTATTCCGAGTAAGACGGTTCGATATTAAATGAACCATTGCGATGTAAATCAAAGATTCACTGGTTTCAGGTAGTTGTTCATAATTGACTATCAAGCGGCGTTTCTAAATGAACCATGCAAAAGTTCGTTCTACGACCCATCTACTCGCTAACAACTTTCTTTATTTTATTTTCTTCTTACAAACAATCTCTAATTGTTTTTGGTTCCATATGATACAGGAAGAGAGATGCTTTCCCCAAATTCATTAAAAGCTGCCACTTGATAGACAGATTTAGCTTTAGCTTGGCGATCGCGAAGCGTACCGGTCGGGTAATCGCGAAATTCTAGAGCAATTGGGTCGGGTTGGGGATTATCGCCAACGCCAGGGCTTTGTCCTGCAATGGTTTGAAGCAGTGAATTATTACGATAGATCCGAAATGAAGGTAATCCATTTTCTAAATCGGGAGTATAGTTCCAGGTTATTATGGCTTCTTTGGATCTTGTCTCTCTGATCCGAACATCAGTTGGTGCTTTGGGCTTGCGAGTTGGCGAAACCTTGCCGATAGTTACATATTCTTGCCATTTTCGCGCTACTTCTTCATTTGGCAGCCATACAGCCTCCAAAGGGGCTCCCTGATATCGCTCTACTGAAGCTATTTCATGAGTATCAATATTGCCCAGCCAGCCGTGGGTTTGGTTGATCGCCAGAAGTTTATTATTGTCCTGGGCAAGTCTCATGTCTATTAAAGCATCCAAATAAGGGATTACTAGCCACCTGGAATTAGCAGCCTCGTGTCCAGCATTTACTTCAACTGCCAGTGACCATAAAGCATCCAATTTACGATAACGACCAAATATTGTTTGGGGTAACTCATTAGTTTCATACGGATTTACCGTATCATTTTCCCCTGAGCCAAACATAACAGGAATCTGTGCTAGTTGTTGATTAACACCAAAAAAAGTGAACCCTCCACCCCGCAGACCTACCATAGCGATTGTTCTTTGGGGATATTCTTGAAGCATTTGAGCAGCCCAATCTGCACCGCCAGAATGACCCCATAAAATCCAGGGTGCACTATTAATTTCTTCCCTCTGGCTTTGTCTAGCTACTGTATCTATCGCCTGAAGAAACATGTCTCTAGAACCATAGTTAATCAACGCCCAATCTTCACATCTTCCATCACCTACCGTTAACTGAGTCCCCATTAAAGCAAATTGATGTTTAGTTGCTAATGCTTGCCATTGCAAATCCCTAGCATGGTCTAGTCCATAAGCTGCTGCATTGCTACCGCAGCCATGTTGTTTAACTAGCAATCCGCGAACTCGTTCGATTCTGGCGGGAATCCAAACACGGTATTCTGAGGAGAGATAGCGATTCTTCGGTGAAGATGGTATCGTCACCGAGTAATAGTTTCCAGGCAGGCTAACCAGGTTTGAGCCGATCGCCTTTTGTGGTTGAGAATGCAATTTAGCAGCAGTTTGCCAGCCAAAGTAACTTAAGCTCAAAGCCATTAGGGCGATCGCTACGTATCTTAGAGGGGAATTAAAGTACATTGTTTTATAGATTTTTGACAATGTAATCGGTAAGTTTTTAGAGAAGGTTGACGATCGCACCATCTTCCAAGTCTCTAATAATTATCTGTCTGATTATCTTGAGCTTTATCTAAGCAAATCTTGAGCTTTTCTGCTAGAACTGGTGATTTCATAATAGATGTATGGTTTCCAGGAATTTCATAGATTTCCATGCCTCCTGCGGGGAGATCGCCCCAACCAAGTTGAGGATCGTAGTAAAAGCCTGGAGGACGTTCACTAGCTCGAAACAAAATTACTGGATCGGAGTAAGTTTGCGGGATATAAGTTTGATATGCTTTTGAGTTAGCTTCTTGAACTTGTTGCAGTGACTTGGGTAAATCCGCTGGATTATCAGGTAAATTGTTTATGTCATCTTCAATGCGATCGCGACACATACCAAAAGCAAATATATTTCTGTAAAAAGCAGAAGATGAATGTTTTAAGAGGAATAGTGCTATAGAATTGACTAATTTTTCTAGAGGACTGATAGTGCTAGCAATACTTTTGTATATATCGAGTCTTTCTCTGAAAATTAGCTGCATTTTCTCCTGATTAATTTTTCGGTCTTCATCTAAAGTTTTGTTGACAATAGTTTTGTTGATAATTCCTAAGCTTTCTAGAATCTTAATTGAGGTCTGTTTAGTTCCCAATTGTTTTAACTTATGCTTAAGTTGAAGAGATAGGCGACTTGGTCGACCGAGGAAATCATACACCAGCCACCTGGAGACAGATAATAATCTCGGCAAAGGTGGCAATAGCTTGAAGTAGTCTGGACCGTTAGTATCAAATAAAGCCAGCAGAGCTACTTTTTCTCCTTGAGCCTGGAGGATCTGGGCTATCTCCCAGGCTATATTACCTCCACTAGATAAACCAGCTAAATAATATGGTCCACTAGGCTGAAGATTGCGTATTTGAGTCAGGTAATAAGCTGCCATGTCCTCAATTCGTTGAAAGGGAACGTATTTTCCATCTAACCCTCTTGGTTGTAAACCATAAACTGGTTGATCTGAACCGAGACTGTAGGCTAAATCTCGATAGACGAGAAGGTTACCACCACCTCCATGGATATAAAAAAGAGGGGGTTTATTGCCATTTGGTTGAATAGGCACCAGACTTTCCCAGGGGGCTAGCCATTTTTCTTGGCGGATAATCTCGGCTATTTCTACCACAGTCGCCGACTGAAAGAGGGTGGCTAGAGGTAAATTCTTACCGAACTGTTTTTCAATTTGAGCGAATAGAGTTACAGCCTGTAGGGAGTTGCCACCTAACTCAAAAAAGTTATCTCGAAGACCGACAAAGTCGACTCCTAAAACATCTTGCCAAATCTCTACCAATTTAGATTCGACCTTGTCCAAAGTTTCTACAGTTTTTTCTCTTGGTATCTTTAACTCGATTTCTTCAGCTTCAAAATCATGACAACTTTGGGGCAATTGTTCGCCTGGAGCCAACATAGGTAGATCTTTGAGAATACAGTCTGGATTGGCAACTACACCTTCGAGTAAATTGCGGAAATGCTCCAGCATTTTTTGAATCGTATTGGCATCAAAAATATCGGCGTTATAATCAAAAACCATTCCCAAACCTTCGTCTTGTTCTCGCATGACTAAGGTAAGGTCGTATTTGGTTTTGCCATGATAGATATAGCCAAATAAAGAGGTGAAAGTTAAATCTGGCAATTTGACCGATGCCATACCTCTACCTTCAGACCAAGGAGGATTTAAGGCAAATTTAACTTGAAATAGAGGCGATCGCCCTTGTCTGGTATTGGGTCGCAGCTCTTCAATAAGCTTTTCAAAAGGAAGGTCTTGGTGGGCGTAAGCCTCTAAAGAAGCCTGGCGGACTCTGGCTAATGCCTCTTTAAAAGTTAACTTGTCTGTCAAATTAGTACGAAGGATTAGAGTGTTAGAGAAAAAACCAATTACTCGCTCGGTTTCTACTTGATTCCTCCCAGAACTAGCAAAACTTAGTAAAATATCTTCTTGACCGCAATAACGATAGAGTAAAGTCTCAAATGCCGTTAGCAAAGTCATAAATAAAGTAGCACCCAGTTTTTGACTAAGGCGATCGAGTTCGGCGTTGAGAGTTTTGGGTAGCATCAAGGCTGCACGATCGCCTTTATAGGTAAGAACACCTTTAGGATGGGGGCGGTCAAGCGGTAATTTCAGAGCAGGAGGTAGATCGGCTAATTGTTGCTTCCAGTAGTTAAGCTGAGATTCGAGAACTTCTCCCTGTAGCCACTGACGCTGCCAATGAGCAAAATCTACATATTGAATTTTTAACTCTGGTAAAGGGGATGGTTTATCTGCGGCAAAAGCGGCGTAGATCGTGGTTAAATCTTGATAAAAAACATCTGAAGATCCGCCGTCACAGACAATACAGTGTAAATTCCAGATTAGTAAGTGTTCGTCATCCTGCAAGCGAAATAGCTTAACTCGTAAAATGGGTCCATTAGCTAAGTCAAAGGGTTCGTGAGCTTCTGCTGTAGCCAAGCGAAAGGCTTGGGCATCTCCCTCAGTTTTTGGTAAGTTTCGCAAATCAATTAACGGCAAGGGGAGGGGTTGAGCAGGGGCGATAACCAGCTGAGGGTGACCATTTACGGAGGGAAAAGTCGTTCTTAGCACTTCATGGCGACGAACTAATTCAGAAAGACTACGCTCTAAAACATCAACATTTAGGCAACCCGTAATTCGCACCACCACGGGCATGTTGTAAGAAGAACTATTGGGTTCAAATTGATGAAGAAACCAAAGTCTTTGTTGACCAAAAGAAAGAGGTAAATTATCTTGGCGATCGATTGCGACAATTGCTGGTAGTTGAGTACTAGCATTATTGGTTGCCTCTTTTAGAAAGCTAATTATGTCCGCTTTAGATTCTTTTACCTGAGACAAAAGCTCTGAAGTCAAAGCGTCTTTGGGGGCTTTATAACGCAAGCGATCGCCTTCTAGCCACAATTTAATTTTTCTTTGACTAAGTTCGAGTAATAATTGGTCGATGTTTTTCCTAGCTGTTTTCATAATTCTCCCTCTTCGTAATCCTCATTGACTTCCTCTGCACTAGATGATTGACTTTGAGCAGCCCAACGTAATGTTTCGATGCGGGTAGCTAAATCGGCTACTGTGGGTAACTCAAATAAGTTCGGTAAGAGAAGTTCGATCTGTAAACTTTGTCGTAATCGGGCAATAATTTTGATACCCAAAAGTGAATATCCACCTAATTCAAAGAAGTTGTCGTAAATACCAACCTGTTCTAAATTCATCACTTCAGCCCAGATATTGGCGATTTCTTGCTCTAAATCGTTACGAGGTGGGGTATATGTAGCTGCTAGTTCTGGTCGAGATGTATCGGGCTGAGGCAATGCCTGGCGATCGATCTTGCCATTGGAGGTTTGGGGCATGGCATCCAAAACCACAAACACCATGGGAATCATGTAATCTGGCAATCGCTCTTTAAGGAATTTGCGTAATTCAGGAATATGTTGGCTAGCGCCATTATCATTGGTTGAATTGTCAACAAAGTAGCCCACTAAAGTCTTTTCCCCTGGGATATCCTCGCGAACAATCGCTACTGCTTCTTTTACAGCAGAATACTCGCTCATTGCTGCCTCAATCTCTCCCAATTCGATGCGGAAACCCCTGACCTGTACTTGATTGTCGATACGACCGAGGTACTCTAGATCTCCATTGGCTAAATAGCGGGCAAGATCGCCAGATTTGTAAAGTCGTGTTTCTGGTTCTTTGCTAACAGGATCGGAAATAAATTTTTGAGCAGTTAATTCAGGACGATTTAGATAACCTCTAGCAACACCAGCACCTCCAATACATATTTCCCCTGCAATTCCGATGGGTACCTGTTGTAAATTTTGATCTAATAAAGATACCTGTAAATCGGGAATGGGACGACCGATAACGCTGCTGGAATTATTAATATTGTCTCTGCTAAGTGGGTGATAAGTGACGTGTACTGTGGTTTCGGTAATACCGTACATGTTCACTAATTGGGGAGTTTGATCGCCGTGTCGATCCAACCAGGGTTTTAGGCTAGGTAAATTTAGGGCTTCTCCACCAAAAATCACTAGGCGCAGGTTCAATTCCCTTGAAGAACTCAATTCATCTACTGGAATTAGTTGATAAAATGCCGATGGAGTTTGGTTGAGTATGGTTACTTTTTCTTGAACGAGTAGGTCATAAAAAGATTCTGGTGTACGACTTACCCAGTAAGGAACAACAACTAAGCGACCTCCATGAAGCAAAGCCCCCCAGATTTCCCATACTGCAAAGTCAAAAGCATAAGAATGGAACAGCGTCCAAACATCTTGACTATCGAAGTTGTACCAAGGCTGAGTAGCTGCAAATAGTCGAGTTACGTTTTTGTGGGGAACCAGAACCCCTTTTGGTTTACCTGTCGAACCAGAAGTGTAGATCACATAGGCTAAATTATCGGGTTCGATCTTGCTAGGTCTTAATCCAGTCTCTTCTCGATCCTGGGCAGCAGTAGCAATAGTTTCCCAATCGCGGTCGAGACAAACCATCTTTGTTGCCTGCTGGGTCAGTTCAGGGATTAAACTTTCTTGAGTAATAAGCAGAGCCACTTGTGCATCTTGTAATACAAAATTAATCCTTGATGCAGGGTAAGTAGGATCGATGGGAACATAAGCACCACCCGCCTTGAGAATACCTAATAACCCAACTATCATCGAGAGCGATCGCTCTACACAGATACCAACCCTGACCTCTGGTTTAACTCCCAAGCCTATCAAGTAAGTAGCCAAGACATCGGCTTTTTCGTCTAGTTCTTTGTAGGTAAGTTGTTGGTCTTCAAAGACAACCGCAATTTTGTCTGGAGTTTTGGCTGCTTGAGCCTCAACTAACTGATGGATACAGAGATCTTGGGAATAATTAGCTTCAGTTTGATTCCACTGTTTTAGTAACTGCTGTTCTGCTTCTGGTAGCAAACCAATAGTGGCAATTGTCTCATCTGGATTAGCAACGATATTGCTTAGTAAAGTTTCAAATTCTGCCAAACGGCGGCAGATAGTCTCGCGATCAAATAGGTTAGTATTATATTGACACTCTAGGGTTAGTTTGCCCTTTAATTCTGTCGCATTAATAAAGATTTCAAAGTTTTCGTAAGCACGAGGATTGGAAGTAAATTCAACTTCTAATCCGTCAAAATCTAATGTATTGGGATCTAAACCTTGGTCGATATTGAAAACAATCGGCACCAGAGGAATGCGGCTAGAATCACGAGGCAGAGCCAATTTTTGGAGCAAACTACCAAAGGTAAATTGTTGATAATCGTATGCATCTAAGATAGTTGTCTTGCGCTTTTGCAGATAGTCTCTAAATGACTCCTGAGAATTTATCTGAGTACGTAGAGGTAGTAAATTAACGCAATGCCCGACCAAATTATAATTACCCGTTGCTGCCTGTCCTGCTGCGGAAATACCTACAGTTAGATCGTCCTGACCAGTTAGACGATGGAGAAAAACTTCAAAACCAGACAACAGGGTAGTCATAAAACTACAGCCGAACTTTGTTCCTAGTTGTTTGAGGTCAGTGACTAAAGTTTCGGAGATTTGCCAATCTTCGCGCTGAGAATCAAAGGTTCGCAGTGGTGGGCGAGAGCGATCTGTGGGAAAATCAACGATGGGAACAGAATCAGAAAATTGTTTTACCCAGTAATCTTCTGTGGCAATAGTTTCTGCATCGCCTGCACTTTCTTCTAGCATTAAAGCATAATCACTAAAGCGATCGCTGGTTGATAATTCTGCGGTAGTGCCTTGTTTTAATGCCGAATATAGTTTGCCCAAATCCGTAATTAATACTGCCCAAGACCAACCATCGCAAATGATATGGTGTGCGCTGAGAATAATTAAATGTGATTGAGGCTGTAATTTTAGTATTTGAACGCGAAATAAAGGTCCGTGTTCGAGGTCAAATGGTTTTTCTACTGACTCTTGCCGTACTTGGTCGACTTGCTGTTGTTTTTCTGCTGGGTTTAGTTGAGACAGATTGATCGCCTGAATATCTATTTCTGCCAGATCGTTAATACAAAGATTGTTGCCATCAGGACTTAAAGTAGTTCTTACGGCTTCATGTCTTTGCACTAACTGCTGAAATGACTCTTGTAAAGCTGGTAAATCTAGTTCTCCGCTCAATCTCAGCGATACTGATTCATTATAGGCGCAGTTAGCTTCACTACCCATTTGTACTGATGCCCAGATTTCTTTCTGAGACGCAGTAGCAGGAGCAGTTATTAAAACTTCTCCTTCAGCAAAAGGGTCAAAGTCAACTGCTTGATAAGTTGGTTTTAAATTAGAATTTGACACTGTAAATATAGTATTGTCTTATTTTTTTTGGCGTTTTATTTGTAACTATTTAGGTCGATAGAGCCATGAGTATCAAGGCTATACTACAAAAATATTGCATTTTTATTTTTAGACAAAAACGATGAGATACCAGTACAAATCGACCAGAATCAAAAAGTATGGAGAAACTACACTCTCATACTTATACGTTAATGTATTCGCAGCCCCAAGAAATTAAAGAGTTAATAAATTCAGCTTTAGTAATCTGAAATAATTGACATCAGAAAACTAATCTAGTCAAAAGTTTGGTACAAATTTCAAACTTGCACCTGTAAATATTTACCAGGACGCTTTGGATCGCGAATATACCAAGCAGGATTACCTAGAGGATCTTTACCTAAACGCGCCCCTGGTTGTGGTGCTAGATTACGATTTATGGCAGTAGCATTACTCGAACTAGTAAGAAGCCCTACTGACTGCATTTCGGCAACACTTGCTTTAAATGCCCAAATTACTTTTTCAATATCTTCATCAGTGTGAGCCAGAGTAAAGAAACAAGGACGATATTCCCAGATATGGACTCCTTTGGATCGCAATAAGTAAAACAGTAAACCACCGTAGGTTACTTCTGGAGGATAGGTAACATAGAAGAACGAACTGAAATAGTCAATTTTAATCGGTGCGCCAACCCTGGCAAAATGTTCTCTTAAATGTCGAACAAATTTCTCAACCTTAAGGCTCAGAGATTCCTGAAGCTCTGCTCCTCCCTCTTTTAGTTTTAGTAACACCGCTTCGGCTGCGGCTAAAGCCATCGGGTGGCGTACAAAGGTACCTGCAAAGAAGGTGACTCCCACTTCGGGAATTGAATTATCGCCAAATTGCCACATCCCACCATCTAGAGCATCCATATACTCGGCTTTTCCCGCGACAATCCCGATAGGCAAGCCACCACCGACTACCTTGCCATAGGTTGCTAAATCGGCTCTGATATTAAAATAAGCTTGAGAGCCACCAGGATGAACTCTAAATCCTGTAACTACTTCATCAAAGATAAAGGCGGTTTCTGATTTTTCAGTTAAATCCCTCACGTCCCGTAAAAATTCCACTGGTTGTAAACTTGGCTTGCGACTTTGAACGGGTTCGACCATAATTGCTGCCAGATCATCGGCTTGGTTACGTAAAATCTCTAGAGATTCTGGCGTACCGTAATCTAACACTAAAATATTTTCAAACATCGAAGCCATGATTCCTGGGGCAGCAGGTAAAGACTTATGATTGGCTCCACTGCGAACGATCACTTCATCAAAAGTGCCATGATAACCACCTTTAAAAATAGCTACTGTGTTACGCCCAGTGACGGTTCGAGCTAAACGTAAGGCTGCCATGACGGCTTCCGAACCCGTATTACAGAAAGCCACTCGCTCCATACCTGTAAATTCAGTTACCATCTTGGCAACCTTACCTGCCAAGGGAGTTTGAGGACCGATTTCAATCCCCTTATCCATTTGAGCGATAACCGCTTCCTTGACAAACTCTGGCGACCAACCAAAGAAATTGAGTCCAAATCCATTGGTAAGATCGATATATTCATTACCATCTACATCCCAAAGACGAGAGCCAGCAGAGCGATCTGTGACGATAGGATAGACCATCTCTTTTAATAGAGGACTAAACCCAGAAACTGTTCGAGGGTCTGACAGATATGGGCGGTGTTCCTGAGCTTGTCGCTTAGATTCTTGGGTAAGGGAAGTATAGCGGTCAATCAACCGATCGAGTGCCTGACGCTGTTGGTCGGTTAATGTCGTATCTTGGGATTTTTTAATCTTAGCTCCAGGACCATGCATCTTTGGCGGTTTTTCTGCTTCTGTAGTCGTTTTAACAGCAGGAGCAAGGTCAACTGGATCGATACTGGGTGGGGCAGCAGTCGGTTGTTGAGGAACAGTCGAGGGTGAAACACTTACACCTCCCTGACGCAGAAGCTCTAACTGCTGATTCATGATCTGTAGCTGTTGCGCGACCACTGCTTCCAGTCCATTTGATGCTCCAGAATTAGCGATTAGCTGTGGTTTAACTTCATAGTTAGCCATACCATTGCCATTGCCATTGCCATTGCCATTGCCATTGCCATTAGAACCTGAAGCTGTATTCATAGTTGATCCTGGTGGAGATGAAATAGATTGAGCGGCAGCTACTTCTGGAGCAGGAAAAGCATCTGCGGGTAAGGTTTTATCCAAATATGCTGATAGTGTATCTAAATTGGGGTAGTCTTCGAGCAAGTTACGAAAAACAATTTTTACTTTAAACTTTTTCTTTAAAGCGATCGCTACTTGAGTTAGGGACAGAGAATCTAGCCCCATTTCGAGAAAAGTAAGCTCGTTGCTAACGTTGTTGAGTTCTAAACCAGAGGTGGTTTCTAAAACTTCTTTTAAGATTGGTATTAAACGCTGTTGGCGAGAGTCAGGCATTGTTGTATTGTTGTATATTTCTAAATTAATTGAATTGTCTATTTTATTGGTTGCGGTTGGAGGTAGAGTATCTGCTACTGAATGATCGAGATTAGTTTTTTCCTGGGCTGATAAAGGATCGATCCAATAACGTTGCCGTTCAAAAGGATAGGTAGGTAAAGGAAGGCGTAATCGTCTTTGATTGAGATAGAAACTTTGCCAGTCGATAGATACTCCTAATAGCCACAGTTGTCCTATTGCCTGTAAGATGGCTAACCATTCTGAGTTATCTTCAGGTTTTCTTGTCCAAGACGAAATAGCAGTCTGTTTCTGTAAATCTTTTGCTTGCTGGCGGGCTAAGGTAGCAGTGGTAGTACGAGGACCCACTTCTAACAGTATTCGCTCTGGCTGTTGCCACAGAGTTTGAATGCCTTGGGCAAAGCGAACAGTTGCCCGCAAGTGATTTGCCCAGTACATGGGATTGATCGCTTGAGCTTCGCTAATCCAGTTGCCTGTAACGGTAGAGATAAAGGGAATCTGGGGCGGAGATAGTTTAACTGTACCCACGACCTCAGCAAAAGGCTCAACAATCTGATCCATCATGGAAGAATGGAAGGCATGGGAGGTGTGCAGAGGTTTGCAATTAATTTCTTGAGCTTCTAATTCTGCTTGCAGACGAGCAATTGGCTCTTTGGCACCAGATACAACACACAAAGTAGGACTATTGATTGCAGCGATCGCCAATTCGGGGGTAAGCAATGGCTCTAATTTATCGGCAGCCATCCGTACTGACAGCATCGCTCCAGGAGGTAACTCCCACATCATTTTACCTCTAGCGGCTACTAGCTTGAGGGCATCTTCGAGAGAAAATACTCCTGCCAAACAGGCGGCAACAAATTCGCCAATACTATGTCCGATTAATGCCACGGGTTCGACTCCCCAACTGATCCACAATTGGGCTAGGGCATATTCAATGGTAAATAAAGCAGGTTGAGTGTAAACTGTCTGACGGATTAGTGTTGCTGATGCTTCATTTGGTTCACTGGGATAGATAATTTCGCGTAAGTCTTGTTCTAGAAGGGGTTGCAAGATCTTACAACAGCGATCTACAGCGTTACGAAATACGGCTCGATCTCGATAGAGATTTTCTCCCATATTTATGTACTGCGTCCCCTGTCCTGGAAACATAAAGACAATGTCGGGATTGCGTTTTGTGGTGTGACGGGTAGCAGTCTGAATCGGTGGTAAGGATTGGAGTGCTGCGAGGGCATCTTGTCTTTGCTGGCAGGTTACGAACCGTCGATAGTTGAAGCCCTGTCTTCCTTGTTGCAGAGTAAAGGCAATATCGGCTAAATCGCTATGGGGATGCTGTTCTAGATAATGTTTGAGCTGTTGGGTTTTTTGCTCTAGGGCAGCTTCTGTTTTGGCAGATAATAATAACAACTGGGACGGAGGGGACTTAGTAGCTGGTTCGGGGCTGGGTGCTTCTTCTAAAATTAGGTGAGCGTTAGTCCCGCCTACGCCAAAAGAACTAACCCCCGCACGACGGGGATGAGTCTTACGTTCCCAGTCCACTAGCTTGGTGTTGACATAAAAGGGACTGTCATCGAGGTCGATTTCTGGATTGGGCGACTCAAAGTTAAGACTAGGGGGAATCTGCTGATTATGAAGAGCCAGAGCGGTTTTGATTACACCCGTAACTCCTGCCGCTGCCACTAAATGCCCGACATTGCTTTTAACTGAGCCAATGGCACAGAACTGTTTCTCATCGGTTTGAGTCCCGAAGGCTTGGGTCAATGCCTCTATTTCGATAGGATCTCCTAGATGGGTTGCAGTTCCGTGAGTTTCGATATAGTCGATAGTGTCTGGCTCAATTCCTGCACTGAGTTGCGCCTGTAAAATAGCATCCATCTGCCCATTAACACTAGGAGCAGTAAAACTGACCTTATCAGAGCCATCGTTATTGATACCCACACCGCGAATCACGGCATAAATGCGATCGCTATCTGCTAGTGCATCTTTCAGCCTTTTTAGCACGACAATCCCTGCACCGTTGTTAAACATCGTGCCATTACAATTAGCATCGAAGGGACGACAACGCCCATCAGGCGAGAGCATTCCCCCTTCCTGGTATAGATAACCTCTATTTTGGGGAGTACTAATCGAAATTCCCCCCGCCAGTGCCATATCACACTGATGACTTTTCAACCCGTACCAAGCTTGGATAATCGCGACTAAGGAGGTAGAACAAGCGGTATTGATGCTGATACTTGGTCCAGTTAAATTAAGTTTGTAGGCAACACGGGTAGTTAAAAAGTCTTTTTCGTTTGCCAACATGGTCTGGAAAGCACCCAGGCGATCAATAATTTCAGTTCGTCCGCACAGATGATTTTCAAAATAGGTGTTTTGTCCCGATCCTGCATATAGTCCGATCTTGCCTGGAAAAGATGACGCTGCATACCCCGCATTCTCTAAAGCTTCATAAGCTAGTTCTAAAAATACTCGGCATTGGGGGTCCATGACCTCTGCTTCTCTGGGAGAGATATTAAAGAATCCAGCATCAAACAATTCTGCTCCCTCAATAATTCCTCTAGCACGAATATAGTTGGGGTCGTCTATGATTTCTGGATCTATGCTGGGGTCGATTTGCGACTCGGTAAAGAAAGTACTAGATTCTACTCCTTGACAGAGATTATCCCAAAACTCATCTGTATTAGCAGCACCAGGAAATCTTCCCACCATGCCCACAATAGCAATACCTTCAGCGTTATCTTTATTCTCTGAGGATTCCTCGACTAGCGCTGAAGAAATTCGAGTTGGTTCTAATGGTTTATTATTTGCTTCTGTTAAATATTTAGCGAGTTTCTTAATAGTGGGGTACTGATAGAGCCTGACGGCACGTATTTCTCGACCTAAATTTTTTTGAATTCGAGCCAGCAACTGTAATCCTAATAAAGAAGTTCCACCTAAATCGAAGAAATTATCTTCGATACTGACTTGCTCTAACTCTAAAATTTCACACCAAATTTGGGCAATTTTCTGTTCTGTTGGTGTTTGAGGAACTACTATATCTTTAGTAAATAGTTCTTGTTTAGGACGGGGCAATGATTGGCGATTTACCTTGCCGTTAACTGTTAGGGGAATTTTATCTAATACCACTACAGCCGTAGGTACCATATACTCTGGTAGTCTTGATCGCAAATAGTCTTTTAGTTCATTTACGAGAGATATCCGACCTTCTGATGAGGTAACGTAAGCTGCTAAATACTTGTTGCCTGGGTTATCTTCCCGACAGATAACTACAGCTTCATTTACCAGTTCATTTTGAGTTAAAGAGGCTTCAATCTCACCCAATTCAATTCGATAACCCCTCAGCTTGACCTGATGATCTAGACGACCGATAAACTCAATATTTCCATCTGGCAAACAACGGACAGCATCCCCTGTTTTATACAATCTTGCCTTGGGATCTTCACTAAAGGGATGGGGAATAAATTTTTCGGTTGTCAAATCGGGACGATTTAGATAGCCTTGAGCCAGTCCATATCCGCCAATGTATAGCTCTCCCGATTCTCCCCTAGATACGGGCTGTAAATTGCCATCTAAAATATAAACTTCCGTATTGACGATCGCTTTGCCAATGGGAATTGAGTTTAAATCGTCACGTACAGGATTGGGGATACGATAGCAACAGGTAAATGTAGTATTTTCTGTCGGACCGTAACCGTTGATCAATTGTGTATTGGGTAATAATTGTTGGGCTTGTTTGATATGAGGTAATGATAGTGCTTCCCCTCCCGTTAGTATTTCCTTGACGCCTTGCAGCGCTTCTGGGGCTTCAACAATTAGAGTGTTAAACAAAGCAGCCGTCAGCCACATTGTCGTTACGCCATAATTATTGATTACTTTTTGTAGAGTTTTGGGATCGGGAAGTCCCATATCTGGGTACAAAACACAGCAGCCTCCATTAAGCAATGCCCCCCAAATCTCGAAAGTAGCAGCATCGAAAGAAATTGGTGCTAATTGGAGTAAAGTTTGATTCCCATTTAAGGGAGTGTATTTGATGCCCCGTACCAGCCTAACTACTCCACGATGAGGTATTGCGACACCTTTTGGTTTTCCTGTAGAGCCTGATGTGTAATTAATATATGCCAGGCTGGTAGAATCTAGAGTGACTGGGCGCAGTGGTGTCTCTAAATCAGCGTCTTTACCCCACTCTCGATCAAGACATATAACTTGCCCTTGATGGGTTGGTAAATTAGAAACTAATTCCGACTGAGTAATAATAATTGGGCATTGAGAATCTTCCAACATCCATGCCAAACGTTCTGGAGGATAGGATGGATCTAAAGGGACATATACTGCTCCCGCTTTGAGAATTCCTAAAATTGCCACAATCAATTCTAGGGACTTTCCCATCATCAAAGCTACCATCGTGCCTGGCTGCACATTATACTGCTGTAGCATACCAGCTAAATGATTAGCACGACGATCAAGCTCTAAGTAAGTTAGTTGATGAGTCTTATTTTGTGGGAAATCGGGTAAAGCGATCGCGACTTGCTCTCGTTTTTGCCTTACTTGCTCTTCAAATAACTCATGAATGCACTTTACTCCCGTAAAATTCATACTTTATATTAGCTTTATATTAATTTTATAATGTCTTTATATTATGACAATTGAAATACATATAAGTAGATTAAAGTTGATTTGGTGCATTTTTTGTATAAATTGTAACTGACGATTATACCTCTAAGTGGTATGCATATTCCCGTAGAAGACAGTACCAACCCTCATTCAGCTTGAGTTGACCGCAATTCTTAAATGATCTTGACAATAATATAGATTGCTCGTTTATCCCTAGGTGTGGCAAACAAACTAGATGCAGGGAGTACTCATTTATGGTTTAAATTACTTCTACAATGGAAGTGTAGTAAAAGTAGAAATAGTGATACAGCGTTTCTCTCATTCATGAGGTACACCTGCCCCTGGCTACATGCTGCTAAAGCCTTTGTGCCTCCTTACCCCTGTCTCAAAACGATCAATTTTGTATCTCACCAAAATGAGAACTGCTATGGTAAACATACAGTTGTTATATGCTTTTTGTCTTCCTATTCAAGTGCAGGTCGTCTTTATAGGATAATAAGGATAAGAGTATTTCGTTAGTAATGATATTAGTAGACTCACTAATGACATCAGTTGCAGTCTCAGTGTCTAGAAAATACTTGTAATACAAAAAGCTGAGCAAAGTCTAATTAGAGAAGCGTTAACATCCTGAAACAATTAGAATTAATCACTATCTCCAGCAACTCGCCCCAAAAAATAACGAGTCAGAGAAACCCCAAAGTATGGCGACGTTGGTAACATAACGGCTTGGAGAAAGAGTTAGCATATCTTAGCCTTTAGGATCAAGCTTGCCGCTCTCACTCTAATAAACTCTGGAATTGAGCTGCATCAATGCAGCTTGAGACTTGAGCTAATTTATTAGAACTATATTTTTACGAGTTATAAGTAGAATGTCGCCAAACTTCTTGGATTAAGGATATTTGTGGAGTTCAATACTAGAAAAAATTACCCTTAAGCTAATCAGCTTTAGATTTCTTAGATTCCTTCCAGGCATCCCTAGTTCTGCCTAGATTAATTTTGAATTCATCTGCACCCCAAATGCTACCTGCGCGATCCTCATCCCAAGAAGCGGAGAAAAGACCATAGCTCAAGCCGATAACACCTAAGCCCAACAATCCCAAGGAAACTGCAAAGGCCGCATAGGGAGGTAAATCAACAACTTCTTTGGTTTTTAACCAATAGAATATAAATAGCGATGACATCCCTAAAGCTGAGGGAATACCACAAAAAACTGCCATCCGTTGACCCATACGTTTGCTTACCACATCAGGAATAGCTGATAGGTTAGAGTTAGGACGAGAGTTGCGAGAAGTGGATTTAGATTTCTGCTTGACTGGAGTGGCAGAGACAGCAGGAGTAGTTGGTTCAGACTTATTTTTCTTTTTATTCTTACGGGGTTCAAATGGTAGACGACCCCGTTGCTCATCTGAGGGCATAGTATCTGTAGGTTAACGACGAATGCCAAGGCGGGCAATTAATTTTTGATAACGTTCGTAATCTTCTTTTTGAATATATGCAAGAAGCCCTTTACGACGACCAATCATTTTTAACAAGCCTCTCCTAGAAGAGTGGTCTTTTTTGTTAGCTTTGAGGTGAGAAGTCAGCTTGTTGATTCTTTCGGTAAGAACGGCAATTTGGAGATCGGCTGAACCAGTATCAGTTTCATGAATCTGGTATTCTGCCATTAATTCTTGCTTGCGCTGTTGAGTCAGAGTCATAGTTTGATCTAATGCTTGATTGTCTTGATATATTTAAACTGCAAACTATTATATTATCATCCATTTTTTAAAACTTGCGGCAGAATTAAAATTACGACCACAATTCCCACCACAGTTTTTGATCTGTAATAATAAGCAAGCCCTAATTTCTGAGTATCAATTAAGTAAAAGTGAAATCATCTCACGATACGAATTCATTACCTACAGGTTCTAATTCAGCAGCATCGGCTACAGGATTGGGTACATTTGGCGGCGTTTTTACTCCTTCAATCTTGACGATTTTGGGAGTAATTATGTACCTGCGCTTTGGCTGGGTAGTCGGCAACGCGGGTTTAATTGGGACTCTGATTATTGTTACTATTTCGACCTCAATCACTTTTCTCACGGCACTGTCCGTGTGTGCGATCGCTACAGATAAGGTGGTCAGGGCAGGGGGGGCATACTATATGATTAGTCGCTCTCTGGGGATTGAAACAGGTGGAGCAGTAGGTATTTCACTTTATTTTGCTCAAGCAGTCTCAGTAGCTTTGTATACGATTGGTTTTGCCGAAAGTATTGTCAACGCTAGAATTAATATTCTCGGTGGTAGCTTTAATTTTCAGGATTGGGGCTGGAATCAAACCTATGTGGCGCTGGTGATTACAGTTTTGGTGGGAATTCTGGCGATCACCTCTGCTGAACTAGCGATTAAGGCGCAATATTTTATTATGGCAGCGATTGCCTTATCTCTATTAGCCTTTGTCTTTGGCAGTCCTCTACCTGGTGTTGAACCGCAGTGGTTGGCTTCCCCTCCTGAAACAGCACTTCCTTTCTGGACAGTGTTTGCTGTGTTTTTTCCTGCTGTAACGGGAATTATGGCTGGAGTCAACATGTCAGGAGATTTAAAAGATCCAATTAAGTCTTTACCCACAGGAACTTTAGCCGCAGTAGGGACAGGCTATGTGATCTATATGATTTTGCCAATTTTCATGGCAATGCGGGCAGATTCGGCTAGTCTCATTGACCAAAATGTCTTTGTCATGCAGGAGACTGCTTTAAAAGGATTTGGCTTTACGATGTTGTTGGGAGTGTGGGGTGCCACTTTAAGTAGTGCCATCGGCAGTATTCTCGGTGCGCCTCGGGTTTTACAGGCACTAGCTAGAGATGGCGTACTACCTCCCATGTTTAGCTGGTTAGGCAAAGGTCATGGCAAAAACGACGAACCAAGGAATGGCACGTTAGTTAGCCTGGCGATCGCAATTGCCGCAGTCTGCGTGGGGGATTTGAATTTGATTGCCCCAATTCTTTCGATGTTCTTTCTCACTACTTACTTAGTGCTAAATGTTTCGGCGGGAATCGAAGGTTTTTTGCAAAGTCCTTCCTTTCGTCCTAGCTTTAGAGTGCATTGGTCTCTATCTCTGCTGGGGGCAATTGGCTGTTTAGGGGTCATGTTTTTGATCAACGCCTTAGCTACGGTATGTGCGGCAATTATTGTCTCAGCTATCTATATCTGGCTTCAGCGTCGCGAATTAGAAACTACCTGGGGAGATGTCCGCCGCGGCATGTGGATGGCATTAATTAGTCAAGGAATTTCTCAGATCGAAGAACAAGACGACCCCAAAAACTGGCGACCTCATATTTTAGTGTTGTCTGGCGCACCCCAAAAGCGTTGGTCACTAATTGAATTAGCTGATGGCTTTAGTCATAATCGAAGTCTGATGACGGTTTCTAGCGTACTTCCCAGTGGTTCTCGCGATCTCAAACAGCAGCAGAATTTGGAAAAAACAATTCACGAATATCTCCGTAAAAGAGGTGTCAAGGCTTTAACCCGAGTAGTAACTGCCGATGATCCCTTTGATGGTGCCGTTAGACTGGTGGAAACTTATGGTCTGGGTCCATTGGTGCCGAATACGATAGTCATGGGAGACAGCGAACGACCAGAAAGTAGAGCAGCTTTTTGTAATGCGATCTCAGAGATTCATGCTAGTAAACGCAATCTAGTAATTTTTCATGAAAATCAACGGCAAGGGTTTGGCTTTCGTCGCAAAATAGATGTCTGGTGGGGGGGAATGCAGGCTAATGGTAGTTTAATGTTGCTTTTGGCTTATCTGTTGCGTACTGATATTAACTGGCGCAACGCCAGAATCTACCTCAAGTTAGTTGTTAGTGATCAGGCAGGGGCTGCTGCTGCAAAAGATAATTTGTATCGCTTTAGTAAGGATTTAAGAATTGATGTCATTCCCCAAGTAATTGTCGCCGAGGGTCGTCCTTTTGATGAAATACTGCAACAGCATTCGGGTAACTCTGACCTGGTATTCTTAGGGATGGCTGCACCATCATCAGGTTTCACTACCTACTACGAAAAGCTTCAAGAAAAAGTTGCTGATCTTCCTTCTACTGTGTTTGTCTTAGCTGCCCCTGACTTTGCTTTTGGTGAAGTATTAACTGAGTAGATTACTTTGTTTATCAAACAATAGCTAGCAACTTTTATTTGTCTTGTTCGATGTGATCAATGTTATTTAAACTAGCAATTAAGGCTTATTTACCTGAATCTGCGGGTTTAAGGTGACTTACTTCCTATTTAGATAAAAATCTAATCGACTAGTTCGATTTTTATTGTTTACTGATGATTGTTTACTAAAAAAATGCCCGAAATTAACTTTAAAATAGAATGGCCCGATGGCACCCAGCAGCAATGTTATTCTCCTTCTCTAGTGGTTAAAGAGTATTTTACTCCAGGACTGGAGTATAAGCTGACTGAGTTTGTCGAAAAATCTCGTATGGCACTAAATATAGCAAGCGATCGCGTCCAAAAAGCCTATGGTTTTCCCTGTAGTAGAGCTTTAGGACAGCTAAAGCAAATAGAGGCTAAAGCAGCTACATATCAACAGCTAGCCAATCCTACAGTGCTGTTTTTAGAGTTTGTTGAATGAATAACTATCAGAATTAATTATAGGAATTATATTTGCCGCTCTTCTACACTAAATATTTTGCGTTATTTGAAATTATTGTCGTCAAATTTAATAATTTTATTGAATTTTAAGATTTTAGAGCATTAGATAATTGTTGAGTTAGCCGTATAAATTGCCCTATTCGTAATCTATTTTCATATTTAAGTTCGTGGGGGAGAAGAGTATTTGAAGTGACCAATAATTCTTTTCCATCTGCCTCACCATCCTTATGTCCCTTACATAGACTTTTGATTATTTTTTAAGATTTACTCTACAAACCCTTTCTCAATCTTATGAGGGACGTTGCCACAAAAAGACGTAACTATTGATACAGAAATGAACAGCCTGAAATTAGCTTAATAGAAAGGCTAACTAAAAATAAGCAATAGTCTATCAGACCTTTCGTAATTGTTTAATTTAATTAAAACCCGCTTTATCTAATACATCGAATAACAACACAATTTTCGTCTCTACTCTCTAAAGTATGAAAATTATTAAATTTATTATCGGATTATTCCTGGGAATATTAGTTTTAATAGTTCCTTTGAATCAGTTTCAGACTGCGCCCATAGAACCCTTACAGGAACTAGCAGTACAGCTTGATGGTAGGAAAAAACCTCTAGCTACTGTGGCACAAGAAACCGTGGCACAAATACATGGCAAAACTAGCTATCAAACAGCAGACGGAGAAAAACTAGACTATCTACAGACTTATCTCTCCTTATGGTTTAATAACCGCGATTGGAACCAAGAACCTTTTATTTTATTTAGCTATCGTCCTTTAAAAGAACAATTAGGATTTGATGGCGATCGCAAATATTTTTCATTCTCGGAGTTACTCGAATCAGAATTAGGTGCTACGATCCTTACTGCTAGAGAAAAGCAAAGTAATCAAATCGATCTGGATCGAGACGAAAGAGAAGCCTTGACGGTAGAAAATAGATTAGCCTTAATGGTGGCGACGGTTGGTGATTCTCAACTACCGCTGGTTCCCCATCCTAGTGATATTAAGGGTACCTGGGTGGGAGTTGCCAATACTGATCAATATTATGATGCAGCACAAACTGCTACCGTACAAAAATACTATCAACAACTGAAGCAGACTTATCGCCAACATCCCCAGGACGAAGTAAGTTTGGGTGCAACTGCATCCCAGCTATCAACAGCTTTGGCAGCTTTAAGTCCCGCAGTATATCCAGAATCAGCTACCTTGGCTAGGGAAGTAAAGTTCTATGGTTTACATCCTTTTGCTAAAGCCTGGATTATATATGCCTTGGCATTTATCGTGATGTTAGCGGTGACGCTGTTTGATTGGGTTAACTTCTACTGGGGGGCAGTGGGCATTTTTACCTCTGGACTCCTAATCCACGGTTATGGCTTCCTCGAAAGGATGCAGATTGCAGGTAGACCTCCCGTGACTAACATGTACGAGTCGGTGATCTGGGTTGGTTTTGGCATTAGTGCGATCGCACTATTATTTGAATTTATTTATCGTGCTAAGTACTATCTATTAGCTGCGGCACCCTTATCCATAGTTTGTTTAATTCTGGCTGACAGCTTACCCGCTATTCTCGATCCTTCAATCAAGCCTTTAGTTCCTGTCTTGCGGGATAATTTTTGGTTAAGTATTCATGTCCCCACAATCACCCTCAGCTATGCTAGCTTTGCCCTCGCTTTAGGTTTGGGTCATATTTTATTGGCAAACTATTTGTGGACACCAAACAACAAAAAACGGATTCGCAGTCTTGCTAAATGGAATTATGGTGTATTGCAGGTTGGCGTTTTGCTACTAACTACGGGGATTATTCTGGGCGGAATCTGGGCGCACTTCTCCTGGGGACGTTTCTGGGGTTGGGACCCTAAAGAAACCTGGGCGTTGATTGCTCTGATGTGCTACGTTGTGCCACTCCATGGACGCTTAGTAGGCTGGTTAGCAGATTTCGGCATGGCGGTTACTAGCGTGGTGGCTTTTAATGCAGTTTTGATGGCGTGGTATGGCGTTAACTTTGTTCTCGGTACTGGCTTACATAGTTATGGCTTTGGCACAGGTGGTTCAACGGTGTTTATTGCTGGGTTTGTTGGTTTAGATTTATTATTTGTTCTCATTACCACAGCTAAATATAAAGGTTGGTGGAAATCTGACAATGAGTTACTTGAAATTGACACACCAAAGGAACCAATGATGCCTGTCGAAAGATAACGACAATTATCATCTTCATAAGTACAAGTAACCAATTTAATACCGCAATACCAGGATAAGTTGGGATATCAGGGCAATTACCTCTTGTTGTCCTTCATCCTTATTCCTTACTTCTTGTTCCTGACAAGCAGATAGCCAAACTTATTCTAAGTTCTAATATGACCTGGTATGGCTATCTTGTCTCAAAAATTAAAACACTTCATAAGTGATGAAGTGCTAGAAATTCTTAAACTATTGTCTTTCTAAAAGTTGTTCAATGTTCAATGTTCAATGCTCAATGCTCAATGATAATTAGAGCTAGTCATCATAGCGGATAATATCATCATCTCCTAGATACTCACCGTTCTGCACCTCTATCATCACCAAAGGAATAACTCCAGGGTTTTCCACACGATGAGCAGTGTTCATCGGGACATAAGTAGACTGATTTTGCATAACCAAAGTTTCTTTGCCGTTACAAATTACTTTAGCTGTACCAGAAACCACAATCCAATGCTCACTGCGATGATAGTGCATTTGGGTACTCATATGTTCCCCTGGTTTGATCTCAATCTTGTTAATACAGTATCTTTGTCCTTGTTCTAAATTTTTCACCTTGCCATAGGGAGGATTTCTGGTGGCATCGCTGTCTGACTTCGGTGAAATAGGGGTTTGCTTAGTACCGTTATCTTGGCTCATATATTAACTCCAGGCTTTAATATTTCTATATTCCAGTTTAAATAAACATTTCACAATCAGCCAATTAAAGTTTTTGAGCTTGATAGATATAAAAGTTACCCAGTATACCTAATGTTTGTAAGCGATATTCAGGTAAAGGCTTGGGCAAAGTGAGATCTGCTTGATAAACACTAAAAAAGAAAAAATTTTGCCTAGTGCTTTGCTGATCGACAACTTCGGCTAGATAAGGACTAGCGGTAGTTATGAGAATTTGGCATTGACCTTCAACCCATATTCCTAAATCTTCTGCAACTTGTGCGCAAACTTTGTCTTTGAATCTAGTTTGGATCGCGTTTTGAGCATACTCCTGGTATTTTCCTGATCCAGGATTAGTAGCCACTGCGATCGCACCTATTGCTAACATGATGATTCCGCCAATACCGATCTTCTTTAATGCCATGTAGTCTCAACATAAAACATAATTTTATTGATTTTAAACTATGCAGCGCGAAATCTCAGTTAATTATGTTATGATAACTAAGCGTTAAATCGTGGCGGGCGTAGCCAAGTGGTTAAGGCAGTGGTTTGTGGTACCACCATTCGTGGGTTCAAGTCCCATCGTCCGCCCTCATATTATGACTTTACTGAATAGGTCTTATCAAAGTTTAAAGCACTATTTTTGCTTCTTTAGTTCTTTGTACATCTGATACATTTCAGGTAATCGCTTGTACAGGACAAATAGCTTTCTGTAAAGCTTGCTAGGAACATGAGGCATTCCTGAAACCATAGACCCAGAAGCTACGTTACCCGTGATCCCAGTTTGCCCAGTGGCTATGACGCGATCGCCTACTGTTACCTGATTTGCCACACCAACCTGTCCCCCCAGCATTACTCCATTACCAATAATTGCTCCTCCTGCTAAACCTACTTGAGATGCCATAGCGCAATTGCGTCCAATTTTGCAACCATGACCGATCTGTACTAGATTATCAAGCTTGGTATTACGCCCAATTCGCGTTTCTCCCACCGCAGGACGATCTACTGCACTATTACAACCTACTTCTACGCCATCTTCTAAAACGGTATAGCCCGACTGTTCCATTTTGTACCAGCCTGTGGCTGTCGGCACGAAACCAAAGCCTTCAGAGCCTATAGCAGCACCGCTATGGATTACGCAGTGGTCGCCAATTTGCGTCCGCTCATGAATTGTACAATTAGCGTGAAGAATTGTGTCGTTACCAATAATAACGCCAGGATAAATAACTACATTAGGATGAATTGTAACACGATCGCCGATAGTCACTCCCTGCCCAATAACCACATTAGCACCAATAGATACATCCTGACCTATCGTGCTGTCAGGAGTAATGACGGCACTGTCAGCTATAGCTGGTGAGGGTTTAAAAGGCTGATAGTATAATGCGATCGTCTGGGCAAATAGTAGTCTCGGGTTAGGGGTAGCAATCCAGGCAATATTTCTCGCTGATGCTTGGTGTTGCATGTTTTCATCCATGGGCAAGATTAAAGCATCTGCTTTAGTTGTGGAGATCATGGCACAAAATTTTCCGCCTTCAACATAGCTCAAAAGTCCCTCCTCTGCCTCATCTATAGCAGCAACTCCCGTAATATCTGGATTTAAGTTTTGCCTAGAATTTAAGCTATTGGTTTTAGCTATTTTGCCTAGTTGATTGACAAGCTCTTGAAACTTCATCGCAAAAGGTAATAATTTAACTAAATCAAAACTTATTCTAAGCTAAAAGTAATTATCAGTTGTGAGTGAAAGATAATCCCTCAAAAATTACAGCTACAGAGGATTGAACGACTAAAAAATTTATTTGAGCTAGAAGCTAGCGCAAAAACTATGGGTTTTTATTCTAATTTTATTGTTCCTTACTGCATCGATTTTGCTATGTCTGGTAATAATCTTAAATTGTATCGCCAGCAGTTATTAGCCGAAGTATCAGGAGAAATTCTGGAGCTTGGTTTTGGTACGGGATTAAACTTACCTTTCTATCCAGATCGTGTGGGAAAAATTACGACTGTTGATCCTAATCCTGGAATGAAAAAGTTGGCGCGATCGCGTATTCAACAGTCCCAGATTACGGTAGACTACAAAATATTAAATGGAGAAAGTTTACCTTTGAATGATTGTAGTTTTGATTCGGTGGTCTGTACCTGGAGTTTGTGTAGTATTCCTCTAGTAAAGCAGGCTATTGCTGAAGTCTATCGGCTTTTAAAACCTGGGGGTAAATTCTTGTTTATTGAGCATGGTTTAAGTCCAGATGAGCGAGTTCAAGCTTGGCAGAATCGTCTCAACCCAGTACAAAAGATTATCGCCGATGGGTGCCATCTAAACCGTAAAATCGACGACTTGGTTAGACAGCAATTTTCTAACGTAGCTATTGAGGAGTTTTATGCTCCAAAATTACCTAAAGCGATCGGCTATATGTATCGGGGAATTGCTACCAAAACTTGAATATCAATTATTAACTCACTATGAGCTGTTTTAATTATTTGTCTGATGTTTTGGATTTGAAAATAAGTAATTGTAAATAGTCTATATAACTATAATCCAAATTATATTATAATTCAAACCAACATTGAACATTGAGAAAATATTTAATATTGGTGATTCATTAAATATGAATAGATTGAAATATAAATTTACTCTCAGTGAAAATAACTATTGCAATCTTAAGTCATTAACGAAAAAGACTAATGACAAATGACAAATGACGTTTAAGACTGATATTTTTCATGGTTTAGATAGGATTGATATAGCATTTACTACTTAATAAAAT
>JBCDDK010000066.1:0-36019 GCA_039180345.1 Cyanobacteria bacterium P01_G01_bin.39 | reverse complement strand
TTGGATTCGAGCGCCTTTTTTCAAGATCTCGTTTTACAATTACTTCAATTATCACCCCACAAAACGCCTTATTATTTAAAAGGAATGAGGGCTATTTCCCTTATAGAGTCTGCTTTTTGAGCTAGTTGTCGCCCCCACAGGTCTAATTTATAAGTATCTTTTGTTAATCGGATTTAGTATCAAAAGGCGATCGCTTTGGGAGGAGTTAAAGTTCATAAAAAATATCTCAAAAGCTAATAGCTGAGAGCTGAGAGCTTAAAAATCAAAGAAAGCAGCTTTTCATTAAACCTTGCCACTCTTGAGAGTTAGTTAAGACTTCAACATCAAATTGTTTGCCGTATTCAGCACAATAATTTTTAAAAGATTCAATCCAGCTTAAAATAATTTCTGTCGGATATTTTTCACTAAAAGCTAAAGACTGATAAAGATAATTAGTCATTTCGGTTAAATATCCCGTCTGGTAAAGTCGCCAAGCACCCCACACCAGACTTTGATAAAGAGATTGGGCTTCTAAAGCTTTGATCTCGGGAGTAAGATCAGCCTGTTCAAAAAACCTTGCCGTAATTTGGTTTAATTCTTCAGTTTGCAGCAAAGTATTCCTCGAAGCATTAGTATCATGCTGACGATATTGAACCGTAGTTTGTTCTACCCAAGCAGCCCGACATCCTAACTTAGCTAAATTCATGACTAAATCTACATCTGGGGTTTGTGACAAAGTCGTATCAAAACCTGCTGTTTGCTCTAACCAAGACTGACGGAATAACATTGCGCCTAAGAATACAGGTTTCCAGATAATTAGGTTGGCTGTAGTAAGTTCGGGAATTTGTTGCCAAGGTTCGACCGCGGCTTGTAGTTCTCCTTGTTGGTTAGTAATTTGCCAGCCGCTATTAACCATGCCCAGGTTCGGATCTTGAGCTAATAAGTCAACCTGTGAAGCTAATTTATGAGGTAAAAAAATATCATCCTGATCCAAAAAAGCAATATACTCTCCTTTAGCAGTAGACAAACCAAGATTACGACTGGCAGCTACTCCCTGGTTGGTTTGAGATAAATAGCGCACAGCAGCACCATATTGTTGAGCAATTTGACGAGTATTATCCGTAGAACCATCATCAACCACAATAATCTCGTAGTCGGTAAAAGTTTGCTCCAGAATACTATCAATTGCTGCTCCTAAATAGCGATCGCCATTATATGCCGGAATAATCACGCTAACTTTGACCACGGCTATGACCAGAATGAACCACAATTATTGATTATTAATGATTAATTGCCGATTGGCGATCTCTGAATATAATTGTTCGAGTTTAGTAATGTTTTGCTGGAGGGTATAGCGTTCTAGAACCCTTTGTCGCGCTTTATTACCGAGTAAACTGGTCATCTCAGGATGATTACGAAACAGGGGTAAGAGAATTTTTAATTGTGTCGTGACTCCTTGGGTATCCAACACCACTCCTGCACCATTGTCTAAAACTTCCCCATCAGCCCCCGCATCCGTTGCTAAACAGGCGATACCACAGGACATGGCTTCGAGTAAGGAAATGGACAAACCTTCGACTAAAGAGGGCAGAATAAAGACATCAGCAGCACGTAAAATATTAATCCGCTGTTGTTCATTAGAAATATAACCAAACCAAACAATATTATGTTCTTTGCCATAATGAGGCTGAAGGGAACTTCTTAATGGTCCATCCCCTACCATCAATAATTGACAGTCATCCCCCATTTCAGCTAATTTCCAAGCTTTGAGTAGGGCTTCAATATTTTTTTCCGTGGCAATGCGCCCTTGATAGACAAATAACTTTTTGGCTCTAAGCTGATATTTGAGATTAGAGCCACCAGGTGAATACTTATGATGATCTACACCATTAGGTATAATTACCACGCGATCGCCTGGCACCCCTAGTTTAATCAGCAGTTCTCTTTGAATTTCGCTAAAGACAATTACCCGCTCATAGCGAGCCAAAAATGGCGCATATAGCTGATAAGTCAAGTATTGAGTACTAGACTTCAAATTGCGTATTTTGCTATCAAAAGGGGGATGAAAAGTTGCTACCAAAGGGATATTTAGCTCCTCACAGATATCTGGGAGCAAAAAATCTAGAGGAGACAGAGTTAGAGAAGCATGAACCAGATCAGGCTGTAGCTGCTGTAGCGATCGCAATAATACCTTGCTAGATTTTAGCGTAGGGATGGTATAAACCTGAGATTTATAGATAAAAGGGAGAGAAACCTCCTGACAGTTCGACTCAGTGAGATCTTGCCGCTGGTATTGATGATGTTCGTAATTGCCTTGAGGTTGAGAAAAATGCAAAAAACTTACCCGATAGTCTCTGTCTAACAAATTGTTAGTAATTTCTCGACCATAGGTTACATTGCCACAAAAAGGTGATTTTTTTCCCAACCAAGCTATATGCATGCAAATGCTCTTTTCTCTAGGCAACTACGACAATACAGCAGTTTTTATCTAATTGCTATTCATTAGCTTTAGTTAATTTACCAGATTAGGGGTTATGTCTGGCTTTTTCCCTAAAAAATCAGCTATTTAATCGTAGACATGGCAACCAAATTAAGAATTGGGCAAATTGTTCTGATTGAGCTGCATCATGTACCAAGTTAGGATGCCTCCGATACCAGCGATCGCTGCTAAAGCAAGCATCACAGCGGGTAAGCCAAAACGGGTCTCCGCTTCGGCGGCTAAAACTAAGGGTAAAGATAGGGCAATATTAACCGCGTTATTTTGTAAGCCAAAAACTTTACCTCGCATAGCTTCGGGGGTTTGACACTGGATTGTAGTTTGCATCGGTACCCCAACTAATGCGGCAAATGCGCCTAATAGTGCCGTCATGGCTAAAGCTAACCACAGATTGCTGGTTGCTAAAGACAATCCCCCTAACGCTGCGGCAACACCAATAGAACCAACTAAACTTAGCTGCGCCCGTTTAATATTTTGCCCTCTGCTACCTAAAAAAGCAGCACTGGCACCCATACCTACCCCTGCTGCTGCTAACAAGATGCCAAACTGATCTGCGTCTAATAGGGGAATTTGATCTGCCATACTGACGGCTAATACTGCTAAAGCGGCAAAGATCGAAAACAAAATCACTAGCTGAATTAAAGCATTGCGAACCTGACTATTTTGCTGCAAATAATCGATGCCATCCTTGATATCGGCAAAAACATGAGGCTGCTCTTTTTCTAAGGACTGCAACTTCTCCCCTGTATCTAATGCCAGTAAAACAATACCAGCGATCGCATATGCCCCACCCACCAGAATTTCTTTACCAATGCTGCTGGGTAAATTCACCAAACTCGCCAGGTTATCGGCAAGACTTAATAATGGCTCCCCAATGGCAAACCCAATAATCAGCAACGCCATCATAGTTGTGGTGTAGAGGGAGTTGGCTGCTAATAAATCTCGCTCTTTGACAATCAAAGGAATTACCGCTTGCTCGGCAGGGGCAAAAAACTGGGTGAAGGTAGAAACTGCGAAAGTGATTAACAACATTAGAGCAAAACTTAAAGCAAGATTGCCTCCAAGACTTTTTCCTGCGGAGAATAATAGCAACACAGGTAAAATCAAGACTAAGATTCCCCTAAGCAAATTAGAAATAACTAGAACAGGCTTTTTCTCCCAGCGGTCTACATATACCCCTGCCAGAGAACCAAACAAGACCGCCGGAATTGTAAAGGCAATCATAATGGGAGATACCCACTGACTAATGGGTTGATTTGGCTGTTGAAACTGACTAGTAATAATGGCAATCATCAATACCAGATAAACTTTATCTGCTAATTGCGAAAATATCTGACCACTCCACAAAATTAGGAATTGATTGTTTTGCAAAACAGGAGTAAAGCCCTGTGATCTCTGAGATTGATCTGATCCAGCTTGATGATTGTACTTGCTTGAAGAATTGTCTAAAGATTCGGATTCCGACAGTCGCATTTTAATATAGTTAAGTTAAGTTCAAATATCTAAAATTCAACATAGAGATTGTCCACCAAAGAAGCAGAACGAATGGTTTTTCCCAGGTGATACTGAATATATTCTCGCAGGATTTTTTCAATTCTGATCCAGGCAACGGCTAAATCAAAATTATTTATTAGTTTGGCAGAAAAAGAATCTGCTGATGGCAACTCATGATTACCTAACTGTTGCAAGATTGCCAGTTCCATCGCGTTGATTCGATGATCTATTCTAGGCAAGCGAACATTATAAGTTTCTGTTTCATCTCTATCAGGTGCTTGATGCTGTTTGTGAAAAACTTTTAAGTCAACAATTCCGCCACCCTCAAAACTAAATCCCACCCGCCAAGAAGCCAAGTCTATATTAGGAATTACGATCTTTTGCGTCAGACAACAGTCAAACACTTGGGGAGTTAAACCAGCGATCGCAATTAAATGGAAAACTGCTTGGGCTAAACAGGGATATACCGACTCCCCCACAGAAAACCCCTCAATCCGCCGTAGATGCTCATTGATCAGGGCATACAGCTCAGGTTGAGGTTGTTCATCTACCGCCAATGCAAGAGCTAATTCTGCCAGATATTGAGCCGTTGCCAGCTTACCCAAATCCCGACTCAAACCAGGATAGGTATAAACCGTATCTGCTTGAATAATTTTATCTAGCGATCGCCCTCTTATTAATAATAGTTCATTGATTACAAATAATTCAGTCCGACCCCGCAGTCGCGATTTGTGCTTTTTCGCTCCAGGAGCAACCGCTCGAATCAAGCCATACTCTGGGGTAAGCACCGTTACCAGGCGATCGTTTTCCTTAATTGACGAGCCTTTCAACACAATTCCTGTAGCTTTATACTTTTGACTCATCAACTGCTGATTAATTTGATAATTTCTTAAAAGTATTATATGTAGATGATCTTCAGTCTAGGTCAAGAAAATAATTAATTAGTTAGATAAACTATTATTGGCAGCTTGTTAAGTATAAATTCGCAAGCCAAAAAAATACAAATAACAGATTAAACAGTGTATCTTTCATAAGATGATTATCGACTAAAAATTCAGGATTTTAAGCAAGATCTAAAAGTAATGCTTTGCATAGTTTTTCAAAATCAATTTTGTCGACTGCCGATAATACCCTAAATAGAACAAAGACAGTACTTATTTTTAATTACCTTCAAACCATACTCAGTTTTCACGCCAAAAACGGAGATAAAAATAAATCAAAACTGATGTAATTGCTAGTAAAACAGTAGCAGCAGCAGCAGCATAACCAAATTCAAAACGGGAAAAAGCCTGTTCATAAATATAGTAAACCAGCAAATTGGTGGAGTTTAGAGGACCTCCCCCAGTAATAACGTAAACCTGTTCAAAACTTTTAAGAGTAAAAATAGTAGTGGTTAAAATAGCAAAAATCAAGGTCGGCTTCAAGCCAGGAACAGTTATATACCAAAACTTTGCCCAGTCATTTGCCCCGTCCAATTCCGCAGCTTCATAACGAGATTGGGGAATAGCCTGTAACCCTGCCAAAAAAACCACCAGGTTAAAACCTAATTGCTTCCAGCTACTTAATAAAATTAAGACTGGCATTGCCCAAGTTGTACTGCTTAACCAAGGAATCGGCGCTAAATTCCAGTCAATTAGAAAATCATTAATAATGCCATCGGTTTGAAACAACCAGCGAAAGGCTAATCCTACTGCCACCAGAGATGTAATTGAAGGAATAAAGTATGCCGTGCGTAAAATTCCTCGCCCCATTAGCGATCGCTTGAGCAATACAGCTAACCCCAAAGGAATTACAATCGTCGGAATGAGAGTTGCAATCGTAAAATAGACGGTGTTGCCAATTACCTGCCAGAAATCAGCATCGCTAAAGAGTCTAAGATAATTGCGATCGCCAATCCACTGAACTCCTGAAACGGTAAAGCTACCCGTAGTGAAGCTCAAATACAGCAGATATAGAATGGGATAAAATAAAAAAATCCCTAGGACAATTAATGCCGGGGCAAGAAAGATTCCTGCGGCAATAAAATCGCGATCAAGCCAAGTAGATATAAGATTAGAGTTGGGGCGAGTCATTTCGTAATAACTTTAAAATTCAAAGAGCAAAGGCTATAAAACTTCCCATTTTAAATCAGGTTGTAAGATATCAGGAACTTTAACGCTGCCATCATCCGACTTCGCCAACCCTCAACCCTTTAGAGTATGAACATACTGGGCAGGTTTCTGATTAACTTGCGATCGCCTTTAGAGACTGTTTGTAAAATCAATGTTAAATAAATATGGTCAACATAAATTAGGTTTGCGAGGTTAGAATTTTTTAAGAAATCACTTTAAGAACAAAGGGCGTAAAATCATCTCCCTGTCTTCCCTGTCTTCCCTGTCTTCCCTGTCTTCCCTGTCTTCCCTGTCTTCCCTGTCTTCCCTGTCTTCCCTGTCTCCCTTGTCTCCCTTGTCTCCCTTGTCTCCCTTGTCTCCCCTCACTTTTATCTTTTGTTTACAAACAGTTTCTTATACTCTGCAATCTAATAATTCATGACTACATATTACTCCCACCAATGGTAAGCAGGAGATCTTCTTCTCGCAATAAAAATAGGGCAATTAATGCCGCCAATAAGGGAACTGCTGCCCAAAATAAATGATTTATAGCCTCGTAAGGACTAAGTAGCTCTCTAAAGGTAGAAATAGTAGAGACGGCATGCATTCCTAGAATTGCACCATAAGTCCAGATTTTAAATAATCCTGCCATAAAAGCCAGAACCAATAAAGTTTGTAAAACACCAATACCAATAGCGATGGTGGGAGAAATCTCCATCATATAAAATTTGGCAAAAATCTTTTGGGTAGTTTCAGGCTTAATTATTTTTTCTACTGACCAAATCAAGAAAAATATTCCTGTACTTAAACGAATTAACGCCAAACCAATCTTAAGCTGTTGTTGGTGTTTCATTGTCTAAAATAGATAGAAATTTACATATTTTGCGATCGCTTATCCGTTTTAGTTTACTTACTTATTATTAGGCATTACTTAATATTTACTTAATTCTGATTCACTCAAGAAAGCTTTAATAACAGGAAAAGACTATAAAATTTTCCGTTTTAAATAAGGTTGTAAGATTTCAGGAACTTTAATGCTGCCATCACTTTGCTGATAATTTTCTAGAATTGCTGCCATGGTGCGACCGATCGCTAGCCCTGAACCGTTTAAAGTATGGACATACTGGGTTCCTTTTTTGCCCGCTTGTTTAAAACGGATATTTGCCCGACGAGCCTGAAAGTCCCTAAAGTTAGAACAGCTAGAGATTTCACGATACATGCCCGCAGCAGGCAACCAGACCTCTAGGTCATAACATTTTGCGGCACCAAAGCCAATATCTCCCGTGCAGAGTTCCAGGATACGGTAAGGCAACTTTAAAGCCTGTAAAATTGCTTCAGCGTTTTCGACCAAAGTTTGATGTTCGGTATCGGAAGTTTCGGGTGCAACTACCTTGACTAACTCTACCTTGTTAAACTGGTGCAGTCTAATTAAACCTCTGGTATCTCTACCTGCGCTACCAGCTTCACGACGAAAACAGGGTGTGTAAGCACAGTGACGAATCGGCAATTCAGTATCTTCAATAATTTCATCACGGTACAAGTTGGTCACAGGCACCTCAGCAGTAGGAGTTAGCCATAGATCATCATTGCTACACTGAAAGCTATCTTCAGCAAATTTGGGTAGTTGACTTGTACCGCGCAGAGAATCGCTATTTACCAGTACAGGAGGCATCACCTCAACAAAACCAGCTTCGATTTGGGTATCTAGCATAAAGCTAATCAAAGCTCTTTCTAATGCCGCCCCTGCACCTACTAAATTGACAAAGCGACTTTGGGCTACCTTCACGGCTCGTTTAAAGTCTAAAATACCTAGTTTTTCCCCAATTTCCCAGTGAGGTAAGATATCTTTACTCACTGTAATAAATTCATCACCCCAACGTTTTAGCTCAACGTTATCAGACTCATCCTTGCCAATGGGAGTAGTTACATCAGGCAAATTGGGCAGTTCCAGTAATAAAGACTCGATCTTTGCCTTCAGCTCTTTCTCTTGGGGTTCAAGATCGCTTAACTTGCTTTTAATTTCATTTCCTTCTGTTTTTAACTGGGCAATTTCTGCACCTTGAGGATCGCTCCCGCTACCAATTTTCTGACCAATTAGTTTGCCAATCTCGTTTCCCCTAGCACTAAGCTGGCTACGATTAGTCTCAAGTTCCCGAGAAGTGCGGTCTAGTTCGATGATAGGCTGAATATCATAATTACCGTGGCGACGATTAATCAATTCTTGAACTTGTTCGGGGTTGTTTCTGATCAGTTTGAGGTCTAGCACCGCTACTCTATATAAATTGATTTTAAATTAGCTTGTTTTACTCTATGCTAGGATATCTTGTTTTTGATCGATAATTTCTCACTACAGCACAAAAAATCAAACATAAGCCTGCAAAAGATTACGGTAACAGAGGTTGATTTAAATTAACCATAAAGATTATCGGCGTTGGTAAATCAGGGTATGAAAATTAGATTCATTTACTTGATACAGATTTTTAAATAGCCAATGGCCAATGGCTAATGGCTAATAGCTAATGGCTACGAACCGAAACACTTTACACGTCATACATTAAATTACCAACGCCAGATTATCTTACTTCGACTGACTTGATGACTAAAAACCAACACTACTACCAAATCTATCTCCCACAATCTGCACCAGCTAATATAATGTGGTGTCAGAGAGACCCCGCCCTAGAAAGACGGGGCTGACTCTGACTTCGTGAAATCACTGTAGGGGATTTTGGTGTTGGGTTTACTAAACTCTTTGAGAATTAAGGTAACAAAATGGTTAGCAGCAATGTGTGCTGTACTATTATTGCTGGGCGTTACAGCTTGTAATCCAAGCACTTTATTAGCAAATCCAGATCAACCACCTGGGTTAGTATTAACTATCTTAAGCGATCCTAAAACTTTTAATTCGGTGATTGCTACTGATGGCACGAGCGCTGATATTGGCTCAATGCTGTTCGAAGGTTTGGTCACGCGAAATCCAATTACAGGAGAAATTGAAGCAGCTTTAGCCGAGTCTTGGGAAATATCTGAGGATAACTTAGAAATTGTCTATACCCTAAGACCCAATCTTAAGTGGTCAAACGGCGAACCTTTGACGGTAGATGATGTTGTATTTACCTACAACCAGCTTTATCTCAATCCAGATATTCCTACAGGAATGCGGGATGTCTTAAAAATTGGGCAAAGTGAGGGTTTTCCTCAAGTTCGTAAGGTTAATGAGAGACAGGTTAAGTTTACTACTCCTGAACCTTTTGCACCTTTCTTGGGAGTTACGGGGGCGGCAGTTTTACCCGCTCACGTTTTGAGCCAAACTGTAGAACAAAAAGATAATCAAGGACAGTTAAAATTTCTTTCTACTTGGACAGTAGATACACCCCCAGAACAAATAGTTTCTAGTGGTGCTTACAAATTGAAAAGCTATGCCACTGCTCAAAGGGTTGTCTTTGAAGAAAATCCTTATTATTGGAAGAAGAATGTCATAGATGAGAATATTCCCTATATCAAAGAAGTAGTTTGGGAAATTATTGAGTCTACTGACACAGCTTTAATCCAGTTTCGTTCGGGTAGTTTAGATAATATCAATGTTTCTCCTGAATATTTTTCTTTATTAAAAAAAGAAGAAGACAAAGGAAATTTTACGATTGAAGAAGGAGGAGAGGTTTACAGCATGACCTTTATTTCCTTTAATCTCAATCAAGGTAGCAAAAATGGCAAGCCAGTAATCAGCCCAATCAAGTCTCGCTGGTTTAATAACGTTAATTTTAGGCAGGCTGTCTCCTATGGAATTAATCGTCAACGGATGGTAACTAACACTTTTCGCGGGTTGGGGGAACCACAAGTATCTTTTGTTCCTAAACAATCTCCCTTTTATGAAAAGAACGTCAAGGCATATCCTTATAATCCTGAAAAAGCCAAACAATTATTAACCGAAGCTGGGTTTAAATATAATAAACGGGGTCAGTTATTAGATTGGGACGGCAATCGCGTCAGTTTTGTTTTGAATACCAATACTGGTAATAAGATCCGTGAGGCGATGGGGAACCAGATTGAGTCAGATTTAGCTGAAATTGGGATCAAGGTTAACTTTAGAACAATTAACTTTAATGTTTTAATTAATAAATTAGATAATACTCTTAATTGGGATTGTATTTTACTTAGCTTTTCTGGTGGGAACGAACCCAACAGCCGCTACAATTTCTGGGCAGTAGATGGTAATTCTCATTTGTTTAATCAGCTAACTAGTGAAGTTAAAGGAAGAAGTATCGCCGATTGGGAAACAGAAATAGCACAGTTATATATCAAAGGTGCCAGAGAATTAGATCTAGACAAGCGTCAAGAAATATATGCTGAAATTCAGCAAATAGTAGCCCAGAAGTTACCAGTAATTTGTTTGGTTAATCCCTATTCCATGTCCGCAGTCCGTAATAAATTTGAGGGAATTGAATATTCTGCTCTAGGTGGGGCATTTTGGAACATGGACGAGTTGAAAGTTATTGATAACAAATAGAAGAAAGCAATACCTGATAATTAATCTAAATCTTTATATTATGGTCGTTCCCATTAATTTCCCCATGGTCTAGGTTATCGTTGCGGGGGACTGGGGACTGGGGACTGGGAATTAGGGATTAGGGATCAGGGATCAGGGATCAGGGAATCGATAATAGTACTCTTTTACTTAAGTTTATTATTTGGAATGACAATAATATTGCGTAAGTCCTGAGATATGAAAATTATTAACTATATTGAATCCTAATATTTTGCCTTTACCTAAATTTTGAGGAAAGCATAAACATAGGATTCAATGTTACCAATTTGCGAAACTTTTAAAGAATACCTACCATGTGTAGTGGACCACTACCGCTAAGCAACTCTACCAGCAATCCAATAAAACCTAACATAGCAAGACGACCATTCCATACTTCTGCCGCAGTTGTCAAACCCCATTGCCATTTTTCTTGGGGATACATTTTCATATTCTTTTTGGGATGAGTTACATCGGCAAAAGAACAGGGTCCAGCATCCAAAGAATCTACTACGATATTGGCTAAAGAATCTATAAAACCAGGATAAACATTCAGTGCTGGAACGCGATGAAAATTATCTATACCAGCTTCTTCAGCTACTTCGCGGTATTCGATGTCAATTTCCTGTAAAGTTTCGATATGTTCAGAAACAAAGCTAATGGGAACTACCGCCAAATCCTTGATTCCTTTAGCCCCTAACTCTTTTAGAGCTTCATCAGTGTAGGGTTGCAGCCATTCTACTGGTCCAACTTTGCTTTGGTATGCCAAAGTATATTCGTTGTCACGCCCCAAAGTTTGCATTATCAGACGAGTACATTCTTCAATCTGCTTTTGGTAAGGGTCTCCTGCTTCTTCTACGTAGCTAACGGGAACACCATGAGCGCTAAAAAATACGTGAGCCTGATCGGGTTCAGGAAACTTATCCAGTTCTTGACTAATCAAGTCAGCCATAGATTGTAGATAGCCTGGGTTGTCATACCAAGAAGACACTAAAGTGTATTCTGTATCCTTGAGGGTAGGATCACTAGACCACATCTCTTCTAATACCCGAAAGCTGGAACCACTGGTACTGATAGAAAACTGAGGATAAAGCGGCAATATTACTACTTCCTTAATCCCATCCTTTTTGATTTGAGCGATCGCTTCTTCAGTAAAGGGGTGCCAGTAACGCATGCCAACGTAAATTTTAGCATCTTGACCTAGTTCAGAAAGCTTATCTTCTAAAGCCTTTGCCTGTGCTTCAGTTATCTCTCGCAAGGGAGAACCGCCGCCAATCTCTAGATAGTTCGACTGGGATGTTTTTGCTCTCAAAGTCGAAATCAACCAAGCCAAGGGTTTTTGTAATGCCTTAATCGGCAAACGAATAATCTCGGGATCGGAAAATAGATTATATAAAAAGGGACGGACATCTTCGATTCGATCGGGTCCGCCTAAGTTGAGTAGCAAAACTCCAATACGACCCATAATTCTTAATAACTTATTTTAATTTTCTGTTTCTTTACTAATTTTAACAATATATCTTTTCTTTAGGATTTACTGTTCTCAGTACACAGAACTTAACTGATTGAGTAATTATATTTAGCAATACTTGTGCTATTTTCTCAGGTACCAGTACTTAATCTGATAAAGATGCAGCGTAACTCCTGCTGAACAGTGAGCGGGCAATCTACCCTGAACGATAATTTGTTATTCTATCTTTTTTATATCATGTCTATGATCAGCCTATTACAGCCAGATTTAGTTCTAGGGGGGACTGTGTTTGACTTGACGACCCAAGTGTTGAAAGAACACAAGATTGACGGCTTAATTTTGGATGTAGATGAAACCCTAGTCCCTTTTCGGCAAAAACAAACTTCCGAGGAACTACAACAGTGGATTCAAGAAATCAAAGCAAATATGCCAATTTGGCTTGTCAGCAATAATATCAGTTACTCCCGCATTGGTAACATTGCGGAGTCTATTGACTTACCCTTTATTTCTGCTGCCCAAAAACCTTCCCGCCGCAAATTAAAGCAAGCGGCACAAGCAATGAACTTATCCGCAGAACAAATAGCAATGGTAGGCGATCGCTTATTCACAGATGTTCTAGCTGGCAATCGTGCAGGAATGTTCACTATTTTGGTAGAGCCAATGATCGACCCTTTGATTGCAGTGCGCTCACATCCGATTCGCGACTTTGAGATCTGGCTATCGCAACTGCTTGGAGTCTCCTTAACTGCAAAATAGCCACGTGTAACAAAACGCAATAACTCTTGAGCTATGTAAATATAAAGAAAATATTATGAAATAAAGACTTTGGGGCAGGAACTGAGAATATATCTATAAGGTTAAATTGAGGTCAGCAAATATAAAGACCTTAAACATATTTTAATAAATATCTATAAATGATACGCCCACGAGCCTAAGGTTTGCGGGCGTATCGGTTTTAATTGACTCCCTACAGCTATTGCGATGTGATCGCTTTAACTCTGACACAAGATGAATAGTGACATCTGCTAAAAACTGATGATGCAGAGGAATTTCTCGTTTATACCATAGCTATGAAACGATAGTGAGATTTGGTATTTTTACTGAAATCTTTTTGACAGCAAAGCAATCTTGTAAATATTAAGATTCCCTTATTCCCCTATTCCCTCTAAAAGGTAACTCATACCATAAGAAAATTAATTTAAACAATTTACCAATTTACTGCTATTACCATTTTTTATTTTTACTGCTTTACTGTGTCTTGATAAAATCTTATTTTACTTCATGTTTTTTTCTTTAATTATTTTAGTGTTTTCAACAATTTTATTATTAGAAAAATAATTTAATATTTAGATGTGAAATATTCTATTGATATATTTCATCATTGTTTGGTAATTGTATTCACCTTTAGCCACATGAATAATCTAAATTATCTTTTATGTTTAATAGGATGTTTATCAAGTGTGATATTCATTTCTGCTCCTGTCCACTCTGAAGAAAATGCGCCTAGTAATATCGTATTAAATGGAATCATTCGTGATTTTAGTGATAGCCATCCAGATTTTGAAAGAACTCCTGGTGATGCTAGTGCTGATGGTTCCGTCTTTAAATATGGACTTGATACCGATATTACCACCAATAATTTAAGTCCAGACTTTAAACCACAGTATGCAGGGGGCAGTTACTCTACGACCAATGAAGAAAACTTTAGTCAATGGTACCGAGACGTTGCTGGGATTAATCAGAGTACAGACTTTCCGATTACACTAGTTAAACAAGACGATGGAGTTTATCGCTACGAAAATACTAATTTCTTCCCCATCAATGGTCGGCTAATCGGAAATGAAGGTAGACAAAATAATTATCACTTTACCTATCAGTTATCTAGCAATTTCACTTATCAAGGTGGAGAAGTATTTGATTTTAGCGGTGATGATGATGTTTGGGTATTTATTAACGGCTATAAGGTGATTGATCTTGGTGGGGTTCATTTAAGGCAGGATGCTAGCATTAGTCTGGATGCTGTTGCGGCTGATATTGGCTTGGAGCTTGGCAATGATTATCGCTTTGATTTTTTCTTTTCTGAAAGACACACCACTAAATCAAATTTTGTGATTGAGACCACAATTGAGTTAGCAAGTGATTTGCTTGCTGATTAATTTAACTCCAAATAATTTTATTTTATACTCTGAAGCAATTTTTTTTCTTATAGAAAGCCCTCGAATTTAATGAACTAAATTCGAGGGCTTTTTGTAATTTTTATGTAAACAGGATTTACTATTGTATAGTGATTGTTTCTTTTGAGGATATATAGTTATTTTAAATAAGAATTGTAGAAATCCAATTTACCCCAATTCCCCAATATCCAACGGTGCGCGTACATGCGGCACAAAGGCTATCGCCTTAAGTCGCGTCTAGCGACGCTTGCAAGCTTTGCTTGCTGTGCCTTTGTCTAGCGCCGTAAAACGACGCGGGGTCGCACCGCAATCCCTAATCCCTCGAACAGAAGAATTAGAAAGTACAAAAGTTAATTAAAACGACTATAGTATTAGCCAAACACCAATTGTAACCTGGTTAATTGATTAAATCTTCTAGAATAAATAATAGCTAGATTTTGACTTTTATCTTGATTGAACTAACTATAGGTCGCTAATCTGTCGTAATTTATGATTCTACTTTGACACCTTTCCAGAAGGCAACATAGCCCTTGATATTGTTAGCTCGTTCTTTAGTTTCAGGATAGTACCATGCCGCATCGGGGTTTGATTTGCCATCAACGATAATTGTGTAGTAGTTAGCTTTACCCTTCCACGGACAATAAGTATGAGTAGTACTAGCTTGTAAAAACTCTTGATTTACTGAATCTGGAGGAAAGTATTGATTTCCTTCAACTATTTCAGTGCTATCGCTCTCGGCAAGCACTTGACCATTCCAAATTGCTTTAGGCATTATATTTTCAATTAAATTACAATCATTAATAATAATTCTGATAGATGCACAACAATTAAGCAATTAGTTCGTACTAATAACCCTAAACTACCAGTTACTCCAGCCTAGTTTTTTCTCTGTACCTAATTGACCCTTATCTAAAATCTTTTGGTATTCAGCAGAACTTGCCCAACGGTCTATTTCTCTGGCACGAATTACAGGAACAGGATGAGTTAACTGAGCAGTTTGTGCCGCCTGTAACATTTCTCCCATTGCATCAGTACCAATGGAGTCATAGGCTTTAGCTTGGGCGATAAAAGCATCTAGGTTTAACTGAGGCGCAAGAGTTGGCGAACCTCCTGCTAGCTTCATCAAGACTGACATTACCACTTTAGGATCTTGAATTGCTAAGAGTGCAGCGCGATCACAGCTAAATTCGGCACAGCGAACCCATTGCAGCATTTGATCTTGTAATGATTGGGCTAAAATAGCGCCCCAGGTGGGCAACAAATTGGCGGCTAAGACTAAAATATTAGCCATGGTCAAATAAACTCCATGTTCGCACTTGAGATGACCCAACTCATGGGCGATTACTGCCTGGATTTCTTCAGGGGTTAGCATTTCAATTAGAGATGTATGCAGCATGACAAATGGCTGTTTGCCTCTGATGGCGAAGGTATAAGCATTAGGAGTCGGGTTCTGCTGCACATAAAGTTGCGGTGGTTCTAAATCGAGAATTTCGCAGGCTTCAATTAATAGTTTATGCAAATGAGGTAGTTGCTGTTTGCTAACTAAGACGCTAGAGGCAATATTATTGAGGTAGAAAAATTGTTCTGCTACCGAACCCAGAACGCTGCGAATGGCAATATCTAAACCTGGCAATTGCTTGAGGGTATTAGTCGCCTGTAAATCGAGGGGATGACGAAAGAGATCAGCATTAAGACCAATTAAAGCTTTTTTTGATAAATTCATGAGGGCAATCTTACAGTTAGAATGGTAGCTAATTGATTAAAGGCAAAATTAGCTACTCAATATAGATCTTAGTCTTCTCAGTAAAATTTTGCCCAACAAATATTAAATGCTGCGTTCGATCCACTGTGGCTATTGACGCATTAAATACTTTTTGACCCGTTGATAATTTGCCTGATCTCCTGTAGTCAGAAATATTGTTTGAGCTTTTTCTAGATCTGCCTTACTTTGTCTTTGATTTCCCAGGTTAGATAGCACAATTGCTCGATTAAAGTAAGCTTTACCATCATTAGAATTAAGAGCGATTCCCTGGTCGTACTTCGTCTTGGCATCAGACCATTGACGCAACTTCATATAGCCAAACCCACAGTTAAAGTATGCCTGATCATTATCTGGCTGAAGTTTAATTACCTGTTCGAGATCAGCGATCGCTTTAAGCCAATTTTTTTGTCTTATGCATTATCTGGATTTAGAGCGATCGCCTGATCGAAATCTGACAACGCTTCGGTAAATTCTTGCTTAAGAGCGTGAGTTAAACCACTAGTATTGTATTCATGAGATTGATTGATATCTTGCCAATCTCTACTGTTATCAGAGTTATTAGATGCTTGCTGTTGCTCTAAACTATTGATACTAGCCTGGAGTTCTGGGTAATTAGGATTTAGTCTTGCTGCTTGTTTATAATCTTGTTCTGCTTGCTCCCATCTTTGCTGTAGGGCATAAACATTTCCTCTACTCAAGTAAGCTTCTGGATTTTTTGAATCGAGTTTAATTGCTCGATTTAAATCCTTTAATGCTAGTCGCCACTCTTCTTGTTGAGTATAAAATATTCCTCTAGCTAGTTTGCAGAGCATAAATATAGCCACGATAGATATAACTTTTACTGTATTCAGATTTGATTGCGATCGCTCTATCAAAATCCTTAAAGGCTTTATCCCATTGTTCTAACCTGGCGTATGCAAGTCCACGATTAATAGACCTCTTGCATAATTGCGTTCTCAATATGTTAGTGAAGTAACATTTGAAGATAAATCTGAGTTAGTACCACATCATGGAATGAATATTGCAAGAGGTCTATTAAAAACTCTAACCTATAATCTCGCTAAATTGTGATAGGTCAATATTCCTCGCTTTGCTTTAGCGAGGGTGCCGTACTTCATCAAGATTGATTACAATTAGTTCCTCTTTGGGCATTTCTTGAGGTCTTTTCCGTCTGATAAGCTGTCAAAGTAATCCCGCCGTCCTGATTAACTTTGACTCCTCTAGCCAGAACAATATCGCCTTTACTACAGGAACACTAGGCAGTTGATTAGCCGCCTGAATCGCATCTGAATTGGGAGTAATAATCTCGACGCTGCCATCATCAAGATCTCCACTAGCATCAATATCATTAGTATTATTCCCAGGAGTAGCAGATCCTTCTTCAATACCAAAAATACCCTGCGCCTCAATAGTAATGTTACCTCCTGCACCACCACTAGAAAAAGCAGCAATATCACTACCGTCACCATCGGTATCATTAGGGAAAGCAACCACAAAACCATCGGCTGCGTTGATGGTTATATCTCCCCCGTTGGCATTAGTTTCTGAAGCTTGTACTGAAATAGAACTATTTTCTTTTAGAGTCAGGCGATCGCTTATACTTAAGGTAATATCACCACCATCTCCTTCGCCGAAAGTATTGGCAAAAATTCCTGCACCATTAGAAATTACTAGATTGGGTGTAGTAACATTAACACCACCTGCTTTCCCTACTGCACCAGCATTGATATTACTCTCAATACTACTGGCGACTCCCTCTTGATCTATACCATCAATAGAAACATTATCAGAGGCATCAATTGTCACCGTTCCTGCGTTTCCTTCACTAAAAGTACTAGCCGAGACCGTACTACCACCAGTCAAACTAAGATTATTTGTGGTCATTTGAACTTCACCCGAATTGCCGTCCCCTAAGGTGCTACTGGTTAAAGTGGCATTATCTGATAAAGAGACATTGTTGGCATTAACCGTAAGGTCGCCTGCATTTCCTTGACCAAAGGTACTGGTAATAATAAAGTTAGCTCCAGTGAATAAAAGCGAATCTGCATTAATAGTGATATTGCCTGCATTACCTATAGGAATAATTTCGCCACTCAAATCTAAAGTCGCACTACTGATAATATTGAAGTCGACAATGTCGAGATTTTCAGCTACGCTAATCGTAATATCTCCACCGCTACCAGTTCCACCAGCAACATTGCTACTAATAAAACCCCCATCGTTTAAAGTTAGTGATTTAGCAATTATGGCAATATCTCCAGCGTTACCAATAGTATTGCCAAGCTCATTAACAGATGAGCTAAAAATTGAACCCGAGACAGAACTTTCGACGTTTTCTTCTCCTTCGGGTATATTGTTCTCTATAACAATATCTGCACCTGCACCGTTAATAACAATATTACCTGCATTTCCTGTTCCTGAAGTACCAGAATTTAGACTAGCGTCTTCTGTAATCTTTAAGGAGTCGGTAACATTAAGTTCAATATCTCCTCCTGATACTTGTTCTGGCTCTACGTTTTCACCATTGGGAAAAGTTACCGCATCGATAGATGCATCCTCTGACAAAGAAATTGATTTCCCAGTGAGAGTTATCTGACCACCCTTACCTAATGCTGTTGGTAGAACTGCACTGGCAATATTACCATCAGCTATGTCAAGACTATTATCAGCATTAATGGTGATATTTCCCGCATCTCCTTGACCAAATGTATTAGCATTAATTGCACAACCATTGGTTAAGTTAAAATTGGCTGTAGTAATCTCAATTCCACCACCATTGCCCACTGCATCTGAATTTACAGTACTAGAAATTGAACTGGGAAAATCTTCGGGATCAACACCATCAATAGAAATGGTATCCGCAGCGTTAATAGTGATATTTCCTGCATCGCCTTGAGCAAGCGTATTAGCACCTATAGTTCCACCATTAGTTAGATTGAGATTTGCCGTAGTAATCTCAATACCACCAGCATTACCTACTGCACCTGGATTTACACTGCCAGAAATTGTACTGCTAAAACCTTCGTTATCCACACCATCAATAGAGATGGTATCAGCAGCATCAATAGTAACGGTTCCTGCATTGCCTTGAGCAAATGTATTAGCAGCAACTGCACCACCATTAGTTAGATCAAGATTGGCTGTGGTAATTTCAATGCCACCTGCATCTCCTATCCCACCAGAACTTACACTGCCAGAAATTGTACTGCTAAAACCTTCGTTATCCACACCATCGATAGAAATAGTATCAGCAGCATCAATAGTCACCATTCCCGCATTGCCTTGAGCAAATGTACTGGCAGATACTACCCCGCCATTGGTTAGATTCAGATTGGTGGTCGTAATCTCAATGCTACCTGCATTCCCTACTGCCTCATCTTGAACGGTACTAAAGATACCGCCAGCAGTTTCTGCGTCCCCAGGATCTTCACCATCTACAGCAATAGTATCAGCAACATCAATAGTAACGTTTCCCGCATTTCCCTCTCCAAAAGTGGTCGTACCGATGTCAGAGCCTTCTGTTAGTTCTATTGAACCAGCAACAATATTAATATCTCCACTATTACCCTCTGTCTCACTATCAACTACATTATCAATACTGCTTACTCCACTTAAAGTTATGGCATTACTTACATTGAGAGTAATATCACCTGCTTGGGAGTTAGTTACACCTAAGTCTTCATCAATACCGCTAATTAGTTCACTGCCTTGATTTAAATCAACATTACCAGCTTCTATGGTAATTGAACCACCGCCATCACTAGCGACATCTACAGTCGCGGCATCAGATAATAAGATATCTGCTTTAGTAATATCCTCTGCAAGAGTTAAATTTGAATTTCCATCAATACCTACATTTCCCCCTGAAGCTAAACTGGCAAGTTTTACATTCGCCCCAGGTGCATCTATTACCCCACTGTTAAAAGTAATATTTCCGCCCACAAGTGCCAAAGTTTTATCTGGTAAAACTGTTAGACCAATTCCTTCATTGGCAACGGAGTTGTTGACAATATCACTAGGATTATCCCTAAAATTCAAGCCAATAGGGGCATTGATTGTCAGTATTAGGGCATCCAAATTGTTGACTGCGCTAAATTCACCATCTTCAAATAAAATACTGTCGGCAGTGCTGCCATAAAATGAACCACCAATAGCCAAACTAGCACCTTCTCCAAACATAATTCCCGCAGGATTGATTAAAAACAGGTTGGCGCTACCGTTGGCACGAATTAAACCATCAATATTGGAGATATTCCCCCCTGTAACCCGAGATAGAATATTGCTGATATCATTGCCGTTATTAAAAGAAGCCGAACCCCCGCTAGGAATTGAAAAATCCTGAAAGCTATGGAATAAATTACTGCCGTTTCTAGTTCCATCCTGGATTGTATAGTTATTTCCGTCACTAGTAACTGTTGTTCCAGTTGTACCATCACTAGTTATCTCTTGTGCTGATACGGAATTGATTTGCAGGGAATTGGGAATTAAGCAAATAGCAAAGGATAAGAACAAGGAAAGTTGCAGTTTCAAGGTCATGCTTATTTTGTCAGGGGAGAGATAGTGAAAATACTATACAGAAGTATCATGTTGCAAAGTAGTTACAACTAACACTTGTTGACATAATTTAAAATAAATCTATTTTTAGCTCAGGATAAAAGTTATAAGGCAACAAAGTACCTAATTGCGGTATATTTTGCTTCAGTATATTACAGTAAAATTCGTCCGCAGATGGACACAGATAAACTCAGATAAATTAATTTGCTTCATTTCATAGTGCATTAACTCTAATTATGGTGCGGAAACAAAAGTATCAAAGCTAGCACCAATCGTCAGGGGATGGCGTAATTACCATAAATACTGCAAGATGGATGGCACTAGGTTCAGCCTATGGAACTTAGCCTATAGAACATTTCGCGTGTTCTTAAAGCAAAACTCCATAAACCGACATCGTGCAAAGTAGAAACGTTTGTCCCAATGCTCGGAAAACTTTTCATTCATAACGTTTTCAACTTATGTGCGAACCGACATCCTATCCTGATACCGCATCAATCATTAATGATCGGTGAAATTTCAAAAAATCTCTTTCTTTTCTCCTTGTCTTCTAGTCCTCCTGTCCCTCGAAAAAACAAAGGGCTTGCCCGCATGTACTTGGTCAATAAAGAGATTAATTAGAACGACTATAATCTTGGCATTGTCGCTGGGTTTCTCTGGCTTCTGCTTGCATTCGAGTAACCAGTTGAGAGTTTTGATCAGAAAAATTTGCTTTAGGAACGGTTCCCGAATCAGAAGCTGAAGGCAAAGACTTCAATTGCGGCTTTAATTCAATACTTTTCTCGATTGGAATTGCCAAACTAGAGCGGGTAATTAATTCCTGTAAAGCGGGGCAAGGTTCTGAGCCATCTTGATAAACTTCGGGGGACTCCCATAAAGGATAGGCATGTTTGCCATTGACTCCCACGACTTCTCCCTGGGAATTTAATAAAGGACCACCACTCATGCCTTTTTGAACATCATTGGTATAGCCAATTTGATAACCTTCTGCCAAAGCTTGCTTAAGAATAATAGCAATTCGACCCTGTTTGATGTTTAGACCCCTGAATTGATCAATTGACTCAGGTTGATCGCTCATTGGGGGTGCTGGTGCAGCAGATTGATTATAAGGAAAACCTGCGGCGAAGATTGGCTCACCAACTTCTAAAAAGAGTGAACTGCCGAGTTTGGCGGTAGGATAAGTTTGATCGGCGGTAAATTCTAAAATTGCTAGGTCATAATCATAATTGCGATCGCTAATTCCTGTTACTATATTTGCTGGATAAACGTGACCATTAGCAGTCTCAATAGTGTAGGGAGCTGATCCAGCACGTAAAACATGTTGATTGGTAAGTACTAAATATTTTTGTCCGCTCTGCTGTACGATAAATCCCGAACCCAAAAAATCTTGGTCTGAGACTTTGACGGTTATATCATTAGCAATTTGGTTGATTTTGCTGGCTATTTGTTTGGAAGAAGCTGATGCCCAGGAGTTTAATTTTAAGCTATCCATATCTCCAGACAAAAACATCCCAGTACCGACTAAACAAATCATTAGTTTAATTACCTGGGATGTTGTGGTTGATGTCCAGCGGACAAGATGGTTTTTGTCGCCTATGCTAGAGTTTTGTGACCTTTTATTGGGTAGCCAATTCATTCACTGCTTACAATAAGTATTTTTTTTACCTGTACTTTTAATTTAATTATCTATGGGTACGGTGTCGAGGAATTTTTCCATATCGACATAAAATTCACCACTGGAGTAAAAGCCAGGATCATCAGCGCTAAGAGTCAAAGTTTGTCCACTAACGCTACGACGGAAATCTACTAATCGAATTAATACTCCTTCAGGATCGGTTCCTGATTTAAGAGTAATCAAGACATTTTCATCAGGGCAGCTACCACCCCGAGCATTAGCAACGCAGAGTACTGGTTGTTGGTTGACATTACCAGTACGAATAAATTTTAAATTACCTTTATCGAGAAAGTTTTGAAATCTTTGAGATACAGCCGAACATCTCTTCTGAGGAGTCCAGTCTGGAGCAAACTGATTTGCCCAGTTGACTAAAGTCACTCTTCCTCTGGGGGTATTAACAAAAGTGTTCCAACCACCGTTAAGTTGAGCGCAATAATAAGTATTGTTAGTTTTAGTTTGTGCTGAAACTGGATTGGCGATAGCACTGCCTATAACTACGCCAAACCCAGCAAGGATACCAGCTAAAAGTTTTGTTTTCATGGTATTTCCTGAGATACTTTGAGCTATTAATGAAGTATACTTCTAGTTTACTTCGTTACAATTCTAGCGGAGATCATCACATTCCTCCGAAATTATCACTATCATTTACCAAGACTTTACAGTAATCAGTCAACAGTCAACAGCAATCCTATCTTTAATTTGCTGGTGGTTGAGTTGATGTCCGATTAAAACTAATTTGGTTTGTCTGGTTTCAGTGGAACTCCACAGGCGATCATAAAAGGTATCAAAGCGGTTGCCTACCCCTTGTAAAACTAGACGCATGGGTTTATCAGCAACATTGATAAATCCCTTGATGCGATAAATTTCTTGTTCGCTTAATAGTTCCTTGAGCTTGCTGATCAAGCTCTGGGGTTCAAAAGCCTGGTCTAAAATTAGTTCAATTGAATTAATATCTTCATCATGGTCATGTTCCGCTTCGTGGTCATGATGGGAATGGCGATTATCTAGATCATCTTCGACTGCCGCGTTGAAACCTAAAAGTAAATTAGGATCGATCTTGCCATCTGAGACAGTGACTATTTTCACTTCTGGGGCTAATTCTTGTTTAAGCCAGGTTTTGATTTTATCCAGTGTCTTTTGATCAACCAAATCAGTCTTAGTCAACAGTACGAGATCTGCACAGGCTAGCTGATCTTCAAATAGCTCTTCTAAGGGAGTTTCATGGTCTAAACTTTCGTCCGCTTGTCTTTGAGACTCTAAAGCCGCTAAATCTCCCACTAACTGCCCTGCCCCCAAGGCATGACAGTCTACTACCGTCACTACACCATCTACAGTGGCGCTGTTACGAATTGCAGGCCAACGAAAAGCCTGAATCAAAGGTTTTGGTAAAGCCAATCCCGAAGTTTCAATCAGTAAACAATCTATTTGCTCGCGGCGTTTGAGCAATTCTTGCATTGTGGGATAGAATTCTTCTTGAACTGTACAACAGAGACAGCCGTTAGTTAGTTCCACGATATTACTGGTATTTTCATCTTCATCACAAACTTGGCATGAGCGTAACAACTCGCCATCAATGCCAACTTCGCCAAACTCGTTGACCACAACAGCAATTCGCTTACCTTGATTGTTTTGTAAAAGGTGACGTACTAAGGTAGTTTTGCCTGCCCCCAAAAATCCTGAAATTACGGTTACGGGTATTTTATGCATAGTTGATTATATTTAAGCGAAAATAATTTAACCCAAAATATTGTTGGTAACAAAAGCAAAACCAATGCCGCTGATAGTGAAGCCAGCAAAACGTAGCCAGAGAGAAGACTTACGAGGTTGATTTACGATACTTTTGCCACAAAAATAAGCGATCGCACTAATGGCTAACTGAATCCCACAAAATCCGAGTAAGTATGCCCCAAGAGCAGTTGTTTCGGCACCCACAATCGATTCACCATAGGCATAACCATGAAAGATTCCTGCGATCGCACTTACTGCCGTTAACAGTGTCAAATTGACTGGATCTTTATGAGTCAGAAAAATACCCATAATCAGTACGGAAGCCGCAATAACTAGTTCAGGGACGGGTAAATTGACTGATTGTAAATGAATGATTGTTCCTAAGGCAGTTGCGATCACAAAGCCCAAGGGCATAATAAAGGCGTTCCTGCGGCTTAAAGCAGCCAGCAAGCCGATGGCAACTACAAATACCAAATGGTCAATTCCGATTACGGGATGACCCAAACCCGACAGGAATCCTTCTGTAAAGTTACTAGGAATTGCTCCTCCATTGGGGTGGTGAGCCAGGACAGGTAAAGCTGTCATCACTAGAATCAAACTGCACCATAAACTGGCAGCAAAACCGAAAACGAAGGCTTTATTATTGTTGTTCATACAAATTACCAAGTTTTATTTACGGGAGACAAAAGCTGAGTCACATCATTGAGCTTTTATCAGGGGAGCAATTATTAGCCCAAATTTCAGGCTACTTGTTCTTGCTCAGGGCAAGGAAAATAGAGCAAAAGGCAACAAAATTTGTGAGAGTGCTGTCATTCAGACTGAGAATATTAAATTTGCTCAAATCGAGAGCTTTTAATTTTCAATCATCTCAGTTTGAAGTTAGTACCAATATCTAGATAAATCCGAACTTGAAAAGAAGTAGTAGAACAATTATTGAAGAGTGACATTAGCATTATCTGTACCTCGCAGATTTAACATTAAGCTAATAGGTGGCATAATTGGCGGGCATTCTGACTTAGGTAATTGCAGAGAGCAAAACCTTCACAGTTGCGGGACAGTGTCAGACTTTCACTGAGCTTTCCCCTTAAAGTTTGAGGTTAAATAACCGTCAACATGACTGACAATTAGACTTGCACCTTGGGTTGGCGAGCCTCTAGTCATCAAAACCAATTATTAATAATCTAAAAATTTACTTTTGACCACAGCTTAACTTACCACAATTACAGAGAGTCATTTCATTAAACATTGTTTAATTGTTAATGTATCGAACTATTTGCGCTGGGAGTTATGGGTCTTGGTATAATCAGCTTTAAACAAAATCTTAAATAAACTTGAGACACAAATGGTAGATTGGCAGATCGTTAATGGAGGCATCACTGCACCGAAAGGATTTATCGCCGCAGGAATTGCCGCAGGTTTAAAATCTACAGGGGCAAAAGACTTAGCGTTAATTTTATCCCAGACAGATGCGATCGCCGCAGGAGTATTTACCACGTCTCAAGTTCGTGCTGCCTGTGTTGATTATTGTCGCCAATGTCTTCAAGGTAAAGCTAGTGCCAGAGCTATTTTATGTAATGCGGGTCAGGCTAATGCCGCTACGGGAGAGGCAGGATGGTCTGATGCCCTAGAGTGCGCTCAGTTATTAGGTCAAGAATTAAATGTTGCTCCTGATGCCGTCCTTCTGGCTTCAACAGGAGTAATTGGACAAAGAATCAAAATGTCACAATTGCGTCAGGGACTTTTACCCTTAGTTAGGGCGGCTAGTGAGGAGGGTGGTGCAGATGCTGCTGAAGCTATTACTACTACCGATTTGGTGAAAAAAGAAATTGCCTTAGAAACAATGATTGAAGGTCGTCCCGTAAGAATTGGCGGTATTGCCAAAGGTTCGGGGATGATTGCGCCGAATATGGCAACTATGTTGGGCTTTGTTACCTGTGATGCTGCGGTTTCTACAGGATTGTGGCATGAAATGCTCAAGCGGGCTGTGAATAAAAGTTTTAACCAGATTACGGTTGATGGGGACACTAGTACTAATGATTGTGTCCTGGCTCTAGCTAACGGACAGTCTCGCACCACTGCCATTACCGATAATAGTCCCAATGCCAAGAAACTGGAGGGGATGCTAACAGAAGTATGTCAATATTTAGCCAAAGCGATCGCTCGTGACGGGGAAGGAGCAACTTGCCTGATTGAAGTCCAAGTATCAGGCGCACCAGACGATAATGCCGCTGCTCAAATCGCCAAAACTATTGCTGGCTCATCTTTAGTTAAATCAGCGGTATTTGGACGCGATCCTAACTGGGGTAGAATTGCGGCAGCCGCAGGTAGAGCAGGGGTTAAGTTCCATCAAGATGAATTGAACATCGATTTAGGCGACATTGCCCTAATGCGGAATGGACAGCCGCAGGATTTTGATCGCAGTGCTGCTAGCGATTACCTCAAACAAGCAGCCGCAGGAGAATATTTAAAAGATGATACGGTTTTAATTGCTGTCAATATTGGCGTTGGTGCAGGTAAAAGTACAGCCTGGGGTTGCGATTTGACCTATAAATATGTTGAGATTAATGCTGAGTATACAACCTGAATAATTCTAGAGTGAATTAATTTTTTCGACAACTCTGTTAGTTTCAAGCTTTTAGATACTAAAAAAAAGTGGAAAAATATACATACTAAGCTATGCAAATGCCACAAAAATCTATGAGTTGTATTTATCGAAGACAATCTAAATTTATTGTTTTAATATAAACGCCACTCTTGCGATCCATTAGGCATAATTGCACCACCCCAACGAGTAAGTAATCGATTGGAATTTTCTATGTTAGCTCGCTCCAAATTAGCATCTCTTAAATCAGTGCGCATAGGAATAATAAATAAATGATGTGATGAGACTTAGTTTATACTGGTAACTGCCAACGAAGCTTGTTTCAAGGAAATTGCAATTAATCAAGTATAAATTTTTAATATTATTAAATAATACTTAATTCGTAGCTAAGAACTAATATTTCTGCTTTCGCTACAGTTGCTATTGCATATTCACAGCCTTTTAAATCGGCAAACTCTACTAAATAATAGTTTTGATCGTTTCGATGATAAATTTCAACAATCGTTCCGACTTGACCTTCTGGCAAATAAGCTATGTTTTTTTCCAAAAGGGTTAACTTTTCTCTAGGAATTGACTGAAGATTAGTAACCGTATCTAAAAGTTTTGGTTTACTCATGTTATGAACGCAGAAATTAAACGAGGATTAGAATTAAGATTAGAAATTTCCCCAATAGTATGAAGTTTAATATTTTGTGTTTGAGGAATAATCCAATCGACTTTAAATTGTTGACCACATTCTGTTATATTCTCTTGAATGACATCTCCTTCAATGGCTGCTGTTTAAATAAGTTTGTGAAAACTTCAACGTTATCAACAGTAATGACCAAAGCTGAAGCAAAAACTTTAGCTTTATGTTTTCCGCTGGCATGGTCTGGGTTTAAACAGTACTCAACTAGCTTTTGCATGGAAATTTCTGTTTTATTGCCATTGGGTAATTTCACAATGGTTCAAAATTATCAAGGTCTTTCTAAATCTTAGCTTATATTACTTCAGCGATCGCTCATAACGGAAAAGTTATTAAAAGGTTAGGTGTCGATTCACTCTTTTTGATGATTGATAATTTTTTCTTGACAACATCTTAATTCACATTGAAAGGAACCTTTTACGCTCTTGAGGAGTTAACAAACGACAATTACCTTTACCTAACCGTATCTGTTTACGCACCGAAGAAATAAAATCATATACACCATCTCGGATAGCTGATGGTATCTTTAAAAATATGCCTAAATGTCTAACTGATCCTTCTGTTAAGGTAATTGCTACTAAAACCGCTGAACTTTTTTGATAAAGACGACCATTATGGAAGAGGTAGGCGGTGGTTAAATCAGGTTGTGAATATCCATGGTCAGCGAAGAAATTCTCTGCATATTTAGATTGTAGTGTACAAAATAATAATGATGTAATTTTTGTTCTCTCCAGAAGAAATAGAACAGTGGCGTTACAAAATCCACAATCCCCATCATAGAAAAATATTGCTTCTTTCATGTTTTTATAATAAAGACGTATCTTGACAGTTTATTATCTAAATAGGTAAGCGAAATAGTTTATAAGACTCGAATGTTAAATTTCATCCCCAATCCCTAATCCCCAATCCCCAAATAGACCATCTTATATTTAATTACATCCACTTATTTAATTACCAACATTTTATTAGCTCCTGGTTGTAATTCGTAAGACACTTTTTCTATAGAAGTTGAATATCCTAAACTACTAAACTTATCAATCACAACATCAAGATAAGGCGAAGTTTTTTGCATCAAGGTTAATAAAGGAAATATTCTTACTTCTTTGCTAACCCGCAGCATTTCTTTAATCGCTGCTAGATGAAAATCTTGGTCACACTGTTGGGAATACAAAAACAAGAAATGGGAGCATAATGCTCAATCGAAAGTTTGATCAGCAAAATTAAGATGAGGTAATTCTTGAGCTAAATATCTATCTTCTTGTTTCCCCTGTATATAATCCTGCAAAAATACTTCTACAACTTTAATTCGATTAGCTTTTAAATCTTGGGGATTTTTATGGTAACCCCAAACCCAATTATTAGGAGTAGCAATAATCTGCTCAATAATATCATCCACAACTGCATCAAATCTCTGCTTGATACCTGCACCATCAAACTGATAAACAGGATCGATAGAGGTTATTTTATATCCTTTAGCTGTACCTTCAGCATTAAAGCTAGCAGGACCATCACCAACGCCTAAAATGCTGGTTTGCAGATCTTGAGGAGATAGAGCAAACATCTTAGCATATTCATCAAGCGATTGGCGAAGCCAGCCTCCTTCGGAGGATCGCCCAAAGGGAACAACCTGATCTAATTTCATTACCATGACATTAATGGGATCAAGATTTGGAAATATCGGTTTTAACTACTTTACCTTGATCGCCAAAAATATTTATCTAATGAGGGAAGATAATCAGGGCATCTCATCAATCAGAAAACTAAAGTTACTTTATAATTAATCCAGTCATGTCACTGGTTAATTAGCACCAAGAACTATTACCCCTCAAATCTTCTTTGATGCCTTTGCTCCATTAATTCGACTGCTTTTTCTCTTTGTTCAGGTGTTAAGATCTCTCGTATTTGAAGCATAATTTCAAAACGGTTAGTACTCAACTGCTGACGTAATTGCTGACCAGCTTGAAATTCTGAACGTATTTCATCAGTATTGGCATCACTAGCAAACAAAGATTGCATTTCCTGACGTTGTGCTTTTATTTGTTCGCGAAGATCTTCTGCGGTAGTTGCTGATTGTTCTTGAATAGCTTTTACCTGTTGTGATTGTTCGTCAGATAGATCTAGATTTTGTAATAGTTTCTCCATTCTTTGACCTCGTTTTCCTCTGCCTTGTCCTAATCTATAAGCAATTTCCATGGGGCTTGTTGACTGAATTTGATTGATATTAGATTGAGCTTTAGCAGCGTAAACACTAAAGGGTAAAATTACTAGAATGCTTGATATTGCTAAAGTTTTCCAATTAGTCATGGTTGACTGTCTCCAAAGTGGGAAATATTGATTACTTAAATAGTAAAAAAAACAGGTAATAATCAACCTCGATCTAAACTCCTAAGTTGTGATGGTACTTTAGGACTATGCTCAATAGAAAGTCAAAAATTGCTGCGGCTAATCTGGGACAGAATCCCCTACGCTTACTGTTGTATTTGGAATGGACATTATTGGGAATTGCTTTACTTGGTGCATTAGGTGGCTTCATTCCCCATCCCCATCCTCATCGCCAAATGCATCCACCACAAGTATTTAGCTGGTTAGGAATTTTTAGTCTGGCATTACTAGCCATAATAGGTTTAAGACCTCCTGATCATTCTAGATTGATGCAGCAAGCTTATATTATTAGCGGATTTATGCTCAGTTGGTCGAGTGCGTTATTGATTCCTAGAGGAGAAAGAATCTTTCCAGTTTTGCTATTGGTAGTGGCAATTCGTGCTTGTTTGTTATTTCCTTGGAGTGGCAGAATTGTTGTTGCTGTCTTGGCTTATTTATCGTTTTTAGCAGGACAAATCTTATCTTGGCAGACAATAAGCTTTTGGGGCATAAGTTGGGGTAGAAGATTGCCTCCTGGTTTGAGACGTTTACCAGCAGAAGATTTAAGACGAGTTTGGCTTAATTTAGTTTTTAATTCTGCCCTCTTGTTTGCTTTTGTTTTAATATTTGTACTCCTGCTAGTGGGGGCAGTTATAGCCGAACACCACAGTAAAGCTAAGTTAACTCAAGCTCATCGTCGCTTACAGCAATATGCTTTAAAAATTGAAAATCAGGCTACTTTACAAGAAAGAAACCGTATCGCCAGGGAAATACATGATTCGGTTGGTCATTATTTAACAGCTCAAAGTATTCAGCTAGAAAACACTGCTTTATTTTTAGATCGTGATTTGGCAAAGGCTGCTAGTCATCTAGTTAAAGCAAGACAACTAGGCAAAGATGCTTTAGCAAATATTCGCACTTCTGTGGCAACCTTAAGAACAAATCCTCTAAAAGAGCAATCTCTAAGCTCATTAATCGAACAATTAATTGCCGACTTTAGATTTAATACCAATATAAAAATAGTCAATAAAATTGAGCTAAATTCTAATTTATCTGATGAAGTTAGTATTTCACTATTTCGCATTATTCAAGAAATACTAACCAACATTACTAAACATAGTCAGGCAACTGAAGTAACTTTAAATTTAAAGCAAGACAAACAAAAAATTCTACTCTCGATACATGATAATGGCTGCGGTTTTGACCCCAGCAATAATACTACTGGTTTTGGCTTACAGGGAATACAAGAACGCACCGCAGCCTTACAAGGGAAAATTAAGATTACTAGTAAATCCCATCAAGGATGCCAGATAAACTTAGCAATTCCTCTTTTATAATTTAAATTATTAATAACTGACGTTACGCAAAATCATGAACAATAAATAGTTTGGAGGAAATATGCAATAAAGATCAATCGACCCGTTAACCCTTGAGCAATCTAAACAGATAAATTAGCGCGTAACATCAGCGTCCAAAAAGTCGAGATTAGTAATGTTAGAAAGAAACAAATTTCCTTTTACCCATTACCCATTACCCATTACCCATTACCCATTACCCATTACCCATTACCCAGCCTCAGCAGACTAATTTGTTTCTTAGGAGTTAATAACATGCCTATGATTAGTATTCTGATAGTAGATGATCAAAGTATAGTCAGAGAAGGATTATTTAGCCTCTTACAAACCTATCCAGATTTGGAAATTGTTGGCGAAGCAGAAAACGGAAAAGTAGCAGTAGAGCGATCGCTTGTACTAAAGCCTGATGTAGTTTTACTTGATATTAGAATGCCCATCATGGACGGTATAGCTGCAATACGCGCCATACAAGAACAAGCCCCAGAAATTAAAATTTTGGTTTTGACAACTTTTGATGACGATGAATATGTTGCTCAAGCAATGGCTTTAGGCGCACAGGGATATTTATTGAAAGACACTCCCTCAGCAGAATTAGCTCACTCAATTCGTTCAGTTAACCAAGGCTATACTCATATGAGTCCAGGATTATTCGACAAAGCAATTGCCTATTCTCATAATACCTCGGTGGCAAATCAAGCCCCTGTAGAGCTAACTAAATTAACCAGCAGAGAAAAAGAAGTGCTGCAATTAATTGCCACTGGACACAACAACAAAGAAATTGCTGCCGCGCTTTATATTACCGAACGCACAGTAAAAAACCACGTTAATAGTATATTACGCACTCTCAACCTTCGCGATCGCACTCAAGCAGCAATTTTGGCAACGAAATATTTTAATTAAATAATTACCTATAAATGAGAGTCCTTTGATAATTAAACAAGACTTTCTGCGAGTTATTTAACTCTTAATCTCTTAGTATAGTTTTCAGCGATTGCCGACAAGAGAGTACCTTATATAATTACATCCTAATAAAGTAATTACAGCTAACTATTCTCTGGATTTAAAATCATCTGGTAAGCTAATTATTTTAGCTTTCTGATTTTCAAAAATAACTATAGGAATCACCTTATTCAGCACAGCATTATTAATACCATCTCGCATTTTTTTAAAGAATTTATTATCAGGAATGGTATCTCTAAATTTTTCCACTGTACTCACCTGATGAATATAGTTAGCACCATCTTGTTTAATAGTAATGATGGCGTTTAAGTTGCTATCCTCAATAGCTTGGCACTCTTGCCTAATTAATTCTTTATTTTGACTGAGATATTCTTCGATATTCATAATTATTGCTGAGATAATTAACTGGCTAGATACTATTTCCGATGTAGAGAATCATAGTCTACAGTTATCTTAAAACATATCTGACAGCAAGTTTTCCCAAATATATTTGACAGGTAGGCGTAAATGCTGCATTTTTTACATTCACCTCTAGAGATGCTTACCGCAGTGGCAAGCATCTCCACTTAAACTATAGGCTCAAGCTTTGCAGTGCAGAATACACCGCTTTTCTTAAACCAACTAATCATGAGTCAATTAATTTTTATGACCATACAAAAGTGTTATTTCGTTTGTATACGTCATACTCCATAGAGAATCTCTGACTGAAGGCAGTTGAGACTATATTCCTTAGTAATCTTTTTCGTTGGAAAAATAAGCCCATGTGCCGATACTAATCGCAGCAAGATAGCCAATAATTAAAACTGCAATCAAACCTAAAGCTGCTGGTGTAAAAGTCATCATCGTTATTTATGTTGGTTGAATTTGCAGTTAAACCCTAGCGACTTTGTCAAGTCTTTTCAACAATTATTAATGATCCCGCTAAATTGTTACACGCAGCAACAAAAAACTCATATTAAGCGGTGTAGCCAGATACTTGATTACAAAAATTAAACGTGATCTAAAAATATTAACCAGCAGTATCAAGTAAAGAAGGGTCAAAGCGATGCCGACGGCTATGGAACCCAATTCGCAATTTTGATTTATGAGAAGCCAGTTTTTAGTTTTGCCGAAATTATGAGACTATTTAATCCACGTATTATTGATAACCTCATTTACAATACTTTTCTGTTGGTCAAATTATCAAATCCTTGCATAATGAACTTATAAGTGGCTCCACCTAAAAAAACGCCAAACAAATATAGATACTTAAAAAATGTATTTCCCTAATCCCTAACGGTGCGCGTACATGCGGACAAGCCCTTTGTCTTGCGCCTGACGGCGACGCGGAGTCGCACCGCAATCCCCAATCCCCGTCTCAGCTATTTCATGTTTAATAAAGCGATGCAGCGCGGTCTTGGGGGTCTCCCCCATGAGCGGCTGCATCAAGAAGTGGAACTACTTATTAGAAATTAGCCCATAATTTTCTATCAACAGATTAATGATGATTATGTTTGGGAAAATTTAAGCTGTTCTTGATAGATTGAATTTCATAGCTAAATTGCAAACCAGGAATGCTTAACTCTTCAATTAGCTTTTCTAAAATATATTTATTGGTAACTAGCTGCACATAAATTTTCTGTTCTTGAATCATAATTGGATAGTGATGGTTACCCAAAACATGACCCAAGTTAAATATTTCCATGGCACCAACATGACTTTCTAAATTTGATAAGTCCAGCACCATTACTTCTGCTTCTTGCAGATTAATTAAAATTAGTTTTTCCGAATTTATTTTGAATATATCTCCTGAATTTAAAGCGTGATCGCGATCTTTAATAATACCGACACCAACACCCAAATCAGTATAAGCATGAATTCTGCCTTTATAGCGATCGCTTGCTGTTAAGGATACTTCTAAACAGGTTGCCGTAGATAATAATTTAGCCAACTCAGGATTCTGATTGATATTTCCCAGATATATTTGTGCTACTTCAGTCATAATTACTTAGCAATATAGGGTATAGGGGATTGCTTAGTCATGGCTCGGATACAGTTAAGAACATAATTAAAATAGTTTTTTAGCATAAGTGTCTTAGTTGCTAAAGCGCGAATTAAAATACCGTTGCAATTAGGCAAAATTGAGACTGCTACCTCCATAGTTTGACTATTATTAAAACTACTATCTTCCAACTGAGCAATTAATAATTGCAAATCGATGTCTGGTAATACTGCGATCGCATTACCCATAATTGGTAGTGCCGTAAACAGTTTATTGCTTTCAAACCTGTTCGCTTGACCTAATAAACGAGAAGCATCGACAAATAACAGATTGCTCTTTAGATCTGTAACTTTTAGGCGATTCCAATAATAATTAAAATCATAGTATTCATCTTTAGCTAATCTTCCTGGCAGAATAATTTCGCTGAGGAATAATCGAGCTGTAGAATGCAGCTTAATTAATATATTTTGTTCTAAAACTGAATTTTCATAGAGAATAACTGGTTCTGGTACTAATTCTAAACTAGCATAATCATTTAAGACAATTTGATAATTGACAGCAGCTTTTTGTCCAATTTCTGGCATCGGATGAACCTTAGTTGCTGCCTGGTCTGTAAGATATAAATTAGTGTGTTCAGCAAGCTGTAAAGATAGACTTAACTTGTCTCCAGCGAGCAAGCCAGGAGAAGTATTAATCAAATATATGTAAGCGCGATTACATTTTGCTCCCTCTAACCGAAAGAGAGGAGACAACCGCAGCGGATAAGTTGTGTATTGACGATGGCAAATTGTTTGACAAGCCGAATTAGTCTTTAACTCTAACTCTAAATGATGTTGATACTTCAGACTCCTCATATGATGCCTAAATAAAACCCAATTATCAGATGATTTACAAGCTTCAATAGAAAAATAAGCTCAATTCTATTCCCCCTACAACCTTACAATTTTTTATTCTCCTTGGGGAAAACGTTCCCATAAATCTGTTCCCTGTCTCAAACTTTGATGATTGCCGTCACCCAGAATCAAATGATCCAACAAGGGAATGTCTAAATACTGTGAACCCTGTAACAACTGTTCCGTTAAATAGATATCTTCAGGAGACGGTTCCAGATTTCCCGAAGGATGATTATGAGCAATAATCAACTTGGTTGCTCCCTGGCGTACAGTCTCCCGAAAGATTTCACGAGGATGGATTAAAGTCTCGGTAGCCGTCCCAATCGTTAAAATTTTCGTAGCCAACAAGTAATTTTTAACATCAAGCATCAATACAGCAAAGCGTTCTTGATTCTGCCACATCAGATCATGACTTAAAACTGCCGCAGCCGATGCAGGACTGTCTACAGTTACCCTTTCATGTGGTTTGAACTGAAAAGTACGCTTTCCTAATTCAACTGCGGCAATGATTGTCGTAGCTTTTGCAGGTCCAATTCCTGGAATTCGCATCAACTCACGGGGATTAACATCTCGCAAAACATCTAGGGGCGCGCGTCTATGTTTACCTAACTCTTGCAATATATGTTGCGCTAAACCAATTGCCGATAAATTACCCCGAGATTGCCCTGTACCAAGTAAAATAGCAATCAACTCTGCTTCAGATAGATTTTTTGCCCCTATCGCCATCAATCTTTCACGGGGACGTTCACTGAGAGGTAGATCAGCAATTCTCAAGCGATAAGTCATAATTGTTTGCACAAAACTCAATCTTCGTAAGACAACTATAGCTTATGGAATACTACAATCAAATTAGCTAGATCTGTTTTTAACCCAACTATACAGCATCTTGACAATCAAAAATCAGCATGGATTTAGCAAGCAGTTTGAGAACCAATATACATACTAAATAAAGCGATCGTAATCATCTAACGAAATAGTCATATAAAGTTATATAAATTGCTAACTAAGATAGATAATGTAGAACAAAGATATTCGAGATAAGGCATTGCTCAATGCTCCAATGTCTCACTTTTTCTGTTATCTACAAAGCTAAAAAATTTGGTAGTCCTAAAGATGTAAGGATATAAAATAATAAATGCAGCTAATTTAGTTTTTATGTCAGCAGATTCACTACCATATTGTCCATCTTGTGAATCCAATTTAATTGTCAAAAACGGAAAAATTCACAACGGCAAGCAA
>JBCDDK010000065.1:0-36695 GCA_039180345.1 Cyanobacteria bacterium P01_G01_bin.39 | reverse complement strand
AGTTTTTTTCACAGTATTTTAGGATTGTGAGTGGTATCTGATCTTAGAATGCTGACTCCCTCTCCCCTTTGTCAACTCTCCAATCGTTTTACCTCTCAAGCTTTCGATGCCTTCTACTCAATCTTTTGTCAGTCAATCAGCTCATAGAGGTAGTTTGCATGGTATTAAAGCCCCGAAGACTAATTTGAGATATATTGATTTAATTCAAGCTGATTTAGTTCAAGCCGATTTATCAGGTGCCGACCTCTATAAGGCTAAACTCTCGAATGCTAATCTTTCTGGTGCTGATTTAATTGGTGCTAATCTTTTTGGTGCTAATTTAAATGGCGCTAAATTCTCGAATGCTAATCTTTCTGAAGCTGATTTAAATGGCGCTAATCTTTTTGGTGCTAATTTAAATGGCGCTAATTTAAATGGCGCTAATCTTTCTGGTGCTGATGTAAATGGCGCTGATTTAATTGGCGTTAAGCTCTCATTTGCTAATTTAAATGGCGCTAATCTTTCTGGTGCTAATCTTTCTGGTGCTAATCTTTTTGGTGCCAAGCTGATTCAAGCTTACAAGTTGACGGAGGAGCAAATTATATCAGCCTCACATTGGGACAAAGCCTTTTACCAAGCTTGTTATGAAAGAGAAAAAGGGTGGGTAATTAATAAAGAGGCAAATAATCGATACATAGAATATCTTAAAAATGGAGAGTACAAAAATTCTAATATTTTTGAAGATATTGACTGTCAATAAAAAGCTAATAATAGGCTTGCTGAAAAATAAACTATCTTTCCTGCCTTTAGCTCTCTTATCTCATTTAAGCCTTAACTATTTTACTACTTAAAAAACTGTTTGCAATGAGTTAGATATGCTTTAATTGGCTTGAATCAATCTAACCAAGTCTATTTATGGCTCACCCAAGTATTTATATTGCGATCACTAGTCATGGTTTTGGTCATGCGGTGCGTGCAGCAACGGTAGCAGAGAAATTACGGCAGTTACAGCCCAATTTTCCCCTTACTTTTGTCACAGTAGCCCCTCAATGGTTGCTTAAATCGTATGTGACAGGAGACTTTGTTTACCGTCAACAGGTTTTCGATGTTGGTGTTATTCAAACTGATAGCCTAACTATGAATAAAGCAGCTACCTTGAGCAAGATGCAGAAAATTATTGCTCAAGAACAGCATATTATAGCTCAAGAGTCAAAATATCTTAAAGATAATAATATTGGCTTAATTTTGGCAGATGTCCCCGCATTAGCTGTGCCAATTGCCCATGCCGCAGGTATTCCTTGCTGGATGATGAGTAATTTTGGCTGGGACTTTATATATCGTGACTGGGGGGCAGAATTTGCGCCCATAGTAAACTGGATTGAAAAATATTATCATAATTGCGATCGCCTGTTTCGATTACCTCTCGCCGAACCGATGAGTGCCTTTCCCAATATTACCGAGGTCGGACTTACAGGGAGTACACCACGGTTTGATGCTCAAGAATTACGACGCAAGTTTGCTTTATCTGCACCTAAAGAGAAAACAGTTTTACTTACCTTTGGTGGGTTAGGATTGCAGGCTATTCCTTACCATAATCTTGAGCATTTCCCTGATTGGCAATTTATTACTTTTGATCAAGGTCCACCTGAGTTACCTAATTTGCTAAAAGTTGCGGACAAGACTCTGCGTCCTTTAGATTTTATGCCTATCTGTGGCAGAATATTTTCCAAGCCTGGCTACAGCACTTTTTCTGAAGCATTATGTTGTGATGTTCCTCTTGTTTCTGTGACCCGTGAAGGCTTTGCTGAGGCGGAGGTGTTACTAGAAGGTATTCAAAACTATTCTCCCCATCAAATTGTCGATACTGAAGAATTTTTTAAGGGGGACTGGAATTTTTTACATCAGAAAGTGTTACCTCCTAAAAAATCAGAACAGCTAGCTAAAGATGGTGCAGAAACAATTGCTCAAGAGATCTCTGATTACTTTTTATAGATATAAGGAGTATTAGGGTAAAGCTATGTTAAGAAAAAAGCTTTATTGTTCTAAAAACTCATTAAAGCATCATCATATTACATGAGCGTATGAGATGTGTTGCATTCATGACAGGCGATAATCAAAAATACAATTATGTTATTAGAATTGGAGAAACCATAGCCAATTTTTTTTCCAGCCTGGCGTTAGCTGTTGCTTCTTTTCTTGTTATTGCCTCTATTATCACTCTAATCGATGCTGATGGCATAGTAATTGTTCAAGGAAATGAAATTAAGCTATCCTTAGCGGCTGTCTCTGTGGCTGGGTTGTTAGCTATTATTTTTCTGGGATTAGCTTGCCTAATTCTATATTTCTTGCGAGAGGTAAATGATGCTTGAGTTAAGTTTGACTAATGCAGCTATCTTAATATTGGCTATTATCGTCATTAGTAGTATTGTCACAACAATTTCCTTCTATTTTTATGTTCAACGAGTAGTCCAAAAAAAAGATAAAAACTCTTCTCTGGGCAATCAAAGTAAAAAAGGGGAAGGACTTGCTGTCAAGGACTTACAATTTACACCTCCCAAACTAGTACAATCAGATGGTGTGCTTCCTGGGTCAAGTACTTTAATTGGAGTTGTTGCTTTAGAAGCTTATGCCAGAAAACAAAATCCTCAGTATATAGTTGGAATTAATCGGGGTGGATGGCTTTTATCGACCTATTTAGCCCACAGATTAGATATTGATAGAGAACATTTATTAAGATTTGACTCAAAGAGAAACGAAATTATTGATAACAATATACAAACCAAAAAACTAAAACACAAAAACATATTATTAGTAGATGATATTAGTAGACAGGGAGAGTCAATCAAAATAGCTCATCGATACATGCAAGATCAATTCCCTGATTCCAACTTTTTGACTACTGTGCTTGTGATTTGTGGAGAAAATCCTGCTCAAGAAATTATAGATTTTCACCCATATTATACTGAATATCCTGATATTCAATTACCTTGGAGCGATGAAAAGCGAAAGCAAGAAGCTCGTAAGAATTTATCTGAAGTATCGTCGAATAAAGTAATTAGTTTAGACAACCCAGATTCTCTCAAGGTAAAGTCTCCAGTTCTGAGAATTGTAGGAGAAAATAAATCAGAAGGCATGGATATTTTCAATGATGACATTGACACAATGCTTGACTTTCTAAACAAAATTCCAGTCTAGTTATTAGTCTTTCTATATTAATTAAAGCCTTTAAAACAGCAATTTAAAAACTGGGATTATATGCAAATTCAGTGGGATGCTCCCCATACGATAGCTCCCAAGATTGTTCTTAATAGCTGAACTCGTTTATTCCTGGAATATATTTGATATTAAGCTATAAAAGATAGGTGATCGCTTGAAAAATTTTATTTACTTATTACTTGTCTATTGTATTTTCCAAGAGTTAATCATTTGGTCAACGGTATCATAAAATTTAGAAAACTTAGCTCTTTCAGCAATATAGATCGCGATATAAACCTGATCTCCTTTAATAGTAAAAGTCTCCATTTGTTTGAGCTGTAATTCCTCTTCCTGACGCAAGTAAATCACCTGGCGAGCAGGGGACTTGTCTATAGTAGTTCGATATTCTTTATCAGTTTCTATTTGATTATCATTAGTTTGATTAATACGCTCTAAAACTGTTTGAGTATACTGATCAATACTAGTTGATTCTGATGGTAAATCTTCGACTGCAATATAAAACTTTTCTTGAAATAAGTCTGAATTAGTTTCTAAAGGCGATGCAAAAACTACAATTTCTCCAGTAATTGGATCGTCGAGCTGTCTTTTTGACCAATCTTGCGGATATTGGATAACAAAATTATAGTCATTGTTAGTATAACTAGCAAATTTATCGCGAGAGTTTTTGTTAATGCCAATCAAGACGACTATAGAAGCAATAATAAATGGAACAGATGTCCAGAGCCATACTGTATTTAGTATTTGTTTGAACTGAAAACTTATCTCTCTAATAGGCTGAAGATTCGATTTTAGTTCTTTAGTGGATGCAGTATTTGTCAACTTAGAAGTACTAAAAAATGGAGGTGGGAAAGTAACCACTTTGTGTTCAAAGTCTAGATCTGCTAATACTTGATTAATATTCTGATAGCACTGTTTAGAATCATAATCGATCATTTTATGCAGAATATTAGTTAGCTTAGAGCTAATATTTATTTTAGACAGAATATCAGAATTTCGAGGATACAAAGATTCTCCCTTACTCGAATGCTCAGAATTACCTATTAGGGCATCAATAATAGTTTGACCTAAAGCATGAATATCCTTTTGAATATCAATTTTACTCGACTCTTGCAAAGCAAATAAATAACGATTATCGGCAGCTTGCAAAGACTGAATATTAGTTAAAATAACATTTTCAAGTAAAGCCAAGTTTGTCAAAAACTTTTTACCATCCTGATGCTCAATTAAGTTTGAAGGCTGAATATTGAGGTGAACTACTCCTGAATGGTGAATAAATTCTAGAATGTTGGCAACATCTTGCAGCCAAATGATCGCTTCTGATTCATTTAAAGCCGAGTTGATTAATTTCTGCTTCAAACTTTTGCCAATAATTTGCTCTTGAACCAGATAAAATTCGCGATCGCATTCAAAAAAATCTATGAGTTGAGGAATCTGTGGATGTTGACCAATATTTTGCAGAATCTGGGATTGAGTAAGAAACACCTGGTAAACTCTTTGCCATGATTGTGATCCTAAAACCTCATTATCATATTGAGGCTGGTATCGTTTAACCAGGCACTCACTCTTGTCATCTGACAGCAGATCCGATGCCAGATAGACCTTGACCCCACTACCCTGAGCAACTTCCTGCAATGAATTAAGATTTAGTTCTTTAATAATACGATAGCGATCGCACAATATCTTACCAATTATTGACTCCATTCAGGTCTTATTTACCGCTGTAGCAACTAATAATAGTGATTTGGGGACTCTATTGTAACTAAAACAACCAACTAACTGGCTAATTCAGAATTTAGCTCATCTAAAAGTGCTAAAACTTCCTGACTATGAATGCTGGGTCTGACACCTAAAAAGGTGGCACGCAAAATACCTTGGGGATCGATGATATAAGTATGTCTCAAAGACATTGCTCCCAGCCAAGAACCATAAGCTTTGCTAACCTTGCCATCGGTATCTGCTAATAGAGGAAATTTTAGTCCCTCAGCATCGCAAAATTCAGCATGAGAATCAACGTCATCAACACTAACGCCCAGGATTTGAGCATTTCTGGTCTCATATTCAGCTAAATCTCGTTGAAAACGTTGCGCCTCTAGGGTACAGCCAGAAGTAAAATCCTTGGGATAAAAATACAGTACAACCCATTTTCCCCGATAATCCTCCAAGGCAATTTCACCATCACCAGTATTGGTCGATAAGGCAAATTCAGGAGCAGGTTCATTGAGATTAGGCTGCTTTCCTCCCATCGCCCAGGCATTAACAGGAGTTAATCCAAAGAGCAGTAAAGACAAACCAATTACCACCCAAAATCGCACTTGAAAGAAAGATCTTTTAAAGACGTAAGCTACTGACAAATTTTGATTCTCAATACTAGCTTTAATTGAATACAAACGTTTCATAATTTACTGAAAATATGATTTACTTATCATAAGATTACAAGCAATGTTAAAACCATAACAAAAAATTAATCTACAGAGTTTAGTTTGTTGTGTTTTAATCGAGTATCAACTCACAGTAACAACTTGTAAATCTAGTTGCCCTGATCAAGCGTAGTAATAGAAATACGAAATATGAGTACAGATTTGATTGCACCTCATGGTGGTGAACTAATTAATCGTCTAGCTACTGCCGAAGAGAAACAAGAATTTTTGAGCAAAGCCGATTCTTTGCCCAAAGTTCAGTTAGATGAAAGAGCAGCATCAGATTTAGTGATGATTGCGATCGGCGGTTTTAGTCCCATCAGTGGCTTCATGGGGCAAAATGACTATTTGGGGGTAGTTAAAGAAATGCGTCTGGCTAGTGGTCTTCCCTGGTCAGTTCCTGTGACTCTCTCTGTAAGTTCTGAAGTAGCAGAACCTTTGAGTATTGGCAGTTTAGTTCGTCTAGACAACTCTGATGGTAAATTTATCGGGGTTTTACAACTGACGGAAAAGTATAGCTACGACAAGAAATTAGAGGCGGAAAATGTCTACCGTACCACCGAAGATCAGCATCCTGGAGTAAAAGTAATCTATGACCAGGGAGAGATCAATCTAGCAGGTCCCGTCTGGCTGTTAGAAAGAGAAGACCACCCTCAGTTTCCCAAGTATCAAATCGATCCAGCCGCTTCTAGAGCCTTGTTTAAAGAAAGAGGCTGGAGTACGGTAGTGGGTTTTCAAACTCGTAATCCAATTCACCGCGCCCATGAATATATCATCAAATGTGCTTTAGAAATAGTAGATGGTTTATTCTTACATCCCCTGGTCGGAGCGACTAAAAGCGATGATATTCCTGCGGATGTCAGAATGCGCTGTTACGAAATTATGATGGAAAATTATTTCCCTCAGGATCGGGTGATTTTGGCAATCAATCCCTCGGCGATGCGTTATGCAGGACCAAGAGAAGCCATATTTCATGCTTTAATTCGCAAAAACTATGGCTGTACTCATTTCATAGTTGGTCGTGATCATGCTGGAGTAGGAGACTACTATGGCACCTACGATGCTCAAGAAATCTTTGGCGAATTTGAGCCAGAAGAAATGGGAATTACCCCCCTCAAATTTGAGCATGCTTTCTACTGCACTCGAACAGAACAAATGGCAACGGCAAAAACTAGCCCTGCCAACAAGGACGAACGAATTCACTTGTCAGGAACAAAAGTACGAGCAATGTTAAGAGAAGGTAAAACTCCTCCTCCACAATTTTCTCGTCCTAAAGTTGCGGCTGAATTAGCTAGAGCAATGAAAGTTAATTAAAAATTATTAATTGCCAAACTCGTAGACCTGTAACCAGTTATGGTCTACGAGTTTAATCTCTTGATCGGTAACCTTTATCTATTAAATCGACATCCAACAGCTATTATTGATAGGCTAATCGCAGATTTCTAGACGCTGATAGCTGATATGAGACTTAACCGCCGAACTTTTCTACAGCAGGCTGGATTGGCATTGTTCGCTTGGGGAGCAACTGAAACGGAAAATTTTGCTCTAGCCGACAATAAACACCTAGCAGCCTCAATCGCCAATTATCAGTCAACGCTCTTGCAGCCTACTAAAAGGAAGTTAGCTCTTCTGGTAGGGATTAATCGTTATCCTCATCATGAAGATTTAACTGGCTGTCTAATGGATATTGAACTCCAACGAGAGCTATTAATTCATCGATTTGGCTTTAATCCCCAAGATATTCTAACCTTGAGCGATCGCCAAGCAACGCGAAGCAACATTGAAACTGCTTTTACAGAACATTTGACAGCACAAGCTCAACCAGATGATGTGGTGTTGTTTCATTTTAGTGGTTATGGCAATCAGATTAAAATGCCCCTAGTCTCGGATCTTGAGTCTGCTAAGTCAAATAAAGAGCAAGCTGAGGCATTTCGTCTGGCAAATAGCTTTGTTCCTGTAGATGGTCTCTCCTCTGCTAAAAACCTATTAGCAAACAATATCCTTCAAGAAACCCTATTGGTCTTGGCACAGTCTTTATCCACCTCTAGATGCACTTTCGTGTTGGATACTTGTTTCAACAATACTCCTCGTAGCAAACATGGTAGCTTCAGAGTGCGTTCCATTCCCCAAGCGGCGGAAAATGCGGCGGCTGCCGAGCTGGATTTTCTCGCTCAATTAAAAGATAACTTTGCAGTTAAAGGACTTAAGCCCAGCAAGAGAATCTCATTTTTACCAGGAGTAGTTTTATCCGCTGCTAGTAATAACCAAGTGGCAGTGGAAAGACAGTGGAATGATTTAAGCGCTGGATTATTTACTCAAGCCTTGACTCAGCATTTGTGGCATCTAACCCCCAGCACCAAAGTGCAGATTGCTTTGACTCGAACCGCTGAAACAGTAGAGCAAGTTATGGGCAAACAACAACAGCCCACTCTAAATAATTCAGATAAATCGGCGATCGCTTACTATCTAGTGGGGGGAAGTGCGAATTTGTCTCGCGATCAAGATGAGGCTAGTATCGTATCACCCATGAGTGATGTTAGTAGCGCCATCGGAGTTGTCACTAAAGTCAATAAAAATATGGTAGAAGTCAAGCTTTTGGGTCTACCAGTTAATATTTTGGAAAGCTATGGCGTTGGTTCTTGTTTAAATTTAGCAACTTCTGGAAATGATTATGCCCCTCAATTACAAGTCAAATCAAAGAGTGGTTTGATTTCTAAAACTCAACTTCTATCATCAACCAGCCTTGACCCCCAAGTAGGGCAACTATTAAGGGAGTCTATTCGGATTTTAGCGCGAGATTTAAGCTTAAATTTGGCTCTTGATGATGATCTAGAACGGATTGAGCGGGTTGATGCCACTAGCGCTTTAGCTAGCATCTCGACTCTCCCTTCAACGGTAGTAGCTAAGGAACATAATGCTGATTGTCTGTTAGGCAAGGTTAATCTTGTCTCAAACTCATCTGAATCTTCTCCAGAAACTGAGCAACATTCATTTAGTTATGGCTTGTATACTGCTGGGGGTAATTTGATTAGTCGGACAGTAGCTACCCAAGGAGAAGCCGTTAAAATTGCTGTTGATCGCCTCAAGCCTCAGTTTAATAATCTACTGGCTGCAAAATGGCTTAATTTAACTCTCAATGAATTTTCCTCAAGATTGAGAGTTCGGGCAACTTTAATGATCGGGGAGCAGAAACAAGCATATAGCTGGCAAAGAACAACAGCTTTAATCAATAACCAAGCAGCATCTACCAAAAAAACTAATGCTTCACCTGTTCATTCTAGTATTGAATCTAATAATAATCTTCCGTTAATGGCTAAAGGAACTGATCTTAGGCTCTCTTTAGACAATTCTGAAGACCGCCAGCTATATGCTGTAGTCTTGGGTATAGACTGTGATAGTAATATTTATGCTTTATATATTCCTAATCAAGCTGCTAATACTGAAGGAAACTTACAGTCGAACAATGTAGGTATTGCTTCAGGGACAGAAGCGATGATTCCTCCCCCCCAAACCTCGTGGAAATGGAAAGTTCCCGAATCTCTTGGGATTAATACCTTGTATGTTGTATTCGCCGTAGCACCCTTTGCCGAAACTTTGAGAGCTTTTGCCACCCAGCAAAATTATAAGTTTGACCAACAGCAGATATTGAACGTAACCAATCCAGTGGCGCTAATCAAAGCTTTGATTCAAGATTTACATAACGCTAGCGCGGTTCTTGATGGACTAGTGCCAAACGATGATGTTTATGCATTAAATGTGGATAGCTGGGCAACTTTAAACTTTATCTATGAAGTAACTAACAGTTAAATGATTATGTATCATTAACCAAATGCAACCTAAAGATATTGTTATTCTGTCAAATGGACCTGGAGAGGTGGCTACTTGGGTTCGTCCAGTAGTGCAGCAATTACCTCAAATTTTAAATCAAGAAGTATCATTCAGAATTTCGCTAATATTGTCTCCCTGTCCCCATAGCACAGGAAAAGAAGCTGCGATCGCCTTGAGTTATCCTGAGGTAGACCGTGTCTTACCCCCTGATGCTTTTTTTGAGTTTTTGCTTTGGGGTAAAACACCAGACAACTGGCAGTGGCATTCACAAGGATTAGTCCTCTTTCTGGGGGGAGATCAGTTTTATACCGTAATTATTAGTAAAAGATTGGGATACTCCAGCTTAATATATGCTGAATGGGATGCTCGCTGGTACCGTTTCGTCAACCGTTTTGCAGCAGCCAATCAGCAAGTAATTGAGAAAGTTCCCCAGGCTTATCGAGAGAAATTTTCGGTGGTAGGAGATTTAATGGTAGATGCAGCTTCAGGAATTGAGCCGCAAATCACCTCAAATAAGACAGATAGTCCTCTGGTTGGGTTACTTGTCGGTTCCAAACCAGCCAAGTTATTTCAGGGTCTTCCCCTCTGTATGGCGATCGCCGAAAAAGTGCAGCAACATCTGACCCAAGCTCAATTTGTCATCCCTGTCGCACCTACTTTGGATTTAGTTACTCTCAGTAACTATGCTAATCGACAACACAACCCTCTAATCTCAGCTTTGGGCAATATTGATGGCAAACTAATGACTGACAACAGGACTCAATTGTCTTATTTAATTACTTCAGGTGGAGCTAAGATTCAGTTAATCACTGAATTTCCAGCATATGAAACCTTGGCTAGCTGCCAATTATGTCTTACTACCGTAGGTGCTAATACTGCCGAATTAACTACTCTAAAAGTTCCGATGATTGTCATGTTGCCGACTCAGCAGTTAGACGCTATGCGGTCGTGGGATGGGATACCAGGAATTTTAGCCAATTTACCTGGTTTGGGGACAGTTTTCGCCAAGCTCATTAATTGGTTAATACTCAGACAAAATCGCTTATTTGCCTGGCCCAATATCTGGGCGAAACAAGAAATTGTTCCCGAATTAGTGGGAGAACTTGAGCCAGAAATGGTTGCCGATCTAGTTATAGACTATTTGGCTCATCCTCAGAAGTTACAAACGATGCAAGAACATTTGACGGCAATAGGACGAAAGACTGGTGCAGCCAAGCAGATCGCAGATATAATAAATCAAGAAATAACCAAAACTTAATAATCACTTGAACTTACCAAATTATCAGCTATACTCAGCTATGTAGTGTGTCAAATAGCTTGATTACCTTGTCAAAGATCATGATTCAAGGTTATATTCAGGTTAAAATTTGGTAGGGTATCTCAGCCAAACTATTGCTGATGGAATAGTTGTATTCAGAAGAATATAGTTCAATGGGCATCCATTTTTTGAGATTGTTAGCTTAACCTTCTCTCATAGCTGATAGAACCCGACCGCATAATAAAAATTACAGCAGTCGGCAAAGCTTTTACCGTTTATCACAAATTATCTCTTCGTTACATCTTGAAATTACTTGATTAAATCTTAGAGTAATTGGTGATTTAGTCCCAATCGAGTTACAGCTTCTTCCATCGATATTAGTTCTTCTGTCCTGTTGATTCCCATATCCAACTGTATTTTTGACAAGAGCGAATAACTACAAAGTCCAAGAGTATACTAGGAAAGAAACTGAAAACCTCTTTCGCGTATTCTCTAATCTGTGAGGCGTGAATGCTAAATCATGCCACGGCTTTAGGCAGATCTCCCTTAACCCGACAGGCTATTGAACAGACTTCACTCCTTGCTCTCAAATGGTCATCAAAATAACAGTTACTCTCTATCATCAGGGGTTTGTGGGTTGCCTACAGTAGCAGATATTCCATACTGCACTCATTAGCTGCATCTCCCATAAAGGCTGGTTTCTATTTAAGTTTTTAGCTTCGCAGACGATAGATAGGGCGTGAACCCTACAATACTCTGTGCTATGCCAGCCTAAGCATCTACTTCCTGAATTGTATTATGGGGCTTGATGTTATAACCATTTGAGGATGTTATTTCAACTAATGAGGCAAATCCTCGTCAAGCGGTACAGCAGTACAGCAAAGTGAGAGATGAACGAAAGAAATCAAAGGAATGCTGAATTTGGAACCAGATCTGCGTCACGGATTTAAAACTTTACGCTGTAAATGTTAGCAAATTCTTCAAGATATAAATGGTGAACAGTCAGCAACAATGCTTAAAAAAACCTTAATAGGTAATATTTAAACGTTAGATTCCTTAATGTACGTGAAAGTTACTAATTTAACTAATTTATTATTTATATTGCGTAATTTTCTGCTGTCAGCAACGTTGAAAACAAATAATTAAGTATTTCTCAATCAAAAGATTGCTTGATTTTAGTACAGGCTCGTTGAAAATTAGCCGTCAGAATTTTTGAGGAAAATTAATGCCAAAACAAATTATCATTGCAGAACAACATCACATAGCTGCTGTCTTTTGGTCAGAACAGATACAAGAATTGATCGTAGCCACTGGTCATCAACAGGTTAGCGATATTTATCTTGGTACAGTAGAAAACGTTATTCCAGGTATTGATGCTGCCTTTGTCAACATTGGCAATAGTGAGCGCAATGGATTTATTCACGTTACAGACTTGGGTCCTTTGCGATTAAAAAGGAGTGCAGCGGCGATTACGGAATTATTATTGCCGCAGCAAAAAGCATTAGTTCAAGTAATGAAAGAGCCTACAGGCAATAAAGGGCCTAGGCTTACAGGCAATATAACTCTTCCTGGACGCTACTTAGTCTTGATGCCTTATGGAAAAGGCGTAAAATTGTCTCGTCGTATTTCTAATGAAAATGAGCGAAGTCGTCTTCGTGCCTTAGCAATTCTGATTAAACCCCCTGGCATGGGTTTGTTAATTAGAACTGAAGCTGATGGCAAAGCCGAAGAAGCCATCATGGAAGACCTAGAATTCTTGCAAAAGCAGTGGGAAACAATTCAGTATCAAGCAAACCATGCCAGACCACCTGTTTTATTAAATCGCGACGACGATTTTATTCAGCGGGTGTTAAGAGATACATATTCAGCCGAAGTTAATACTATCGTGGTAGATTCCTCCTCAGGGGTAAAACGGATTAAACAACAGTTGGCTAACTGGAGTAGTGGACGTTCTCCCCAAGGAGTATTCATTGACTACCATAAAGAACCACAGCCAATCTTGGATTACTATCGGGTCAATGCAGCTATTAGGGAAGCATTAAAGCCCAGAGTAGAATTACCTTCTGGTGGATATATCATTATTGAACCAACCGAAGCTCTGACAGTGATTGATGTCAACTCAGGTTCTTTTACCCGCTCAGCTACCGCACGAGAAACAGTTCTCTGGACAAATACAGAAGCTGCAACAGAAATCGCTCGTCAACTTCGCCTGAGAAATATTGGTGGTGTGATTGTGGTTGACTTTATCGATATGGATTCTCATCGAGACAAAATCAAGTTACTCGAACACTTTAACAATAGTCTTAAAGGAGACAAAGCTCGCCCACAGATAGCTCAACTTTCGGAGTTGGGTTTAGTTGAACTTACTCGTAAACGTCAAGGAAAAAATATCTATGAATTATTTGGTCAAACTTGTCATACTTGCGGTGGTTTAGGTCAAATAGCACTTCTTCCAGGAAAACCTGAAGCAGAGTCTTTAGAAACATCGCCAATCATCACTCCTGCTGCAAGTCGAGAACCCGTAAATAGCATTCGCCCCATAATTCCCTCTCCTATTGAAAAGCAGGAAAAAAATGAAATATCTCCTAAGCCTGCTCTAAATTTAGGATATGACGATAGTAATTCATCACCTGATTTACTAAATCATCCTAACTATCAAGAACAAGGTTCAGGTCATAATAGTCGTCGTCGTCGTCGTAGCCGTCGTAATGATCTATTAATCAAAGATGAACTTATTGAACAGGAAGCTAATTCTACTGGGGAAGAACTTGATCGGGATCTGGATAATAATGGAGAAGAGCGCAAATCTCGCTCTCATTCGCGATTGCCTCGCCGAGACGAAGCTAATTTAGAAAAAGTTACCGTTGAGATGGATGAATTAGAACAGGAGATCTATGCTTTAATGGGCGTTTCTCCTTTGGTATATGCAGATCGCGAATCCGTTGACCCCAAATCGGTTTTAGTATATGTCAAAAAGCCAGGTGAAGAATTGCCAGATTTATCCTCTGAAATCTCTGTAACAGATGAGAACCAAGAGCCGCCTAAAACTGACAGAAAACCCAAAACTAAGGCAAAAATAACCAACGAAGATCAATCAGACTTAGAAGAAGTTCAGTCGTCAAGCGAGGTTACAGCATCTCTCGAAACTGATGCCGAAGCAGAGCCTAAGAATGGTCGCCGTCGCCGTCGCCGTCGTTCATCTGCCGCGAAGGAAACTGCGGTATAAGTCTGGGATCAGCAATGCATTTAACTTTAACTATTCAAAAAGTATTGATTTTGTCAATCATTGCTGTAGCTAAGGGGAAAAGAAAATCAACATATTTAATATTTAGAATATTTAGTACCATTTGGTTTCCCCTATCTTTACTTTCAACAGGGTCTTGATGAAGCAAAATCTGTTCGATAACTCTTTACTCCAGGAATTTACTTCTGGGAAGACCTTAATTGCTGGAGTAGATGAGGTTGGAAGGGGAGCGCTTTTTGGCGCAGTAGTTGCCGCAACAGTTGTCTTACCTCTTTCGGCTGTTCCCTGCTTGATTGAATTAGGGGTTAAGGACAGTAAAAAGCTATCTCCCCGTAAACGCCAAGAACTAGTCAATCCAATTAAAAAAATAGCTGTTGATTGGACTATAAGTTATGCGAGTGCTACTGAAATAGACCAGCTGAATATCTTTCAAGCTTCACTTTTGGCTATGAAACGAAGCCTTACGGAGCTGAAAGTTACTCCCGATATTTGTTTGGTGGATGGCAAGTTTACTATCCCCAACTATAATATTCCCCAAAAAGCCGTGATCAAAGGAGATTTGCGATCGCCGATTATTGCTGCCGCCAGTATCTTGGCAAAAGTGTGGCGAGATGAATTGATTGTCAATTTAGCTCAAAAGTATCCTGAATATAATTTGGCAAGCAACAAAGGATATCCAACTGCTCACCATCTCACCGCCATTAAGCGATATGGAATTACCCCTGAACACCGCCGTTCTTTTAAATCTTGTCAATAACCCATAACCCATGCACAACCTTTGCTCTTATCTCAGAAATTGACCTCGGTATTACTAAGTAGATTATTGCACTGTGCTAGAACGGCTAACCTATTTATAGTCATTCTAATTAATTGACTTCCCTTTTAAGTTATTCTTTTTGGGTAGCGGGTAGTGAGTATTAGATAGTAGTATCCACACTTATCGTCCGGTTTCTATTTGGAATAACCATAATATAATTGGTCGTCAATAGCTAACAGCTTCCTATACTGCTATCTGACAACTGATTATCTCCATCAGCAATTAATTTTGTATTTGTTTTCTGAACACCCCAGCTGTAATAGTCTTCGATCAATTGAGTTGTTAATTTATGCTTAATCCTACCAAGGACACTTTTTAGTAATTTGTTGCCTGCTTTTTCCAAAAATACTTTGGGAGTAAACATCAAGGCAGTAGGTAACTCTACTCCCACTTCCAAATCTGATTGACCTTCAAGATAAGTTTGCCCAGCAACTTCCCTGGGAGATAAAATTCCCTTAAGCTTGAGTGCAAAACGTTGGTTAATATAGTCAATCCCCTCAATTTGACAATCTTCAGATTTCAAATATACACTTCCGTTAGAGCCACTCCACACTTTAAGTAGTACAATTGGCTGAAAATGATACACTTCCATAAAGTTGATTGGTCGCATTTTCAACTCATACAGGTCATCCCCTACCTGTTTTACTAGTTTGGGATCGGCGATCGCTTTAACCAATCTTTTTGGTTGTCGTAAATAATGTTGTACTGGCACTGCCTGGTTGTTAATCGAGATTTTGACTGATTCTGATGCGCTGAAACTAACGTACATAAGTGAAACTACTGAAGTTTTGGTTGTTTGTTAATTTTAAGTTAGATTTAATGACTAAATTGTTTATATGTAAATAAATGATACTTTCTTTATAGTTTTCTCTGATAAATTGTCTTTTTTATGAAGCTTACTCTAGCCTATTTAGGTCCTACTGGGACTAATTCGGAAACTGCTGCTCTAGCATATTCAAAATGGCTTAACGAAAATCATAATTCAACAGCTACCCTGTGTCCTTTTCCGAGCATTGCTATGGCAATACAGTCTGTGGCGGTCGGAAAAATTGACCAAGCAATAGTACCAATCGAAAACTCAATAGAAGGAAGTGTTACAGTCGTTCTCGATGCTTTGTGGCGATTTACAAACTTGCATGTTCATCAAGAACTAACGATTCCTATTGCTCATGGATTATTGTCCTATGCTCAATCTTTGTCAGAAATAGCAACAGTATATTCTCATCCTCAAGGATTAGCTCAGTGCCAACAATGGCTAGAAGAGTATCTACCTCAAGCACAACTGATTCCTACCAAATCAACTACTGAAGGCATAAAATATCTCCAGGATGACTTGACAGCAGCTACTATATCTGCACCTAGAGCTGCTCAACTATATCAAGTACCCTTACTACAATCTGATATTAAAGATCAACCTGATAACTGTACTCGCTTTTGGATTGTCACTTCCGATATCAGCGATCAAGGTAGTCATCTTTCTTTGGCTTTCAGCTTGCCCGAGAATGCTCCTGGAGCATTAGTCAAAGCCTTAGAAATTTTCGCCAAAAGAAATATCAATCTTAGTAAAATTGAGTCTCGTCCGACAAAGCGATCTTTAGGAGAATATATATTTTTCATTGATCTCGAAGGGAATTCTCATGAGCTGGAGATTAGGAACGCTTTATCGGAACTATCTGACTGTACGGAAGTCTTAAGAGTTTTCGGTAATTATAGTCTTTTGCCAATATCGGAAAGTAGATAGTTAGTATGATAACGAGATAAATAATAAATACTTGATATTTTCTTGGAAAATGGTATTCAACTGATCATAGCAAGCACATGAATATATCCCTTAGTCCAGAATTGGAGCAATTTATTCAGCAACAGATCCAATCAGGTAAATATTCTTCACCTGACGAGGTATTTACGGAAGCACTGGATTTGCTTAAGCAAAGAAATCAGGAGAAAGTGGACATTACTACTCAAGCTAATACTATAGTGAGATCTGAAAAAGGTATGAACCATACTAGACTGATAAATTTCCTTCAGGAAGGTAATTGGAAAGCAGCTAACAAAGCAAACCAATATATTTTTTGGATGTTTGCTAACTCTTTCTTCGAGGTCACCGAAGAGGATGTAACTAACTTTCCCTGTAAGGATCTAAGGACAATTGACCAGCTTTGGGTTCAATACAGTAATGGACATTTTGGATTTAGCGTCCAGATGAAGATTCTGCAAGAGATTCAAGATAAAGAAAAGTCCCAATACAATAACATTGATAATATTCGAGACCAATTTGGAAATCAAGTAGGCTGGCGAGTAAATAACGAGTGGATTCACCATTCTGATTTAAAATTTGGCAATAATCTTTCTTCCTAAGGGACATTTTCCCAGTATCGAACTTGGATTAGAGATGGGTGACGTATCGAATGGCAAGGACTGGGTTGTTTTTCACATTATGTATTGCGCTGAAAAAATATTCTCTCGTGCAAAGACTTGCGGTTTATAGAGCATATAATTGGGAATCTTCAGCTTTTTGTCAAGGATTTGACTCAATAACTACGAACTTTAAATTATTGTATTGCTTAAAAATTAACTCAATCAATCCAAAGCATCTTTAAGCGCCGTTCTCGCTGCTAAATGGCTACGGGTAGAGCTAAGAATCTCTTGTTCCCTCTTCAAGCGTTCTAGAGTATCTTGCATTTCCAATAAAGCTTGCTGTTCAGATGCAACACCATACAGGTTACTTGCTACCCAATATGAAAGCTCTGTGGGAGAATTAGGTAAATCATCAGGAAGCTCGATCTTTTGGCTCGTCAATTTTGCTGATAGCTGAACAACATCCCTCAGTAATCCTTCAACTTCGGTTGCTATGGGACTTAAGTTTTCCGTTGGCGGCTTATCCTCAATCCATTCAACCAAACCAACCCGATAGGGCTTTTCTCGAACATATTCCAAAACTCTAAATCTTTGTTGCCCAAAACTCAGCATTTTCATGCGATCATCAGGCAGTCTTTGAAAATGGAGAATTTCCGCACAACAGCCATATTTAGCAATTTCTCCTGTAGTAGGGTCAATCGCCAAAACTCCGAAGCGACGATCATTTTCTAAAATCGTATTCATCATGATCCGATAGCGATATTCAAAAATATGCAACGGCAAGGGGCGACTGGGAAATAAAACTACTTCAGGAAGCGGAAATAAAGGTAATTCTCTAACTGCAATTGAAGAAGATGCCATCTAATTCTGTTTTGGGATATAAATAGTGGTGCTACTTGTTTACTGTAGCTGATTTTTTTCTGAAATATCTTGTTTACGAACTGGTAAGACCCTCTAGATTGGCATCTTAAAGGGTAGTTCTCGTAGTAAATTAGGTTCTAGAGCTATAGTTTAACTTCAATATCAACCCCAGCAGGCAAATCTAATTTCATTAGTGCATCAATAGTCTTAGAAGATGGTTTATAAATATCAATGATGCGGCGATGGGTGCGAGTTTCAAAATGTTCACGAGAGTCTTTATCTACATGAGGCGATCGCAAGACGCAATATATTTTGCGTTTTGTAGGAAGGGGGATCGGACCAACTGCCGAAGCGTTAGTTCTGTTTGCAGTATCAACAATTTTTTCACAAGATGTATCTAGTAGACGTTGATCAAAGGCTTTGAGACGAATGCGTATTTTCTGTTGTTGAATCGTTGCCATCTTTATTAGTTTTCGAGGTACAAGTTATTTATATAGGACTTTGGGTCAGAGCAACTTGGCAGATATTATTTTCTCCCAAGCTCTATTCTCTCACAAAAACTAGGGGAGAAAACAATGCTAGTCTGATTGACTATGGCAGAGTCTACTCCCTCAGAGTCGAGTTGTTCGTATTAGGTAGGTAGTTGTAAGACTACTTAATAATCTTAGAGACTACACCAGCCCCAATTGTGCGACCACCTTCACGAATTGCAAACCGCATTCCCTGTTCAATAGCAATGGGGTTGATTAACTCAACGTTCATTTTAATGCGATCGCCTGGCATAACCATTTCTACCGCGCTACCATCATCGGCAGTATAGTCAGTGATTGTACCAGTTACGTCAGTAGTACGAACGTAGAATTGGGGACGGTAGTTTTTGAAGAAAGGAGTATGACGACCGCCTTCTTCTTTTGTTAGCACGTAAACTTCTCCTTCAAATTCGGTGTGGGGAGTAATTGAACCAGGCTTAGCTAAAACCATACCGCGTTCAATATCTTCTTTTTGTACACCACGAAGAAGTACGCCAACGTTGTCTCCAGCTAGACCTTCATCTAAAGTCTTCTGGAACATTTCTACTCCAGTAACGGTAGTGCTACGGGTATCTCTGATACCGACGATTTCGATAGTTTCGCCTACTTTAACAACACCACGCTCAATACGACCAGTAGCAACAGTACCACGACCAGTAATAGAGAATACGTCTTCTACAGCCATTAAGAAAGGCTTGTCTACTTCACGCTCGGGAGTAGGAATATAGCTATCAACCTGTTCCATTAAAGCGTAGATTTTATCAACCCAAGGATCGTCACCTTTTTTTGTATCGGGTTTAGAAGTCAAAGCCTCTACTGCTTTTAGAGCAGAACCTGAAACGATAGGAATATCATCACCAGGGAAATCGTACTCGCTCAATAGTTCGCGAATTTCTAATTCAACCAATTCAAGTAGTTCTTCGTCATCTACTTGATCTTCTTTGTTCATGAAGACTACTAGACTAGGAACACCAACTTGTTTTGCCAACAAAATATGTTCACGAGTTTGAGGCATTGGACCATCAGCAGCAGATACAACTAAAATGCCGCCGTCCATTTGAGCCGCACCAGTAATCATGTTTTTGACATAATCAGCATGTCCAGGACAGTCTACGTGAGCGTAGTGACGATTTTCAGTTTCGTATTCAACATGGGCAGTGTTGATCGTAATACCACGTGCTTTCTCTTCAGGAGCAGCGTCAATATCCTCGTAGTTTCTTGCTTTAGCATTTCCCAGAGCAGCTAGAGATAGAGTAATTGCTGCTGTCAAAGTGGTTTTTCCGTGGTCTACATGACCTACTGTGCCAATATTAGCGTGATCTTTAGTACGTTCAAACTTTGCGCGTGCCATTAATTTATTTATTCCTTATTTAAACTAAAGTGTTTCCTTTATTTCTTGCGATAATTGCCTCAGCTTCATTGCGAGGAACATCACTATATTCGCTGAACTCCATCGAGAATATACCTCTTCCCTGGGTCTTAGAACGAATATCCGTAGCATAACCAAACATTTTTGCCAATGGAACTTGAGCATCTACTTTTGCTATGCCATCTTCGGAGTTCATCCCTTCAATGTTTCCTCTACGAGCGTTTAAGTCGCCAATTACATCTCCCAAAAAATCTTCAGGAACTTCGACCTCAACCTTCATCACTGGCTCTAGCACTACAGGATTAGCGTTATTTACAGCTTCTCTTATTGACATCGAACCAGCTACCTTGAAAGCCATCTCATTAGAGTCTACATCGTGGTAAGAACCATCTATCAAAGTGACTTTGATATCTATCAAAGGATATCCTGACAAGATACCAGATTCACAGGTTTGTTTCACCCCCTGTTCAATAGCAGGTATAAATTCCTTGGGAATTGTACCACCAACAATTTTAGAAACAAATTCAAACCCTGAGCCTGGTTCAGCAGGTTCAACTTCTAATACAGCATGACCGTACTGACCTTTGCCACCGCTTTGCTTGATATATTTACCTTCACCTTTGCCTTGTTGTTGAATTGTCTCTCTGTATGCTACCTGAGGCTTGCCAACAGCAGCCTCAACATTAAATTCTCTCAGCATTCGATCCACTAATATCTCTAAATGAAGCTCGCCCATGCCCGCAATTACGGTTTGGTTAGTCTCAGGGTTAGTGCTGACACGAAAAGTAGGATCTTCATCAGAAAGAGCTTGCAAAGCTTTAGAAAGTTTTTCAATATCGCTTTTGGTCTGAGGTTCCACTGCCACAGAAATTACTGGCTCAGGGACATATAGGGACTCTAAGATAATTGGATTTTGATCATCACACAATGTATCGCCAGTAGCGGCTACTTTAAGACCAACTATTGCGCCTAGATCACCAGCCCTTAATTCATCAACTTCAATGCGCTCATTGGATTTGAGGACAACCAAACGGGAAATCCGTTCTTTTTTTTGCTTTGTCGAATTATATACATAAGTCCCCTTTGGTAGAACTCCTGAATAAACTCGAACAAAAGTCAAGCGACCAAACTTATCGCTAGCTATTTTAAAAGCCAATGCTGAAAAAGGTTCATCATCATTAGAGTGTCTAACGGCTTCTTCTCCGTTAGGTAACTCTCCTGTAATAGGAGGAACTTCTGGAGGGGCTGGCAGATAATCTACCACAGCATCTAAAAGGACTTGAACTCCCTTATTTTTAAATGCTGAACCACAAAGTAGAGGCATAATTGATCCGTCAATCGTTCCTTTGCGAATAGCTGCTTTTATTTCGCCTTCGCTGAAATCTTCCTCCATCATAAATTTTTCTAATAGAGTCTCATCTATTTCAGCAATTGACTCAATTAACTGCGCTCTATATTCCTGTGCTTGAGTTTTCAATTCATCAGGAATATTTGTTTCTTCAATTTTCTCGCCTAAGTCATCTTTGTAGACGATAGCTTTCATCCTTACGAGATCTATAATTCCCTCAAATCCAGCTTCACTGCCAATCGGGATTTGAATTGGGACTGCATTGGCTTTAAGGCGTTCTCGAATCTGCTCGTGCACTTTAAAAAAGTTCGCTCCTGTGCGATCCATTTTATTGACAAAAGCGATTCTGGGGACATTGTACCTATTTGCTTGTCGCCAGACAGTCTCAGACTGAGGTTGGACACCGCCAACGGAGCAAAATACAGCGATTACACCATCTAAAACTCGCATGGAACGCTCCACTTCAATCGTGAAGTCTACATGTCCAGGGGTATCGATAATGTTGATCTTATGATCCTTCCAACTAGTGGTAATGGCAGCAGCAGTTATGGTAATTCCACGCTCCTGCTCTTGCTGCATCCAGTCCATAGTGGCAGCACCATCATGAACCTCGCCCATTTTGTAGGCAATGCCAGTGTAAAAAAGAATTCGTTCTGTTGTTGTTGTTTTGCCCGCATCTATATGAGCAGCAATACCTATATTTCTTACTCGCTCAAGAGGAATGCTACGTGCCACAAATACCTCCTTGCATTGTGCAGGATGAAACGGCTAAATACTCATTTTATTTAGCACTATTTATAATTCTATACTTTTATCTAATAATTAAAGTATTAGCCTAAATATTACTATAATGAGCTTTTTCTCAAAACAGCAAATTATTCTTACTCAAATTTAAGATTACTCATTTAATCACTCTAAATAAAGGAATAAAGTAGCACAGCTCCAGTTAGTTATTGCAACCTAACTAAGTTATACGGCTGGCACAAATAACTTATATCTAGAGTAATCTCAAGCTCAGATTTAATAACGATAGTGGGCAAATGCTTTGTTTGCCTCTGCCATCCGATGAGTCTCATCTCTTTTTTTCATCGCTCCACCAGTTTCGTTAGCAGCATCAATTATTTCGTTAGCCAGTTTGCTTGCCATGGTCCTGCCTCCACGAGAGCGAGAAAACTGAATTAACCATCTGAGGGCTAAAGTAGTTCCTCTGCCCTGTCTTACTTCCATTGGAACTTGGTAAGTTGCTCCACCAACTCGGCGAGCTTTTACTTCGACTAAAGGAGTAAGATTTTTAATGGCTTGTTCAAAAACTTCGATTGGCTCGTTTCCTGTTTTTTCGCCAATCATCGTCATTGCATCATATATAATGCGAGATGCTAAAGACTGTTTGCCACTACGCATAATTCGTCTGATGGTCATGCTAAGCAGACGGCTATTGTAAACTGGATCTGGTGGTACTGGGCGTTTTTTGTTGCTAGAGCGTCTAGACATTTACTTATTTCTTGTAGGTTAAATATTGTTGAATTATGACTTGGTCATCAACTAGCTGAATTATCGACCGCAACTTTGTATTAAAATTGGGCAACAAAATATTTGATTAGGTCTTTGATTGTCTCAAGATACCTTTTGCTAGTATTGACGCATGTTGCTCAGTTTATTTTGACTAGAAAATATTAGTTAATATTGAGTTTTTCTAATCATTAGTTTTGTATCGAGCCTGAAATCTCACCTGAGCGGATTTTTAATTCTGAAATTGCTTTCTTGCCTCTGAATTAAAATCCTGACGACAATATGATTGATTTGATCTAACCAGCTATGACGATACCAATATAACTCAGCTGCAATCTCTTATTTGGGTTTCTTCGTTCCGTACTTAGAGCGACCTTGGGCCCTATCTTTAACTCCAGTAGTATCTAAGGTTCCTCTAACGATATGATATCGAACTCCTGGTAAGTCCTTAACACGACCACCTCTAATTAAAACTACAGAGTGTTCCTGCAAGTTGTGACCAATTCCTGGTATGTATGCCGTTACCTCAAATCCTGAAGTTAAGCGAACTCTCGCAACTTTTCTTAGTGCTGAATTAGGCTTTTTAGGTGTAGTAGTATAAACTCTAGTACAAACCCCACGACGCTGAGGACATTCTTTAAGTGCAGGAGATTTGGTTTTCTTTTTTGACTTCGATCTTTCGCTACGAATAAGCTGCTGAATAGTGGGCATGAGTTATAGTTTTACTTTGGTTTGAGTCTCCTTAATTGTCTAATGTCAATAAAGATATATACAATAGCAGACAAATTTTTATCTTAAATCAAGCAAGATGATATTGTCAATCAACTCTATGATTGATGGTCGCCAATAATTATTATAAACATATAAACAGCCTTAGCTGAGTTACTTGGATATAAAGCAAAAACGCTTTTACTTCAGCTTGGTAAAGGATATTCCACAGCCGCAGACATTTTCGAGCTGAGGATTGTGGAAGCGAAACCCTCCGCCCATTAAGTCTTCTGAGTAATCTAACTTGAGATGTTCAAAATACTGCCATGCTTTGTTATCAACTCTGAGATCTATGCCTTCTATTTCCAATAGCTGCTCACCAAGTGAAGCTGAATTTGGATCTGCCTGTGCAGATTCAAACCTCAAATCATAAAATAAACCAGAACAGCCCCCAGAAACCACTTTGAGTTTGAGAGAGCCATTTTCTTGTCTATTTGATTTAATACGCTTGATTTCTGCTAATGCTGCGGGGGTTATATCAACCATAACCAGAAAATTTGTCCACTCAAGTTTTAGTTACCTTCAACATGCTACCCTAAAACACAAGTTGAGTTACCGCGCAACTCAACTTGAACTCTAGTCAACATCAGCAGACAAATACCGCTTTAATACTAAATAAATGGCTAAGGTCAAGTTTGATATTGATTATTGTCGGGCATAGTCATCACTGAAGCGAATAATATCATCTTCACCTAGATATTGACCATTTTGTACCTCTATCAGTACCAAATTAATAACGCCAGGATTTTCTAATCTATGGGTAGTACACTGAGGTACGTAAGTAGACTGATTACTCCCCAAAATCATTTCCTGATCTCCACAAGTAACCTTGGCTGTCCCAGAAACTACTATCCAGTGTTCACTTCGATGGTGATGCATTTGTAGACTGAGGCGGTGACCAGGATTTACTTCGATCCGTTTGATTTTGTATCCTGTCCCTTCTTCTAAGGTTGTAAAAGACCCCCAGGGACGTATTTCTCTGGCGGCAACCCCTACTGGAGTAGTAGAGTTAAGTTTGGACTCAGTTTGGCTGGAACTTGATTTGGTTTTTGTAGATTGGGACATAACTTTTTTACTTGATAACGATAAATATTTTGTAAACTTACTTTAAGATTGGATCTATAACATGCCGTGTTTATGCAGATTGAGAATCAACATATCAAGAAGATAGCAAACAATTGTCTAGATGACGAACACTAATCTTTGACAATTGCCGTATCTACATACAATCTTCATAAATGTCCATCTGGCAGTTAAGAAAAGCCTAGATTAAGTTAAAGTTGAATTGAAGTTTTAGCTTAATCTAGGCAAAGTTTTACAGGTAAAAGATATCAGAACCAAATATCCTTTAATGCTCAAGCTATTTGTCGTTCTGATTTCAACTATAGTTGAAAGAGCTATATATTAAATGTTATTTGGGTTACAATACACTGCTATAAAATTACACTACAGATTTTAAAATCTAGTTGTATTCTATGTAATTTAGTGACTTGGACGCAAAAAGCTATTGGCTAAGGTTATTGGACTGTGAGCAGCTTGCAAATAGCTATAATTAGTCTTGAGTTACTATGCCGTTTTTCTACAAGCGTCAGACTAGTGACAAAGACAGAACAGCTATAGTCAAGTTGTTCTTATATTTAGTCGAAGCAGCATTTATCAAGATAATTAGATTAATTTCGCATAGATAAATAAGTACTTTACCAAGCAACAGTATAATAATATACCGATACTTCTTAACACTCATTTATAGTCTGGAAATTATATCTATTCACTTTTACTTAGAGAGCTTGACACAATTGTTGATGTTTAGCTTGATTCGGAAAAAACACAAAATAGTGATTATTTTCAAATAGTTATCTCAAAAAAAATTATTACATCTGTATGAGCGAGCAAGAAATGAAATTGACCAACAGCGCCCCTAATGTATCCCAGCAAAATTTATCTGACAAGCCTTTCTTAGGTCAAAAATGGCTAGTAGAAGAAAGAGATGCCTGTGGAGTAGGTTTCATTGCTTATCAAGATGGTCGCCAGAGTAATAAAATTGTTAATCAAGCTTTAAAGGCGTTGGGCTGCATGGAACATCGGGGAGGTTGTAGCGCTGATCGCAATTCTGGGGATGGTGCGGGAATTATGACAGCGCTACCGCATAAACTATTTGCCACTTGGTTTGACGAGGAAAATATGACTCAGCCTAAACCTGAAGCTTGGGGAGTGGGGATGGTGTTTCTGCCTCAAGATGCAGACCAAATTGAGGAATTAAAGAGTTATATTGAAAAGATAATTGAGTCAGAACAATTGCAGGTATTAGGCTGGCGATTGGTACCAGTACGTCCCGAAGTTTTAGGAAAACAAGCTAGAGATAATCAACCCTATATCGAACAAATTATAGTCAGTTCAACCGAAGGCTTGACTGGAGATGACTTAGAACGCAAACTATATGTTGCGCGATCGCGAGTAGGAAAAAGGCTTTCAGACAATTTCTATATTTGCTCTTTTTCCTGTCGAACTATTGTGTACAAGGGCATGGTGCGCTCGGTAATTTTGGGTGAATTCTATCAGGATTTAGTGAATCCAGATTATGAAAGCACTTTTGCTGTGTACCATCGTCGCTTTAGCACTAATACGATGCCTAAATGGCCTTTTGCTCAACCGATGCGAATTTTGGGTCATAATGGTGAAATTAACACTCTTCTGGGCAACATCAACTGGATGTCCAATCGAGAAAAGGAATTAGTGGCGACGGAAGCGGTCACTCAGGCTGCTTGGACGCAAGCTGAAGTTGAAGGACTAACGCCAATTGTCAATAACGATAATAGCGATTCCTACAACTTAGACAGTGCCATGGAATTACTAGTACGTAGTGGTCGCAGTATCACCGAATCAGCAATGATTCTGGTACCTGAAGCCTATCAAAATCAGCCTTCTTTGGCTAAGTATCCTGAGATTGTTGATTTTTATGAATATCATAGTGGACAGCAAGAACCCTGGGATGGACCAGCATTATTGGTGTTTAGTGATGGCAAAACTGTGGGTGCAGTTTTAGATCGCAATGGTTTGCGTCCTGCGCGCTACACCATTACCAAAGATGGTTATATAGTTGTGGGGTCGGAGACTGGAGTAGTGGATCTGCCTGATGAAGAAGTAGTGGAAAAAGGTAGATTAGGGCCTGGTCAGACTATAGTGGTGGATTTGCAAACCAAGGAGATTTTGCGTAACTGGGAAGTAAAGCAAAGAGTTGCTCAAGCTAATCCTTATGGAAAATGGATCGAGCAGTATCGTCAAACAATTAAGCCACAAGAATTTGGTCGTGAAAATCTGTTGAGTGCCGATGATTTGCTACGTCGTCAAACGGCTTTTGGTTATACAGCAGAGGATGTCGAGCTAATCATTCAATCAATGGCAATTAATGCCAAAGAGCCAACTTTCTGTATGGGAGATGATATTCCTTTAGCAGTACTTTCAGATAAACCACGGCTACTCTATGACTATTTCAAGCAAAGATTTGCCCAGGTAACCAATCCAGCGATCGACCCTTTGAGAGAAAGTTTAGTTATGTCTCTGTCGATGCAGTTGGGAGGAAAAGGTCATATTCTCGACCTCAAGCCTGAAGATGCAAAGTTACTAAAGCTAGAATCACCAGTTATAAATGATGAAGAATTAGCTGCAATCAAGTCATCTCAATTCAAAACGCAGTCTCTTTCAACTCTCTATCAGATTGCTACAGGTCCAGTTGGATTAAAAGATGCAATTGCTCACTTATGTACTCAAGCAACAACTGCGGTCAAAGAAGGTACAGAAATTATCGTTCTCAGCGATCGCCGTATTGGAGCAAACATTGGTAGTGAATATAGCTATATTCCTCCCTTACTAGCAGTAGGAGCAGTTCATCACCACCTGATTCGCCAAGGATTGCGCTTGAGAGCCTCGTTAGTGGTAGATACAGCTCAGTGCTGGAGTACGCACCATTTTGCCTGTTTGATTGGTTATGGAGCCTCGGCAGTTTGTCCTTATTTGACCTTAGAGACTGTGCGCCAGTGGTGGAATAATCCCAAGACTCAGAAGTTGATGGAAAATGAGCGAATTGAAAAGGTTACTCTGGCTCAGTCGCAGCAAAATTATCGTAAGTCGATTGAGGCAGGTTTACTCAAAATCTTATCTAAGATGGGAATCTCGCTTTTGTCTTCCTATCATGGCGCGCAAATCTTTGAAGCGTTGGGATTAGGAATGGATTTAGTCAATCTTGCTTTTGTAGGTACTACCTCACGTTTAGGAGGCTTGACTGTTGCGGAATTGGCTCAAGAAGTAATTGCTGTTCATCAACGAGCTTTTCCTGAACTTCAAGGGAAAAAGCTGGAAAATTACGGTTTTGTTAAATATAAAAAAGGTGGAGAATATCATATGAATTCTCCTGAAATGTCCAAAGCCCTGCACAAAGCAGTAGAGAGCAAAGACTACGACCATTACGAGCTATATAAAAAGCAGCTTCACGGACGACCAGCGACAGCACTGCGGGATTTACTGGACTTTAAAAGCGATCGCCAATCTATTGCTTTAGATGAGGTTGAGTCGATAGCCAGTATCTTTAAGCGTTTTTGTACTGGTGGCATGTCTTTGGGTTCTCTATCTAGAGAAGCTCATGAAACTCTTGCAGTGGCAATGAATCGCATCGGTGGCAAATCTAACTCAGGAGAGGGTGGAGAAGATACGGTTCGGTTTAAAGTCTTAGATGATGTTACTGCTGATGGCAAGTCTGCCATACTGCCCCATCTCAATGGTTTACAAAATGGAGATACTGCTAGTTCTGCTATTAAACAGGTAGCATCAGGGCGTTTTGGAGTTACTCCTGAGTATTTAATGAGCGCCAAACAAATTGAGATCAAGTTAGCTCAGGGAGCTAAACCAGGTGAAGGGGGACAGCTACCAGGGAAAAAAGTTAGTCCCTACATTGCTTCTCTGCGTCGTTCTAAACCAGGAGTAACCTTGATTTCACCCCCTCCCCACCATGATATTTACTCGATTGAAGATTTAGCTCAGTTAATTTTTGACCTCCATCAAATCAATCCCCAGGCTAAAGTTTCCGTCAAGCTAGTGGCAGAAATTGGCATTGGTACAATTGCCGCAGGTGTAGCCAAAGCCAACTCAGACGTAATTCAAATTTCGGGTCACGATGGGGGGACAGGAGCCTCACCGTTGAGTTCAATTAAACACGCAGGGGTACCCTGGGAATTAGGACTAACAGAAGTGCATCGAGTATTAATGCAAAACCAGTTACGCGATCGCGTTTTACTACGAGCAGATGGCGGTTTGAAAACTGGCTGGGATGTAATTATGGCTGCATTGATGGGGGCAGAAGAGTACGGCTTTGGCTCCATTGCGATGATCGCCGAAGGCTGTATTATGGCTCGTGTATGTCATATGAATACCTGTCCTGTAGGGGTAGCGACACAGCAGCAACACCTACGTGATCGCTTTAAGGGTATTCCTGAGCATGTGGTCAATTTCTTCTTCTTTGTGGCTCAAGAAGTGAGACAGTTATTAGCTAAGTTAGGCTATCGTAACCTGGAAGAAATTATTGGGCGTAGCGATCTGTTAATTCAGAATGCCGATGCTTATATTGCTAAAACTAATGGCTTAGACTTAAGTTGTTTAATTGATTTACCAAACGTCAAAGAAGACCGCAGTTGGCTACAACACGTAGCAGTTCATACCAATGGTAAAGTCTTGGATGATGAAATCTTAGCTGATGCTGATATACAAGATGCGATCGCTAATCAAGGTAAAGTTGCTAAAGACATTAGTATTATTAACACTGACCGTAGCGTAGGGGGGAGAATTTCAGGGGAGATTGCTTCTAAGTACGGTAACAGTGGCTTTGAAGGAGAAATTACCCTGATCTTTAAAGGCTCTGCGGGTCAAAGCTTTGGCGCATTCAACTTGCCTGGGATGAAAATGATTGTCTCGGGAGAAGCTAATGACTATGTTGGCAAAGGAATGCACGGTGGTGAGATTATTATTACCCCCAGCAATCAATCCACCTATGATGCTGCTAGTAACGTCATTATTGGTAATACCTGTCTTTATGGAGCCACTGGTGGCGTACTGTACGCTAACGGAAGGGCAGGAGAAAGATTTGCTGTCCGTAACTCATTGGGTAAGGCAGTAATCGAAGGTGCAGGAGATCACTGTTGTGAATATATGACTGGTGGTTTGATTGTTGTTCTGGGGGAAGTTGGTCGTAACATTGGTGCGGGTATGACTGGTGGTTTAGGCTATTTCCTTGACGAAAATGATAGCTTTGCTGACAAAGTTAATCCTGAAATAGTCAAGATTCAAAGAGTTGTCTCTGATGCAGGAGCAAAACAACTCAAGGAGATGATTGAACAGCACGTGGCTCAAACAGGCAGTGCGAAAGGAAAAGCCATTCTTCAAGATTGGGATAACTACCTAGACAAATTCTGGCAGGTAGTACCCCCCTCTGAAGCAGACAGGGCAGAAACCAATGCAGAGGCAAGTAAAACTCTTACTTCTGTTTAACTTCTTGCTTGCTTGCAGAATTATTCAAGCGATCGCTGGTATAAATTGGCGATCGCTTTTTAGTAAAAAATTCTTTAACTTTCAATAAAATTGAAAAATGTTGGGCTTGGCTAAAAAGTCGTCTAAGTCACCACTTAGACGATTGCTCTTCATTGAGACTAGTAATTAAGTCCGTTTTAAAAGATGCTACGTCTTAACTATCTTGACTGTAGCTATAACGGTTTCGTCTTTTAACTTAACTACTCTCTACACCAGACTAGGGATGATTGTGATTATAGAACTCTCCAGAAAGGGAATTATAGGAAGTCAAACTACTTTGCCGAGAAACGGAATTATCGGTAGTTCAATCCATTGAAATATAAGTGGAGATAATCAATATAAATCAAGCCTTTTCCAACCAAAATCAATTTTTACTATTGATAGCTAATAGCTAAGTACTACAATTCTAAACCACTGCTATTTAAATCTTTGAAGTCCATGTGACCCTTTAATATACGAATCGTTGTCCTATGTCATTTAAATAAAATATTGTATACTTTGTTGTTATCAGATTAATACTACAATTTTGTGAAAGAATGAAGATTAAGAGTGCTTTGAATAAATTAACTACTATATTAATAGCTATTCCTAGTGTTATTAGTCTTAATTTAATAGCTTCTATTCAGCCTGTTTTAGCTGATTGTTCCATATGGCATCCACATCACTGTCCAGATCTTCAAGGAGGATATGAAACAAATAAATTTGATAAAAAAGCTCTAGTAGAAAAAAATGGATGGAAAGCATCATGGGCAGACGATATTTCTGAAACTGATGCTGCCAGAGGAGCAGTTGCTGCCGGTGTTTCTATTTATTCAGCCAACTCTGCACCTTTTATAGCATGGGTAGAACAATTAGTTCAACGCACACTCAATACCTTGTCAGCCAATCTTGAGGGAAATGCTCGCAAAGAAGCTGAAAAGCTTGCAAGACAAATTATTTATGATGCAGTAAGTGGAAAATCTGCAAAAGAAATCACTAAACAGTTTGATACTATAGATTTTAAAGCTGGAGCTATTAAATATTCTGGTCGTAATTATATAGGAAATCAAACAATATCTAGAACCTGGGGGATAAAACCTTATGTTGCTTTTAGGGTAAGATCTTCAAATCCACAACCTGGTTTAAATCCAAACAGCACAATATCTCCTATAACTACACCTAAAATCCCGAAAAGATCTACGTGTAAAATTGCATTTGCGTACGACTCAAATGACTCAGGAGTAAATTTACGTACCCAACCAAATGGTACTGTAATCAAAAAAATAATCAACTTTACTAAAATTAGTTCTGAACATACAGGTGGAAATAGATGGCTTTCAGTTAGTTTGGAAAATGGTTCTCAAGGATATATGTGGGGGCAATTAATTAGACCTTCCTTGTATCGTGTCTATGATCACAATGATACTTATGCGAATTTACGCCGTTCTCCAAATGGAACATTGATTACAGCAGTTCCGAATAATACTGTTGTGAAATTCTTAGGTGCTTCAAATAAATGGACTCATGTAAGATTACCAAATGGCATTGAAGGATATATATATACAGAATTATTAGATAATATTCATTGTTAATTAGCTAAAGCTTAAATATTTTTAAAAAAGAATATATCAACAGTACTGCACTTAAATAAAGCAAAATTTAACGTCAGAGAACTCGATAGAATGATCGAAGCAATTTAACAAAAAATTAAATATCGAATATATTTTAAAATTTTGCAGTATTTTATTAAACAAGGAGTGCCCACTATCTTATAAATTCGTAGATACTCTAAAATTACTCATATATCTCATATATATAGTCTATTAAATCGTTTTTTCACCATTATTAGACGATTTATCTATTAATCGATTTAGGAGACAAATTTTGTACTTACACTGGCTGACGCGAATCAATCGCCTGAATAGTCAAAGAATCAAGCGATTAGGCGACCCCTAGCCGAGCGCTCGCAACCATTGTCGTTTTAGAAAAAGTGCCATTGCTTGTTGAAAATAGTTTAAACAATATCCTTTGTCTGTATACTTGAGCAAGATTAGAAACAGTACAGAAATAATGGCGAAAATTTCTGCGGAATTAATGAATAATCTTGTAAACATGCAAAAATCTCTATTAGAAAGCGTAAATGAGGCAAAATTAGCAGAATATTTGTTATTAGAAAATTTTGGAGAAACAGATGAGACTATTAGCTCTCTTGACGAGCTAACTGCGATCGCTTTACAAGCAGCCGAACTTCACAATCAAATATCTAGATTGTTGCTTCAGATTTCAGAAATACAACCTGTCATTACTCCAGCTATGTTAAAGTTGTTGTCAGAAAGGGTTTCTACTGTTAAAAATAGAGTTCCCGCTTTAGAGCAAAGTGTTGAAGAGATTAAATTAGATTGGGGTTTACAATGAATCAGCCGAATTTACCCGATCATAAAAAAATTAAACAAACAGTATTAAAGTCGCGTCAAGAAAGAAGAAAGTTAGAGTTAGCAAGTTTAGAACTAGAAGAATTAATCGTTCAATTAGAACAAGAAAATCGACACCAACGAAGCAAGCAGTTAAATCGTATTTGATTTAGATTGCGATCGCTATATTCACAAGAAATCCTCTGAAAGACAAGAAAAAAAGCGATCGCAACATTGCAGTTTAACTATAAAATAATAGCCTTGCGAGATAATTATTTATCGTTTATTTATCGTTTTTGTAAAATGGCTTTCATAATTGCTTTAGACTTTTCTAAGTCTTCTAGAGAAGGAGCAGTCTTTTGCCAATGGTTACGCTGTCTTAAATTTTCAACCCACTTAGTTACTTTGGGATATGGTTCTAAACTAATCCCCAGATTGGGTATAGCATCGACGGCTGTGCCTGCCACAATGTCGGCATAGGTAAAGCGATCTCCAAGAAAATAAGGTTGCTCTTTGGGCAAACTATCCTCAAAATATTGCAATCCAGTCGCCATAGTTTGTTTGGCCTGCTCAAGCTTTGGGGCTTCAACCGCGAGATCTAACATCTCTTTCATCAGCACAATTGAAGCAGGTGGCAATTCATTAACCGTTACTAACTCAATCATTCGCACCTGGGCGATTTCATCAGCCGCAGTAGGCATAAAAGAGGGTTTAGGATATTTAGCTTCGAGATAATCCAAAATTGCCAAAGATTCAAAAACGCGAAAATCTTGATCAACTAGTACAGGAATATGATGAAAAGGATTAATCGCCAAAAAATCTGGTTGAAACTGATCGCCATTGAGCTTTAAGATTATTGCTTCAAATTCAATATTTTTTTCTAATAACGTTACCCAAACACGCCGTGCATTAATCGAAAGACGAGAATAATAAAACTTCAGCATTATTAAAATCCTTCACCTGCGGTTATATAAATCGTTCATGATCAATAATGACATCAAGATCAAGGTGTAACTCACGGTTTACAAGAAACGTCAAATATTTAGACTAGTCAATTATCCCAACTTCTTCCTCTTCAATGACCTCAACCTCATTTCTTGCTGCTTCATGCCAACGCTTTATGTCAGGGTCGTTTAGCACCATATTGATATACTCTGTAATCATAGAATCGCACTTCACACCATAGGTATTAAATCGAAAAACTACTGGCGCATACATCGCATCGACAATGGTAAAATCTTCAAATAACCAAGAACCAGCACCACTATTTTGCTTGAGACAGGTAGTCCACATAGTTTGAATACGCTTGATATCATTTGCCAAATCTTTAGTCATCTCAACCTGTCTTTCTTTAGCCCGACAATTCATCGGCATTTGCGATCGCAATGACACAAAACTAGAATGCATCTCCGCCGCCAAAGAACGAGCTAATGCTCTTTGGTTAACGTCACTGGGTAACAGCTTTGGGTACTGTTCTGCGAGGTATTCAGCAATCGCAAAACTATCCCAAATAGCTAAATTGCCTTGAAGGTAAACAGGAACTTGACCTGTAGGAGAATACTTGAGTAGTTGCTCTTTATATCCTGTTTGAAAAAGTGGAACCCTTATTTCCTCAAATTCTATACCTAATTTAGCCAGGATTAACCACGCTCTAAGTGACCAAGAAGAGTAATTTTTATTACCAATAACTAACTGAGAAACTGTCATTTTATTCTTTATAAATGTTTAATAGAAATACAATTAAGTTTTTTGATTCATCCTATAGCTACTCGCTTGTCTAATTGTTGATAAATTATAAAAAAGCTTTTATCTTTTAGATAATCAGGTTTAATACCCACCCATTAGAAATCGATTTTTACCAATTAATCAAGCTAATGGCTAATGGCTAATGGCTATGAATTGATTCAAAGCTTATTTTTGATAAATAATGCCACGATATTTATATAGATTGGACTGTAGAGGATTTGAGTAATTTACGTAGCGTATTGTGTAAACTCTGCCCAAGAATCTAGCACTAACATCTGATTCAACAGAATTAATTGAGCTAATCTCTGGTTGATATTTAGAACCGCGATAACAAAGTTGCATGATTAACTTCTCTCAATAAACTAACTTGTCTCGTAATTTAAACAGGAATCGAGAACAAGTAGAGAGTAACAATTAGAAGTCAGAATATTTTGACGCCATTCTCATACTCAAATCTAACCAATGCGATCGCGTGATCGGGGCGCTGCTGGAGATGTAATCGACTCCCACTTCAGCTACAGCCCGAATAGTTTCTAATGTAATGTTCCCTGAAGCTTCAATTCTAATTTTGTCATTAGCATTGCGAATAATTGCTACAGCTTGCTTCATAGTTGCAGTAGACATGTTATCTAACATAATGATATTTGCACCATGTTCTATTGCCTGTTCTACTTCCCCAATGTTGGTAGTTTCTACTTCAATGTTGAGGGGATAGGGAATATTATTTCTCAGTAAGGCGATCGCTTTATCAATCCCTCCTGCGGCGTTGATGTGGTTATCTTTAATCATGACTAGATCATCTAAGCCCATCCGATGATTAATGGCACCCCCTACCCGACTGGCATACTTCTCCAAAATTCTTAAGCCAGGAGTGGTTTTTCTGGTATCAACCAACTTAGTTGGCAAATCCTGGATACTTTTGACATAGGAACGGGTCGCTGTGGCAATTCCACTTAAACGCATGGCTATATTTAAAGCTACTCTTTCCCCAGTTAGTAAAGCTTCTCTGGTTCCTGTAATAGCTGCAATCTTGGTTCCTGATGGGCAAAAATCTCCCTCGTTTACCGTCAGAGTAAAGTTAGCTTCAGGATCTAATAACTGAAAAACTCTAGCAGCGATGGGTAAACCTGCCACAACTCCATCTTCTTTGACAATCCAGAATGCCTGCTCAATCTTGCTTTCACCCGCAAATAACCCTTGAGTCTGGTCGCCCCTGCCAATATCTTCTAATAACCAATCTCGAAGCAGGCGATCGGTAATGATTGCAGCAGGAACGTTAACCATAGATAAATCTGAAGAAATTACATTCTCTGTATTCTAATATGATCTTGAGTGGGGCGTTAACTTTGTCAAATAAGAAAATTTTTGCTGTTTGTTGCTAATAATAATCATTTAGAATAGGAATAGTTTCTCAGAGATGGCAATCATGGTAGCAGTACAACCTTTGATTTCGGGATTTGAAGTTGTTGGTAAGTTAGAAAATATTCTGGTTAGTTCAAAGGGGCGAGTCAAACATCTTGATCTATCTACAGCCGAAGGTGATTACTCGATTGAAGTAGCCAAATCATTAACAACTCTACCAATTAAAGAACTCCAGCCTGGCTGTCGTTTAAAGATAGCAGGAATGAAAAAATATGAAATACATCAAGACCAGCTCAAGTACAAAGCCTATAGTATCGAATTAATTACTCCAGCACATCCTGTTGCTCCAACTACTAAAGCCTCAAAATCTACAGCCCAAATATTAGTTTGTCAGGGGTCAAGCTGTCGTAAGCAAGGCAGTAATGCCTGTAGACTATTGCGCTCAGAATTAAATGCTCAAGGCGTAGGAGATCAAGTAGATATAAAAATCACTGGTTGTTTGAAGCAATGTAAACAGGCACCCAATTTAATCGTTATGCCAGGAAGAAATCGTTACAGTAGAGTACGTTCAGCCCAAATACCAAATATAGTTAAGCGGCATTTTTCTAACTAGTGCAGTGTCAATTAATTCATGAGTGGTAAAACTTTCAGCAATAACCTTGACATTTTTATCTATCATAATTGCTAACTGCTTGATTTAGCTGATGAACATTCATCTCACTGAGACTGTCAATCAAATTTAAACACTTTGATTTCATCATTTTCCCTGGCTGTATAGTCTGATTAATAGTTGACTAATTCGATCCACATCTTGGATATAGTATATCTGTTCGAGTTGTAAAGTTTTCAAATGTTCTACAAAGCGATCGCTCACCTGGATTCCACCTCATTTAACCTAGACGGAAAATATGAGGTAACAGCACAGAACTCAGAGCCAGGAATGATTGAAATTACCTACGGATACTCCAGAGATCATCGAGCAGATCTCAAACAGTTGGTGCTGAATTTGATCTGTGTTGGCGATGGAGACATCCCAGTGATGATGGAAATCGCCTCTGGAAACCAGTCGGACAAAGCAAGATTTGCTGGGTTGCTGGGTGAGTTGAAACAACAATGGAGATT
>JBCDDK010000064.1:0-36912 GCA_039180345.1 Cyanobacteria bacterium P01_G01_bin.39 | reverse complement strand
GATAGATCCTTACAGTGACTAGATCACAGCCATTTTTAAATTTTAGTTTTTATTATTAGAAAAAAATCAAGCAATTCTTTTATCTGTAATGACTTTAGAATTTAGAAATGACAAAAGTTTTCGGAGTCTGACAGAAGAGGGCTATAGTCGTTCTAATTAGTTTCCGTACGATTCTAATTTATTCGTTCGGGGGACTGGGGATTGGGGATTGGGGACTGGGAAATTCAAAATAGTACTCTTTTACTTGAGGTTCTTATTTAGAATGACTATACAACATTAATAGCAATAAGCTAGAAAACGTAAAACCATCAATTTCATGTAATTTAGATTACCTTCGCTTTGATTTAAATTAAGTAATATTGCATAGACTGCCAAATAATTGATCTGAAAAATTATCTGTATTAAGGTGACTTTAAAAGTGAAAAAAGTTATCATGTATGCTTTTAATCTCAAGATAAACTGCAAAATAAGTATCGCAATTAATTTTTCTAAATTCTATTTTGAGATAAATCACACGTAAAACAGTAATAAATATCAATTAACTAATCATTAATCTGCTTATAACACTTTTTCTTTTGAGGAGAGATTTATAGATCTGAGATATAGCGATCAAGGATCATGATATCTACCGTTGGCATATTTTCGCCTACAACCCATCACCCGAACATGACAAGATCCTTTTCGGGTGATGGGTTTATCCGAGGGAGTGAGAAACAGTATTAAGAACCTAGCGCGGTAGGCGAAGCTATGCCCGTAGGGTTTATCGCCTGTACAAAGATTGATAAAAGATATTCTGGTCCTGATTTTAACTATATGAGAGAGAATGAATTTTCTTTATGTTCTTAGTATATTATGCGATCGCCTGAATCTTCCGAGTATGACAATAGGAGATATCCTAAGGACTATTATTGCTTCGGTGCCGATTGTGATCAAGTATTGCCTTAGCGATCGCTTTTTGGTGAATCTAATCTGCCTCAAGGCAGGCATTGCTTATCCTACCAGTGGGATAATGCCTTCAATCTCTTCAGTTAGTTTCAGATGCTGTCATTTAAGGCAACCAAGGGTATTGCTGAAAATCTGGATCACGCTTTTCCAAAAAGGCTTGTTTGCCCTCTGCACCTTCCTCTGTCATATAATAGAGCATGGTCGCATTACCTGCTAATTCCTGGATTCCCGCCTGTCCATCACAGTCCGCATTAAAAGCAGCCTTGAGACATCTAATAGCAATAGGACTTTTGGCGAGAATTTCCTGTGACCATTTGATTCCTTCTGCTTCTAGTTGAGCTTGCGGCACCACGCAATTAACTAAACCCATTTCTTTAGCTTCCTGTGCATTATATTGTCGACAAAGAAACCAAATCTCTCTTGCCTTTTTTTGCCCAACAATTCGAGCCAGGTAACTAGAACCAAATCCACCATCAAAACTCCCTACTTTAGGGCCAGTTTGTCCAAAAATAGCATTATCTGAGGCAATAGTTAAATCGCACAGCACATGGAGAACATGACCTCCACCGATGGCATATCCTGCTACTAAAGCGATGGTAACTTTAGGTAGCGAACGAATTAAACGTTGTAAATCAAGAACATTGAGTCGCGGAGTACCAAGATCGTCGATGTATCCTGCTTTGCCTCTAATACTTTGATCTCCTCCAGCACAGAAAGCATATTTGCCGTCAGTATGAGGACCTGCTCCCGTTAGCAACACTACGCCCACATTGTGATCTTCTCGCGCATCTACAAACGCATCATACATTTCAAATACGGTTTTGGGACGAAAGGCATTTCGCCTATGGGGACGATTGATGGTGATTTTAGCAATGCCACCCCATTTATGATACAAGATATCTTCGTAGGTCTTAGCTGTTTGCCATTCTACTTGCATAGGTTATCGCTCTCTAAAGCAGAGTATTTTCTATAGATTAAATCATTGAATTGGCGCAGTTTGATTACGGACTTAATTTATCGATCTGTAGCTTGTCCAAAAATACGCGGCTTGAGTTTTTGGCTTGAGTTATTAGAGGTTGCAATAGATGCAGACTGCAATTGATCTGTATTTAACTAACGTCAGTTTGGGATAAGAAATTAGCTGATTGGGATAGCCACAAGCTTTTGATTTTTCTTTCACCCAAAGTAATTAAAAAATATTCACGAAAAAGCAGTTTTAAACCCTTGTGATATAAGCATTTTAGCTTAATCAGAATTTACATTAACTATATTACAGAACTGATAAGAGCAGGGAAAACGAGTTTTGAATTCTCAATACTACTTACATAGCGGTTCCCAAACTAGTGAGGTACACCTCAATCAAACATTAACTATCAACTATTAACAGAAACCGAGGTCTAGACTGTACCGCATTAAAATGACAAAGGCACAGCTTGCGTTTGCGAAGCAAGTCGAAGACTAAGCAAGCATCGCACAAAGGCTTGAGCCACAGGTTGCGATTTGAGCCATTTGGCTCTGTGCCGCATGTAGCGCTATAGATCATTAATTAATCTTTTGCTACTACCTAAGTCAGGGTAATCGCATCAAAATCATGGAATGCTTAACTGGCAATGGTTTTCAATTTCTATAGTTTTATGAACCGACCGCCAAAAGCCTTGTCCTATATAGACCTTTAAAATTACGTGCGATTACCCTGCTACCTAAGTGATGTTAAAAATCAAGCTAAATACTACTTGCTTTTATGGGGAAAATATAATTTCAATATTAGAAAAGATCTCAGTAATTACACTGAAATATTGTTTTAGAATTAACCTGAATTCCTTAAGTTAACAAAAATTAGTGAAGCTAAGCTAATGTTATTCGGGATCAAGCGTTAAGGGCATGAAATCTATATAAAGAAAGATAATGTTCACCTAAATAGAAATTATAATTATATACAGTTAATCAAAATTTTTTACTGGTTTTTGCTTACGAGTAAATCGTGAGACAAGATATCTTATCCTTATTTAAATTTAAAAAAAACAAAATGACCAAGACTCAAATTATTCATTGCCCTAACTGTGGCGATCGCGCAACTAGACATACGATTGATAATTCCATTAGGCGTACTTCATGCCTTAGCTGCGATTACTTACTGGTGCAGTGTGCCAAAACAGAAAAAGTAATTGAAGCCTATGCTCCAGGTACCAAAAGCTATTGCTTATTAGATTCTGCATCTGGTTGAACCTTTGAAGCTCTTAATTGTCCACATGCTGCATCCGCCTCTAAACCACGAGAATAACGCACACTAACAGCAATTTTTGCTGCTTCTAAAATATTGGTAAATTCTCTGATTCTATAGCTACTTGGTCTTTGATAATCTGCTTCGTCAATGGGATTATAGGGAATCAAATTGACGTGGGTTTGAAATCCTTTTAAGCACTGGGTTAACTCTCGTGCATTTTCGGGTAAATCATTAACTCCTGCCAACAAAATATATTCAAAAGTTACTCTTCTTCCTGTCACTTGAACATAGTCACGGCATTCATCTAAAAGATTATTTAAAGTATATTTTTTAGCGCTAGGAATTAATTGTTGTCGCAATGCTTGATTAGAAGCATGTAGACTCACTGCCAAAACAATTTGGAGTCTATGTTGAGCCAATTGCTGGATTTTACCTGGGATACCCACAGTAGATACAGTGATGGATCTGGCACCAATTCCCACATCCTGATTGAGAGATTTGACCGCAGCCACTACCTGATTTATGTTTGCCATCGGCTCTCCCATACCCATGAACACCACATTACTCACCCGCTGCTCAAAATCTGCTTGGACTGTTAGTACTTGATCGATAATTTCGTGAGCCTGAAGGTTACGCATAAAGCCTCCTTTTCCTGTAGCACAGAAATCGCAGTCCATCGGACAGCCAACTTGGGAGGAGACACATACTGTTAATCGTTTAGCGGTAGGAATACCAACTGCTTCGATGATTAAGCCATCCGCCAGACGGAGTAAATATTTGCGAGTTTGATCGGGAGCGATGCTGCGATAATGAATTGTGGAGCGTCCTAAAGGATAGTCTGACATCTCCTCACGCCATTGTTTGGGAAAGACAGAAATATCTTCTAGCGATCGCACTCCTTTTTGATACAGCCATTGATAGAGCTGTTTGCCTCGATAGCTTGGTTGTCCCTGCTGTTGTACCCAGGCAGTTAACTCTGAGAGGGACTTACCAAGAAGAACATCGTCGTTTTTAGCTGGTTTTACGGTTTGTAGCGTCATTGTTTTTTTATGGGCAAAATGGGATGCGAACACTTGAGGCGATTGATGATTTGGATTCGTTATTGATTGATAATTCTAATTAGCGGGCTTTCTCTGTTAGTATCATTTTACCTTTAAGGAGGTAGGTATCATTAAAGAGAAAATAGTTTTGTTGGCGACTCCCCATAGCAAGAAGATATATTCGTTTTGATTAACTTTTGTACCTTCTAATTGTTCTGTTAGGGGAATTAGGGATTAGGGGGAAATTTATTTCTACAATTCTTATTTAAAACAACTATAGGGGATTCGATCGCCGATAATTGATTTTAGCTGTAGCATGATTCAAAGTGCGGTCAAAATTCTCAACTAGACTGTGTAGCAGACATCTTTTTGTTTTAATTCAATCGTGTGTGGACAGAGAGGTCAAATGACGTACTCAGATTTTAGTAAATTAGCCACTACATCTTTAAAAATCAGAAATATTTTGACTCAATTCACACTTTTTTTTAGCTTAATTGACTGGACTTCTACTAAATCGCGAATTATGGGTACCCGAGGCTGAATATATTCAGAGACAGCTTTAATTTCCGTACGATCCAAGACAACTTCTATTGCAATCAAAGATTCGATTGTCTGAATCAATTCTAAGTCAGTTAAATGTAAAACCTCTTCCTCTAATTGTTCGATTATTAGCCAAATTTTTTTTAACAGCACCTTTGTAAGCATGACGAATGTATGTTAATTCCTGCAAAAACACTAAAATTATTGGAACCAATTTGGTATGAACCATACATTTACCGAGTAATTTCCGAAAGTTCAAAATTAACATTTTTAGATCGCTTAATCTAAACAGTTACTTAATTAGCATAGATTTGATGTAAAAACTGAATATAACAAAGCATTTTAGTTATGGAACCATCACATTTTCGATAAAACAAATATTTCTCTTCAGAATTAATGAAGCTGTAACGTGCTAGACAGGCAGGAAAAAACAGGGTTCACCTTAATGAGATGCGGAATTCATCATCTTAGATATGATTAATCTGAGGTAATAGTCGCACATATCTAAGACGAACCCCGATTCAGATAATTATTCGGCGTTGCTAATTTAACGTATGACGTACAGAGTGCTTCTGTTCGTAGCTTTAAGCTATAAGCTATAAGCTCTAAGCTTTTTAAATTTGTTCAATATCCGATAAATTTAAAAAATCATCTCTCGATTGTGCAACGCCAATTATTCAAATGTTTGCTCCCAATCCCTCGCATCATAAATAATCTGTAATATTTCAACCGCACCTGCTTAACTTTCGGATAATTTTGAGTTGATTAGCCTAATGAGCGATCGCCACAGCTCAAATTTATAGAAATTTTGTTAATTTTGTAGCTTTTGTAACCTTTTGGCAGAAAAATTAGAAGGTAAATAAATTTAAGTCTAATCAAAAGCCGTGATCAGAAAAAGAATTGGTATTTTAACCAGTGGTGGTGACTGTGCTGGGTTAAATGCCGTAATTCGGGCAGTTACGCGTTGTGCAGTTAATGTTTATGGTTGGGAAGTATTAGGAATTTGTAAGGCGACTCATGGTTTGATGGTGCGTCCTCCTGAAGCCATACCGTTGGATGTAACCAAAGTAGACAGTCTTTTAACTATGGGTGGCACAATTTTGGGTACGACTAATAAAGGAGACCCTTTTGCTTTTCCTATGTCCAATGGTGACTTACTTGATCGATCCCAAGAGATTATCGAAGGCTATAGGCAGCTAGATCTAGATGCCCTAATTGGTATTGGTGGCGATGGCAGTTTGGCTATTTTGCGTAAGTTGGCGCAGCAAGGGGGAATTAATCTAGTTGGTATTCCTAAAACCATTGATAACGATGTCGGCATTACCGAACGTTCCATTGGATTTGATACGGCAGTAAATATTGCTACCGAAGCGATTGATCGGCTTCATTTTACCGCGGCTAGTCACAGTCGAGTGATGATCTTAGAAGTAATGGGTCGAGATGCAGGACATATCGCTCTCAATGCGGGAATTGCAGGAGGAGCAAACATGATTATGATTCCTGAGATTCCCTATAAGATTGAAAATATTTGTGAGCATATTAAAAAAAGACAGGCTAGAGGACAAGATTATTCTATTGCCGTAGTTTCGGAAGCTGTATGTACCGAAACGGGAGAAGTGTTAGAACAAGGTCATTTTGCCGACTGTCGCTTAGGAGGCATTGGTCAATACCTGGCAGAGCAAATTACCCAAAAAAGTGGTGCTGAAACCAGAGTAACTGTTTTGGGTCATACTCAACGGGGAGGTGTTTCTTCTCCCTTAGATCGCATCCTAGCCTCGGCTTTTGGAGTGGCAGCAGTAAATTTAATTGCTGAATCAAAATATGATCGCTTAGTAGCCTGGCACGACCGACAGGTGATTAGCGTCCCTATTTCCGAAGCGATTAAAGATTATCGTGCTGTAGACCCCGAAGATACTTTGATTAAAACTGCCCGAGGATTAGGGATCTGTTTAGGTGATTGATCAATGTTCAATGTTCAATGTTCAATGTTCAATGTTCTTTAAAGACCCCAATGTTTGATTCTTGCTTCTAGCCAACCAGACTCTTGCCAACCAGCGATCGCCTGATTTACCTGAGAACGTAATTCTTGGTACTGTAAACCTTTGGGCATTACTACGGCTAAGGCAGCGCCAGAGAGCCTTTCTGGTAAAAGTTTATAGCTGGGATATTCCTGAATCCAACCTGTCAGGATAGAGCGATCGCCAGCAAAGGCATCAGCTTGATTGGTTTCAATTAATTTCAATGCGGCTTGATAAGAATCAACGCTGATTAAAGTCGCATTGGGTAATCGATTATGGATGACGCTAATGGTGGCAGAATCATTAAGTACTGCAATTTTACTGCGGTTTAATCCCTCTGTCCGCTCAATCTTGGTTTTGTTGGTAACTATCCCTGTGCCGTCTAGATAGTAGTGAGGACTAAAATCAACTATACGCCTTCGGGAAGTAGTAACAGATACTCTAGCGATCGCTAGATCTACCACATCATCTAAAACTACCTGTAATCGTTCTTGATTATTGACCACCAGCAAGTTTACTGCATCGGCATTACCTAATAATTCTTCAGCTAATTTTTGGGCAATATCTATTTCTAAGCCAACTAAATTATTATTTTCATTTCTAAAACCAAGAGGACGCAGATTATCTTTAACGGCGATTTTTAGTTCTTGTGTGGCGACAATTTCTGACCATTCTCGGGCGAAGGTTGATGCTGGCGTAATTGCCAATAAGGCGATCGCTGAGCTGATCAAAGATATAATTCTGACTAAATCTGGAAACCTTTGTTTCATTTTGCTATGAAGTATTGATGCGAGTATCGCAAATCTAACACTTGCCTGGGGTTTTGCAGAACAATAATTTGTTTGTCCGTCTGATATTTTGCTAGCTTATCTATAATTCTAGAACGATGTAGTTGAGGAAAGTTCCAAACATACATAAAAAAGTCCCAATTCAATCTCTCAGGACATTCTTCTGCCATATCTGGTCTAACTTTGCCAGGATACTGCATATATCTTTTCAAAACTCGCCATAGGCATAAATATCGATTGAAATCGAGCCAAATAATCGTATCTGCTCTTTCCAATCGAATATCCATCGTGTTGCCGTAGTTACCATCAATAATCCAATGATCGCCTTTAACTAACTTTTGGTGTATCTCAATCCAATGATTAGCGTCTGTTGACTGCCACCCAGGATGCCAATAGTATGTATCCAAATGAATTACGGGTAAGTTTAACTTGTTACCTAAAGTTCTTGCTAAAGTGGACTTTCCTGCACCACAAGAACCTATAATTGCTAAACGCTGCATAGTTCTAGCTGAAGAATACGTTGTTCAATTTTAAATAAGAGCGTATTTAAAATATTTCTGTTTATCTTAAGTAGAATCAAGCAAATTTCAACCAACTAAAGATATCTTCTACTGTTAACTCCCAGTCTTGTAAAATATCTAAGGCAGGTAAAATATCTTGCTTTTCTTTAACCTCTGGTAAACGATCTGGTTGAAATACCGTAACCGATTCATCGTCGGGATCGATAAAATGACCTAGTTTTGTACCACTATTAAGGGCAAAAATAATCTTACGTATAACTTGGTTCGCGCTTTGGTGAGGGCGCGTCTCCCGAATGCAATTCGGGAGCTTGTGTCGCCCGTCTGGCGAGAGAATTTCAATTCTCCAATCAGGGGCTATTTTAAATCTGTTAACAATTTGCCTATTTTGATCTAAAGGAATGTTTTGCCATTCAAATACAGCTATATCAGGAACTATAGAACGACCTGCAAAAGTACAGCGTAATTCGGTAAAAGCGCGAAAAGCGAAGCGAGGCGGTCTTCGGTCACTTGGATGCAAGCTCCAAGTGCTGCGAAGACAAGGACGTGGCTGCCGAACTTGTTTCCGCCCTTTAAATCGTCCGCTTCGTCTTGGGGGTTTCCCCCATGAGCCATCGCTTCAAGAAGCCGTTGCGCGGGGAACCCGCGTTGAGGCTGTTGAGCAAGAAGCATAAGCTAGCTGTTGTGCTTTTCCCGCTTGATTAATAGCTGATGCCAATTCAATTTGTAGAGTGCTGTGTTTTCCTTGTGGCATTGATTTTTGATAAATTTTGCCATCGATATATTCACTCGCTGGTTTAGTTTCTGGTAGTTTTAAAAATTCTGCTAAAGTTGGTTTTGGTTGCGATCGCAGTATAGTCATTTGTATTTCTGTAAATTTAGTACTATTGAGGGTTTATATTTTGTTAGAACGATATAAATTCCTCAATAATCCAGATCGTCTCCTAAAAAACGTTAAACTCGGCTTTGTCTTCAAAACCGAGTCTCGATAGATTTTACAGTCATTCAACTAAATTACTGAATCTGAATAACTTGCTGGGAGAAAATTAATTTGCCGATTTGGCAACTTCTACAACCTTAGCAAAAGCTTGAGGATCAACCATGGCTAACTGGGCTAACATTTTGCGATTTAGACCAACTTCTGCTTTTTTTAACTGGTGAGTTAACTTGCTGTAGCTTAAGCCATTCATTCTAGCGGCAGCGTTAATCCGTGTAATCCAAAGACGACGAAAATCACGTTTGCGCTTACGGCGATCGCGATAGGCATTTCGCAGTGCCTTCATTACCTGTTGATTGGCGGTGCGAAATAGTTTGGAATGTGAGCCGCGAAAACCTTTGGCTAACTTTAAGATTTTCTGACGACGCTTGCGGGCAACGTTGCCCCGTTTTACTCTACTCATATTTTATTTAGGGATTTTTGACTGGGGGGATAACAACTATTTATCTAGTGGCATTTTTATAGTTCAATGCCCTCTAGCTATAGGGCATCATAGCGCGCACTGCTTTTTCGTCAGTCTCATGTACCACTGCCATGTTGGATAGACGACGGCGAGTGCGTTCTTTACTTTTGCGTTCTAGCAAATGATTTTTAAATGCCTTACGGCGCATAATCTTGTTGCCGCTGCCAGTTATACGAAAACGCTTGGCGGCGGATTTTTTAGTTTTTAACTTAGGCATGAGTGTTGATAATTAGACACAATTTCTGATTATATCTTGTTTTGTCTAACTTAGAGCGAAAAATCATGCTGATTAAGTTAATCTTCTAAAAATTTCTAGTTAATCAGTAAAACTTCTCAGTAGTTTTACTGTATAAAACATCAAATACATCAAATAGTTGAGGCAGAGGCTAGGGATTAGGGAAATATATCTTTTAAGTATAGCCTTTCTCGAATTAGTAAGGTATACCGCAACCAACAATCAACTATTAACAAAAACCAAGGTCTGGACTGTACCGCATTAAAATGATAACCACCATAACATTTATTTTTCGTTGGTTTAGGTGAAGCTACTTAGAGTAATACATTCTGAGAAACTCAAAAATCTTACGAATAAATTTCGCATCAATTCAGTAAAGTCTAGCACTATATAAAAATCATTCAAACCCTATTACCTGCTGCCTATTTAGCATTATCAAATTATTAAAACATATACTAAATTTAAATGATCACTGCTGTGAAATACGTGTTTATGCCAGTGTCGATATTCATTGAATATTTTAAAATCCAGATATATATAATCAAATATTTATGATTAATGAAGAACATTAATATTTTAATTGTTGAAGATGAATTATTGATTGCTAAGAATCTAGAAATCAAGCTAAAAAAGTTAAAATATAATGTGATCAATATAGTCTCTTCTGGTGCATCAGCGCTGGTAAGTATCAAGAAACAGCGTCCAGATTTAATTCTGATGGATATTGCCATTAAAGGCAAAATTGATGGAATTGAAACAGCAAAAATCATTAAAGCAAGGTATAACCTGGCGATTATATTTCTCACCGCATATGCTGACGATAAGACTCTTGAGCGAGCATGTTCTATTGGTGGATATGGATATATTTTAAAGCCTTATAAAGATCGAGAATTACACGCCACGATTAAATTAGCTCTCAAACAGCATCAGGAACAGGTAGTAGCTCAAAAATCATTAGCAGAAATAAGTGAACTTCTGGGACAATATTCGGCAGAAAAAACTCATATTTATGAAGATAGCTTAACTAAATTGCCTAATAAGCTAATGTTACAGGAGCTATATAGTTACCTATTAGCAGATATACAAAAAGGTAATCAAAATAGTGATTCGCAGGCTCAATCAGGATTAAGTAAAAAGCTTTTATCATTTACTTATATTAAAATAGATCGATTTGAACGGATCTTGGCATCTTTGGGGGAGGCAAAAAGCGATCTATTAATTAAAGCCTTGGCACAAAGATTAAGAGAAAATACTAATTCGCAAACTCATCAGACTGTTCTGATTAAATTAGATTATTGTGAATTTTGTATCTTACAATCAGGATTAGAGCAAAGGCAAGCTGCATCAGATTGCGCTCAGAAAATTATTCAACAATTAAACCAGCCTATCTCAATCGAAAATAAAAATTACTTTTTGACAGCTAGCCTGGGCATTTCTTTTTATCCTTTTGATCATCATCAAGCTGAACGATTATTAGAGCAAGGAAAAGAAGCTATGCTTTATGCACAACAACAAGGGGGAAATAGATTTCAGCTCTATACCTCAGCATTTAGAATTGTTGCTAGTCGTAATCATAGTGATTTAGATTTAGAAGCCGATCTTCATCAGGCTCTTGAGCAACAACAACTAGAGCTTTATTATCAACCAAAAATCGATCTGATTACGGGAAAATTTCATAGTGCTGAAGCTTTAATTCGCTGGAATCATCCTCAATTAGGTTTGATCTTACCAGATAAAATATTGCCTTTAGCTGAAGCATCTGGGTTGATGGATCAGATTGGAGATTGGGTACTTCAATCAGCTTTTATGCAGACTAAACAATGGCATCTGGCTGGATTTAGTTTTTTGACCATAGCGGTTAACTTATCTGGTCACCAATTTAAACAATCTGACTTATTTCATAAACTTACTCAGTTGTTATCCAAATTAGATTTAGATGCCAAGTACATTGAATTAGAGTTAACGGAACAGATCCTAGTTGAAAATACTAAAGCCAACATTCAAAAGCTAAATTTAATCAAAAAGCTAGGAGTTAAAATCTCCCTTGATGATTTTGGAACAGGGTATTCTTCTTTGCGATATCTTCATCAATTTCCCTTTGATATTCTCAAAATTGATCGCAGTTTTATTAAAGACGTTAACTACAATCAAAAAAATGGAGTCATTATCAAATCTGTGATTGAGATGGCACATCAACTAAATTTGAGAGTAGTAGGAGAAGGAGTTGAAACGCAAACAGAATTAGATTTTTTAGTAAGCAATAAATGTGATGAATTCCAAGGATACTTTTTTGCTCGTCCGCTACCTGTTGCTGATTTTACCAAGTTACTTGTGAGTGATCGGTGTTATCTATCATCATTAGTCCAGTTATGGGAAGCAAAATAATAATTATCAGGTTTTATTGAGCCAATGAATATATTATTTGGCAATCACTCTCATAATTCAGAGTCTAATATTTTAGGGCTTAATAGTTTTGTGATCGAGTCTCTTTCTACTAGTATTTTCTATTTAGATGTCAAGGGAAAAATCATCTATGCCAATCGTGCTGCCTGTGTGAAATTAGGCTATAGTCTATCCGAAATTTATGCTCTATCAGTGTTCGATATTGATAATAGCTTTGAACCTAAAACTCAAGCAGAAGTATGGCACCATCACTGGCAAGATCTAAAACATAACCAAAGTTTGGTCTTTAAATCCTATCATCGTACCAAAGCTGGAGTTGTTTATCCTGTTGAGGTGATAGCGAATTATTTAGAATTTGAAGACCAAGAATACAATTTTGTTCAGGTTAGGGATATCAGCGATCGCGATCAAGATGAAAATATTCTTAAGGAGCAAGTAGAACGAGAATCACTGCATACACGAGAATTAAATCGTAAAAACAGGCAATTAGAGCAGGAAATCCAAGAACGTCGGCAAATAGAGGAGCAGCTACGGCAATCTCAACAATTATTGCAAAAGCTAAACCTAGAATTGGAGCAAAGAGCTGCCGAAAGAACCTCAAAACTAAGAGAATCGCAACAGCTATTACAGCTAGTAATTGATACAGTTCCTCAATGTATATTCTGGAAAAATCAAGACTTCGTTTATGCAGGTTGCAATCTAAAATTTGCTGAGTTACTAGGTTTTGATCATCCCGAAGAGATTTACGGCAAAACTGATGCAGAGCTTTTTTGGAGTAATAGTAATGCCTATTCCCTTTTGAGAAGCGATCATTTAGTGATGGATCTAGACTTTCCCGAATTAATGACTCTAGAACCTGAAACTTTAGCCTGTGGACAAGAAATTTGGCTAGAATCACACAAAGTTCCTCTCTACGATTTGAATGACAATACAATTGGCATTCTGGGAACTTTACAAGATATTACTAAGCATAAACAAGCCGAAGCCTCTCTCAAAAAACTTAACTTAAAACTGCATCAGGCTATTGCTAAAGCCGATGCTGCTAATCAAGCCAAAAGCGATTTTCTGGCTAACATGAGTCATGAATTGCGGACTCCCTTAAACGGTATCTTGGGCTATGCTCAAGTGCTGCTGCAAAATTCGACAGCAACCGATAAAGAGCAAAAAATTTATCGCACAATTGAACGGTGTGGCTCTCATTTACTAACGTTAATCAACGATATTCTCGACCTATCCAAAATTGAGGCGGGCAAAATGGAGTTGTTGTGCAATGATTTCCAGTTTGCTAAGTTTCTGGATCATCTTGGTGAAATGTGTCGTCTTAGTGCCGAACAGAAAAATATTGCATTTAGCTTCGATTTACCCGCAACTATCCCCGAAATTGTGCGAGGAGATGAAAAACGGCTACGTCAAGTTCTGATTAATTTACTAGGAAATGCCATCAAATTTACAAATTATGGTGAAGTAAAGCTTAAGATGACTGAACTTGCGCCGTCAACCCGTAGCAACGACTCTACATACCCTCAAATTAAGTTTCGCTTTGAGGTTATAGATACAGGAGTAGGAATTGCTCCCCACCAGCTTCAAAATATCTTTCAGGCTTTTGAACAGGTTGGTGATCTCCATAATCACGCAGAAGGTAGTGGTTTGGGTTTAACTATTAGCCGACAACTTTTAGCATTAATGAACAGTGAGCTGCATGTCTCAAGCCAAGTCAATTTGGGTTCAACATTTTGGTTCGAGTTATCACTTTCTGTAATATCAACTAACAGTGTGACATATCAGACAGAGGCTACAGCTCAGTTAGAGCCGCATGCTTGTGACTCAAATGTTCCCAGGGGAGAAATTATTGCTCCTGAACCCGAGGAGATAAAGATTCTACATGAACTAGCATTGTTGGGCAACATGAAAAAAATTCGGCAAAGAAGTCAGTATCTCAAGACGTTAGCTCCACAATATAGTCTTTTTGCCGAGAAAATAGAGCAATTAGCTCAAGGCTTTCAAGAAAAAGCGATCGTTGATTTAATTGAACAATATATTGAAGAACATTGACGCTTGATGTAAATTATTTTGTCTTCTAGGTTAATAGTTCATAGCCATAAGCCATTAGCCATAAGCCATTAGCTTCATAAGAAAATTGTACATAAATAATTAATTTAATACATATAATGCAAGATTTTACTAAACTGCAAACTTGGCAAAAAGCACATAATTTTACAATTAACTTGTACAGGTTAACTTCCGAATTTCCTAGTAACGAACAGTTTGGTTTAACTAATCAGATTAGAAGAGCTGCTGTGGGTATTGAAAGTAATATTGCTGAAGGTAGAGGCAGAGGTGGAGAAAAAGAGTTTTCTAGATTTCTAGATATCGCTCAAGGTAGCTGTTTTGAGGTTAGATGTCAGATTTATATAGCAAGAGATTTAGGATATTTAGATGAATCAAGATCTAAATTGCTAATAGAAAAAGTAGAAGAGATATCAAGACTAATATATTCTCTGAAGCAAAAGCTTAAGGCTTAAGGCTTAAAGCTTAAGGCTTAAAGCTTAAGGCTTTAAAAAATACTCTAATTTGTAGTTCACATTAGACGTAAATGATAAATGAAATGACCCATGATTAAAAATCCTATTTTAAATACTATTAGTTTGGTGTTGATGCTGCTATCAACAGTAGCCTGTAGCTCTCCGAGTCAGACCGACTCTGCTGCTTTGACTCGGGTTTCTGCAACCCAGTCAACTCCAAATCGAGAGCGAACAATTATATTAGGAGATGTTTCTGATAACCCCCGTAAAGAGATCCGCAAGTTTCAACCTTTAGCAAATTATCTCAGCGCTAATTTGAGTCAGTTTGACCAGGGTCAAGTCAAGATTGCTCCCGATCTCGAAACCATGATTGCTTGGCTTAAAACAGGGGAAGTAGATATATATATTGACAGCCCCTATCCCGCAATGAGAGCAATTAACCAGGCTCAAGCCAGACCCATTCTGCGCCGTTGGAAAAAAGGACATGCTGAGTATCACTCGCTAATTTTCAGCTTAGATGAAAGTCAAATTAGTTCTTTATCAGATTTACAAGGTAAAACGGTGGCTTTTGATCACCCCGCATCAACTACAGGGTTCATGCTGCCATTGAGTAAGCTGCTAGAGGCTAACTTATCCCCCCAAGAAGTTAGATCTGCCAATAGTTCAGTTTCTCAGGATCGGGTGGGCTATGTTTTTAGCTATGAAGATAGCAATAGTATTGAATGGTTGTTGAGTGGCAAGGTAGCAGCAGCGGCAATAGACAATCAATCCTATGACAAACTACCGACAGCAATTAAAGACACAACCATTATTTTGGCAGAAACAGAAAAAATACCCCGTCACCTGGTATTAGTTCGGTCAAATATGCCCCTAGAGGTTACCCAAGATATCTCTGCCCAATTATTGCTAATGGAGGAGACAGAAGCAGGAAAAGCCGTTCTAGAACAATTTGATCGGACAAAAAAATTTGATAAATTTCCCGTTGAAGAGAACTTAGCCAGAATGCAACAGCTATATCAACAGGCAGAACAACAATGAAGTCGCATCAGAAGTTTAGACGAGAACTAAAAATATCTTTAGTCACAAAAGTTACCTTTGCTACTACTAGCTTGGTTTTATTCTCGATCATTATTGCTACCTGCATGTCTCTCTATCGCAATCGAAAAATTTTTCACCGTAAGTTAGAACAAGAAGCTCAAGTTCTGCTGACGACTTTAAGCATCTCCACCGCCGATTCCTTTTACTTTGGCAATTTCGAGTTAGTTCAAGACATTATTGATGAATTAAGCATTCAGCAAGTCATACTGCGAAGCCGTGCTTATGAACAAAATGGGCGCATCATAGCTAATGCTAAAATTCAAGGAGAGCATGAGTTTAGCTTGGATGCTGATCCTTGGGGCATCAAGGTTTTACAAAGCAAAGATACGATCTTTGAATGGCAAAGCGATCGCCTGGTGGCGGGAAAATCAGTGGTGGTGGGACAACAAGTTCTGGGGGGAATTGTTGTGGAGTTGAGTACCGCTCCCTTGAAAGAGAGACTAACTCAAGAAACTAACCAAAGTCTACTGTTAGCGCTGATTATTGCTGTAGTTACTAGCATCCTTGCCTTTTGCTGGAGTCGCTCAGTCACCGAACCCCTCAAGCGCCTGATTACTGCTACCCAGTATTTGGCTTCTGGCGGTTTGGATCATGAAATTACCGTCAACAGCAACGATGAATTAGCGGTCTTAGCTAGGACATTCAACTTTATGACATCTGAGCTGCGTAAAACGGTTAAAGATCTCGAACTGCGGGCTGATGCTCTTAACCGTAGCGAACTATTGGCTTCCAATAAGGCTTTGGAGTTAAGCAAAACCTTAGAGCAACTGCAACTGGCTAAAGCGATCGCCGAAAAAGCCAATCAAGCCAAAAGTATCTTTCTCTCCAACATGAGTCATGAATTGCGTACCCCTTTGAACGGAATTTTAGGATACGCTCAAATTCTCAAGGGCGATCGTAATCTGACTAAGCAGCAACAAAATGGTCTCAAAGTTATTTACGACAGCGGCAATCATCTCTTGACCCTGATTAACGATATTTTAGATTTATCTAAAATTGAGGCTCAGAAATTAGAGCTTTATCCCACAGAAATTCACTGTCAGATTTTCTTTAACAGCATTGCTGATCTTGTCCGTCTTCAAGCTGCTTACAAGAATATTTTATTTGAATGCTTATTGTCCCCCGACTTACCACATGGAATTAAAGCTGATGAAAAAAGATTAAGGCAAATTTTACTCAATCTATTAGGCAATGCAATTAAGTTTACCGACCGCGGCAAAGTTAGTCTTAAAGTTAATCCCATTGAGCAAGCTCAAAAAAATAACTCGGAGCAAACTTTAAGATTTGAGGTTGTAGATACAGGCGTTGGGATTGATACTCAACAATTAGAACAAATTTTTCAACCGTTTGAACAGGTAGGAGATATCAAACGCAAAGAGGCTGGCAGTGGTCTGGGGTTGGCGATTAGTCGGAAATTAGTTGCTCATATGGGTGGTCAGCTTAGAGTTACTAGCGAGGTAAATCGAGGTTCTAACTTTTGGTTTGATCTGACTTTTCCCATCGTACAGACTGCCACACTAGCTAACAACTTTCAAGATGCGAGAAAGATCGTGGGTTACCAAGGACATAGACGTAAAATTCTGGTGGTGGATGATAGACCAGAAAATCGTTCGCTCATTCTGAATATGCTTCAGCCGCTGGGATTTGAGATTACCTTAGCTGAAGATGGTCAGCAAGAAATAGATCTAGCACAGGAGATAATACCAGACTGTATTTTGACTGATTTGGTAATGCCCGTTAAGAGTGGATTTGAGGCAGTAAAAGAAATTAGACAAATCCCGACTCTGCAAAATGTTCTGATTATTGCCATTTCTGCTAGCGTTTTAGAACCAAACCGTGAGCGTAGCCTGATGGTGGGTTGTAAGTATTTTTTGCCCAAGCCTCTCCGACAAGAGCAATTGCTAAAGCTCTTACAAGAAAATCTGAAGTTGGAATGGATCTACGAAGAACTTGCTGCTACAACTGAGGTTGAACTATCAGCAACCGAAACTACTGTGACCGAAGAATTGATTGTACCGCCAGTGGCTGAAGTGGAAATTCTTTATGAATTAGCCATGTTAGGCAGCATGAAAAAAATTCGCCAACATGCTGATTATTTAGAAGAACTAGATCAAGCTTATGCTCCTTTGGCTAATCAGCTACGGTATTTAGCACAGGGCTTTAAAGAGCAAGAAATTGTTAGTTTAGCTGAAAAACTATTGAATTAAACATTCAGTTTGCGATCGCCAAGATCAGCATTAAGTTATTGTTCATTTAAATTGCACATTTATCTTTTCTTGCTGCCCTCTGCCTCCTGCCCCCTGCCCCCTGCCTTTTCTTAACAAGTAATTAAATGCGTAACAGCTTATTACATAGCTTAATTATATGAATACTTCCTTAATTACCAACGGGTTAAACTTTGATTTTGATCTCAAAAATCATAATATTCTAATTGTTGACGATAACCCAACCAATTTATCAGTTATTGTTGATTATCTCGAAGAATCAGGATTAAATGTCTTGGTATCCCAGGATGGTGAAAGCAGCTTAAAAAGAGCTAAATATGCCAAACCAGGTATTATTTTACTCGATGTCTTAATGCCAGGAATTGATGGTTATGAAACCTGTCGCCGCCTCAAAAGTGACCCAGAAACCCAAAACATTCCGATCATCTTTATGACTGCCCTCTCTAGTATCGAAGATAAAGTCAAAGGATTTGAGGTTGGGGCGGTAGACTATGTAACCAAGCCAATTCAGCCCGCAGAAGTCTTAGCCAGAATTCAACTTCATCTCCAACTACGTTTTATGACTCAAACTTTGAGCAGACAAAATGATGTACTCAAGGTAGAAGTAGAGCAGCGTAAAGCAGTTCAAACTAAATTACGGTCAATTAACAGCAAATTAGAGCAAGAAGCTCAAGAAAGGATCACCGCCCAACAAGCACTAAAACAGCTTAATCTGGAATTAGAAGCTAGGGTCGCCAAACGAACCGCACTTCTAGCTCAAAGCAATGATAAATTGCAACAAGAAATTATTGAACGCAAGGAGATAGAAACTAAACTCAAAAATTCTCTCGCGGAAAAAGAAGTATTACTCAAAGAAATTTATCATCGAGTTAAAAATAACTTACTTGTCGTTTCCAGCTTATTAGAACTTCAAAGTAGCGCCATTGAAGATCCAGAGCTAATTAGAATTCTCCACAATAGCCAAGAGCGAATTTTTTCCATGGCACTGGTACATGAACAATTGTATCGCTCGGAAAATTTGCAGAAAATTAACATTAGTAACTATTTAAAAGCCTTATTAGACAATATATCTGCTTCACATCTCAATTCAGATAATAGAATTAGTTTGAGCGTCAAGGTTGCTAAGGTCAATCTTAATATTGAAACAGTAAATTCCTGTGGTTTGATTATCAATGAGCTAGTAACCAATGCTCTAGAACATGCTTTTTATCCTCAGCAACAAGGCAACATTTGGCTAAATCTGGAGCGTAAATCAAGCGGGGAAATTGTATTAACAATTAAAGATGATGGTAAAGGAATGCCTCCAGAATTTGATTTTGAGTCAGCCGAATCTTTGGGTTTGCAACTGGTTTACATTTTGATCAGACAGTTAGAAGGAACCTTGGAGCTTGATTTTGATCGCGGTACCTGCTTTAAAATTACCTTTACGGAGTTAGATTATCGCGATCGCCTGGAGACGGTAGTTAACATTTAACATTTAACATTTATCAATTATTATTTAGTTGTTCAATGTTCAATGCTCAATGTTCAATGTTCAATGCTCAATGTTCAATGCTCAATGTTCAATGCTCAATGTTCAATGTTCAATGCTCAATGTTCAATGTTCAATGCTCAATGTTCAATGTTCAATGTTCAATGTTCAATGTTCAATGTTCTAAGTAGCTGAACGGTTTAATGCCGCGATTAGAGCCTGTTGTCCTGTGGTTTGGTAAACCTGATTAAGATACTGCTTAACCGCTTCCGCATCACTAGCAGACAGAGAAATTTCCCCTAAAATATCGAGAACAGTTTTCTGTTCCATAGGTGGCACGATCGCTACTAAGCTAGATTCAAGGGGGTCATTATACTGCCAAAAGCCTTTTACCTCGGGGTTAGCATCAACCGTTGCCGCAGACACTACAGGAGAAACAGCGGCGTTAGGTGCAGCAATCGGCATCGCCTTAGCTTTTTGGCTACGAATTTGTCGCAGACGCTCAATAATTTGGTTTTTCGTGCGTCCCCTTAATTGAAAAATGATAAAAGGATCTTCACTAAAGCGATCGCCTAATTGATAATATACAGCGGCGATATGCTTGCAAGGGTTGGCTTTATCAGGGCAGCTACAGCGAGATCTGACTTCATTAAGAGTAAAGGGGAACAAACTTAAACCACTAGCGGTAAACACTGCCTCAATGGTTTCAGGCATTTCTCCCGCTAAAAGTTGTGCCGAAAACACCGCCTGTTCTGACATTTTGTTAATGACAAAATTCCAGTCTTCATTACTAAAAGAATCTAAGGACAGAGATACTCGATATGGTTGAACATCGCTGCCTAAAACCTCTGCTTTGGCTCTGGAATTGGCAAACTCCATGTTGAGGACGTTGCCTTCTCGGGCATAGCTGCGTCCTCGTTCTAAACGTTTTTTAAATCGATAGGAATCGAGTAGATCTAACCACCTCTCTACCCACCATTCTCTTTTTTCTACTTCAAAGTTGGTCATTTTTTTTAGCTTTAAGCTTTAGGCTATTAGCTATTAGCTTTATTGATATTTAGTATTTTAGATTTTAATGCCTAACTTTATAAAAAGTTTCCAAACTGTGGCGATCGCCGACAAATCGCCAGTGCCAGGGTTCATAACTTACCCCCTGATCATTATCAGGAGGAAAAGATAATTCAAAGCTATATTTTAAAGCATTTTGTTCCAGCCAGGCAAAAGTAGCAGTCTGAGCAAATTCTATTTCTAAATGGGTACTGGGGGCATCACCGTCTCCTATGTCAACTGCATAGCCCGTGTGGTGTTCGCTATAGCCTGGAGGCGCACTAACCTCAGCTCTTTTGGTGGCATCCTGTCCTCGTTGTTCTTTGATGCCAAAAAAGAGCTGTTCCTGAATGTCAGCATTACGGAAGGCGGAGACAGCCACTAGGTTAATTCCCTCTGCCCTAGCGGCAGCCTGCATTTGCTTGAATTTTGCTGCCGCAGAGGTTCGTAGCTGTAAATTGCCCCCAATTGAGCTTAATTCCGATTCTGGAGCCTCACTATAGGGTAAATGACCCAAAAGATCTATCTTCTTTGATGGTGCTTTAGTTATCTTTTCTGGGGCTGGCTGTGGTGGTTGGGGTTTAGTAGTGGTTGGTTTTGGCTGAGTTGGTTTAACTGTAGGGGAGAGAGACTGCTTTTTGAGCGAAAATACTCCCCATGAGCCTAATCCAATGGCACCTAAACAAAAGGTGATGCCAATTAATAGGGGAATAACTGAGAGCAACGGCGACTTTTGGGGTAATTCCGTATTTTCTCTAATTGCCTCTGGAATTTCCATTTCTTCCATCATAAACTTAGTCAACAACTACGATTTTGTCTGCTCGTACCAGTCTGTCAACCGAATATTTTCAGATCGAGCAGATGCTAGTTCTTAGTCTTTTGTGCTACCTGGTCTTGTTCTGCCGCCAGACACACAGCTTCGGCTACAGTGCTGGCTACCCTAGGGTCAAACACAGAGGGTATAATATGTTCCCGATCCAAAGTGACATCATCAACCAAATTAGCGATCGCTTTAGCTGCTTCGAGATACATGTTAGTGGTAATCGCTGCTGCGCGACAATCCAAGGCACCACGAAAAACTCCTGGAAAGGCTAACACATTATTAATCTGATTAGGATAATCGCTACGCCCTGTTGCCATTACTGCTACTTGCTCGTAGATTAGTTCGGGTTGAATTTCGGGAATGGGATTTGCCATGGCAAAGACGATCGCCTGTGGTGCCATCTTAGCCACCATTTCGGGGGTGACAACTCCTGGCGCACTCACTCCTAAGAAGATATCCGCATCTTCCATTGCCGCTGCCAGACTGCCGCTTTGGTCTACCGCAAATTCTTGTTTTTGCTGATTGAGACCTTCTCGCTGATGAGAAATGATGCCTTGAGAATCACACAGCATAATATTACTTGCTCCTGCTTGACGTAACAGTGAAGCGATCGCAATTCCAGCGGCACCTGCACCATTAATCACGATTTTAACCTCGGACAGATCTTTACCTACTAATTTAAGCGCATTATACAAAGCAGCCAAAACTACAATCGCTGTGCCATGCTGATCGTCATGAAACACAGGAATATCTAGCTTCTGTCGTAATCTCTGCTCAATCTCAAAACAGCGGGGTGCGGCAATATCCTCCAGGTTAACTCCCCCAAACACAGGAGCAAATTCCATGACTGCTTTAATAATTTCTTCCGTATCCTGAGTATCTAAAGCAATGGGAAAAGCATCAATGTTGGCAAATTCTTTAAATAATAAAGCCTTGCCTTCCATCACGGGCAAAGAAGCTGCCGCCCCCAAATTACCAAGACCTAAAACAGCGCTACCGTCAGTAACCACCGCCACTGTGTTACTTTTAATCGTTAGCTCAAAGACCCGTTCAGGCTGTTCGGCGATCGCTCGACAAATTCGACCAACTCCAGGAGTATATGCCATTGCTAAATCTGATTGAGAATGCAGGGGTAGTTTGCTTTCAACGCTAATTTTCCCTCCCTGATGAATCTCAAAAGTGCGATCGCTGTAATTGAGGACTTTGACCCGAGGTAAGCTTTTGATCGCTTCAATAATTTGATCTCCCTGTTCGGTACTTGAAGCATCAATCATTAATTCTCGATGAGTATATTTAAGATTGCGCTGCAATAAAACAATATCGCCTAAACTTCCACCATGAGAAGCAATGGTACTCATGATTGAAGCTAATGCCCCAGGACGATTGGGAATTTCTAATTCGATCTTTAAACTAAAGCTAGCACTGGGGTTTAAATCTACCATTATTTGCCTATTGAATACGGGATTGACTATTGTAAGACGTTTCGGACAGGGGAAACTGATATCTATGGTTACTAGTTACTCATTACTGATGTTATTCTTCTGTTGACTGTTGACTGTTGACTGTTGACTGAAATAATACTCGATATACTGGTAAATCCTGCGCCAATACGTATAATTCTCTTTCTGTGGCTACAGGGAAAGGATTATGCTCTAACCAGGTTGTTTGGGGCTGTTGTTTTAGTTGTAAATTAGCAGCGAAGCGATCGCACATTTGCTCGGCTACTTCCTTGATGTCTGATTGTAGAAATACTTTTCCCCCAGGGACAAGATGGTCTACCAAAATTGTTACTAACTCTGGTTGCACCACCCGACGCTTGTTGTGCTTTTTTTTAAACCAGGGATCGGGAAACTGAATAGAAATAGTATGCAAGCTATCTGTAGGTAAAGACTCCAAGATTACTGCCGCCGAACTATTCATGTTGCCAAACAAATAGTGCAGGTTAGTTAAATTCAGTTGATCTCGTTCTCGATTAGCTAACTCAACTAATGAAGAGCGAATTTCAATTCCTAGGAAATTCACTTCTGGATTTAACTGTGCCATATCCAACAGAAACTTTCCCCTAGCACAGCCAATATCAAGATGCCAAGGGAGATCTACCTGAGCATAAATATCTTGCCAATTAGGCACTGCTATCGGCTGCTGAAACTTTCGGGCTAGAGGATTAACATGCTGTCGGATACGGATAGGCATATCTCAAAGGTCAAGCGATCGCACTAAAAAAAATCAACCCAATCAATATACAATAACTAGGCATCTTGAGGCTCGATGGAAATAATCGTACCGTTAAAGTCATAGACATCTCCCTGTAGTTGAATTGATGAGCCAATTTTAATTTTCTTGCTTCCCCCCAAAACAATCCCGTTGTTGGTGACTTCGGCTTTTCCTTCAAGAGTTAGCAGCATATCCCTAATCATAGTTACTTCAGGGCGCGGATCGGGCAAAGCTTTGACGGTACCATCTGGCTGAGGTACGGCAGTAGTTCGCGGCAACAGTTTGCTGGAGGCTATTTCCACTTTGCCTGCTGGTTGATTGCGAATCACGATGTCAGCCTGTTTTTCTCGCTGAAATTCCTCAAGTAAGCTATCTAGATTGGCCACTCCTAACCCACGGACTAAAACTTGTACCTCAACTGGCTTGAGTTTTGTTTGTGCCACGATACTTTTAGTGATGGGTGTACCAGGAAAAAAGAAAACACCGATTACAACCAACAAAATTACCCCAGCAGCAGCAAGATCGAGAATACTCAATTTACCAAATAGTCTTCCTTTGGAATCAATAATCTTCATAATTTAGCTGTTGGAAAGTTCGATGTGAGCAATAATTTCGTATATATTATGTCATTAGGATTGTGGAGTGGTGACATAATTTGATTATTAATACCGTGTAAATAGAAACAATTGTTATCTTTTAAATTGAGTTTTGGTCATAACTTTTAAGCCATAAGCGATAGAGCAAGAGAAATTTATCAATTTTACCTGGGCTTAATCTTGATACTCAGGAAAGCTGCAATTCATTCATAAAAACTGTACAAAGAAAAAAATATTTTTTTAAAATTGTTTTGACTTTGACAAAGAAATTAATCTTAATTGGCATTGAGGCTGGTTTTGTTGCTTAAGATTCTAGAAATAATTGAGATAGTCAGGCACTATACCAGACATCTCGCTTAAAGTTAATAAAATTTAGAAGATTAATTATTATGTCTCAGTTAACCAAAAACAACCAAGACTTATTAGAAATCTTGATAGCGGTTGCCTGGATTGATGGCGAAATTCAGCCTGAAGAACAAAAGTTTATCGAAAGAATTGCTAGTGAACAAAATATAAGTTCGACAACGGAACTACAAACTTTATTAGATAACTATCACGGCTCATCTTTGGAGCAATGTTATCAGTTATTAAATCAATACTTGGGAACTAATCCCAATCTAGAAGATTATGAAAATTTGCTGACTGCGGTGAGTAAATTGATTTATAGTGATAACGATATTGCTACTGCTGAAGCTTCTGTTTTAACTCAACTCCAAAATCTCGATCCCCGTAACCTTAAGAGTAGTTCGGCATTCGATCAAGCAATTCACAAAATTCGACAGCTATATCGAGCAGGTGTAGATCGTAATAAATAATTGTAAATTTTGGCAATATTTTAATCTACTACAAATATTAAAATATTGCTAAGATGCGACTCCTCTTGGTATTTGATTGAATATGTAAGTTCAAGAGTTAAAATTATTGGCGCGCAGTGGAGTTACAAAAATGAGCGTTGCACAATAGATAATTAAGAAAAAATATAGAAAAAAATAAGAATAGTTCAATAATATAAATATGTAGAGCTTGTAAAAATTGTTTATGATTTATATTTCGCCTAAATCTTGGTGATTATGAATAGTTTTCAGGGTTTACTCGGTCAAGAAAAAGCAGTTGCGCTACTGTTACAATCCCTTAAAAAAAGCCGTATTGCTCCAGCCTATCTATTTTGCGGCTCATTAGGTATTGGTCGGACTATAGCGGCGAGGAACTTTGCGCAGTTGCTACTGACTGCCCATTTGTCATCAGACAAAGCTGATTTAGGAATTAGAAAATTACAGACAGGTAATCATCCTGACTTACTTTGGGTTGAACCAACTTATCTCAAAGCAGGAGAACTATATACTGCTGCCCAAGCGGCTGAAAAAGGTTTGCAGTATAAAACCCCTCCTAAAATTCGGATTGAGCAGATTCGCGGTATTACCCAGTTTCTTAATCGTCCCGCTTTAGAAGCCACCAGACAAGTTGTGGTAATTGATGACGCTCAAACTATGGCAGAAGCACCAGCTAATGCCCTGTTAAAAACTTTAGAAGAACCTGGTAACGCCACAATAATCTTAATTGCACCTGATACTGACTCCTTATTATCTACCTTAGTATCTCGTTGTCAGCAAATTCATTTTTATCCTTTATCGTCAGCTAACTTAACCGCCGCTTTAAAACTTAATGGTTACGAAGAGATTACCCAATATCCTGAACTAATGGCGATCGCACAAGGCAGTCCAGGAAAAGCGATCGCCGCCTGGCAACAACTACAGCTAATACCCCCTGAACTATTACAACGTTTAAAGCGATCGCCCGTCACGGCTTTAGAAGCTTTGAATTTGGCTCAAACCATTACCAATCAATTGGATAGTGCAACTCAACTATGGCTGATTGATTATTTGCAACATTATTATTGGTTAGAAAATCAACAGGTGCAGTTAATGAAAACCTGGGAGCATACTCGCAGCTGTTTGTTGCGCTATGTGCAACCTCGTTTAGCTTGGGAGTGTGCTTTCCTTGAGCTTTTATCAGTAACGAATCAATTAGAGCAAGGTTAAGGTTACGCTAGAATCTTGGTTATCAGTTGAAGAAAAATTATGACCAATCCCATTATCGAAACAGATTTAGCCCAGATATTAAATAAGTTAGACGGTAGATTTGACAAGTTGGACAAAAGACTAGAAAAGATAGATGATCGCTTAAATAAGTTAGAAGTAGGACAAGCTCAGTTAACAGTCAAGGTTGACAACATCCATCAAACAAGCCACGAACTAAAAGAGACTCAGAAAAAACAAGTTTTAGATGTTGCCGATCTTAAAGGAGTAAAGTCCTTAATCATTCCCATTGTTGTTGCAGTCACTACTAGCATTTTGACCTTGATAATTAGATCTATACCTATAAATTAAAGTTAGCCATGCACGATACAGAATTAGAATATGATCGCTGGCTAGAAGAACAAATCAAGCTACTGAATCAAAGAAAGTTTGAATATCTAGATGTGGACAATTTGATTGAGGAGTTAAATGCGTTAGAGAAGGCAGAAAAGTCAGCAGTTAAAAGCCTTATATATCAAATTATCTTACATTTGCTGCTAATCGACTTATTGGAAAGAAGAGTCAGAATATAGTAGAAATCATTGGTTAGCGGAAGTAGACGCTTTTCAGCTACAGCTAGAAGATAGATTGACAACTAACCTTAGTATATTTGCTCAAGATAACTTGCCTCGACTGTACGCTAAAGCTAAAAAAAATGCTATTCGTAAAAGTCGATTATCGGCAGATCGCTTTCCTGCTAGTTGTCCTTACACTTTAGAAGATATTCAAAATCGCGATTAAATGAGCGTTGGTAATTTTAGGTATGAAACAGTTAACAATACTGTTCGTAGCTTTTAGCCTTTTAAACAAAATACAAAACTGGCAGTTTTTGAGAATTATAATTTTATTTGCCAACACCATTAAATGTTCTTTAACGCTGATTGATTCGATTTGGCTTAACTATTTAATTCTATTCCCGAACTAATTAATATTCTTAAACATTTTTTTAAATATAGTTTTATTTTGTATATATTCCAATGATGAAATCGCCTTACAATAAAATTGTGACCACAAAATGACCACAATTTTAGGAAGTGAAGAAACATGGTGAAAAGTGTTGGCATCAGAGAATTTAGAGACAAAGCATCTCAGTATCTATCTAGCAGCGAAGTTGTAGCCGTTAAGCGACATGGTAAATTAGTTGGATTTTATATTCCTGTGAAACAATCGGCAGAAATCGAAATTGAACAAGCATTACAAAGGCTGAATCAAACAGTAGAGTCAGCAATAAGAGAAAGTGGAATGGATGGGGTTGTTTTAGCCAATGCTTTAGACTTATCTGAAACAGAGCAATAAAAAACCGCAATGTAGCGAACCTGTTAGAAAATTTAATTTAATTTTCAAGACAATCGATAGGAAGACTGATAAATATTGACTGTTTACTGATAACTGTAAGAAGGCACTCTATTTTATAGGTTACAAGTATTCGCGCGAGAAAAAAGATAACAAAAATACCACTCCATTATTCCAATACCTTGACATGGGAGATGTCCTCTAGGAGCTTGGTTAATTATCCAAGTTAATCCCTCATAGTTCAAATAGTTTCCTAATTGTCTCCAGCCTATGAGATCACCATAGTCCAACCAGACTTTTTCATCATACTCTTTCGTTCCCCCTAAACTCTCATAGATTTTCATCTGAACACTAAAGCCAAACTTTCCATCGCTATAGTGTAACCATAGTTGGTTGATAGTACGCAAATCTTCACAAGGAAAATTATTTATATCCTCTTTTCGTAAGCATCCTTCACTTTTTCTTTCCGCAACTTCCAGCATGACATCAGTCGTTTCCTCATCAGCTTTTTTCCATTCTTCTGCTGCAAGAAGGTCACGAAGTTTTTTGTAGTCTATGCCTTTCGCGCTATTGAGTTCTACCTCATTTTGTGCGGTGGTTTTCGTTAGCGGATCTATCTGTTCTTCTAGCTGGGTAATTATTGCCTCTTGTTCTGCTATTTTTGCTTGTGCTGCTTGAAGATCTGCTTGCTGTTGGTTGAAGCGTAATTTTTCCCGTTCTAATTGTTGCTTTAGTTGGCTGATTTGGGATTGATAAGATTGCTCTAATTCTTCTTTTTCTTGTCTAGAAGTTGCCTTAATTGCTGCAAGTTGGCTACTGTGCGATCGCTTTAAGTCTTTCAGTTTTTGGTTTAATTCTTCAATCTTTTCTTGCTGGGATATATTCAGCAAATTTCTTTGAGCGAGAATCTTGATGATTAGTTCGGAAATTTTTTGTGGAGTACGACCTCTTAGCCGAATACCAAAATTTACTACTGACCAGCCTGGAATATCTGTGTCATCAAGATGCACAGGTATCACTGTATCCTCTTTACGTCGATCAAGTAAAATCCCGCGAATTGTCTCCCACTCTAGGGAACACCAAGATTTGGAATAGTGTTCTGAAAAGAAAGGAACAACTAAGTCAGCTTGTTCATACATCGACTGTAGTTTGAGGTCGCCGCCAACACCCAGTAATTCAATTTCATACCATTCATCATAAAATACGCGATCGCGAGTCAGTCTGGTCGCCAATTCTTCTGCAACTTTAAGCACAAAATCTCGATGCTCACCAGGAAATGAAAGGGCAACTTTAAAGCGATTAGATTCTGATTCAATGAGCGTCATAGGTTATCTATTGTGCCTTTTCCTTATTTCTTTGCTTCCAGTTGAGCCACCCTCTGGCTAAACCATACTTCTGATGTACAACCACGTTATTTTAACATTTCCGAATGGTCAATAAGCGATCGCTCTCCCTCTTAAGGCGATCGCTAAATCCATAAGAGAGAAGAAGTTTGTCTAATGCACTCTACTGACGTGTCAAGTCTAAAATAGTGCAATAAATTGAGGACAAGAAGATGAACCATCTGTGTTTATCTGTGTTTATCTGTGTTCATCAGTGGACTTTTTCTAAGGCATCAATTAAAGCTTGTCACTACACTACTATGGCTTGTACGGCACGATTAACTTCATAACTTACTGTTAGACTATTTATTCAAATTACAGATTACTCCGATTAAACTTCAACTATGTTTGACCTGAATTTACCATCAAGCATAAACGTTTGATTATGATTATTGATTAAAACATTGATTTTTGTATATGATGGTAGCAGTATGATAAATCAATATATCGAGGAGCATTGAATTTTGATTCCAGCAACTCTACATCAACTTAAAGTATTTGAAACCGTAGCCCGCAACGGCAGCTTTACTCGCGCAGCAGAAGAATTACTAATTACCCAACCAACCGTTTCTTCTCAGGTCAAACAGTTGACTAAAGCAGTGGGACTCCCGTTGTTTGAACAAATTGGCAAAAGTTTATATCTGACGGATGCTGGTCAAGCACTGTTAACCACCTGTCAAGATATTTTTGAGAATCTAGATAATTTTGAAATCAAAGTAGCTGATCTTAAAGGTACTAAGCAGGGGCGATTGAATTTAGCGGTAATTACCACCGCCAAGTATTTTGTACCAAGATTGCTAGGTTCTTTTTGTCAGAATTATCCTGGAATTGATGTCGCCCTCAAGGTTACCAATCATCAGGAAATTCAGCAGCGGATGTTATCGAATATGGATGATTTATATATAGTGAGTAATCCTAACCAAGGAGTGGACTTAACTAGTCAACCATTTTTAAATAACCCGTTGGTGGTGGTAGCGAAAAAAGATCATCCTCTTGCGGGGAAAAGAAACCTTGAACTCGAAGAATTAAACGATCAGCCTTTCATAATGCGGGAACAGGGATCTGGTACTAGAGATTCTATTATCGAATTATTTGCCCAGAATAATATTGAGGTCAAAGTCAAACTAGAGTTGGGTAGCAATGAGGCAATCAAGCAGGCTATTTCAGGCGGACTGGGGATCTCAATTTTATCAGAACATTGTCTAATTTCTGAGGGGATACCAGGGGAGTTAACTGTGCTTAATTTTAAGCATTTTCCTATCAAACGCCGTTGGTATGTCTCCCATCTCAGTGGGAAGAAGCTTTCAGTAATTGCTGAAACATTTCTAAATTATTTGTTGGAAGAAAGCCCCAAAATGTCTTTTCCTAAATCTAGTATTTTGGCTCAACTTGTGGTGTAGGCTTAATCAAAATGTAAACTTAAAGTTTCAGACTCTAAGCTCAAAATTTAATTGAAGCTACACCATGGCTTCGTAGTTGATGGTTTGTCGGCATAGTACCTTCGGCTCAATTCTGCTATGTATTAGGAGAAATTTACTCACAGTTTATTGAGAATAAATAGCAAAAACTGTATGATAGACATTCTCAAATATTTTAATTAATAAGCAGTTGTCTAACATAGTATGAGTAATCAAATTAGCAAAATTTCACGGCGCTTTTTTCTCGCTCTTGCCACTACAGCTGTAGTTGCAGCCTGTAATCAAACTCCATCAGAACAATCCTCTGGTGAATCGCAACCAGCACCCGCAAATACAGGAAAAGTCAATATCTATTCTTCTCGTCACTACAATACCGACAATCAGCTTTATGACAATTTTACCGAGCAAACAGGAATCGAAGTAAATTTGATTGAAGGTAAAGATGATGAATTGATTGAAAGAATTAAAAGTGAGGGCGCTAACAGCCCTGCCGATATTTTAATTACAGTCGATGCTGGGCGTTTATGGCGTGCCGCACAGGCGGAAATTTTTGCCCCTGTGGAATCAGAAATACTAGAGTCAAAAATACCTGAGAACTTACAAGATCCTAATAATCTTTGGTTTGGTTTTAGTAAACGAGCGCGGGTGATTATTTACAATAAAGAGCGAGTCGACCCCAGTCAACTATCCACCTATGAAGCATTAGCTGATCCTCAGTGGCAAGGAAAATTTATCGTTCGTTCTTCTAGCAATATCTATAATCAGTCCCTGGTGGCGGGAATGATTGAAGAGCAAGGGGAAGCAGCAACAGCGCAATGGATTGAAGGCTTAGTCGCCAACTTTGCCCGATCACCTCAAGGTAATGATACCTCTCAAATAGAAGATGTGGCAGCAGGAGTGGCAGATCTGACTCTAGCTAATACTTACTATGTGGCTCGATATCAAGATAATCCTGAAGTATTTGACAACGTTGGGATCTTCTTTCCTAATCAAGAGGGTCGAGGAACTCACGTTAATATCAGCGGTGCTGGGGTACTAAAAAATGCTCCAAATCGAGATAGTGCGATCGCTTTTTTGGAATATCTTGCTAGTCCAGAGGCGCAGGAGTTTTTTGCCTTGGGCAACAATGAATATCCAGTGGTAGAAGGAACTCCTGTAAACCCTGTAGTAGCAGGATTTGGAGAATTCAAGGACGATACAACTAATGTTGCAGCATACGGTCAAAATAATGCAGATGCGGTTAAGATTATGGATCTCTCAGGATGGAAATAATCTTAAACTCAAATAGAAAGTAAATAAATGAAACGATTTCTCGGTTTAGCAGCTTTAACTGATATTCTGCTACTAGGTAGTATGATGGGATATGGCTTATCTGTAAGAGCAGAGGCACCCTTGACCGTTGTTTATCCCCCTCCAGAACACGAAACTGTTGCCGAGAAAATCTTTTTTATTGGTACTGCTGCACCCCAAGAGCCAGTATTTATTAACGGCAAAAAAATTGAAAATCGTAGTAGTTCAGGGCATTTTGCCCCTAGTCTCCCCTTAAAAGTGGGAGAAAATACCTTCGTGATTCGCCAAGAATCACAAGAACTGAAGCTCAAAATTACTCGGGTAAGCGATCGCCCTGAAATTCCTGATAAACTTACTTTTGCCACCGATTCCTTAACTCCAGCAGTTAACATTGCTCGTTTACCAAGCGAACCAATTTGTCTTAGTGCCGTAGCGCCTTTAGATGCCAAGGTATCGGCACAGATTGGTAGGAGTAAAATTCTGCTGATGCCTCAAATTGACTTGGTAGAATTACCTTCTAATTTAGCAGTCCTAACCTCAGAAGCGATACCCAAGAACACTCCCAATGCAGGTTACTACCAAGGCTGTACCGTATTAGAAACCCCTGGCAACTATGGTCAACCGACCTTTACTTTAGAACAAGACCAGCAAACAGTTACCAAACAAGGTCAAGGGAATATTCAGATTCTCTCACCTCAAGATATTAGAGTGGTAGAAGTAACTGCCGATGCAGGAGTAGCCAGAACAGGAGCTAGTACTAACTATTCTCGTTTAACTCCTTTACCTCAAGGAACCAAAGCTAGAGTCACAGGAACCGAAGGAGAATGGCTACGGCTGGACTACGGTGCCTGGATCAAGTCGGAATCAACCAAGCCTGTACTGGGCAATATTCCGCCGCAATCTTTGATCAGAGGCATTGTCTCTCGGCAGGTGAAATCAGCGACGGAGATTATTTTTCCCCTGCAAATACCTGTACCTGTCGCCATCAAGCAAGAAGAAGACAGCATTACCCTGACTTTACATAACACCACTGCCCAAACTGATACGATTCGACTCGACTCAGATCCAGTAATTAAACGCCTCGATTGGCAGCAGGTATCCCCAACCCAGATTGACTATACCTTTGAACTCCATAACCAACAGCAGTGGGGTTATGATTTACGCTATCAAGGTTCCAATTTAATCTTTTCCCTGCATCATCCTCCTGAAGCTTTGCCTCTGTCGGTAATTCCCAACACTATATCTGGAGATGACTTACTCGAAGGTAAGATAATCAATCGCCAAAAACCCTTGGAAAATATCGAAATACTCTTAGATCCTGGGCATGGAGGGGCAGAAGACGGTGCCAAGGGTCCAACAGGATATCCTGAAAAAGCAATAAATCTGACTCTCTCCAAACTTGTTGAAACTGAATTAACTCGATTGGGAGCAACAGTTCATTTAACTAGAGAGGATGATCGCGATGTCTCTTTAAAAGAGAGAATGAAAATGATTGATCGTCTGAACCCCGATCTAGCAATTTCGATTCACTATAATGCTTTACCCGATAGTGGTGATGCCGAGAATACTCAGGGCATAAGTACCTTTTGGTACCATACTCAGGCTCATGATCCAGCGATGTTCTTACACAACTATTTAGTGGAAAATCTAGAACGTGCCGATGCGGGTACTTTCTGGAACAACCTAGCCTTAACTCGCCCCCATACCGCACCTACCATATTGCTGGAGTTAGGCTTTATGATCAATCCTCAAGAGTTTGAATGGATTACCAACGAGCAAGAACAACAAAAGCTGGCACTAACCTTAGCCGAAGGCATTAAAGAATGGTTTGCGACCCTTGAATCAGCTCAAGTTAAACCAGAACTATAACTTTGTTCATTGTTCATTGTTCATTGTTCATTGTTCATTGTTCATTGTTCATTGTTCATTGTTCATTGTTCATTGTTCATTGTTCATTGTTAAAACCTACTGCCAATTACCAACCATGACATAAGAAGCCCAGTAATAGGGATGAGGTGGTAACTGTTGAAGTTCAGGAGATAAAGGATTAGCTCGTAAAGAATCGATTAAAGATAATTGAGCCTGTTGTAGGGCATCAACCTTTTTCCGATCTGGATTTTCTAGCTGGCGATAAAATTGACTCATCAATTGAGTTGTGGAAGTATCTTCTACCGACCATAAAGAACCCACTGTACTACTTCCTGATCGCACTGCTACCCCTGCTAATCCTAAAACAGCTCTTTCATCACCTGTTGCCGTATCACAAGCGCTGAGGACAATTAACTCTGGTTTAGTTCCTTTGTTGGTGGTTAGCATTTTATTCAAGAAATTCAGATCAACAATATCGCGATCGCCAGTGATAATAAAGGTTTCTTCAGGATCGGAACTAAATACGCCATGGGTTGCTAGATGAACAATGGGAAATCCTGTAGTAATGGACTCTTCTACCTTACTGACAGTAAATTCTTGGTTCAGCAGTTTACGAGACTGTGGAAAGATTTTTTTGATTTGTGCCAACTCCTGGGGTACATTGGCTAATGCAGGAAAAATTTGTCCTTTAATTTCTACTTGCTTACTTACTCCTGCTGCTAATACTTTTAACTGGGATCTTGGGGTTTGTTTAGTGTCTAATAACTGTAAACTAGGGGCAAGGGCTACACTATACTTTTCTAGTAAATACTGCTGACCATCATATAGTGCCGCCATCGGCACATTTTGTAATCTGCCATTAAGGACAAAGACTAAGGTTTTGATTTGTTGTGTCGCTAATTGTCTTGACCAAGGTTTGATTAGCCAGCCATATATTTCTTCTAGGGTAGGCAACAACACCTGGGTATTTTCAACCAACTCTTTCGGATCAACGGGAGTAGTACTGAGGATGTTAACGGCAGAATTATCAATACTGCGATTATAAAGACTATCGTAAAGTACATCTAAGGTTTCATTAACCCTGGTGGCTGATACTTCTGTGACAAATCGCTGTAACGGCTGTCGAGGCAAGGAGAGAATCACCTCTAGGCGGTCATCGAAGACAATGGGATAAATTACTGCTGCTTGAGGATCTAAGTCATCGATAGTTACTGCTACATCCGCAGTTTGGGAACAAGGATCGTGAAAGAAATTATCTAATTCTGCCAGTTGCAGAGATTCTATAACCTGACGGGCTAATTCTAAATTATCGCTGTTGCTGGGGGTGGTAGTGGTATTGAGGGTCGAGAGAGACTTAAGCTTTGAAACATCTTGACTCTCGTCTACCGTCAGAAGTAAGTTTGCCAGACGCAGGTACACAGGTTTTACATCTTGACGAAAATTGAATTGAACTACCTGGCTATTAACGTTTAGATCGGTTCTGAGAGACTGGAGAGTATTAAACGCCAGGGTATAAGCAGCGATCGCCTCCTCTGTTTTGCCCTCTTGTTCTAACAGCTGTCCTAATTGCGACTGCCAAAGATAACTGATCTCTCTGGTGTCGGTCTTAATATTTTGAGCAACCGCTATGGCTAATGCTTGATTGGTAAAAGCGATCGCCTCAGCTATGGCTTCTTGTTGACCATAGTATTTTCCTAGATAGCCCAAGGCATAACTTTCTCCCAATTGATCATTGATAGCTTGGGCTTGGTGCAAAGCGGTTTGTAAAATGGATTCTATGGCAGAAGTTTGTTGGAGTTTACTTAAGCTTTGAGCGTAATTAATATGGGCATATATTGCCTGATGAGTAGGTGGCAGTTGTGCCAGCTTGTCGTTTATCCCAGAAACTAAAGCAACTTTTGTCGTGTTTAACTTATTAGTTAACGCCATTGCAAAATGATCAGCAGCAGTAATTAATCTAGTTTGCTCGAATCTTTGCCAAGATTGCACTCTTCTTTGGGTTTGTTGCTGCCACCAAGCTTCAATTTCAATTAGAAGTGACAAGTAATTGAGCTGCGCCTGAACTTTGGTAAGAGGCAGAGTATAGCGGCTGGCTTCAGCTTTTTGATAAGCTTCCATCGCATCCCTGTAGCCTTCTAAGGCAATTTCTGGATCTTGTCGATCAATAATTTCGGTGATTTTGTCATAACTTTTGCGATCGCGAATCTGATTAGCTTGCGTCTGTTGAATATTACCGAGAGTCAAAAGTGTGGCACCGATGTCTGATGACTTCGGCGGTGCGAGCAAAGCGATCTTGATTAGTTTTTGCGCCTCGGTTAACATTCCCCGATGCTGCAAGATGTTGCCCAGGCTACGTAACCCAATACCATCAATAGTGGTTATTCGATTCTGACTAGCTAGAGTCTCCCGTAATTGTTTTAGCCCCGAACTAGTACATTCAGGATTAGCTACATCAAAAGCCTTAAGAACTACCGTACAGGCTTTGGGATAAAGTCCTAAATTCTGTAAAACTTGAGACTGATTGATCAGACTTTTGGTTCTGCCCGAGCGATCTCCCTGTGCCTCAAATTCTGCCGCTGCCTCTTGCCATGCAACTACTGCTTCTGATAGTTCCCCTGATCGATAAAGCTGCTGTGCTTTATTTACCATCGGCAGTGTCGCAGATTGAGAATGAACTGGGATGGTGAAAGCTATAGTTAAGCAGAAAGTGAACAAGAACACAAAACAACTACGAAGTAAAGGCGATTTGTAATTAAACATTTAGGCGTTGATAATTTGATATAATAACCACTGGATGTGTTTGCTCGTAGCTATCAGCTATTAACTACTAGCACATTTAATTAAATTAACATCCGATAATTTTTAAGAATCATACTTTAGATCTACCAACTCCTATTGTTCAATCAAAGCTTTGTCCTATGGTTTTTAATTCACATTAGATGCATTGTAGTCTCCTAAAAGATACAGACTTGAGGATAGTTTTGGTTATAAGTCTGTGAATATCAATCCAGCACATCTTCCATTTTCCAGACGAATTCGGCTCCTACTGTGGCAATACACCATTGCTCTTTTAACCAAGGCTTAATTGAGTTTTTTTGAGAGTTCTACCCACGGTTTCATCACTCATGCTTTCTACTAAATTTAATTCCACCAAGCCGTCTGCTAATAGCTTCATCGTCCAAGACTCTCTAACATCGGCTGGCTCACTACAAGCTGTGGCAACTAAAAAGGCTTCGGTTTTTCCATCCAGTTGCCTTTTTCTTCCTCGACGGCGACCTTCTCTTAACCCTTCGTCCAATCCCTCTTCTACACATCTCTGTCTAGTTCGATGAATTGTTGATTCTCCTACCTTTTACATTTGGGCAATTATCTTGTCTGGATATCCTTCATTTGCTAACAATAATATTTGCGCTCGTTT
>JBCDDK010000063.1:0-37501 GCA_039180345.1 Cyanobacteria bacterium P01_G01_bin.39 | reverse complement strand
AGTCATTAGTCATTAGTCATTAGTCATTAGTCATTAGTCATTAGTCATTAGTCATTAGTCATTAGTCATTAGTCATTAGTCATTAGTCATTAGTCATTAGTCATTAGTCATTAGTCATTAGTCATTAGTCATTAGTTGTTAGCTTGCCTACGAAGAACAGAGAACAAATGACAAAGGACAAAATTTACTTCCGTGCCACTATATGAAAAATGTGCCAGTCTCGATCTTCGCCTAGAGGGGTTTTACCTGGGTGCGATTCTTCTTCCAGTAGTTCGATCGCATAAGACTGTAATAGAGTTTCTACTTGCGATCGCGTAAAAGTATTAATTAATTCATTGCTACTCCAAGAATCGCGGTTGCCAAATAAATGCCCGCTAAATCTTCCCCCACTAGCTAGAGAATTGAAGATCTTGTTCCATAAGCTGGGGAAGGCTTGAGGATCGCAAAAAGGTAAAGAAAAGCTGGCGTTGATTAAATCTACTTTTGTCGGAAACTGCAACTCTTCAAAGCTAATTATTTTGGTAGTTAATTGTAGAGTATTAAGATTGGGACGGGCTAATAAACGAGTAATGGCATCGGCTTCTTTATCGACTGCTAACACTGCCCAATTTTGACGAATTATCTCTACCGTATCTCTGCCATCTCCACAACCAAGATCCACAGCTATGCCTGGTTGTTCAAAACTTCCTAGCGCCGTCAAAATTGTTTTTCTTGGTGGACGATTGGCAACTGCTTCGTAATAAGCTTTCCAATCTCGTTTTCGGGTTAATTGTTCATTACTCATTGTTCATTGTTCATTGTTCATTGTTCATTGCTCATTGTTTCAAATCCATAATCTTCAAATACAGCCTGTGCCTCTGGCGTAGTTAAAAACTCGATTAATTTAGTTGCTGCTTCTGGGCGATCGCTGTCTTTAATTACGGCAATGGGGTAAATTACGGGAGAATGGCTAGTTTCTGGGGCGATCGCTGCTATGGCAACATTATCGGCAGCTTGGGCATCGGTGCGATAAACAATTCCTGCATCTACATTACCCGTAGCCACATAGTTAACAATTTGGCGTACATCCTTACCATAGATAGCTTGATCGTTTACGCGATCAGCAATTTCCAAAGAGGTTAGGACTTCTTGAGCATATTTTCCCGCAGGAACGCTTTTAGGTTCTCCTAAAGCAATCCTATCGATTTTTTCGTTAGTTAGCTCTTTAAAATCTTCGAGCTTAAGCTGATTTTTATTATTAGCCGAAGGGGTAATTAAAACTATTTGATTTTTTAGTAAATCTTGCCGAGTTTCTGCTAATAATAGATCCTGTTGTTCTAGATCATCCATCTTACTTTTAGCCGCAGAAATAAAAATATCTACAGGCGCACCCTGTTCAATTTGACGTTGCAATGAACCAGAAGACGCAAAATTATAGATTATTTCTGTTTTAGGATGCTCTTGCTCATATATAGGCTCAATTGCTTCCATCACATTTTTTAAACTAGCCGCTGCTGAAACAGTTAGCTGAGTTGAGGTTGTAGCTTGACTGGGACTTTCTAGTTTAATAGACTTTAAACTATTACGGCCAATTACTAATAGAGACGAGAACAAAGTGATAGTTAAAAAGCTAGTAATTTTTATACGATTACTCATAATTGTCGACCTCAGTTGTTTGGTTCTTGGTTTTTGGTTCTTGATTCTTGGTATTAGCGACTGGCAACCAAAAACTAACGACTAACGACTAATAACTTTAACCTTAATCGAATTAGCAATCTTCTTATCGATCGCAATGCGAGTCCGTCCCACTCTAATTACAAAGGAGGGAAATCTTTGTTCGAGGGTGATTTGCATTCCTGTATGTACTCCCATCGCTAACAATTTTTTGACGACTTTTTCGTCTTTATTTCTAATTGCTGCAATCATGCCCTGGGTTTTTGTTCCCAAGTGGTTCAGGGGGCAATAATGGACGGAAAAACCTTGAGAAAGCATTTTAAAAACTTAGCTCCATAATAGTTAATAATTGATTAAGAAGATAGCCCAAAGAAAAGGCAAACAACACCACAAAACTAGCGATCGCGATCGCATTTTTTGCCCCCCGTTCTTTAAACATAAATTGCAGTTGTGCCACACAGGGGATAAACAGGGTGAGAGTGACTGCTGCTACAACTAATTGTTGTCCCGTTAAGATGCCTGAAGAATGTAGGTCAAACATTCCTGCTGCGCCATAGTCCCGACGGAAGAAACCGTATAAAAAGGTGGGTGCAGCTTCAGTTGGTAATCCCAACCACAGCATTATTGGTTCTAATCCCCTAACCACTAAATCAAATAGCCCTGAGAGTTTGCCTAGCCAAATTAAGACTGAAGCAAAGATAAACAGGGGCATAACTTCCCAGAAATACCATTTAAGACGCACATAGGTTTTAGTCAGGATGGCTTTGATACGGGGTAGCCTCAAGGGAGGTATTTCCATATAAAAGCAGGAAGATTCTCCAGGGACTATTTTGCCTGCCAAGAAGCCAATACTCAGGAAGATCCCTAGCATTACCGTAGCCCAGACAAACAAGGCTGTAGGTTCTTGGGACAGTAAAGCTAAAATTACCCCTAACTGTGCCGAACAGGGAATGGTCAAAGCCAACAAAAATGTCGCAATAATGCGTTCCCGTCTGCTTTCTAAAGTGCGGGTAACTAATGTCGCCATCGTACCGCAGCCTAATCCCAAAATTAAGGGAATCACCGATCGCCCTGACAGTCCAATAGTTTTAAACAAGCGATCCATCAGTAGAGATAAACGGGGTAAGTAACCACTATCCTCTAGTAAGGAAAACATTAAAAAGAACGTCGTGACGATGGGTAAGACAATTGCCACCGCATAACGAATCCCCAGAGTAATAATGCCGTAATCATTGGCAAATAAATCCTGAATCACCTGCCAGGGAAATATTGCCGCAACTGAGGTATTAACAATCGGATTAATCTGGGACTCAAAAAATCCTTCAATACCGTCAACCAATGTTCCTCCGCCAAACACCCCAACAAACTGATAAACACCAAAGTAAAGGACTAGCAGCAAAATGGGGATACCCGTAACGGGATGAACCGTCAAATTATGTAACCATTCATCCTCAACTATTGGTCTTTGTCTCAGGTTGATCGTAACGTCCTTGTCAATCTCCATCGCTGCTTGATGACGAGATTCAGCGATCGCATAAGTCAAAGATTCAGACATACTTACCTGAGTCTCAAAAATAATTTGTTCGATTTCAAGAAAATAAGGCAGATGCTGTAGTTGCGATCGCATTTTAGGATCTTGTTGCAATAACAACAAAGCAATACTGCGTCGCGAAATAAGATCCTGCCATCTTTCATCGAGTAAGGATTCAATGCGACTAATAGCTGCTTCAATGGGTGAGGGATAGAGAATTTGAGGAGACATGATCTGCTACCTGGGCAATTAATTTTTTTAGTCCTACTTTTTGTGCTGCCGCCATAGCAACCACTGGAATACCAAGACGATGTGATAATTGATTTTCATTGATCCAAATACCAAGCTTTTCAGCCTCGTCGATCATGTTGACTACCAGCAATACAGGTAATTTAGTTTCAATTAATTGCAAAGTAAGGTTTAGCATTCTGCCTAAATGTTTGGCATCAACTACGTGAATCACTAAATCTACATGTTCGTCGGTAATTAGATCTCTAGTGACACTTTCTTCTTCTGTAATGGGAACTAAAGAATACATTCCTGGGGTATCCACAAAAGTGACCTTGTGACCTGCAATTACTCTATTTCCTTTAGCAACTTCTACAGTGGTTCCTGGATAGTTAGAAACCGTAACGTAAGTACCAGTTAAAAGATTAAATAATAAACTCTTACCTACATTAGGAGAACCAACTAGTGCTACAGTAGTTTTAAAGTCGCTTTTTAAATTATTTTTTGGTGATTTTTTAGCACCAAAGTTGAATAATTTCCACGATTTTTTTAGTCTTTTAGGCTTACAGCTTTGATTACAGTCATGACAATACATTTTTCTTATTTACTTTCTATATTAATGATATTTAAAAGCTAATATTTATCTGTAAATATATATACAGAGATTTGATTGTATTTTGCCTTTTATATTTTTCAACGATTACTAACAACTAATTACCTGAAACTATTATGAACAGGAAATATTTTGTGACCAACAATAAAAAATATCAATCCTAATAAACCTTTAATTAAAGGTGGAGTCAATATTAAAATGCATAATAATCCTAACGCTCCTGACAACCAAGCCATCAATAAATGTACTTCATCGCGATCGTGAATTAATAATAAAATAGTGCCAACACATATTGAGCAAATAAGTATCCAAAATGCTAACATTTTACTGACTCCTGATAAAATCAATTTGCTGTATTAGTTAACCAACATAGTTCTAACCAAAAACGAAAGTCTTGCTGTCTAATTTTTGAATGGGGATCTTTGACCAAATTATTTACATTAATAAATATGACTTCAACTAATCCCATATTCTCTGCCGCATCATGCAGTATAGTTTGTTGAGCCAACAAAAGTTTGCCAATACGTTCAGGATAATAAATACCCAAATAGTAATGAATTTCTTGCGCCCGATCGTTGTTTAAAGTGAGAACTTTTACCAGACATTGATTCAATAATCGGCTCGCCACAGGATAATAATCCTTGATAATCCTAACGTATTCTCTACCCAATTCTTCGCGACTAATCATGATAGTTTATAGTTGGTAGTTAGTTAAGCCAAGTGGGATTAGCTTAAGGATAGCTTCGCTATAAGATAGTTAGTAGGTTAATGGTTAATAATTATTAAAATCTACTTAGCTACTTTCTACTTCTGTGGTCAAACACATCACTTTGAGGCAAGGTTCTTCAAGCTGTTGACACTTGTTCTCAAATGTTTCTGTCTTTGATTTACAACTATCATGCTTGATATCTATTGGTTTAGTTACTGTTCCAGGAATGGGACAAAAATCATCTATCTGAGGACAAAACTGGGGTGGATATTCCGCAATTTTTACCGTTCGCCGATTTTTTTTGTTTAAAGCTGAATTTTGAGCAAAAACAAACTCACCATAGTCGGCAATGTTGTCTAATCCGATCAGATTAAGCCAAATTTCGGCAGTTAACCAAATCCCAGTTTTATAAACTACATGTTTCCATATTTTAGGTTTTTGAGTCATTGGTCTTTTGTCCTTTGTCTTTTATTTTTCGTTCTCTATTCAGATGGCTAACAAAGGCGACAGTTTGCCGCATGTACTAATAACCAATGACTAATGACAATTCAGCTAAACTAAATATGCCTCTTGATGAGTTTTGATCGTACAGTCAGATTTGGGATACGCCACGCAAAGCAACACGTATCCTTTCTCAATTTGGTTATCATCTAGGAAGCTTTGATCTTCCTGGTCGATTTCTCCTTCAACAATTCTGCCAACGCAACTAGAACAAGCCCCAGAACGGCAGGAGGAAGGCATATCTAGATCCTGTTCCTCTGCTGCATCAAGAATATACTCATCTTCGGGAACATCAATAGTGACATCTATTTCAGGGGGTTTTTTTCGTTTCCCTTTAATTAAGCGAACTTTGTAAGTAGTACTCATAATTTTTGTTGATAGTTGATAGTTGATAGTTGATAGTTGATTGTCTGTTGTGTCATTTGTTCTTTGTCCTTAGTAACTAGTGATGAATAACTAATGACAATGACTAATGACCAATGACTAACTACAAGGCACAGCTTCGGGAGTTCCTTCTTCGACAGAGAAAGACTTACCGCAGCCACAGCCACCAGTAGCATTGGGATTTTCAAAAGTGAAACCAGCTTGAGTTAAGCTTTCAACAAAATCAACGACAATGCCGTTTAAGAAGGGCGCACTGTTACGATCTAAATAGATATTGATTCTGTCCTGTTCAAAGACTAAGTCGTCTGCTTCAGGACGATCAACTATATCCAACGCATATTCAAACCCGCTACAGCCACCATCGACTGCGGCAAAGCGAACACCTTTTGTGGTAGTAGTTTCATCAGCACTAGCACGGATAAAGGTACGAAGTCTAAATGCTGCTTTTTCGCTTAAAGTTACGGACATGGTTTTTCTCCTTTTTAGTTAGTGGTTGGTTGTCGGTTTTTAGGAAAATAGGGGAGTAAGGGGAATAGGGGAATAGGGGAATAGGGGAATAGGGGAATAGGGGAATAAGGGAATAGGGGAATAAGGGAATAGGGATGTCAGTAATTAGTAACTGTTAACTGTTTACTACCTTCTGCCCCCTGCCCTCTGCCCCCTGCCTCCTGTCCGCATACTGGACAATCAGGATCTTTGTAGGTGTGAAGCTTGTGAAACTCCATGTTGGCTAAATCCATATTGAGTAACTGTCCTAAAAGGGGTTTACCCAATCCTGTAATCAGCTTGATGGCTTCTAGGGCGCTCATACATGCGAGAGTGCCAGAAACCGCACCCAGTACGCCAAATGCCCTACGATCCCAGTCGGGTTTTTCAGGAAAGAGACAGGAAAGACAGGGAGTTTTGCCAGGAACAATGGTGGTGAGATAAGCTTCCATGCTGTTCATTGCCGCTTCTACCATTGGCTTTTGCCAACGGACACAGGCTGCATTGAGCAGATCTCGTTCTGGAAAATTGTGCGCGCAGCTAAGAGCAATATCCGCACGTTGGACAAGAGTATCTACATTATCAGGATTAATGTATTCAGCGATCGCTTCAACTTCTACATCGGGATTAATTTGAGCCAGGGTTTCCTGAGCTTTGGTAACTCTAGTTTTACCCACCCAGTCATCCGTCATCAAAATCTGACGATTCATATCATCCAGACGCAACTCTCCACCGCGAACTAGAATCAACTTGCCAATACCAGCAACCGCTAGATAAAGAGCTACAGTACCGCCCAAACCACCTACTCCAGAAACCAAAGCAGTAGTGTTTTTTAAAGCTTTTTGTCCCCTTTCTCCCAAATCGGGAAGCTGAATTTGTCGGCTGTAGCGTTCTAGTTCTTTTGGTGTCAAAATAGTCATTGGTTTTGTGTCCTCTATTATTTGTCTTTCGTCATTTGTCCTTAGTCACTTGCTGTTTATTAGAAATCAAAAATTGGTAGAAAATACCTCCTGCCCTCTGCCCCCTGCCTGCTGCCTCCTTCATGACCAACGACCAATGACAAGTGACCAATGACTATTTCGCTTTTTTCTCAAGCTCTTCTAAAGAAACAAAGTTTTTCGGTTTGCTTTGAAAGACTTTAAATAACTTAGTTTCCAGAGGACTAGAAGTAAGAAACACCTGATAGGCTTCTTCTAAAGCCATGCTGTACTTTTCTAGTTTTTCGGTTTCATCTACATCAGGAAAAGCAGCATCTACCTCTTTAATCAAGTCAGAAAACTTTTTCAAAATATGGAGTCGATTGATGTTTACAAAATTGCGATCGTATTCAATATCGAAAAATTGTAAATAATCCTCAGCATCGGTAAGGCTCTCAAATGCCGTCAAGGTTTTGGGTGTAGTTTCAGTCACGGTCATTAAATTCACTCCTAAAATATTTTAATTAGTTTTGTTCGAGGTTGAGAATCAATTTATGGCAACTGTGCCTCCCAAGTTTTTAACTGCTTTTTGAGTTCGGTCAATTGAGCAAATATCTCGTAAGTTTTGGTTGCCTCCTCAATTAGTTTTTCGTAATCTGTAGGTAAACCTTCAGCAAGGTCATGCAAATCCATTTTCATTTGACCTGCCCTACTGTTAAGCCGTCTAACTCTTTTCTTCAACTCGGCAACAGCTTCGGGGGTTAGTGTGGTGGTGGTAGTAGTAGTAGTAGTAGTAGTCATGAGTTTATGGGTTGTAGATATTAAAGGCAGGAGGCAGAGGGCAGGGGGCAGGAGGGAGAAAAAGATTACCCTTCCGCAGCATCAGGAAACTGTTCGATCGCTTTAATGCCTGAAGCAACCAGTCTTTCACCTTGGGCCGCTAATTTATTGAGAGAAGGATAGCCAAAGCGTTGAGCATCCCGTAAAGTACGAGATAAAACAACCAATTTCCCCGTCCAGACAAGTGCCCAACCGAAGCCTTCATGGGAAAGATCTGTCACAACTTGACAGAGTTTGCCTGTTTCTTTTTCGATACAAACTGCGATCGCTCGATAGAAACAGAGAATCCTCAACTGAGTAGCAGGATCGACATCTCCTTCAACAGAAATTTTGCTTTTCTTCTCTTTGGTAACTACAAAATTGGCAATTACTAATTCATCTTTCCAGGTGCGATAAACACCATAACTATCTTGAGCGCGTACTTGCAGAACTAATTCTTTAAGAAAAGTACTTTCTTCAACAATGTTGGTTGTAGTTTCGGTGGTAGTAGTGGTAGTCATGATTTTTGGTGGGTAATGATTAATTGTTGGCAGTAAATAAAAATTCTGACTTCTGACTTCTTACTTCTGATTATTCCTCTTCATCATCAAAATTAAAGCTTTTCGTTCTTTGCCCTAAAGCTTTACGTAACCAGGGAGGAGGATTACCTAATGTTTTGACTAAGCTGTTAAGAACATCGCTAATTTCATCGTCTTTTTGTTCGGCTTTTAGCGGGGTAATTTTATTTTTTAGAAGACGAGATGCAGCACTGCCTCCGATCGCCGAAACGTAAACAATTGTACAGTCGGCAACTGCATTAATTTTGGGAACTAACTTATCTTCATTGCCATCTTCTTTGAGATCACCACCAAACTCAACCGTATTGAGAAAGTTATAACCTTCAGAAGAAACGTCATAAACATCAACTTTTTTTGCCCAACCAAAGTGAGCATTGATATGAACATTATCTTGAGTAGCAAAAGCAACTTTCATGGGCTTTACTTACAATAAATGAATGACAAGAATTAAAAATCTAAATAGCGATTTGCTTTAGTTAGGGCATTTTTAATATTAGTTTCAGCAGATTCAATGAGTTCTTCTAGAGACAGAAACCCAAAGCTTTGATAGCCCCAAATTAATGAATATGAAACTAAAACTCCACCACAAAAAATAACCGCCGAACTAAATTCTTTATTTCTGAGATGAACATAAGTTTCTGTAGGGTGTCTAGCTCTTTGCTCAATAATTGATCCAATCGCATTATAAAAGGCATTGGTAATTATCTGATTGAGAGGGTCGAAGTTAAGATTTTTGCTAGAGTGTTCTTCTTTATCTAGAGAAACAAGCAGTTGATCGAGCAGTAATTCATCTTTACAGTCGCGATATTTACAAAGAGTATCAGCTAAACGTATTTGTTTAATTAACTCCTGTAGAAAAGGATGTTTGATTTTGTCTAACTGTAGCGATGTTTCCAATAATAAAGCTTGATTCACTGTCCTTACCTCTTCTCTAATAACCAGAAAACTATAAATTCCGTTTCACTAACGATATGCGGAGCGGTATCCTTTAGGACTAACAAATATTTCCTAATGCCCTAATTCAATAAAGATATTGCCGAGATCGAATAAAAACTGCATTGAGCCTTTATATCCCACTAAACAACGAGAACCATTACCCAGGCGATCGTAGATAGGATAGCCCATACGATATAGGGGAATATTTAGTTTTTTAGCTAAACCTTTACCCTGGGAATTAGTAATAATTAAATCAGAACTAGGAGCTAAGTTTTCTAAGTCTTCTAAATCACCAATAGTTACATTGGCAAAAGGCAATTCTTTAAGTATTGGTGACTTAGTAGTAGTGACAGCAGCCTGAATTTCTGCGCCCATCTCTTTTAGTAGCCAGCTAGTTTGATAAAGTAAATCAGGTTCTAGTGCCAAAGATATCTTTTTGCCACCGAGATAGAAATGAGTATCTAAGATGGCATCCTGTAGCTGACGACGTTGATGTTGATATTTTTCAGGTATTTGGGGTTTAAATTGCCAATTATCATCGCTCTTGTAGCTAGCAATTTGCGCCAACAGCCACAAGAAATTATCTACTCCGCCCAAACCTGTTAAACGAGGTAATACTTGATAGTTAGTATCAAATTTTTCCTTCAAAGTTGAGGCAGCAGGGCGCATACTTTCACCGATAGCAATGGTAAAAAGCGATCTCTCTAATTGCTGTAACTGCGATACAGAAGTACCACCAGGGGTTTTGCTGTTGTAGTCATCATCTAAATGTCCATCTACCGAACCCGATAAATCAGGAATAACCAAGGGTTTTAAACCAAAAGCCTCAACTATTTCTTTGATTTCTTCGACATCTCCAGGCGCAAGCATCGATCCCGCTAAAATCGTTACCTGCTGTTGGGGCGAACAGCCGTTCGCCCTTACGGATAAAGGTTGAGCGTAATCTGTGGCAACAATGGAATTAACCGCAGCAGCATAACCATCCTGTAACGCACCTTTGTAATCAGGAGTAGAAACAAAAATAATTGGCAGAGAATCTAGTTCGGGATGTCGCTTACGAATCGACTTGATAATACCGTCCATATCATCTCCCCGCGTCTCCGTTAACCCTGTGGTCAACAACCCAATCAAATCTGGTTTGGCACTATCTACTAAAGTCAAAAGTGCCTGTTCAATATTGTCCTCACCTCCTAAAATCGTAGTCACCTCGGTCATGGCAGTAGTCGCCAGGGGAATCGCTTCGCGGAAATGCCGTACTAACAACACTTTGGCAAATGCCGTACAACCCTGAGAACCATGAAACAAAGGCACAATTCCTTTCAATCCCAAGAAAGCTAACGCTGCACCCAAAGGCGGACTCTGTTTGAGAGGATTAACAGCTACGGATTTTTTTGACCTAGTAACGTTAGTAGTCATGGGCTTGTTAAGGGATTAGGGATGAGGAAAAAGTAGCAAGTAGCGAGTAACAAGTTTGTGATGTATCAGCCATTAACAATCAACAACTGTTTACTGTTCAATGTTCAATGTTCAATGTTCAATGTTCAATGTTCAATGACCAAGGTGCTGGCTGTTGAACCTGCTGCCATATAGGACTATAGAGGGCGCGATCGAATTCTTTTGCCATCTCGATCAGTCCGACATATCCCGCATAGGGTGTATGGCGTTCTTGGTTGATATCGAGGAAGGGAACTCGGGCTTTGAGGGCAGTGTATTGGTTACGTCCACCAGCTACCAGCATGTCGGCTTTGGTTTTAGCAATTACTCTTAAGATTTCCTTAGCGTTACCTTTTGCTAGGGCAATACCGTCTTTACCCAATAATTTCTTGATTTTGGCTTTATCTTCTTCGGTACTCTTTTTGGTGCTAGTGGCAACAACTTTCATCCCCAAGTCTTGAGCAGCCGACATCACCGACCAACTTTTAACCCCTCCTGTATACAGCACCATGCGTTTGTCTTTTAATCTGGCACGATAGGGAGCAAGTTCTACATTCAGTTTGGCAGTTTCTTCGGCAATTACTGATTCGACTCGTTGTTGCAGGGCTTCATCGCCTATCTTTTTGGCAATATTCCGCAAACAACGATTCATATCCTCAACGCCATAGAAAGACTCTTCTATATAAGGAATGCCGTAACGTTCCTCCATTTTGCGCCCCATGTTAATTAGAGCTTTAGAGCAAATCATCACATTGAGTTTTGCCCGATGAGCATAGCGAATCTCTTCAAAGGTGGCATCACCTGTAATCTTAGAAAGGACACGAATCCCAACTTTTTCAAATAGAGGCAATACACTCCATACTTCCCCTGCAATGTTGTATTCCCCGATTAAATTAATATCATAGGGAGTAGTATATTCAGGTTCGGCAGTACCGATAACGTAATCCAATAAAGATTCTCCACCTAGCCTATTACCGAGGTTTTTACTCCCAACAAAACCAGGAGAATTAACGGGAATGATCGGAGTTTCAAACTTTTGAGTTGCTGCTTCGCAAACTGCATCCAAGTCATCGCCAATTAAAGCTGTAACGCAGGTAGAGTAGACAAAAATCGCAGGAGGATTATAGCGTTTGATTACCTGAGAAATTCCCTTGTAAAGTCGTTTCTCTCCCCCAAAAATAATGTCATTTTCGCTAATATCGGTAGTGAAGCCCATCTTATAGGTAGTAGCACCAGAAGATAAACTACCACGACTACCCCAAGAGTTGCCCGCACAGGCAATAGGACCATGAACTAAGTGTGCCGCATCGGTAATAGGAACCAGAGCAATGGACGCTCCATCAAAGGCACAACCCCCTTGGGCTGCTCCTGGTTTAGCTTGTTGAGTACAGGCTTTATTTTTACCTTTCTCTCCTTTTTTGTGATTATGTTCGCAACCTGGTTCGCTAAGGAGGTCGGCGATTTTTGCTTTTGTTACTTTTGTCATTTGTTTTTGTCCTTTGTCCCGTCAAGCGGGATAATATTCTTTGTCCTTTTGCTAATTACCAATGACCAGTGATGTTATCCCCATTCGAGGACAAGTGCCTTTGTGGTTCCAATGACAAATAACTAACAAATATACTGCGTAATATCTTCTCCACAGTCTCCTTCCAAATAACTGAGGGCACGGAGGCGTAAACTGACAACTTCGTTATATAAAGGGTTGATTTTACACAGAGGGGGAATGTGGAAGGTTTTTCCTAAAATAGTTACATCCCGCTCAAAGGGACAGCTACAGGGAATTAAATTACAAAGAAAATGGGCGAATTTATCGTTAGTAACTTCGATGTTATTTACCCAGCGACGCAGGAAATAAAAAGGATCGAAGTGGAATTTTTTAGTAGTAACGGTCGAGTTATAAGCGCTTTGGGTATGAGTAGACATAATCGTGTCCTCAATTTTCTGTAACCTGTTCTAGTTCTTTACCCAGACAACCGACGACGCTATTAGTTTCTAAAAAATGTACGGAATAAATATAAGCAGTTTGCAAATATGTACCGATGGAAATGATATATCCTTCATCTCCTTTATTAGCTAAAGTTTCACCGATTCTTTTACCTGGGAATGTGCCATCATTGCGAATTTTCTTTAGAACTCTTACTTTAGAATCAAGATCGAAATCTGGTTCTTGGTCTAGTTCTACATCACCTAGTTTCATGGTTTTCTTTGTTAGTTGGCAGGTAAGGGCGATTCCGAGACCAAAGGGAATCCTTTAGGGTAAACCGCCCTGACAAGGTGTAAGTCATCAATTAACGAATCAAGTCGAAAGAGATATCAGTTTTCGCAGGAATGATAGTCTGACGATCTAGTTCGTCAAGAATAGTGTTAATAATCCAGTTATGGAGATTAAGTGCGCCTTTGTATCCCAAGGTTTCATAGCGGTGCATGTGGTGGCGATCAAAGATAGGATAGCCGATGCGTACTAAGGGAGTGTGGGTATCGCGCCAGAGATATTTACCGTAGGAGTTACCGATTAATAGGTCTACTGGTTCAGTAAACATTAAGCTGCGTAAGTGCCACAGGTCTTTTTTACCCCAGATGGTAGAATTTTTACCGTAAGGACTGGCATCTAATACGCCTTGTAGTTCTGCTTCAAAGTCAGGATTGCTGTTGGTAACTAGGATGTGAACTGGTTCTGCACCTAATTCTAGGAGGAAGTTAACCAAACCAAATACATGGTCAGGATCACCGTAGATAGCAACACGTTTGCCGTGAATCCAAGCCTGGGAATCAGTCATAGCATCCACTGCACGACCTCTTTCGTCCACTAATTCTTGGGGAACTGGCTTACCACTGATTTCTGATAGCTTGCTCAAGAATTCATCAGTACCCTTGATACCAAAGGGACGGAAGTTATAAGTTTCTTGACCCCCTTCTTTTTCGATCCATTCTTGAGTCTTGGGAGTGGTATATTTTTGGAAGAAGAAAGAACCTTCGGCATTAATTGAATCAGCAGCGTCTTCCAGTTTGGTTAGACCGTTATACATTTTGAACTCACCAGTGTTGGGAGCATCAAATGAATCCGCGTTATCGGAAAGAACGGTGTAGTCGATCTCGAATAATTGGAGAATGCGTTTTAGTTCGCGAATATTACCAATATAAGCATCGAAGCCCAAGTTGAAGTTGTACTTACCGTTAGTGGTTTCTGCTTTCTTGCCTTCTGTCAGGCAAGTCAAGATACCCTTGAGCATGTTGTCGTAACCAGTGATGTGAGAGCCGACAAAGCTAGGAGTATGAGCATAAGGAACTGGGAAATCTTCGGGAACCGAACCTTTGTTTTTCGAGGTTTGAATAAATGCACCCAAGTCATCACCAATTACCTCAGCCATACAGGTAGTACAGAGGGCAATCATTTTGGGCTTATATAGTTGATAGGAGTTTGCTAACCCATCTACCATATTGTTGAGTCCACCAAATACTGCCGCATCTTCAGTCATGGAGGAAGAAACTGCTTGGAAAGGCTCTTTAAAATTACGAGTTAAGTGAGTACGGAAGTAAGCTACGCAACCTTGGGAACCATGAGAGTAGGGTAAAGTTCCTTCAAAACCTGCTGCTACAAACAGAGAACCTAAGGGTTGACAGGCTTTAGCTGGGTTGACAGTCAATGCCTCGCGGTCAAAGTTTTTCTCGCGATAATCCCAAGTTTTTGTCCATTCGGCGACTTCAGCGACTTTTTCTCTGCTGTGGGCGCCTTCAAACAGACGTTTAAATTCAAATGTATCCTGATAGGGATCGGTTTGAAATAGATCGAAGTGGTCTTGAATTTTTCCTGGTTCTGAAACTACAGGAGGAGTTAAATTTTCGGGAGGAGTTGGATTATTTATAGTGTTCTCAGCCATTACGCTTTACCTCTGAAGAAATTGTTTTTAGCTGGTTAATTAGGTCATTAGCCGTGTATTGGTTGTAATTAACCAAAGGCTAATGACTAGCAATTATCTATTTGTCTTATTTGTCCCAAGGATTTTCAATTAAACTCCAAGTGGGGTTGTTGATTGCTAAATCCATGTCGCGAGCGAAGACAGCAAAGCCGTGATAGCCGTGATAAGGACCTGAGTAATCCCAGGAGTGCATCTGACGGAAGGGCAGAGCCATTTTTTGGAAGACGTATTTTTCTTTAATTCCTGCGGCAATTAGGTCGGGATTTAGCTCTTTGGCGAATTCTTCAAATTCATGACCGCTGACGTCATCATAAATAATTGTGCCGTCTTTAACGTAGTCTGCGGTACGTTTATAGTCATCACCATGACCAAATTCATAGCCAGTACCGATTACTTTCATACCCAAGTCTTCAAAGGCTGGAATTACGTGACGGGGGCGTAGTCCACCAACCATCATCATTACGGTTTTGCCTTCTAGGCGAGGACGATACTGTTCGACAATTGCATCCATATCTTTTTGATACTGAGCAATTACTTTTTCGGCATTTTCCTGAATAGTTTCGTCAAACTGAGCCGCAATCTTACGTAGAGATTTAGCAATTTGAGAAGGACCAAAGAAATTGTATTCTAACCAGCCAATACCGTATTTTTCTTCCATGTGACGGCAGATGTAGTTCATCGACCGATAACAGTGGATTAGATTTAATTTGGCTAAGGGAGTCATTACCGTTTCGTTGAATGATCCATCCCCAGAGAATTGAGAAATTACTCTCAAACCGATCGCTTCTAGTAGCATTCTACTGGGCCAAGCGTCACCACCGATGTTGTAGTCACCAATGATGTTAACGTCATAAGGACTTGGCTCAAATCCTTCAGGAAGCTTGCGATATTCATCGGCTTTAGGTAACACCCAATCACGGACTGTATCGTTAGCAATGTGGTGTCCTAAAGATTGAGAAACTCCTCTAAAACCTTCGCAACGTACAGGAACTACTGGTTTTTCAGTCTCTTTTGCTTTCTTTCTGGCAACAGCTTCAATATCGTCCCCAATTAAACCGATGAGACATTCTGATTCAATAGTAGTTCCTTGACTTAGAGGGAATAAAACTTCTAATTCATCGATTAGCTTAGCTAGTTTTTTGTCACCACCAAAGACAATGTCTCTTTCTTGGAAGTCGGAAGTAAACTGCATGGTACCGAAAGTATCCACACCAGTTGTACCTATATAGTAATTACGACGACCAGACCAAGAATAATAACCGCAACCCACAGGACCATGAGAGATATGAATCATATCTTTTACAGGTCCCCAAACCACCCCTTTTGCCCCTGCATAGGCACAACCACGAGTAGTCATTACACCAGGAACGGACTTTTTGTTGGATTTTACACCACAATCTGATTTACCTTCTTCGTATACGCCGAGGTGCTTGGAACGTTTTTTCTCCGCCTTTTCTGGATAGGCTTCGAGTACCTCTTTAATTAGTTCTTTGTTCTGTTCTACAGTTGACATGATTCTCTCTCTCCATAATGGTTGTTAGTCTTGAGTCATTAGTCATTAGTTTTATGAATCGAATAAAAAACAAATGACCAATGACAGATAACAAAGGACAAAGAACAGTTACTTATTCTCTGTCCTGGTTGCCTAACTAAACGGAAGCTGCTGCTTTATCTGCTGCGAGTGCTTTTTGGTATTCTGCATCAGAATCCATAAATCCGTATTCGACTAGTAATTCTTCGAGTTCGTCCATGGTGATGGGAGTAGGAATTACCAAATCTTTATTGTGTTCAATTTTACGAGCAAGAGAGCGATATTCTTGCGCTTGAGGATGTTCTGGTTCATACTCAATCACAGTCATACGGCGCAATTCTGCTCTTTGAACTACGTTGTCGCGAGGAATAAAGTGAATCATTTTAGTGCCTAGTTTGTCAGCTAGAGCTTCGATTAACTCAACTTCACGGTCAACTTTACGACTGTTACAGATTAAACCGCCTAAACGAACACCACCAGACTGGGCATACTTAAGAATACCCCGAGCGATGTTGTTAGCTGCATACATTGCCATCATCTCCCCAGAGGTAACAATGTAGATTTCTTGAGCTTTACCTTCACGAATAGGCATCGCAAAACCACCACATACAACGTCACCTAGTACGTCGTAGGATACTAAATCTAGATCTTCGTAAGCACCTTCTTCTTCGAGGAAGTTAATAGCAGTGATAATACCACGACCCGCACAGCCTACACCTGGTTCAGGACCACCAGACTCAACGCAACGTACGTTGTTATAGCCAGTTAGTAGTACTTCTTCTAGTTCTAGGTCTTCTACTGAACCTCTTTCTGCTGCTAAAGAGAGAATAGTAGTTTGAGCTTTAGTGTGCAGCATCAAGCGAGTGGAGTCTGCTTTAGGGTCACAACCAACGATCATGACTCTTGAAGTTTCAGATAGTGCAGCGATGGTGTTCTGAGAAGTAGTGGATTTACCGATTCCGCCTTTTCCGTAAAATGCTATTTGTCTCATGATTATTTCTCGTTAAATTGTTAGAGGACAATGGAGATGAACCAGAATAGATTGCAGATGACACAATTAAAGAATGTGATTGAGTCTGAATGTTATTTAGTGTGGGGAATTTCGTCCCTGCGAACCCTTTAATTCTTTGGTATTGCGGTCATCGAAAATATTCGGAGGTTAGGGAATTTGTCAGAAATAGAGGAAATAAGGAATTGATTTTGATGAATGGAAACTATCGATCGCAACGCAACTATGTAAAGATGATTGATAGTTAATTTGTTGTGATCATGGGAAATTACGTTCCCTGCGAACTATTAATTTCTCTAAGCTGCGAAGTCCTTATTCTTTATGGACTTGGAGGCGATCGCTCTCCGTTGTTGTTGGGGTTTGGGATGTGCATATCTTTGGTTTTTAATTTTGAGGAAGGGTAAAAGGATCGGGGATGAAAAAATTATTTCTTTGACCCTTTACCTTTTACCTAGACTGATACAACAGTTAAGCTAGGTAACACGCGGTCTTGTAATGTAGCTTCAATTGCCAGTTTCAAAGTTTCGGTAGAAGAAGCACAGCCGCTACAGGCACCTTTGAGGATTACTTTGACGACGTCTCCTTCAATATCAAACAGTTCCATATCTCCGCCGTCTTCGGCTAAGATAGGTCGAATTTCTGTATCTATCACCCGTTGAATTAAGGTGATTTTTTGTAAATTTGTTAAAGCTGGTTTTGTTTGTGTACTTGAATCTTGTTTAGCAGTCGCGATCGCTTTTGCTACCTCAACACTTTTTTCTTGTTCGACTTGAATCTGTTCTTGTTCGGATATTGCTTCTTCAATTAAGTCATCAATGTCTGGCAAACAAGAGCTACAGCCGCCGCCTGCCTTAACATAGTTAGTAACTTGTTCTGCTGTTGTAAGATCATTCTCGCGAATAATTCTTTTGATTTTTGTATCAGAGACACCAAAACAACGACATATAAGATTTCCTTCATCTTCTTCGTGAGTGTCTAAGGGAATACCTTTGTAGGTATGGATTGCCGCTTCTAAAGCTTCCTGTCCCATTACCGAACAGTGCATTTTTTCCTCAGGCAAGCCACCAAGAGATTCAGCAATTTCTTTGTTGGTTAACTGCATCGCTTCATCGACTTTTCTGCCTTTGAGTAATTCAGTTAGAGCCGAAGAAGAGGCGATCGCACTAGCGCAACCAAAGGTCTGAAAGGTAGCGTCTTTAATAGTTTGACTTGCTTCGTCAATTTTGAGATGGAGTTTAAGAGCATCTCCACAGGCAATACTGCCTACTTGTCCTGTAACGATTTCTTCTCCTTCATGTTTTTCCTTAATCGTCCCTTGATTGCGGGGATTATGGAAATGTTCCATTACTTTGTCTGTATAGTCCCACATTTTCTTTAGTTAGTAGTTGATGGTTAATGGTTAATGGTTGATAGTTGATAGTTAATAGTTGATAGTTAATGGATTAGTTTTAAATCGTTTCTCATTAGTTAATACAAGCTATTCATCAATGAGCAATGAACCATCAACAATGAACAATCGACTAACGACTAGCAACTAATGCCTCTTGTTCTTGTAGCCAGTCTGCATCGTCGCTACTGAAGGGGGAAAGTTCACGGAGGCGATCAATTATGCCAGGGAGAACTTCTAAGACGCGATCAATTTCTGCTTCAGTGGTGTAGCGAGATAAGCTAAAACGAATCGAACCATGGAGGATGCTATAGGGTAGTCCCAATGCTCTTAATACGTGGGAAGGTTCTAGAGATCCTGAACTACAGGCTGAACCAGAAGAGGCACAAATACCATAGTCATCTAAAGATAGTAAGATTGCTTCCCCTTCAATAAATTTGAAGCCAATGTTACTGGTGTTGGGTAAGCGATTATCTGGGTCGCCGTTAACTGCTGTATTAGGAATAGCTGCTAAAATACCTTGCTCTAGCTTATCCCGCAGCATTTTTTCCCAACCGATACCTGCCAAATGTTGCTGTGCTAACTCCGCAGCCTTACCTAACGCAACTATACCTGCTACATTTTCTGTTCCCCCTCTACGTCCTCTTTCTTGGTGTCCGCCAATTAACATAGGACGAAATCTTACGCCTTTGCGTACATATAATGCCCCAATACCTTTAGGGGCATGAATTTTGTGACCAGAGAGAGTTAATAAGTCAATGGTGCTGGTTTTCATGTCTAGGGGAATTTTACCCACAGCCTGTACTGCATCAACATGAAACAGTGCGCCATACTCTTTTACTATTTGCCCAATTTGTTCGATGGGAAATATTACACCAGTTTCGTTGTTAGCATACATCACAGAAACTACTGCCGTATTGCCTGTTAAAGCAGCTTCTAGCTCATCAAAATCAATTTGCCCTTTGTCGTTCACTGAAAGATAAGTAACAGTATAATCTTCTCTTTCAAGTCTGCGACACAGATTTAAAATCGCAGGATGTTCGACTTCTGTGGTGATAATGTGTTTCTTATTTGGTTGAGCTTTTAGTGCTGCTAAGATAGCTGCATTGTCTCCTTCTGTACCGCAACTGGTAAAAACAATTTCTGACTCTTGTGCGCCCAATAAATTGGCTACTTGGCTTCTGGCTTCGCGGACAACACGACCAATTTTTCCGCCGAAGGTGTGCATACTAGAAGGATTACCGTAATAGATAGTGAGATAGGGTAGCATTGCTGCTAATACATCTTCATCTATTTTCGTTGTAGCGTTGTTGTCAAGATAAATGGTGTCAGTCATTGGTCTTTTGTCCTTTATTCTTTGAACTGGTGGGCAATAGCTTATTGTTCTACTAGTCGCAAAGTTGTGGTTTTGCCCACCCTACAACCAACAACTAATCACTAACTGACAATTAACGACTAACTGCAAACTGCTCTTCGTAATATTTCAAGGCAATCTTATCGATAGTGTCGTAGCCTTGAACTGGTTCTACACCAGCCTCTCTAAGCATTCCTTGAGGACAATCTCCGATCTTAGAAGCAAGTACGGCTTTGCAGTCTTTGATGGCACCAATAATATTGTCTAGCATTGCATCCTCGCCATAACCGCCCTGACAGTAGAGATCTACTTTACGGTGTCCGACAAATTTGACTTCCACGCCATCAACTTCAAAGATTTGGAACTCTTTGGCATGACCGAAGTGTTGATTGACTACGCCACCACCTTTAGTAGCAACTGCAACCAAGATTTTCTCACCTCTGGGTTTTTTCTTCGCTGCACGTTCTGCTTTCGCAGTTTGCATAGCTTCTTTAATTTTGCTGATACCTGCATGAACCTCTTGGCGTTTTTCAAGGTCATATTCGGGAGTCATTTCTAAGAATTTCTCTTTAGTAAATTCTTGAGAACGATCTTCTCCTAACAAACCGACGGCATCAGCACGACACTGGCGACAGTGACGCATCATTTTCATATTGCCAGAACAATTGTCTTGTAAAGCTTTTAACTCTTTTGGTGTGGGACCTCGTTGTCCTGTCAAACCAAAGTAAGTACCATGTTCAGGTGCAGAGATCAGAGGCATTATGTTGTGGAGGAATGCACCTTTGGAACGAATCACCTCATCTACTTCGACTAAGTGTTCGTCGTTAATCCCTGGAATCATTACGGAATTAACTTTACACAAGATATCGTTTTCTTGTAGTGCCTGAATACCTTCCATCTGACGTTCGTGAAGGATTTGGGCTGCTGCTTCTCCTTTCCAACGTTTGCGATTGTAGCGTACCCATGGATAGATTTTTGTGCCGACTTTGGGGTCAACCATATTAATGGTCATGGTGACGTGATCGACATTTAATTCTTTGATTTTGTCTACATGGTCGGGAAGCATTAACCCATTAGTAGACAGGCACAATTTAATATCTGGTGCTTTATCAGCTACTAATTCAAAAGTGCGAAAAGTTTGTTTGGGATTGGCTAAAGGATCGCCAGGACCAGCAATACCAAGAACTGTCATTTGAGGAATTTTGCCAGCAATTACCAATGCTTTGTGTGCTGCTTCTTCAGGTGTCAGTAGTTCGCTAACTACCCCAGGACGACTTTCGTTGGCACAGTCATACTTGCGATTGCAGAAATTACACTGAATATTACAGGCTGGTGCAACTGCTACGTGCATCCGTGCATAATGATGGTGTGCATCTTCACTGTAACAAGGATGTTTGTCAATTCTTTCTTGTATTTTTGGATCGAGGGCTGGTTGAGGTTTAGTGGAAGTGCAACCGCAGCCTCCTTTAGAAGACTTCTTTGCTTTGGTCGTTGATTCTGTAGCTAGGGTAGTGCTGGTAGTTGGTGGCATTGAATTAAATTCCGCAATGATTTGTAAGTAATTTGTTCTCTGTATTTTTGTTCTCTGTCATTTGTTCTCTGTCATCTGTTGTTTGTGTCAAACTAAATGACCAACAAAGGCGCATAGTTGAGGACGCGATGCCACCACCTGCGGGTGGCATTTAGCCGTCCGTCGCCGCATGTACTGATAACTAATAACCAATGACTACATGAATGAATGATTGACGGCAGTGAATGCTTCTAGGTGAGAACCATTTCTCTTCGCCGTGTTGACGTTATAAAAGTTATATCATTGAGGTTTTGGCTAAATCGAAAACCTGCACTCGATTTAGTTTTATTGGATTACTTAGGGTGTACTCAACCCTTCAAACCCTTTGCTAGTGAAGAGAAAAATTCTTTATAGGGTCAAGGGGACTAGTATTTAACTAGTAGGGGACTAGTATTTGTTTCTTGAGACTCTGGTATTTTTTTTACTTCTGTTTGTTTTTAACAAACACCATAGAATATAACAGTTTTAGCAGTTTACTTACTCTGGAAAAATATTGCACTCAATACAGCTTTCCCTTAAACGTTTGGTATTTCAATTTATCAGCAATATGTGTCTAGTATAACAATAAAATTTAATTCTGTATCTATTTTTACGATTCTACCAATGAACTATTTTAGCGAACGATAATTAAGCACATAAAGTTTTAAATCGAGCAGCGAAAAGAACCAGTCAGAACTAGAATTAAGTCATGGTCAAAACATTTAGACTTCTTGCATGAATAGTAAATTGATTTTTATAACCCATTAGCCATTAGCCATTAGCCATTAGCCATTAGCCATTCCCCCTGGCTAAATAGTTAACTTATTACTTGTACAAGAAATCTATTAGACCTCAACCCACACTAGGCGTATCATGCAATGCTCATAGCTAAAGCGGCAGTTTCTAGATTTTTAATTGTGACAATAGAGATAATTGTCGCTTTATTTCTAGGAATGGCGATCGCTAGTCTAAGTTTAGGTAGCATTGCCTGGATTTTTGGCGGAATGGGTGCAGGGGTGTTGGTAATTAAAGTTTATCAGCTTATATCCCATAAAACATTTAAATCTAATAAAGTAGGTCGAAAAATCGGACAGGCGATGGTGGGCTTGTCTATTGGTTTTGCGATCGCCGATAGTAATTTGTTAGCTGCATCTTCTCGTCTACCACTATTTATTTTTCTCACTTTATTTATGCTGCTGTGCGGTGGCGGTATTGGTTATTTCTATTCTCGCATCAGCCACACTAACCTCCTCAACGCTATGCTAGCTACTGTGCCTGGAGGAGTTGCTACTATGTCTGGGATTGCTGCTGAGTATAACCGCAATGTTTCTTTAGTGGCGATGGTACAAACACTACGAATTACCAGCGTTGTTTTAATTATCCCCCTGATAGCAGGAATATCTGATCGTCACATCAAACAAGACACTCTGACCCTTAAAGATTATGCCATCCCGAACGATTCTAGCTATCTATTGCTCTTAATCTTAGCCCTAATTGTAGCCTGGGGGGGAGTTAAAATAGCAGGCAAATTACGCATTCCCGCAGCTTCATTTTTCGGTACCTTAATTGTCGGCATAGTTTTTAATTCTGCAATTAACTATCTTCCTATTCTGGACAACATTCGCTTTACACCGCCTCAGGTTATTAGTCTGATTGGTCAGATCTTACTGGGAATTACTGTCGGTGAAGCCTGGAGTAAACGGGTAAATATTACCAGTAAAAATGTTGTTTATGCTTTTATTTCTGTCGCCATGACTATTGCTAGTGGATTTATGGCTGCAACCATTGCTACCTGTTTTACCTCTTGGGATTGGCTTACCTGTATGCTGGTAACTGCCCCAGGAGGTTCGACAGAGATGATTTTGGTGGCGCTAGCATTAAATCATAATCCAGAGATTGTAACAGTAGCTCATTCAGTGCGTTTAATGGCTTTGAACTTATCTTTGCCACTGTGGATCTTTTTGTTTCGTCGGTGGGAGGAGAAGTCTAGTACCGCTTCGCTTAAGTAACAAAGGGCTTCGCCCGCATGTAGTAGGAAGTAGGGAGTAGGAAGTAGGGAGTAGGAAGTTGTATACAGTCAGGATTTCAACTGAAATAAATGGTTACTCGATTTACGCCCACGTCTACTAGTGGCTATTAGTTGTTTTCACAAGAAACTATTATTAAAAAAAAGCTTATAGCTCAAAGCTGCCAGGAGTCATAAAATGCAAAGTCAAGATATAGATTCAATTAAAACTACCTTCGAGAGTCGTCTAACAACTCTCGAACACCTCTTAAAGTCGGCTCAATCTCATTTTAATGATGATGAGTCATTTCTTCAGAAGCGAATTGTGGCTGATATGCTTCCCTTTGGCACACAGATCGCTTTTACCTGCAATCAACCACGCAACTTTGCTTTGTGGTGTAACGGCAAACCAATGGATAATCTAAATCCAGAAGTCATATCCCTGGCGCAAGCATATGAGCATATAGCGAATACTAAGGAACTTGTTGCCAGTATTGACGTTGAAAACATCAAAATAGATGAGATTACGCGCATTAATATCGGCGAGGGCGCATATATCGAGCTATCAGGTAGTAACTACGTCCATAATTTTCTCATGCCAAACTTCTATTTTCATCTAGTCACGGCTTACGACATTCTTCGCATGGCGGGTGTATCCATTGGAAAACGAGATTACATGATGCACCTAGTGCCATTCATCAAGAAGGCTTGAAGTAAAGAAGCTGATAGCTGATAGCTACGAGCAAATATACTTTGCGCTTCATGCGTCAAATTAACAACGTCCAAAATAATTAATTAATTCTAAATATTCAAGCTAATTGGATTAATCGGTAGCTATTACTACTAAAAACATAAATCCTAAAAAGCTAGATTTTTAATATTAATAGTTGACTTTGTTAACAAGCAACTTTTTAGGCGATCGCTGTATCCACAAGATTTTAATTCAGCCTCAATTCAAGAAATATTTTACTCCCAAGATTAATAGCAGAAGATTCAAATTTTGCTATTAGTTTTAGCATTAACAAATAAGGAGAAGTGTAATGCCATTTGTAACCATTCAAATTGCCGACGGACACTCTGTAGAGAAAAAGCGAGAACTAGCCAAAGCAGTTACAGATACTATCGTTTCTAGTTTAGGCACAAAACCCGAATGGGTAACTGTTCATATTGATGAGTTTAGCCGAGAAAATTGGGCAGTTGGGGGAGAACTTCATATTGACAAACACTCTGGTAGACATAGAGAAAAAGCGATGTAGCAATCGGAAATTAGCTATTAAATATTACTCATTAGATATTACTTATTATGGAATTAACTGCAAAACATGCCGAAAAGATGGCGTTAGAATTTTTCTTAGAAGATTATGAACTTCCTGAAGACGATCGCGATTTTTTCGTCCCTTTAAGTTCCCACAGCGTTGATAATCGCTGGTACGTAGTAGAAATTGGCGTAGAAGGATTACCCGATAAATGGATAATTCAAGTTTACGACGAAACCAAAGATTGCGACCCTTGCTTTACCTTTGTCTCACCAATCGAAGCAACTGAAAGTGAAACAGGGTTAGAAGAAATGCCTGAAAGTATTGCCGAAATATTGCGATCGGAACGCAAAAATGTAGTTGTTAGTAGCACAAGTTAGTCGGTAGGGGGGGCAAATTTATTCAGCTACCAGAAGCAAATTTTCAATATATTATTTTTGCCCACCTCAAAATTCATCATTAGTACGACAAAGACAAAATATTATTAGTTTTCAGTCAAATAACAAAATAATATGATCAATTCAACCGAAGCAGAAAAATTAGCCTTTACATTTTTGACTCATGAGTGGAATGTACCAGCAGAAGATCGAGATTGGTTCACCGTACTATCCACCCGTACTTTGGGAGAAGAAGGTTACGACGTAGAAATTGGCATAGATGGTTTTCCCGATCGCTGGATCGTGGAAGTATACGATAATGGCAAGTGTGAGCCTTATTATGAATTTTCTTCACCCATTAGAGATTCAGAAACTAATAGCGATCTCGAAGATTTACCAGAATGGATTGCTCAAGTATTAATAGCAGAAAGGAAGCATAGGTAGTTGTTGGTCATTGGTCATTGGTCATTGGTTATTAGTCATTAGTCGTAGGTCTCACAAAGAACAAAGAACAAAGAACAAAAGACAAATAAAATGAAAACAGCAGATTGGTTAGTCAAAGAGGATGGTGTTTGCTGTCTTTGTAAATCGGTGCGAGAGTGGGACTTGTTAGCCGAAGAATATCGCCTATATCGGTTTTTGACAGAAGTAGAGGATATTACTAGATTAGCTGCGGTCGAAGGAAGAGATGAATTAGCATCTTTATCGGCACTGCGAATGTTAGTTAGAAAACTGGTGCTTAACTGCTACACTGTCAAAACTCGTTTACCCGAACCAAACCAGGAGACTGGAGTTTCTGTAGTCATGTTGTACGATGAGTTGGGATTTCCTATGACTATTCAAACAGAGAGGAATCTACCTGGAACTACTTCACAGATTCACAATCACGGGACTTGGGGTATTGTGATGGTCTTGGAGGGGAAACAGAAAAATACTTTTTGGAAACGCAGTCCTACCACTGAATTTCCTGACAAAATTGATCGCGTTGGGGAAAGAATTATCGAACCAGGAGATATCATTAGCTTTACTAGCGATGCCATTCATAGCATTGAAGCAGTAGGAGATAAACCAACCATAACTTTTAATTTATACGGGGAAACCTATGGCAATAAAAGATTTCAGTTCAATCCTGATAGGCAGACTGCCAAGCATTTTTAACTGTATTTGTTAGTAATTAGTAGGCAATTAATGATTATTTATTATTGATACTGAGGACAAAGAAGAAGATAGATATCGAAGATAAAACTAGTCTGAGTTATAAGCCATCTCAAAAGCAGATCGTTCGATTCCATAAATCAAAACTTTCTTTCCGTACACTTCTGCTTTATCTTGAAGTGTTTCTCCCAGTTTTTCGGCGACTCGAATCGATCTAGTATTACCAGGATGAATCAGACTCACTATGCGATCACGATTTAATTCTCTAAAACCATAGTCAAGTAATGCTTTTGCTCCTTCAGTAGCGTAACCTTTTTCCCAATAATTACGATTAAGAATCCAACCTAGTTCAAATCCAGGCCATCCTTCAGGATTAAGAAATCCAATTCTACCCACAACCACTTTACTAAACCGTTCTTCAACCGCCAAAATACCATAGCCTCGTAATTGCCAATGTCCGAAAATAGTAGCCATACTCATCCAAGCTTGAGATTTGGTCATGGCTTTTCCCTTCCCGATAAAGTAAGTGACTTCTGGTTGAGAAAAGATTTGCCAGTAGTCTTCAAAGTCTGATTCGCGAAACTTTCTTAGAATTAAACGCTCTGTTTCAACTAACATCTGTTTTATTTAATAAAATTATCTTGAATGATCGACAATCAAACAGTAATCCCTTTTTTGCTCTTAAATACGAAACTGCTTTAGAGTCGTTGAGTAACGAGTACTTTGATCGCGTCCAACCTGCTAGGTTTTCTCAACATACCCTGCGCTTTCGCAACAATAAACTGTTACCAATTCTCGGTTTAGATTCAGTTAGAGTAGCAGATCAACATTTTATCGATTTTGGCAGTCGTTTTAAAGGCGATCAATCTTGTTTGGCACTTCGTTATCATGGTTATCAGTTCGGTCAATATAATCCCTACTTAGGTGATGGACGGGGGTTTCTTTACGGTCAGGTACGGGGAATTGATGGACAACTATATGATTTTGGTACTAAAGGATCGGGACAAACTCCTCATTCCCAGTCTAGAGACGGTCGCTTAACCTTAAAAGGTGGAGTAAGGGAGGTTCTGGCTGCGGAGGCGTTACATAATGCGGGAGTCAAAACATCTCGATGTTTGAGTTTAATTGAAACGGACGCTTTTACTAGAGATGGAACAAAGGTTCGGGGTGCGGTTATGGTGCGCTTTAGCCGTTCTCACATGCGCTTTGGTACTTTTGAACGCCTAGAATATTATGATCGCCCTGATTTAATCAAGCAACTGTTAGACCATGTGATTAAATACTATTATCCTCATCTGTGGCAACAACCAGACAGTTATATTCACTTCTATAGGGAATTGGTACAGCGGATGGCAAAACTAGTGGCACAGTGGATGGCAGTGGGTTTTTGTCATGGCGTTCTCAATACGGATAATATGTCTATCACAGGAGAAAGCTTTGATTATGGTCCTTATGCTTTCATTGATACCTATAATCCTGCTTTTACCGCTGCTACATTCGATCACCAGGGCAGATATAGTTATCGTAACCAGCCTAGTGTCTGTCGTTGGAATCTAGCTATGTTGCAACGTCCTCTTTCAGCAGTCATTCCTGTATCGGCAATGGATGCGGCGTTGAATACTTTCTCTGAGTCTTACACTCATTACTATCATCAGCTAATGTTGCAGAAGCTGGGATTTAATCGCCTGTCTTTTTTAGAAACCGAAGAATTGATTGATCTGACTCTACAATTATTATTTTTAACTAAGGTTAACTATGGTAAATTCTTTAGCGAATTAAGACAAAAGTTTACAACTAAATGGAGTCAAGATGCTAACTATATTTTGCAAGATTTGCAGTGCTTAGTATCGGTCGAAGAAGTAACCATTTTAAAGCGTTGGTGCTGGCTTTATCATCAGATATTGTTAGAGCGATCGCCAGAAGAAATCAAACTAATTATCCAAAATTTGCAAAGAGTGAACCCTTCTGCTGTATTATTACAATCGAGAATAGAAACTATCTGGCAAGCTATTGAAGAACATGATAATTGGCAGCTATTTATCAACTTTTTCAACTAGCGTCGGATTAAAAGTTGATAATTCTAACTTAAATTATTGTACAAAAAGTCGTTTCTCAATACTTCCATCGCAAAAAGACAGAGCAAATTGAGAAGGAAGACTCTATTGAATTTAATGATTGGGTAAGGTTAGCCTATGGCGAACAAAATCTTAAATATTATAATAACCCAAAAATGTTTTTACCTCATTACGATTGGATTAGCGATCAAGAAGACAAAATTCTAGTCAATTTCATTTGTCATTTTGAAAATCTCAGTCAAGATTTTGATTGCGTTTGCAATCAGATTAATAAAAATACAAAGTTACCTCATTTTAAAGCTACTAAAAGGGGTAACTACCGAGACTATTATGAAGCAGATACCAGAGAAATCGTTGCTAGCTGGTTTGCTAAAGACATTCAAAATTTTGATTATCATTTCTAAAGCAATTAATTTAGAGCAATCCCTCTAGCTGATTACGAATTTTATCTAACTTCGCAGGAGGAATCTAAGAATCGGCTTCTGAATTATCCGCAGAAGATGCTTTTCATTCTTTTTTCCAGTCAGTTTGTTCTAAATTTGCTTCGGGAGGCACTACTAATGGGAGAATCTCACTTTTTGATATTCATATTTTAATTTCTTTATCAGGGAACTAAAAATCCCGAAAAATGCATCGTTTTAATAACCGAGTAATTGTACTTGGTTGCATAAGTGGCATAATCTCAGTAACAAAAGGCAAATCTTTAAAAAAAGGCACTACTAATAGCGAGCATGCTTAAGCTATTTTGAGAATTTATTAAACAGGTTCAGATACAATTAACTAATAGTAACAAATAGCACTATTCGATCTAAATTAGTCAGACTATTATAAAAAAAATCAGTTATTAAGCCGATGAAAATAAAATCTATCGAGCAAGAGTTGATTGAAGGTACTGAGATTCTTCTGACAAAAGTAACTCTTAATCAAGTCAACAGTTCTTGTATACTATCCAGACTTATAATTGATACTTTAGGGAAGCCAGGAATCGATAACGATCTTCAGTTTATAGGCTCTGGAAGTCAATGGGAAATAGTGTGGACTGAACCAAAACTAACTATCGAGCAAACTAGGGAAATAATTAGTAAAGCGATCAGCTTCGCTGGCACTGCGTGATCGCAACCACTACACAAAAACTATAGAGAATTTAAGATTTTAAAGCAAACAAAGGGAAATACTGAAATGATATATGTACAAAACTCTGGTGCAAAAAACACTCAATCATCTTTTAAACTAATAGATCGATATCGTCCCGAAGCGGAAGCTAAAAAGATTGATAGTAATTTTGCTGTTGTAGAAATAATCTGGTCAGAAATTGAGGCATAAGGTATCTAAAACTGAAAATACAGCTATTTCTATGAGCGATCGCTCAAATAATTAAATTAAAAGGTATTGTTCGATACATCAAAAGAATTAATCTAGCAATTTTGTATCTTAATTAGCTGTTTTACTTTTAAATTATTAGTATCTTAATTAGTGGAATGCAATAATACATCGTTAAAAAGTTGATATTTCTTACATCTAAGCAATGCAGTGATGCTGAAGGTGTAAAGAAACGGACGAGATTTTAGAAAAAAAAGCTTCTCTATAATTAAATTTGGTGCAAACCCTTGCAGAATTTTAAATCTCTTAAGCTGCGACTGGAGATTAACATAGAAAGATTGTTTTTTATAACTTAAACTTTTTAAGTTATTAAGGGCTTGATTTCAACAATGCCAAGCTCTTTTTTTATGCTCTTTTCTTTTTCTTTTATCTTAAAATCGTACTTCAAAATTATGATTCTCAGATAAAGTTTTAGCTTCAATAACTCGGTTAGTTATGCAGACTGAGCGTATAAGCCAATCGTAAATACGCTATCTAGATCGTTGCTCATAACAATTGGTAACGGTCAGATTAGTCAACCTTCAATACATATCTGAGGAAACTTGATCATGGTTACTTCAAAAGCATTAAGTCCCAGCTTTCTAAGAGATGCATTCACATCTTATGCCAAATATAGTACTCCGAAACAGCAGGAGCTTCAACAGTACGCTTTACAATGGCTGCAAAGCAAGATTGAATCAGAACTCGATGATGGGAAAGCAATTATAGAGAAATTTACAGGTAAATGGCGCAAGGGATGGCAGCCAGGAATAAATGCTCAAGAATCAGCGATTGAATTGAAAAATTTACCTCATTCTTATAAAGGCTCAAATTCCATTGATTCCCATCAAGAGGAGGCTCTAATTTTTATCGATGAAGCAATTTCTCAAGATTTAAAAGATAGATTTGCCAAATTGTGGAATATCAATCAAAAAATACAGGTTAGTAATGCCGATGGTGCAACCTTTATGGCAAATGAAGAGGAACTTTCTGCTTTACAAGAACAAGATCCAGAAGGAAATGGCACCGCTTGGTATCAAGTAGGAGCAAAGCAAACTTATTATTTACTATCGGTTGAGAAAAAAGGCGATCTTTACCTAGTGGTGTTAAGTGAACCAATCAGTCCTCAAAATAAGGATACCTGGTTTGTAGCTCAAGGGGATGTTGACATCTCCAAAGTTTAATTGCTCATATTTTTTAATTCTTTACCTTAGCTCAATAGGCGATCAATCGCTTATTGAGTTTTAATATATATACATAGGAGTTAAAGTTTTACTTTTTCGCATATTAGAAGAAGCTTATAGCTTAATGCTTAGAGCTGATAGCTATCCTCACAGACTAACTCTCTTATCCCGAACTGACTTTATCTTTAATGTTGTTGAATAAAAGAGTAAACGTAGACCACCTCAAAACACAGATGCTTTAAAAAATTAGTTTGACAAAAATTTTAAAGAAAGGATAAGAGTCAACTTAGAAACAGAATGCTCAATCAGCTATAATTTTAGCCGTTGTAGTAATAAGTTTATCAATTTCGGTTTCTTTATACGCATCTGGATGTGCTTCGGCAAAAGTTACGTAATCGTTATCAAAATATTTTCCACTAACATCTTGATAATCTTCTGAAACTGCCAATTCGTACAAAATATTTGCTCCTTTATCGGCGGATGACCAAGATTTTCCGAAAGCTTTATGAGCCATATTTGTATTGAGCAGCGAACCTGGGTTTACGGCAATTACATTTAGTTCGGGTTCTTTTTTAGCTAAATAGAAACTCCACATGGTTAAAGCCAATTTACTTTGGGCATAGGCTTCACTTTCAGATCGCTTCTTTACACCAATCAATGCTTCATAATCTATGGCCGATTGAGCAGCCGAGCTTAGATTTATAATGCGTGGTGCTGCTCCTTTCTTAAGTAGAGGAATCAACTCATTTGTGAATATAAAAGGAGCTAAGTAATTGACTGCAAAGCGCATATCTAAGCCATTGTTATTTTGACTTTTGCTGCTATTATAAATTCCTGCATTATTTATTAGTACGTCAATTTTTGATAAATCTTTTTTGATTTGATTAGATATCTGTTTGACGGTATCTAAATCCGAAAAATCTGCCACAAATCCTTTAATATTTTCATTTTTAGTTTTTTCTTTGATTTCTGATACTACTTTCGTCAGCTTGGCTGGATTTCTGCCATGTAAATAAATTTCATGCCCTTCTCTAGCAAGTTTTATAGCTACGAGCTTCCCTATTCCGTCAGTACTTCCAGTAATTAATATGATCTTCATAATACTTTTTGCTTGATCGGGATTTTATGAAAATGGGGTAATACTTTTTCAGCAAGATTTTCCAATGTACGCTCCATATCCATTGAATTAAAACGAAGATTTAATGCCACATGGTTCACTCCTATGTCTTCTAGACGATGTAAATAATCAACTAGATAATTAACTCCAATTCTTAAACCTAAGTGAATTGGTTGGGGTTTAAAGTCATCATCTGTTTGTATGTCTATATATAACGGTTGCATGAATGGTTTGTTATAAGTTTGTGTTTTGACCACCAGATCGCGCCACTGTGCTATGGTGTTTTGCTGTAGATATAGTTCTCTCGGATAGGACATCCAGCCGTCTACGTTTTCTGCATTCCATTCCAGGGTTTGCCGACTACTTCCAGTAATTAATAAGGGTATCTTGTGTGCAGTAGCTTTCGGTAGTACATCAATATATCCTGGGGAATTTCCATAATGCTTAGATTCCAAAATTGGGAAACTCTCTTGGGCTTTACGGATATAAGCAAATGCTTCTCGAAATAGTTCTCCCCGATTTTCATAATCTATTCCCATCGCAGGATATTCTTCGTATCTGTCGCCCGATGCCACACCTAAAATTAATCTACCCCCAGACAATCGATCTACTGTGGCAGCCGATTTTGCCACGTGGACGGGATGATGTAAGGGTAGAGCAATACTGGCGACTCCCAAAGCTATATCTGTTGTTTGAGCAGCTAAATAACCCAGATAGGTAAAGGGATCGAAGGTTTGTCCCGCATCTCCAAAGGTTGGTACGTTAAAGGGAACATCTCTCAGCCATAACGCTTTGAACCCCAAGCGATCAATTAACTGAACCCTCTCCAAATGATGCTGCATGGTTGGTATGGGGTTAGAAGCATAATTCTCAATCGGAACTACTATTCCCAGACTCAACTGATTGGGTTTAAAAACGCTGTTATACCCTTTGTTTATGAGTTCAAAATCTTTCATTTTAAGTTGAGACCTCAATCATCTACTACAAAGATTGTTCTAGTGTGAAGTGTCTCCTGCACTGAATCTTGACCAAAAATTAGCGATCGCTTGCTTACTTTGTTCGGTACTCATAATTATTTACTTTTTAGTTGTGCCTTATTTATTCAATCCCCTGAAGATCCATGAGGGCAGTTTCAAAGTTGCGCTGGTTTACAATGTCATCTTGAAAACGAGTTTCATCTGCCATCGCAAAACGCTTAATAGCAGGTGTTTTGCTTGTAGCTTGATATAACCAATAAGCTTCTTCTTTGAGTGCTGATTCAATCGGCGAGTCTATTGATGCGTATACTGCACACTTACAAGCTTCAATAGAATATGAGGGGAATTTGGAAATTCGCTCGGCTAATGCTTCTACATAACTGCCGATTTTATCTACATCTAGTGCCTTGTTAATTGTTCCATAGGCTTCTGCTTCATCGGCATCAAAATCACGCGCACCTAAAATAATTTCCAATGCCTTTCCCAAACCAACCTGACGCGCCATACGAGATGCTCCACCACCGCAAGGTAGAATCCCCATGCCTACTTCCATTTGCATAAACTTTGCTTTTCCACGAGCAGCAAAACGCATATCGCAAGCCAGGGCAAATTCATGACCACCACCACGAGCGAAGCCTTCAATCTTAGCAATAGTTGCTTGTGGTAGCTTACTTATTCTCTCTAATACATTTTGTAAGTATGATGTTTCAACTTCATCTCTAGGAACAGCAACCATTGACATATCTTTTAAAAGACCAATATCGTAATGGGCTACAAATATCTCTGGATGTGCCGATTGAAATACTACAACTTTTATGCTGCGATCGCTCTCCAATTGTTCTGCTAAATTATTTAGGTCATCAAGCATCGCCGTGCCTTGGATATTAACTGGTGGGTAATCAAAAGTTACCCAAGCGATCGCATTTTTAGTCTCAACCTTGAAAGTAGTGAAATTGTCGTAGTTCATTTTGTATCTCCTATTCGTTTCAATTAATTAACGTGAATTCAGTTATGTCGGTAGTTGCGGCTATTAGTTTTCAATGACTACTTTGCCCATCCCTTGTCCGCTTTCCAAACGAGCATGTGCCTGCCCAGCTTGTTCGAGGGAATAATGCTCTTCATCAAGTACGGGCTTTAATCCGCCTGACTCGACAATCTGAGCTATGTTCCGAAGAATTTCTGCGTGTTGTTCTCGTCTGAAGTTGTGCAGCATCGGAATGAGCATAAACACGACATGCAATGACAACCCTTTGAAGTGAGCTAACGTCAAATCTAGCTCACACAGCGAAACGGTTGATGCAACTTGACCATTAAGTGCTGCTGCTTCAAATGAATTAACCATGTTTGCACCACCAACAGAATCGAAAACCAAGTCAAAACCAGCTCCACCCGTGTGTTTGGCAACATACTCTTCAACCGATTCTGTTTTGTAGTTGATGCCAGTTGCACCCAGTTGCTCGATTAGGGCTAACTGTTTATCACCACCCCCCGTAGAATAAACGTCGGCACCAAAGTGTTTTGCTAGTTGCAAAGCAACATGACCAACGCCCCCAGAACCTCCATGTACGATAACTTTCTGCCCTTGCTTGATGCCCGCACGAGTTAGACCTTCGTAAGCAGTAATAGCAACCAAAGGCAAGGCAGCAGCTTCACGCATCGACAAGTTTTTTGGTTTATGGGCAATTAGGTTGGCATCCGCCACTATATACTCAGCCAACGTGCCTGGTAAGTCTGCTAATCCACCCGCACAGCCGTAAACTTCGTCGCCAATTGAATAAGTTGAGACACCCTCGCCAACAGCCTCAACCGTTCCAGCGAAGTCCATACCTAGAATTGCTGGTGTATCAGGTGAGAGTGGTAAATCCTTGCCCATTTTACGAATCATCGTATCGACCGTGTTTACGCTCGACGCTGCGATCTTTACGAGGACATGACCCGCTTTGACTTGAGGTTTTTCGATTTCCGCAGGTTCAAACTCTGCGTCTTCACCGTAGGATTTTATGAGCATTGCTTTCATGTTTTAGTCTCCAATAGGTTATGGTTTCCTTCGTAGAAGCGATAATTGTATCTTAATCATTCGGATTAAAAAGATAAATGGGCTTGAAACGAAATCATAATTCGGATATTTTTGATAAATGTCAAGCTTGACTTGCGACTATCGGATTTCGACCACGTTTAGATCTGAATCTTCTCGGTGGTAATTTGCTCTACTAGATTATTGTGAAGCATTTGCCCCTTAACAGAAACCGTCCTAACCAAACTCACTACAGTGTTATGGGCTAAAAAAATAGCGATCTCGCTCCGCGAGCCAGCAAAGCAAGATTGGCTAAAATAATTAATAAAAAATCATTTATGGTTTGACTTCAACTTCTGAAGTTTTAGAACAAGCAGCACAAGAACAACCTAAATGGTCGAAAATTTCTTTACTATCTCGATCGCCTAGCTGCCACAAAGAGCTATAGCTATTCAGACTAATTGGTTGTTCCATATTACGATTATTTGCCTGATTTAACTCCGAACTAAATAATGGAGTAGCTACAGCAGAACTATTAATTGAAAATAAACTAATAAAACTGGTAACAAAGGTTGCCAAACTAACTAAAAATTTAATCATTATTTCTTACTCGATTACGAACTATATAGTTGTTTTAAATAAAAATTGAGGATGATAGATTTAACTCCCCAGTCCCCAGTCCCCAGTCCCCAGTCCCTCGAAAGAATAGCTCATGCACTCAAAAATTAATTAAAACGACTATAATTCACAACTACAATAAAACCTTCCTATCCAGAGGTCGTAAATAATGCTTATGGGACTATAGTTGAGCTAATACAAAAAAACTAAAATATTTACTTTGGTCTTTGATTTTTTCTCAAAATAATGTCAAAAGCTCACTAGGCGTTTTAACTTTGAATTCACTAGAAGTGATTGCTTCTAAGATTGATGGGAAATGATGTCAAATTTTCCATTTGTCCGCACATAAATGATGCTTTCAGCTTCTGCATCTGAAGTAAGCTGATGTGTCGATTTTCCTTTAGAACTAAAATAGCTGCCTGGTTCTAGGTTCTTGGTATCTGTTCCTCTTAATGCGATGTAATTTGGTTGCCCCTCGATTACGACAGCACGGAAATCCGAGCCATGACTGCGGATTTTGCCTTTAAAATCAGTGGGTAGTTTAATCATCGATCCGTAAGGTTCTCTCTCCTGGGGATTTCCCCACAGAAAGGCTATTTGTGGCTTACTCCAACAATTAGAGCTTTTAGCATGATCGCTAGAATGAAGATTTGAGGCATTCAACCAAACAATATTTGATGCGTCTACGTTAACTGGTCTTTCTCCGTTATCAAAAGCCTCTTCTTGTGGTTGAACGAGATAAGGACCTTCATCAATTTCAATGTAGGCTATGTTGTTTTTTTCTTCAGCAGAGGTAATGTGCGCTTCTCCTGCTGGCTGCGTCCAAAAAGAACCTTTAGGCATCCACATCTTTTCCGCATTGGGATCGTCATTATGCACTAAACCGTCAATTACTACTCCTCGGTAAGTTACATTGTGAATATGGGGTGGGGAAGAAAAACCTTGCTTAAACTTGACCAGAAAACCCGTTGCTTCAGTACCATTGCGATCTCCCCAGATAGTAGCAGCTTGGGGGCTGGCATCACCACGAGCGGGATTGAGTGGTGACCATTGAAGTTCTGATGCTAATACGACCTTGGAAGTTGACCCAAAACTGTGGGATAAAACTTGCGTGTTACCCAGAGTAATTATCAATATTGTAAGCGTGAGTATTAAAAACGTTTTGATGTTTTTCATTTCAGTAGTCGATACTGCTCGTCTATATCTTTTATGTAGAGGCAATAATTCTATATTAATTCTTCAGATTGAAAAGATAAATGGGCTTGAAATGAAATGATAATTCGGATATTTTTGATAAATGGACATTCTATCACTCCGCTTATTCATCAGAATTGCAGAACTGGGTGGTGTCACGGCAGCAGCACATGACCTGTCACTTTCCCCTGCAAGTGCGAGCGCTCGTTTAGTTAAACTCGAAGAAATCGTAGGATTTCGTTTATTCAACAGAACAACCAGAGCAGTGTCACTGACGACGGATGGAGAGCTGTTTTTACCCTTCGCTCAACAAACTATAGAGACACTGGAGACTGGGCTAAATGCAGTGAGAGGGCAAGAGGAATCGGTACAGGGGGTACTCCGAATGACAATGCCAGGTTCCTTCGGACGGATGTATATCATCCCTATCCTGAACGAATTTCAATCTCGCTATCCACAAGTTAAGCTTGACTTGCGACTATCTGATGAAGTCCTTGATGTCATCGAAGGCGCTTATGACCTAATTATCCGAAATGCAAGCTTAGCAGATAGTAGATTAATTGTACGTAAACTAGCTGCTGACAGGCGGCTGCTTGTGGCTTCTCCCGCCTATCTCGAACAATATGGTATTCCT
>JBCDDK010000062.1:0-37775 GCA_039180345.1 Cyanobacteria bacterium P01_G01_bin.39 | reverse complement strand
TATTTCTGCTGTAGCAACCCAGAACTGGTCGGCACCATCGCCACCAGTAATAGTATTATCTCCTCCAGAAGTAGCAAAGAAGAGGTCATCTCCTGCTCCGCCAAAAGCGCGATCGCTTTCACCAAGAACGAGAACATCGTCGCCACTTCCTGCATAAAGACGATTGCCTCCATCACCTGTAGTTGCATCTACCAGATCGTCTAAGTCGCCTGCAAATACTAGCTGACCACTACCGTCTACTTCGATGATATCGCCATCAAGAGTTCCAAATACTGGCTCGAAACTATCATCAATGGTAAAAGCAATTTCAGAAGCATCGGAGTCAACTTCATATACTTCTCCGTCTACTAAACCAAAAACAATTTCTTCTAGACCTTCTCCTGGACCGTCGTCAAAAGTAGATAGAGTGATGCTTGCCTCAGATTCGACAAGATTGACTAAAAAGCTGCTAGCTGCGGTATCTCCAACTTCTGGGACACCCTCAATACCAGATGTTTCAAACAGGGGATTGCCATCTTCGTCGAAGAGAGTAAATTCACCTAGAACCGTAGGAGTCTCGCTATCAACCAGAACGGTCAAACCATCTTCAGGTATTTCACCGTCGACGCTAAAGTCAACAGTAAACTCATCGCCTTCTTCCAACTCGGTTTCGCTGACAGATATGCCGACAGTCGGACCGACACCAGGACCACCATTATCATCGGTGATAGTCACGCTTACCTCAGCAGCATCAGGATCGACAGCATAACTAGAATCGAGCAAGCCCTCTTCATCTGGTAAAACCCCAAAAGTCAAATCGAGAGGTTCTTCTTGAATTACATCGTTGAGGATGTTTAGGGTAACGCTTGAGGTGTTTTCCAACAGGACAAACTCAAGGAGATCTGGTTGTTCGGGGTCAGCAAATTCTCCTAAAGCAAAACCTTCAATGATTGGTACGCCCTCAATTTGTTCAAACAACGGTGTAACATCAGTACCATCAAAGAGTACTGGTAATCCACCAGATATCACTGCCCCATCAGCGTCTAACTCCGCAGTAGGGATCTCGCCATCAACCTCAAAGGTTAGGGTAAAAGATGGCTCATCAGCTTCTTCTGATACTGCATCTGGTTCAATACTGACACTAACTACTGGTGTCTCTGGTGTGGTTGGGTCTGCCTCTGCTTCTGGTTCTGGTTCTGCCTCTGCTTCTGGTTCTGGTTCTGCCTCTGCTTCTGGTTCTGCTTCTGGTTCTGCTTCTGGCTCTGCCTCTGCTTCTGGTTCTGCCTCTGCTTCTGGTTCTGGCTCTGCTTCTGGTTCTGCCTCTGCTTCTGGTTCTGGCTCTGGTTCTGGTTCTGCCTCTGCTTCTGGTTCTGCTTCTGCCTCTGCTTCTGGTTCTGCTTCTGGTTCTGGTTCTGGCTCTAGTTCTGCCTCGGCTTCTGGCTCTGGCTCTGGTTCTGCCTCTGGCTCTGGCTCTGGTTCTGCTTCTGCCTCTGCTTCTGGTTCTGGCTCTAGTTCTGCCTCGGCTTCTGGCTCTGGCTCTGGTTCTGCCTCGGCTTCTGGCTCTGGTTCTGGCTCTGGTTCTGCCTCGGCTTCTGGCTCTGGCTCTTCACCATCTAATTGAGAAGCTGTATCTGCCAGCGTTAAATTAAAACTACTTGAGGCATCAAGATCGTCTCCTGATACCGTAAAGGTCAATTCCTGAACACCCACATCATCATTTACAGTATCACCATCGGCATCAGCATCATCAAAAATAGGCAAGGTAATAGTTGCAGTTGGATCGGTAATCAGAAATTCAAAACCACTACTATCATCAAATCCAGCAACTAAACTACCTCCGCTTGCTGACGCTGCTGGTGGTGGCGGGAAAACATCAAAATTGCCCAAAGCACCAGGAACACCAGTGCCAACGCTAACTAATACGCCATCAGCAGGAGGTGCTTCATCCAGAGTAAAAGTTACAGTGGTAACTGTACCCTCATCTTCAATTAGGGTTGTGGGACTAGCACTGGCAGTTATACTCACAAAAGTTCCTGAATAACTGGCGATCGCTTCAGAAGAAAATGCTAACTCTGGTTGAATGTTTTTCCCTACTCGATAGTCTAATTCCCAACTACCGCCTTGTTCTGAATTACCTACTTTGTGAGTAGCAGCAGCTATATTTGCACCAGTTACTTGATGCAACTTGTTGACAAATTTTTGTCCTTGGACTCCAGATGCGAGTTCGCAACCATATATTAATAAAGAAGTGTCTGCTAAATATTCCGACCAAATAGCAAAGCGATCGCTCTCTAGCTTGTCAAAATTGAGGGTAGAAGAACCCAACTGCAAACTTCCTGGCGAGCCATGGGCTACGAAATGAATTCTATCCAGACTATCTTGCTGTCTGAGTGCATTGCTGATCTGCTCTATGCCATCTAAATTAGAGTCTAGAACAATTACCTTAGTGCCTTTTTTAACACCATTAACTAAGACTGAAACATCATCTACGGAAGAGTCAATAATAACTAAATCGGATTTTTGTTCCAATACAGCTTGACTTTTTTTAATAGATGAAAAAATATCGTCCGAAAAATTTTTCAGCAACATATTTTCTAACATAATAAAAACCTTACTCCAAATTTACTGCACTTCCTTACTTTTTTCGATTCCTAAAAATAGCTTCAATCTCAGGCTAAAACACACTGAACAAGTACCAAGATTCTTGGTCTACATTACGGTATTAACTTGCTGTTTCCCCGCAATGTAGTAAGCAATGAAGTAGTCAGTGTTTCTATATCTGTGATTGGCTTCACAATTATCATTTACAGGTACAAAACTAGATAATCTTCGAGTAGATACTTAAGAATTATTCTCAAGAGCCAAGCTTTACAAGCCAGGTTATCATCTGTATCTTTATTTAGCAAGAATGCTCGCCATAAACATAAGTGAATATAACTAGTTTTTTAGCATATAGTTCTTAAAACAGAGATAGTGTAGTAATTCTATAATTTAGGTAATTTTAAATTATGCTGATCTGCTTTTGTATTACTTTTTTAAATAGGTGGAGCAGCAGAAAAGAAGTAAGAAGCCCGATATAGCAATACGTATTGGATTTGGGATCTTGGCTACCTACTACCTACGAACCGATAACTAATAGTCCCAACATAATTTGGTACCGCTATAGTTATCGTTCTGCTTGAAGTAATCTCGAAGAGAAATAGCCGCCAATTCCAATAAGCATCATCCAGATAGCGGTAATAACGTATAGCAATGCCATTCCCGAACCATTTCCAATACCGAATATCGAACCAAATATACCTGTTAAAGCTCCTCCTGGCTGCATCGCTGGCTCAAAGACATAATCGGCTAAAGGTCCTGCAACTAAAGTAGAAACAGCAGAAACGATCAAGCCCACCAGATGATCGGCAGATAAAACTCTCCCTTGTAACTGTGCTGGTACCTTTTTATACCAGATAGCATTACTAGAGCTAAGAAATAGAGGCGTGTTGGTAGTGGCAAAAAATTGTGCGGGCAGCCAAATAGAAAGACCGCTGCCAAGTCCTAAAATAGCTTTACCCACCCCAGCACCAATAAAACCATTGAGCATTCCCTTAACGCGACTTTTAAATCCGCCCCAAATACTGATAACTATTGCTCCTAATACTCCTCCTACTCCTGCTGCGGTAGTGACCAGTCCTAAAATCTGGGAATCTCCTCCCGTACGAGCCAAAATCATCGGATTGTATAAGGCTTTATTTATATCATTGGGAATAGCGAACATTGTAAAAGCGATCGCCATAGCTAAAAGACTGGGATTACGCCAAATATAGCGAAAACCAAAGGTAAGCTGTTGCCCAATACTCATTTTATCACTTTCAGTCTCTTTAGCCCTTACGGGATTAGGGATTTTAGTAATTAAAAGCGTTCCCAAAGCAGCACTAAAACTAATTACATCAATTAGCACAATTCCTCCTAAATCAATCTTAGGATAGAGAATTCCTGCCAAAGCAGGGGCAACAATTGCCGAACCATAACCTAGTGCAGCAATCATACTACCAGCGCGAGTTAGATCTTGTTCGGGAACGATAGAAGAAATAGAAGCCGAATAAGCAAGCTGCTGAATCTGTCCAAAACTGCCGTGTAGAGCCACAATTAAACATAAATGCCAAATTTGTAGACTGCCTGTAACGTATAATATTCCGACAGCAATGGTAGCTAATACCGCGCTAGTGTCTCCGATAATCATTAACAACTTTCTGCTAAAGCGATCAACTATAATACCTGCTAGAAAAGTAATAAAAATTCGCGGCAACTGAGCGGAAAAGCTAATTAAACTTAAGGCTGTTGCCGAATCTGTTTGCTCCCAAACCCAGATGGTTACGGCAAAAATAGTCATGTAGCTACCAATGGTAGAAACTAGTTGACCAAGCCAAAGAATGGTGAAATTGCGCATTTTTTAAATAAAAGTGTAGAGAGCAAAGGGTAACAAGACAGAGAAAATCATGGTTCAAAGCGATCGTATTTTTAGCAGAATCATACCCCAATCTAGCAACGCTTTAACTTCTAACTTCTGCCTTCTGCCCTAGCTTCAAAACTCCAATGACAGCGTACCCAAAACTGTAAAAGGTGGAGCGGGGTTGACTTGAAATTCATCTTCCGCACTTTCAATATATTCAGCATCAAAAAGATTCTGGATGTTAAGTTGAGCTTGAAAACTTTTTTTCTTATAGAACAGTGCCGCATCAGTACGGAAAAAACTGGGTACGGTAAAGCTATTTTCTAAATCGCCTTGTTTTTCTCCCTCAAAGAAAAAGCCCAAACCAAAACCCAAACCTGTCAAGCTGCCTTTTTGAATATCGTAAGTTGACCAGATGCTAAAAGCGTTTTCAGGGGCGTTTTGTAATTGATTGCCTTCGGGAAAAGTTTCATCATCTAAAATTTCCGTGTCGAGCAGAGTGTAATTAGAAAGAATTTTCCATCCTGGCAGAATTTCTCCTGCAAGATCCAATTCAATACCTCGACTCTTTTGTTCTCCAACTTGGCTGGTAGAAAGAGTTTGCAAATCGAGAACATTAGATCTTTTGAGGTCGAATAATGCCAGGGTTGCGAGAACCCGATTATTAAATAATTCAGTTTTGACACCAATTTCTATTTGCCTACCCTCTTCAGGAGCAAACTCTTCACCTACTACCGTAGTTCCTGTTGCGGGGTCGATTTCTGTACTAGCACCAGCATTAGGTAGGAAAGATTCGGCGTAGCTAGCATAAAGAGAAACATTTTCTACTGGCTGATAAATTAGCCCAGCACGAGGGGTAAAATCTAGGTCAGTACGCTCGCTATTGGCTTCAGGATTAATCGTATCGTCAAATTTGCTTTTGGCAATGTTATAGCGTCCTCCCAGGGCTAAAATTAAGCCGTCGGTAATCGTAATTTGGTCTTGAATATATAACCCCAGTTCACTAAAGGTAGTTTCGCTATCTTGAAAAGAAAGCACAAAGGCGCTAGCACTTTCTGGAGCAAAAACTGGCTCAAAAATATTGATACTATCGAGCAGTTGAAAATCGATCTTATCTTCCAATTGCTGAGTAGCAACTTCTACTCCCATCACTAACTGATGCTTAACGCCAAAAGTATTAAATTCACCAACTACGTTATTGTTGAGCGTAATAATATTGTTTTCAGAGGGATTATCAATCAGAAGCCTGGTCAACAAGAGGTCAGACTCTAATCCAATTCCAGCAAAACCAATACCATCTTGCTTTAAAAAAGAAGCCAAAAGCTGACTTTGCAGCTTCCAATCATCGCTAATTTGATATTCAAGTTCCGAATTTAAGCGAACCACAGTCAAGTCTGATTCTGCTAAGGATGGTTCTCCTAAGTTCTCGCTAAAATCTACTTCCCCAGCAGGATTATCGATTATTGTTCCCGAAGCTGGTAACTGTGGTGCTGCACCACTACTGCCTGAGTCTTGGTATTCTAGCCCGATGTATAGTTTGGTTGTTTCGGAACTAAAGGAAACGCCAAAGTCAGTAAATAAATAATCTGTCTCTTGAAAATCTTGAAAGCTTCCTTCATCTTCATAAGCAAAGTTGAGGCGATAAGCTACTGACCCATCCTCACTAAGAGGACCAGTAAAATCTAGATTGCCGCGATAGGTATCAAAGTTACCTGCCGTAAATTCGAGTTCGTAAGATGGCTTTTCCAGAGGCTTTTCAGTTACGAGATTGACCGTACCGCCAATAACCCCTTGTCCGAACAGAACCGAAGCTGGTCCTTTTAAAATTTCAACTCTTTCTATGTTGGGAATTCCAGATACAAATCTAACCGTATCGTCTCGCAAACCATTACGTAAAATGTTTTCCCTTCCTGCAACGGCACTAAAACCCCGAATCACAAATGAAGATCCAGGAGATTGAGAAGGAATATTACCACCTAAATTAACTCCGCTAACGTTTCTTTGTATATCGCTGAGGTTGTTGATGCTTTGGTCTTCAATTAGCTCTTTAGTTACTGTTTGAACAGACTGCGATGTGTCCAAAATCGATGTAGGATTTCCTCTGCCGATATTCGTCTCCCGTCTAATATACTCTTCCTCTGGTTCGGGATCTCCAGTTACGATGATTTCAATTTCTTGTTGTGGTGGGGGAGTTGCAGGAGTTTGTGCAGGAGTTTGCGCAGTTGCAGGGGATGTCGTGACACTAATAATTCCTCCGACCGCATTAGGAATTAGCTCGACTTTAGGTAAGCTTTCCGTACCCGTGATCACAATAGAAACACTACCTGCAAATTCTTCTGAGACTCTTACAGACTTAATTTCAGAGTTAGGATTATCTATATTAAAGCTTTCTCTTGTAGCCAGATTTAACCGAGCATCAACCAGATCGACGTAGAGAATATTTTGATCTGGAGTTTCTACATATTCTGGCTGAGAACCATCAGCCGTTTCTAAAACGATCTCAATTCCCTTGGCTGTTTCTCGAACATCAACACTGGTTATTTCAATCAACTGTTGGGCTAAAGTTGGTTGAGTGAGATTGGTTGCTAAAGTAGTGGCAAGGACAGAAGTTGAAACAATATTAAGGGAAGATATAAATCTCATAAATCATAATTTGTAAAAATACAGGAAGGTTTCTTAGCAGAGTGCAAATTATGCACTAAGTTGAAAACGTGCTTAAAAAATCTGGTGTTGGTAAATTGAAGGTATGAAAACTAGATTTGGTTGCTTGATACACATTTTTCAAAAGCTAACGGCTGCACGCTGCAAAGGCGCGGCTAGCGCCGCTTTCAAAGCTTCGCTTGGTGCGCTAACGGCTAACAGCTACGAACCGAAACACTTTGAGCAAGGAAGCTCGCCGAACTTGGTTCGGCATGAGTAGGTCTTGCTTATATGTCATACACCAAATTACCAACGTCAAAAATCTAAATATCACTATTGATTATATGTTGCACAAAGTCAACTAATAATATTTTGGGCGTTGGTCAGCTAGTAATGTCGCACAATAGGTTATTCTTCGTAGCTTTAAGCCACAAAGGCGCTTTGTCACGCCGCATGTAGCTTTAAGCTTTTCAAATCCAAGTTTACTCCTTTAGAGATAAAAAAAATGTACTAATAGCATTACGCATTTACCAACGCCATATTTTGGAAGTTAGAGGTTGGAAAATTTCGATCTAAGCCTGATAAATTAAGAGGCTAAAAGCGATTATTGGAAAATTGGTTACTGTATAGTCATACTAAATAGAAACCATATGGATAATAAAGGCGGTAGCAATCAAGTGTAAGCCTCCTGCCTGCATGCGGACAAACGAATATCCTTTGCGCCCTTTGCCTCAGACCAAAAACAAACCTGTGGAAATCAATTGGAATGACTATAAATAGACGACTATATATTCTTCAGGAAAATACTTAACCTAATAAGAATCATTATTGATAGTTTTCGGTTATCAATGGTACATTTATCTTAATAGCGATCCTAATCAACTTTGAAATAATCACTCTAGACAACTTCTTTACCATCAACAGAATTATTCTTGACCAATTGTGACTAGCAGCCTCAATTCTTCGTCAAACCCTACAGACATTGGCTCGACCATAATAGATATTTTAGAACATCGCGCTACCTATCAGAGCGATCGCCTTGCTTATGAATTCTATACAGGAAAGAATAAGCCTTACGAGCGGTTGACATATAGGGAACTAACGCAAACAGCCAAAGCGATCGCCAGCGAATTAATTGCTAAGAATTTAGTCAAAGAAAGAGTCTTACTGGTCTATCCTGCGGGATTAGAATTTGTTGCTGCTTTTCTTGGTTGTTTATATGCAGGAGCGATCGCAGTTCCAGTTTATCCGCCACGACACAAGGGACGATTATCTCGGCTAAAAAATATTGTTGATAACTGCTCGCCAAAATCTATTTTAACAACTAGTGATTTAGCAGCAAAAGTTAAGAGCTATTTTTTACAACTCAATCAAATAGAAAGTTGTATTGTTACGGATAGAATTGTCGTTAAAGATCGTGATTTGAAACTACCTAATATATCTTCAGAGCAAATAGCACTTTTACAATATACTTCTGGCTCTACAGGTAATCCCAAGGGAGTGATAATAAATCATAAAAATATCACTCACAATTCTGCATTAATTTATCGTTGTTTTGAACATACTGCTAATAGTAAAGTAGTTAGCTGGCTACCTTTTTATCACGACATGGGACTTATTGGCGGGATATTACAGCCACTTTATGCTGGTTTTCCTGTTAGTTTGTTTTCTGCCACAGATTTTTTACGTCAGCCTTTTTTATGGTTAGAAACTATTTCTAAAGTTAATGCTACTACTAGTGGTGCGCCCAATTTTGCTTATGAAATGTGTGTGGAAAAAATTACGCCAGAAGCCAAGAAAAAATTAGATTTAAGCAGTTGGGATTTGGCATTTATTGGTGCTGAGCCAGTTAGAGCAGAAACCTTGGATAGATTCTCGACAGCTTTTGCTGAATGTGGCTTCAAAAAATCTGCTTTTTATCCTTGTTATGGCATGGCAGAAGCTACGTTAATGGTAACTGGAGGGACAAAAAAAAATCTATTTAAGACCAACAAATATACCAATAAAAGTTTTGTAGGATGTGGAAAAGCAACCTACCCAGGAGAAGTCTTGATAGTCAATTCGGCAAGTAGAGAAACATGTGCTGACAATGAGATAGGAGAAGTTTGGATTGAAAATAATGATAGTATTGCCCAAGGCTACTGGAATAACCAACAGCTTACCAGAAAAGTATTTAATGCTAGATTAAACAACAAACAGAAGAATTATTTAAGAACGGGAGATCTCGGGTTTATTGAAGATCGGGAACTATTTATTACTGGCAGAATCAAAGACTTAATTATTATTCGCGGACAAAATTATTATCCCCAAGATATTGAAAAAATTGTAGAGCGATCGCATTCGGCTTTAAGAGCCAACTCTGGAGCAGCTTTTAGCGTAGAAATAGATGGTCAAGAGCAGTTAGTAATCGTTCAAGAAGTCGAGAGAAGTTTTGTTAAGAAACTGTGGGGAAGGCAGCAGGTAGATGCGATTCGTGATTCGTCCCTACAGAAAGAAGAGATTGAATCGGCGATTAGAGCGGCGGTTTCCCAGGAATTTGGATTGAATGTTTATGATGTTCGATTAATTAAAACTGGTAGCATTTCTAAAACTTCTAGCGGTAAAATTCAGCGTTATTTGTGTAAGGAGATGTATCTAGATGGCGGCAGCCCTAAACAAAGGACTTGTCCGCATGTATTAGCTAGCTCGTCAGGACAGAGGGCAAAGGGCAAAAGAAAGCAGCAGCATAAAGTTAAATCTATTATTGATTGGCTAAGGAGTTATGCAGAGGAGCATATTAATTCTCAATTAATCGATGAAAGGCGGTGTATTCCTCCCTATATCGTTTTGGATTTTGGTAATCAGGGATTGTTGGGCATGCAAGTTCCTCCAGAGTATGGAGGCTTGGGTCTGAATAACCATCAAACCATGCAGATACTAGAACAACTAGGGGCGATCGATACAACTCTCTGTTTGTTTGTCGGCTTAAATAACATTTTAGGTATTCGTCCGCTCCTTAATTATGGTAGTGAAGAATTAAAACAAGAATTATTACCCATATTAGCTACAGGTAGAGAATTAGCTGCTTTTTCCCTGACTGAAAAAGGTGCTGGTTCCAATCCTCAAGCCATTATTTCTCAAGCTACAGCTACGGGCGAAAATACCTGGAATATTCAAGGAGAAAAAATTTGGAGTGGTTCGGCTGCATGGGCGGGAATAACCAATGTATTTGTGCAGCATCAGGATCTAAACGGCAGTCATAAGGGAATTAGTGCCTTCGCAGTTCGTCGTGGTACTCCTGGCTTGAGACAGGGTAAAGAAGCTTTGACAATGGGAATGCGAGGAATGGTGCAAAATACCGTTTATCTCGATCGGGTTAGCGTTACTTCGCAGCAGCTACTGGGTAAACCAGGGAAAGGGATAGAAGTCGCTCAGGATGCGATGATGTATGGTAGGCTGGCGATCGCTTTTTCTTGTTTGGGAGGAATGAAACGCTGCGCCCAACTGATGTTGCGTTATACTTCTCGCCGTCAGGTATCTACAGGCAGGTTGTTAGATAATCCTGTAATCTTAAATCGCCTGGGGGAATTAACCGCACAAATCACCGCTGTAGAGTGCTTAGTTACTCAAATCGCTGAGTTATTGGATGAAGGAGTAGCAATTCCTGTGGAGTTATATACTGCTTGTAAAACATCTGCCCCTGAATTTTATTGGCAAGCAGCAGATAGTTTAGTACAGTTTTGGGGAGGAAGAGGGTATATTGAAACTAATATTGCGCCTCAGATATTACGGGATGCTAGAGTTTTACGGATTTTTGAAGGACCGACGGAAACTCTGAATATGTTCTTGGGTTCGAGGATTGTTCATGGCGCTCCAGAATTCGCCGCATTTATTCAAGATAGATTTAAAGTTCGAGATATTCATCAGCAGTTAGTAGATGCGATCGCCAGAATCAATAAGCATTTTCAAGATAATCCTGTATTCGATCGATCTATAGATAACAAACGCTGGATTTATAGTTTAGTGGGAGAAGTTGCTACCTACGCTATTTTACTTGCAGCTACTAAACACAGTTATCAACAAAATTCTACTGAAGAGTTAAACAGAGCAGTTTCCTGGGCGGAATTACAGTTTGAGGGAGCAATAGCCAAAGCGATCGCCTCTCAGGAATTGGTTACTCAAGAAGCAGATGCAACAAAGGATTTAATTGAGTCCTACGAAAATGCGATCGGCGATATTCAGCAGAATTTGGGAGGAGAAGAGCGGGAAATTGATGAGTTAGCCCTAAAGGATACCGCTGCTTCGCCAACCCATCGGGGCAGAAGTAAAGGTGAACTGTATTCGCACAACACAAAATTACCACAATTCTATGAAGCAGTTAGTAATCGCCCCTCCAGTCTCCCAAGCTTGAGGGCTGTAGGGGAGGGAGATCGATCAATACCAGACTGGTTATCCCAGTGGTTGAGTAATAAATTACAGCTTCCCCTCGACAAAATCGATCGCACTAAAGCATTTGCTGATTATGGTATTGACTCGGTGATGGCGGTGGAGTTGGCGCAGGATTTGCAAGAGTGGTTGCCTGAAGATCTAGAAATTGAACCTACTTTAGCCTGGAGTTTTCCCAGTATTGAAGCGCTGGCGGGATATCTAGGAAGTCAGAAGTCAGGAGTCACAAAGGGCTTGCCCGCATGTAGTCAGAAGTCAGGAGTCACAAAGGGCTTGCCCGCATGTAGTCAGAAGTCAGGAGTCACAAAGGGCTTGCCCGCATGTAGTCAGAAGTCAGAAGAAGAAAAACCCGTTGCCCCTGATAACGCAGATAAATCAAAAATACGGAAAGAAACAAACATAGAAGCGTTATCAGAAGATGAGCTAGCGCGATCGCTCCTCCAAGAAATTGCTTTAGCTAAAGGGAGAGATAATTGATGAGTAGCAAGATGGACTATCAACAACTCCTGAAAGATGCTCTAGTACAGATGCGGAAAATGCGCTCTAAGTTAGAGTCCTTGGAGCAAGAGAAATATGAACCGATTGCCGTAATTGGGATGGATTGTCGGTTCCCTGGTAGAGCAGATAACCCCGATGCTTACTGGGAAATGTTGTGTCAGGGAGTCGATGGAATTGTTGAAGTTCCTCCTTCTCGTTGGGATCTAGACCAATATTATGACAGTAACCCCGATGCTCCAGGTAAAATGTATGTCCGCTACGGCGGATTTGTTGAGGATGTAGATAGATTCGAGCCGCAATTTTTTGGTATTTCCCCTAGAGAAGCAGCAGCGATCGATCCACAGCAAAGATTGTTACTCGAAGTCAGTCATAACGCTTTAGAAAATGCAGGGCAATCTACTACCAAACTCAAGGGGAGTAAAACAGGTGTATTTGTCGGTCAATGTTTTGATGATTATTCCCGCCGTTCCCTAAATTCAGGCGACCCGACGCGCATTGATGCTTTTAATAGCTTGGGCAATACCAGCAGCATTACCGCAGGCAGAATTGCTTATGTGTTGGGTTTACAGGGGGCGACTCTACAGCTAGATACGACTTGTTCTTCTTCTTTGGTAGCCGTACATTTAGCCTGTCAAAGTTTGCGAAACCAAGAACTTAATTTGGCGATCGCAGGGGGAGTAAATTTAATGCTTGCTCCAGAAGTTACCATCGGCTTTTGTCGCCTTAAAGCTCTATCTCCTGACGGACATTGTAAAACCTTTGATGCCAGTGCTGATGGTTATGTACGGGGTGAAGGCTGCGGTGTGGTAATTTTAAAGAGATTGAGTGATGCGATCGCAGATTCTGATAATATTCTGGCCGTAATTAAAGGTTCTGCTGTAAATCACGATGGGCAAAGTAATGGCTTAACTGCTCCCAATGGTAATGCTCAAGAAACAGTAATTAGAGCAGCTCTAGACAATGCCAAAGTAAAGTCTGATGATGTTGGTTACATCGAAGCCCACGGTACGGGAACGTCTTTAGGCGATCCAATAGAAGTTTTAGCTCTAAGCAAAGTATTTGAGGAAAATAGAAAGCAAAAGCTAAAAATAGGCTCAGTTAAAGCTAATTTTGGGCATTTAGAGTCGGCTGCGGGCATAGCAGGCTTAATTAAAGTAATTCTATCTCTTCAAAATAAAGCTATACCTCCCCAGCTAAATTACAATCGACCAAATCCTTATATTCCCTGGGATAAGTTAGCTGTAGAAGTTTGCGATCGCTTCTCTCAATGGAATGACGAAACTTACATCGCGGGAGTTAGCTCTTTTGGGATGAGTGGAACCAATGCCCATTTAGTAGTTGGGAATGCAGATATTTCGGTTGAGGCTGATGAGGAGAGGGGGAGAGAGGGAGAGGGGGAGAAAAACATATATCTATTAACTTTATCTGCCAAAAGTGAAGTAGCATTACAGGCTTTAATTGTAAAATATCAACGGTATTTATCTTCTTCTACCTCCCTTCAACTAGGAAATATCTGCTACACCTCTAGTGTCGGGCGAGCGCATTATCCATATCGTTGGGCAACTACAGCCCAGTCAATTGATGAATTACAGCAGAAACTCGCAGCAGCGAATGGTATTCAGCCGATTGTTAACCAAGATCGTAAAATTGCGTTTCTCTTTACAGGACAGGGTTCGCAGTATGTGGGCATGGGACAAGAATTATATGAAACCGAACCAGTATTTCGAGAAAACTGCGATCGCTGTTGCCAAATCCTCAAACAATATTTAGATGTTTCGCTACAAGAAGTAATATTTGCTAAAAACGTTACCCCCTCTACACATCCACCTACTGGTACTCTGACGCTCAATGAAACAATATACACCCAACCTGCTATTTTCACTATCGAATACGCTTTAGCTCAATTATGGATATCTTGGGGGATCAAACCCGATGCGGTAATGGGGCATAGTATTGGAGAGTACGTCGCTGCTACTGTTGCAGGAGTATTTAGCTTAAAAGACGCTTTGAAGTTGGTAGCTGCCAGGGGTAGATTGATGCAGCAATTACCTAACAGGGGTACGATGGTATCGATTTTGGGCGATTTAAAGTTAGTCAATAATTTGATTCAGCCCTATCGAGAACAAGTATGTATTGCAGCAATTAATGGTCCTCGCAGCATAGTTATTTCTGGTGAAACTAAAGCGATCGAGTCTATTATTCAGCAGCTAAAACAAGATGAGATTAAGCATAAAAAGTTAAACGTATCTCATGCTTTCCATTCTCCTTTGATGTCACCAATGTTGGAGGAGTTTCGAGCAGTTGCCGCAGAGATTGATTATTATCCGCCTCAATTAAATATTGTGGCTAACGTAACGGGTGATTTTACTACAGAAATAGCTACGGCTGATTATTGGTGTCAGCAAATTGTTAATCCTGTGTTGTTTGCCGATAGTATTTGTGTTTTGGACAAGGGTGGTTACAACGTATTTATTGAATGTGGAAGTAAGCCCGTTTTGTTGGCAATGGCACGGTGTTGTTGGGAGCAGGGGAGCAGAGAAAATTTATGGATTTCTAGTCTGCAAGAAGGAGAAAATAATTATCAAACAATACTTAATAGTGTTGCTGATTTATACAGTCATGGTATCGATTTTGATTGGCATAGTTTCTATAGTCATGGTAATTATCAAAAGGTTGTTTTACCGACTTATCCTTTTCAAAGGAAGAGTTATTGGCTCGATGTTAAACCTGTAAACGTTATTGCTCAAAATAATATTAATGCTCTCATTGGTCGGCAATTAAATATCGCTCGTAGTAAAAATATTGTTTTTGAAACAGCAATAAGTAGCGATCGCATAAGCTTTTTACAAGATCATCAAGTTTTTAATAAACCAATTATGCCCGCAGCAGGTTTTATAGAAATGGCTCTCAGTGCGGGAAAAGAGCTGCTAAATTCTGAGATTCTAATTTTAGATAATCTTGTTATTCAAAAGCCTTTAATTATTAGCGAATCTAATCGTGTAGTTCAGTTAGTTATTCTTCCAGAGCATAATTATAGTTTTGAAATAGTTAGCCTGTCCGAGGATAATAACTGGGTTACTCATGCTACAGGCAATCTTAAAGAAGAAACTAGAATAGAAGATCGAGATAGTATCCTATCAGAACTTAAACAAAGATGCGAGCGAGAAGTTGATGTCGCTCTTTATTATCAGAAGTTAGGAAAGCAAGGTTTGAATTACGGTAGTTGTTTTCAGGCGATCGCCAAACTGTGGTGTAATAAAAATAATGCTTTAGCTAAGATCAAACTACCATTAGAATTGTTAACTGTTAGCGATAACTATCAACTACATCCTGTTATCTTAGATGCTTGTTTGCAAGCGATCGCTGCTGCCTTTTCTGAAGCTGAACCAAATATTTACTTGCCTATAAGTTTGGAACAGCTTTGGTTAAGGAATCAAGTAACCGATTTGAGACAATACTATTGGGGTTATGTTGAATTAAAACCAAAAAATAATAACTATTTAGTTGATATTACTTTATTAAGCGATCGCGGTACGGTAATTGCTAAAATAGATAATTTACTTTTAAGAAAAGCTGATAGTCAATTAAAGGATAATAAGGATAATTTTGATGACTGGTTATATAAAATAGAATGGCAACAAGAGAAGTTGCTCACTCTCGATCGTGAGGTTAAGGTTGAGCTGAAATTAGTCAAAGATCGAGTCACGAGCTTAGTTAGCAAAACTGAAGATTATCAGCATCATGAGCAACTTATTCCTGAGTTAGAAAGTCTCAGCCTGGCTTATATATTTCGAGCTTTTGAGCGTATGGGCTTGCAGTTAAGGCTGGGAGATAACTTTACGACCAAAGAATTAATCGATCGATATAAAATAGTGCCGACGCAACAAAAATTATTTACTTATTTACTAGAAATATTAGTAGCAGAAAATATTTTAACAAAATCGCTAGAGGCATGGGAGGTTATTAATCTCGGTAAGGTTAACCTCGAACTAAAGCTGAATAAACTACAAAAATATCCTGAAATTCAAACAGAATTAAATTTATTAACAAAATGTGCTTCGCAACTCGATCGCATTTTACAAGGTAAAGTCGCTCCATTAAACATTTTGTTTCCCCAAGGAGATTTAACCACAGTAACTAATCTCTATCAGAACTCTCCTCAAGCTAATTATTTTAATAACTTAGTTAAAAATATTGTCCTTGAAATACTTAAAGCTAAACCAGAAAATCATCAGCTAAAAATACTAGAAATTGGTGCAGGAACAGGCAGTACAACTGCATATTTACTACCAGAATTAGTAGCCAAAAATATTGAGTATACTTTTAGCGATATTTCTGCGCTGTTTTTAACTCAAGCACGAGAAAAATTTGCCGATTATGATTTTGTTGACTATCAAATATTAGATATCGAACAAGAACCAATATCGTCAGAATACGATCTAATTATTGCCGTCAACGTTATTCATGCTACAGAGAATCTAGCAGCAACTACCAGCAATATTCAGCAATTATTAAAGCCTCAAGGACTATTCCTGTTAGTAGAAGGAACACGGCCTTTATATTGGGTCGATCTCATCTTTGGTTTAACAGAAGGCTGGTGGAAGTTTAAAGATAGTGATTTGCGTAATAATCATCCTTTAATTACAGCAAAACAATGGGAAAGTTTGTTACAAAAACAAGGCTTTGAGCAGATAGTTACTATTAATGATGATGCAGATAGTCAAGGGGTTATTTTAAGCAGCGGCAGCAGCAAAGGGAGCAATGTTTGCTTGGTAATTGGCAATAAGTTCGATAATCGTTGCTTTGAACCAGAACAGAATTATAATTTTATTGCTTTTAGCGATCGCTTTCAACAGGTAAATGAAACCGAATTTACCATTAATCCTGAATCATCTCAAGATATCGAACGATTATTGATAGAGATACCCCAGAAACATTCTCAGATTGAAAAAATAATTTATTTCTGTAATTCAGATCCATTAAATCTAGACAATATAAATGCTGTAGCAAAACAGATAACCAATCCGATTTTAAAATTAGTTCAAAGTTTAGTCAAAAATAATTTAAATCTCGATCGCCTGGTGCTGGTTACTCAAGGTGCAGTAAGTACGGGTCAAGAACGACAAACAACAGGGTTAATTCAATCAGTCCTATGGGGAATAGGAAAAGCGATCGCACTAGAGCATCCCGAACTAAACTGTACCAGAATTGATTTAGACCCAGATATTAAGCTTGAAAATCAATTAGAGAATTTATTAGCAGAAATTACTAACTCCAGGGAAGCTGAAATAGCTTTTAGAGATAACAATCGCTATTTACCGAGATTAAGCAGATATGATTTACCTCAGTTATTAAATAACAATAATCAACCTAGTTACTTAACCATAGATAACTCTGGCTCATTAGATAATTTAGCTCTCAAACCCCAATCTCGACAACAACCCAATCCCAACCAGATTGAAATTCAGATTGAAGCTACAGGTTTAAACTTTCGCGATGTCCTAATTGCTCTAAATTTATATCCTGGTGAAAAAACTCTAGGCTGTGAATGCGCGGGAAAAGTAATTACCGTCGGCGACAAGATAACAGATTTAACTATAGGAGATCGCGTGATGGCGATCGCTTCTAATACCTTTGGTCATTACGTTACAGTAGAGCGATCGCTGGTAGCTAAAGTTCCAGATTACTTGAGCTTCACCGATGCTGCAACCATTCCCGTTACTTTTCTCACGGCTTACTATGCCCTCTGTCATTTAGGGAAAATGGCTCAAGGTAAACGAGTCCTAATACATAGTGCTGCGGGGGGAGTTGGACAGGCGGCGATTCAATTAGCACAGCAAGCTGGTGCAGAAATATTGGCGACAGCTAGTCAAGGTAAATGGGATTATCTTAAGTCTTTGGGGGTCAAACATGTCATGAACTCCCGCAATCTCGATTTTGTATCAGAAATTAACCAGATTACCAAGGGAGCGGGGATAGATATTGTTCTTAATTCCCTCTCAGGTGAGTTCATTCCTGCAAGTTTGTCTGTCTTAAAAGCTGATGGTTGTTTTCTAGAAATTGGCAAATTAGACATTTGGCAAGCATCTCAGGTACAGCAACAGTTACCCGATGCCAAGTATCACCTGATTGACATGGTGGAATTATGCCAACAGCAACCCGAATTAATTCAATCCATGTTGTCGGAGTTAATAGCTAAGTTTAGCGATCGCCAACTACAGCCTTTAGCTAAAAAGGTATTTCCTCTACCTCAAGCATCATCGGCTTTTCGCTACCTCCAACAAGCCAAACATATCGGTAAAGTAGTCATTACTCCAGAATTGAGCCTCGACGAAAATGGTAGCTATTTAATTGCTGGTGGTTTGGGTGGTTTGGGTATTATAACCGCCCATTGGCTAGCCAAAAAAGGGGCAAAAAATTTACTGTTATTAGGTAGAAGAAAACCGTCAGAATCTGCCCAAGAAGAAATAGAAAAGCTAGAACAACAGGGTGTTACAGTCAAGGTCATTCAAACCGACATCAGTAATTACAATTCCCTAAAACAAACTTTCACCTCCCACAACCTAATATCCTCCTCTGCTCCTCTGCCCCTACGAGGTGTAATCAATGCTGCGGGACTGCTCGACGATAGTGCCATCCAAAACATGACTTGGGAGCAAATGGAACGGGTTTTTCAGCCAAAAGTTACTGGTGCTTGGAACCTGCATAATTTAACCAGAGAGATTAATCTAGACTTCTTTATTCTCTTTTCTTCTGCTGTATCCTTACTCGGATCGCCTGGGCAAGCCAATCACGTTGCTGCTAATACCTTCCTAGATAGCTTGGCACACTATCGTCATTCTCTCGGATTACCTGCCATGAGTATAAATTGGGGAACTTGGTCAAATATCGGCGCAGCAGCCCAAAAACAAGCAGATACACGCATGAGTCAAATCGGGGTAAATGCGATCGCCCCTGAACCAGGAATAGCCATTTTAGAGCAATTATTTTTAAGTTCCTTTTCTTCTCAGGAGAGGTCGAATCCTACTCAAGTTGGAGTAGTAAATATTGATTGGGCTAAATTTCTCCAACAAGGAAAATTCACCCCTTTCTTTAACGAGTTCAAACAAGCCACTGCCCAACCAAAAGTAGACAGGGTAGATCTTCAGGCTCAATTAGAGCGAGCAACTGCCACTGAAAGGCGACCGCTCTTACTAAATCACCTGCGCTTAGAATTATCCAGAGTATTAGGTTTCCCAGCTACTGAATTAGATACTAAAGCAGGATTTTTCGATTTGGGTATGGATTCTTTAACCGCGATCGAATTTAAAAATCGTTTGCAAGATACTATCGGCTTTACTTTACCTTCTACTGTGGCGTTTGACTATCCCAATCTAGAAGCCTTAGCAGATTTTGTTTTAGACAAGATGTTCCCCGAAGATAATGACCAAGATCGAGAGGAAGACATTGCCAATCTACTCGCAGCCGAATTAGCAGCAATGGAGCAAGATCGATCATGACAACCCCCAAACCTAACTACAAAGTCTTGATGCAAAAAGCATTATCGGAAATCAAGGACTTAAGAGAGCAACTTCAACAAGAGAAGAATAAAGATCTAGAGCCAATCGCTATTATCGGCATGGGTTGTCGTTTTCCTGGTGACGCGGATACTCCCGCAGCATTTTGGGATTTATTAGTTAATGGTGTGGATGCTATTGCTAAAGTGCCAGACGATCGCTGGAATATTGAAGATTATTATGATGCCAATCCTGCTACTCCAGGAAAGATTTATACCCGCTATGGTGGTTTTGTCAAGGGTTTAAAAGAATTTGATGCTGAGTTTTTTGGTATTGCTCCCCGCGAAGCCAACAGCCTCGATCCGCAACAAAGATTGCTGTTAGAAGTAACCTGGTCAGCTTTGGAAAATGCAGGAGTGATTCCTCATACAGAAAAAGCCCAGAATACTGGAGTATTTGTCGGCATTAGCAGTAGCGACTATTCCCAGCTATTGCTAGAAAGAGAGAATACCGAAATAGATGCCTATTTAGCCACGGGAAATTCCCACAGCACCGCAGCGGGCAGAATATCATATTTGTTGGGCTTTACCGCTCCTAGTATGGCAGTGGATACCGCTTGTTCTTCTTCTCTTGTAGCGGTTCATCTAGCCTGTAAAAGTTTACGCGATCGCGAGTGCAATATAGCCGTAACTGGTGGAGTACATCGCCTGATTATTCCCGAATTTACCATTAATTTCTCTCAAGCGCGAATGCTATCAGCAGATGGGCGCTGTAAAACCTTTGATGCTGCTGCCGATGGCTTTAGTCGCGGGGAAGGTTGCGGAATGGTTATCTTAAAAAGGTTGGTTGATGCTCAAAAAGATGGCGATCGCATTTTAGCTGTAATTAAAGGTTCGGCAGTGAATCAAGATGGGAAGAGTAGCGGTCTAACCGTTCCAAGTGGGGTATCTCAACAGACAGTAATTCGTCAGGCATTAGCTAATAGTGGCGTAGCAGCAGCAGATATTGAATATATAGAGACTCACGGTACAGGTACATCTTTGGGCGACCCAATTGAAATTACGGCGTTAGGAGAAGTATTTAAGAGAAATAGTCATAATCCTTTGCTAATAGGTTCGGTTAAAACCAATATCGGACATTTAGAAGCGGCGGCGGGCATTGCCAGCTTAATCAAAGTAGTTCTCAGTCTGCAACATAACCAAATTCCACCTCACCTACATTTTGAGCAGCCTAACCCTTATATAGATTGGGATCGTGCAGGGGTTGATGTTGTCGCTCAAGGTAGAGAATGGCAGCAAAATAAGTTCCGTCTCGCGGGTATTAGTTCCTTTGGATTTAGCGGAACGAATGCCCATTTGGTAGTTGGAGATTTAGATATCTCGGCTAAGGTTGACCAAGAAACAAGGAGACGAGGAGACGAGGAGCAAGAATTACATCTATTGACCCTTTCGGCAAAAAGCGCACCAGCATTGAAAGATTTAGTTAGACAATACCAACAATATCTTTCTCCCTCTGCCTCCCTTCAAGATATTTGCTATACAGCTAGTGTCAAGAGATCGCATTTTGAACATCGTTTGGCGATAATTACCCAAGATATCGCAGAATTGAAGCAACAATTGGCAAGGGCGTTTGGCGACTCGCCCCAACAGGCAACAAGTCAAAACCACAAAATCGCCTTCCTCTTCACAGGGCAAGGATCACAGTATCTTAATATGGGTAGAGAATTATACCAAACTCAGCCAGTATTTAGAGAAAATTGCGATCGCTGTTTTCAACTCTTCAACTCTTATCTAGACACACCTCTTAAAGAGATAATATTCTCCTCCGCCTCCCTGGCTCTCGAAAAAACTCAATACACTCAACCCGCTATCTTTACCATCGAATATGCTCTCGCCCAAATGTGGATTTCTTGGGGCATTCAACCCGATGTTGTCATGGGGCATAGTATTGGTGAGTTTGTTGCTGCTACCATTGCCCAAGTTTTTAGTCTAGAGGATGCGATTAAACTCGTTGCTAATCGTGGCAAATTGATGCAAGGATTAACCGCCAATGGCGAGATGTATGTAATTCAGGCTAGTGAGGAAGAAGTAAGTAGTGTAATTAAAACTTTAGCTGGCAAGATTGCGATTGCGGCAATTAACACTTTAGAAAATACAGTGATTTCAGGCGAGATTAAAGCGATCGACCAGGCGATCGCCATATTTAATGATAAAAAGCTTAAAACGACTAAGCTACAGGTATCTCATGCCTTTCACTCCCCTTTGATGGAGTCAATCTTACCCGCTTTTGCTAAAGTTGCCGAGTCGATTAATTATTCTGTACCACAAATTCCTTTTGTTTCTAACCTCACGGGGGCAAGAATTGGCGAGGAACTTGCCATGCCTCAATATTGGATCGATCATATCTGTCAACCCGTTCGTTTTGCTGCGGGAATGGAAACCTTAGTCAAATTGAAATGTAATGTTTTCTTGGAAATAGGCGCCAAACCAATTTTGTTGGGAATGGGGCGTAGTTCGATAGATCCTCTCTTATCAAGGTGTGATAGCGGGGGGGGATTTTTATGGTTGCCTAGTTTGCGCTCTGGACAGTCTAACTGGCGCTCGCTTTTATCGACCGTAGCGAGTCTTTATACTAATCATATTAATTTAGACTGGGCTAGTTTTTATCCCAGTCGAGGACAGATCTTGTCTTTACCTACATATCCGTTTCAAAGACAAGAATATTGGTTATCAGGCAAGAAGAAATATATTGTAGGGGCGAATCGCGAATCGTCCTATGGGAAACGATATCCTCTAGGGTTACAGGGACACGAAATAAAATTAGCTAAATCTAATAGCAGAATTTGGCAAAATAAAATATCTAAACATGACCCAGATTATTTAACAGATCATCAAGTAGGGCAACAGGTTATTTTTCCTAGTGCTGGCTATATAGAAATGACATTAAATGTTGGTCGTCAAGTTTTAAATTCTTCTGATCTAGAAATAAGTAATATTAATTTTCTCCAGCCTTTAATATTATCTGAATCGGTAACAGAGCTTCAGTTGATATTAGATGTAGAAACTAATAATGAATCGCCTACTTTTGAAGTTTTTAGTTCAAATAACAGTTCTGATTGGATTAACAATAGTCGAGGAACAATAAGCTCGGGCTTTAAAAGCGATCGCGTTGTAAATTTAACTCAATATCAGCAAAAGATTAAGCATCAGGTCGCTCTAAATAAATATTATTCCGACTTAGCAAAAAGAGGTCTAGAATATGGAGCCAGCTTTAGAGCGATCGCCCAATTGTATCGTTCGGACAACAAGGCATTAGGCAAAATAGAACTACCTAAGAGTTTAAGTCAAGATACTGCTAAATATATTATTCATCCCGTATTGCTAGATGCCTGTTTGCAGGTAGCTGGCGCAGCAATAGAAGATACAAACAATAGCAAAACTTACTTACCAGTAGAGATAACAAGCTTTATTATTCAATGCGATCGCATTCCTCAAGACGTAATTTGGAGCTATGCTGAGGTAGTATCTTCTATTGCTGGAATTTATACAGTAAATTTTGAGTTAATCGACGAGCGCTCGAACTCGGTAGCTACTATTGAGGGATTAAAAATAAAGTCTAGCTCGTTCCTAATACTAAATAAAAATAAGCGTAATTTAGATAACTGGCTATACCAAATAGAATGGCGTAATTATCCTTTAGCAGAATCTATAGATAATAGTTTTATCTCTTTAGCTAAGATTGAAAAAATAAGCACTGAAAGATTTAATAGTTTAACCAACAAATTAGAATTTAGAGAATATTTAGAAGTATTAGCCAAACTAGAAAACTTAAGTGTTGTTTACATTGTTGAAGCCTTAGCAAAACTTGGTGTTGATTTTAGCTTAGAACAGCATTTAAGCTCCAGTATCGAGCAGCTTGGGATTAGCCCACACCATAAAGCATTGTGGGAAAGAATTTTAGCAATATTGAGTGAAGCTAGAATATTATCAGCAGAAAACAATGTTTGGCAGATAACTAAGATTCCCAAACAACAAGATACAGCAGAACAGTATCAACAGCTATTAAAAGCATATCCCACAGCTAAAGCCGAGCTTACTTTATTACATAGATGTGCGTCTCAACTAGATAAAGTATTGACTGAAGATATCGATCCTAAAGAGTTACTGTTTCCTAATGGAGATTTAAGTTTAACAACTAATTTATATCAAGATTCTCCAGGGGCAAAAGTTACAAACACTTTAGTGGCAGATGCGATCGCTCAAGTTTTAGCCGCTAGACCAAAAAATAAAACGATTCAAATACTAGAAATAGGTGCTGGTACGGGAGGTACAACTGCTTATATTTTACCAAAGTTAAAGCAGCAAAATGTAGAATATACTTTTAGCGATCTTTCTCCTTTATTTCTCGCTAAGGCTATAGAAAAGTTTAAAGAATACGATTTGGTTAAATATCAAATATTAGACATAGAAAAACTAGATCGAGATCGAGAAACTTATGATGTAGTTATCGCTGCTAATGTGATTCACGCTACAGCAGACTTAAAACAAACTTTGAGTAATACTAGAAAGTTATTAAATCCTCAAGGAATATTAATTATTGTTGAAGGAACACAACCTACTCGATGGTTTGATTTAACTTTTGGTCTGACAGAAGGTTGGTGGAAATTTGTCGATCGACAGTTGCGAGACAGTTATCCTTTAATTTCTGTTGCTAAATGGAAAAAATTATTATTAGACTCTAATTTTACTGAAATAACTAATCTATGTGCGGAGCAAACCCAGCAAGCGGTAATTATCGCCCAGGCTAATAAAAAACATATCGAAGGACGACATTATTTAATATTTGGCAATAACCAAGAAATAGGCTCGCAGTTAGGTAATTATCTAACTCAATTGGCTCTGGACTATATATTAGTAACTTCAGGACCAGAATACAAGCAAGATTCAGCTAATCAATATCAAATAAATATTTCAGATCCTAATAGTTACGATCGCCTTATTAAAAAATTACAGCAACAAAAAGTAAAATGCGATCGCATAATTTATCTCCAAGGTTTAGAAAGCGAGCTACAAGATCTAACCTCAGCGATTGCTCGTAACACCAACACAGCACTATATCTAACTCAAGCATTAATTACCAACAATATTTCTCCTACTAGTTTATATCTAGTAACGAGGGGTTTCGTAAATAGCGATCGAGAAATAACTCTTGAAGGATTAAGCCAATCTCCTTTACATGGTTTGAGTAAGGTAATTAACTTAGAACATCCCAAATTAAACTGCTCCTGTATTGACTTAGACCCCACAGCTAATTTACAACAACAGGTAGAGAATTTGAGCTGGGAAATTCAAGCTAATTCATCAGCAGAACAAATCGCCTGGCGCAATAATCACAGAAAAGTTGCTCGTTTGATTCCTTATCAAGCAAAACCAGAATTTTTAACCTTACCTGAAGACAAACCCTATCAACTTAGCATCAGCCAAAAAGGTACGCCCCAAAATTTACAACTTGTTCCTTTACAACGCCTGCAACCAAAAGCCAACGAAGTAGAAATAAAAGTAAAAACTACGGGATTAAATTTCATCGATGTTTTAGATACCTTAGACTTATTGCCCTTTAATAAAAACTGGTTTGGCGTGGAATGTGCTGGTGAAATTGTTACTGTTGGAGAAGCTGTAAAAGATTTTGCAGTAGGCGATGAAGTTATAGCCTTAGCAACAGGTAGTTTTAACCAATATGTCACTGTAAATTGCTTGATGGTAGTAGCCAAACCAGATAATTTAACCTGGGAAGAAGCAGTTACCATCCCCGCCAATTTTTTAACCGCATTCTACGCAATGGAAGAGTGCAGGGGTGTGAAAGTGCAGGGATGTGAAGGTGCAGAGGGTGCAGAGGAAGCGGAGGAAGCAGTTCTAAAAGATACCGCTTTGCATAAGAGGGCAAGGGAACAGGAGTACAGAGGTGAAGATGACAAGCCAATAAAAATTCTAATTCATGCTGCCGCGGGGGGGACGGGAATGGCTGCGGTGCAGTTGGCGCAGTTAGCAGGAATGGAAATCTTTGCTACCGCCAACCCTAGTAAATGGGATTTTTTACGTTCCCTCGGAATTAAGCACGTCATGAATTCTCGTAACCTAAATTTTGCCAATCAGATAATGCAGCTTACTCACGGGGAAGGAGTAGATGTTGTTTTTAATTCATTATCAGGAGAATTTATCGAGAAAAGTTTATCAATTATTAAAGATAACGGACATTTTATTGAGATCGGCAAACGTAACATTAAAAGTAAAGCAGAAATAGCAAATATAAAACCTAATATTGACTATTCCTTAGTAGATTTATTTAGTACTGCCCAAGAGCAACCAGAACTAATTCAATCTTTATTGACTAAATTAATTGCTAAATTTGCTACTGGAGAATTAAAACCATTACCCTACAAATCATTTTATATCCGAGAAACAATCTCTGCATTTCAATATATGCAGCAAGCAAAACATATTGGAAAAATCATCGTCACCCACAATAACTTCGTAGAGGTAAATCGAAATTCATCCCTACAAATACAAAATAACAAAACATATTTAATTGCAGGTGGATTAGGCGATCTAGGATTACTAACTGCTAACTGGTTAGTAGAGAAAGGTGCAAAATATTTAGTGCTAATTGGGCGTAATCAACCATCAGAATACGCTCAAAAACAAATTGAACAATTAGAACGACAAAAGGTAACGGTAAAGATCATACAAGCAGATATTTCTAACTATAAATCCTTAGAAAATGCCCTGACATCAAATAATCCCTCTCGCCCCTCTGCAACCCTGCCCCAAATAGCGGGCATAATCCATGCAGCAGGGGTTCTAGATGATGGAATGCTAGTTAATCTGGATTCAGAAAGAATCAAAACAGTTATGAATCCCAAAGTTTGGGGAGCATGGAATCTTCATCAACTAACTAAAAATATAGAGCTAGATTTCTTTATTCTTTTTTCCTCTGCTGCTTCTTTATTAGGTTCGCCAGGACAAACAAATCACGTAGTATCAAATACCTTCCTCGATACCTTAGCTCATTACAGACAGGCTCAAGGCTTACCTGGATTAAGTCTTAATTGGGGTGCATGGTCGGATATTGGCGCCGCCGCTAAACTTAAAGTCGATCGCAACCTGTATTTAAAAGGTATCGGCTCAATTTCTCCCCCATCAGGATTAGCAATACTCGAAAAACTAATAAATCAATCTAGTCCTCAAGTGGGAATAGTGCCTATAGATTGGTCGCGCTTTACTGATGCTGGTTATAACTTACCTTTGGTAGCAGATTTTCAACAGATAAAACAAGATCCTAACGATATTATCAGCAATTCTAGCTCAAGTGTACTAACAGAAATTCAGGCTCAAAAACCAGAGCAACAATTAAAATATTTAACTACCTTTATTCAACAAGAAGTAGGAAAAATATTGGGTTTATCAGCTAATCAAGTACCTAATACATCCCAAGGTTTTTTTGATATTGGTATAGATTCTTTAATGGCGATCGAGTTAAAAAGTAAGCTAGAAACTCATCTAGAGACCACTATTCCCTCAACGACAATTTTTGAACATTCTAATATCAATTCTTTAAGCAACTATCTCTTCTATGAAATATTAAAGCTGGAAGTATCAGAAAAAGAATCTACTGAGATAGAAATACCAGAATTATCTCCTGAAGAATTAGAAAATGCGATCGCCCAAGAATTAGCCGATCTTGAATCTCTTCTATAAAAACAAAGCAGTTAATACAGGAGAAATTTATTTGATGTACGAACAACAGTAATCTGTTACCGCTTTAATTTTTAACTTAAACTTAGATGATGCTGGAACTTCAAAAGATTCTTCACCAACAATTGTTTGCCAGCTAGATGAGTTTGGGAGAAGCACATCAAGCTCTCCTGACATAATCTCCATAATTTCTTTTGTGTCAGTGCCAAATTCATATTCGCCAGGAAGCATTACACCAAGGGACTTTTTAGAACCGTCAGGGAAAATAACTGTGCGACTAGTAACCTTGCCATCGAAATATGAATTGACTTCTTTAACTACCGTTACATTTTCAAATTGAGTCATATATGTATTCTCTTTTTTGCTCAACGGATTATCTTGCTAGATAACTTTAACTTTCGACTCTAACCACTTTGTAAACTTTTCTCGATTAAGCGAGCCTGCTGCCAATAATAGAATTACAGCTTCTTGCTCGTCAACTGAAGCAGATATTTCTAAACTATTCATGACTAGAAAAGTTTCCATTGCTGCATGTCCAGTTCTCTTGTTGCCATCAACAAAAGGATGATTCATCACAAGAGAGAATCCCAAAGCAGCAGCTTTATCAATGAGTGTTGGATAAAGATCTTCTCCGCCAAATGTCATTAAAGGTTGAGCTACAGCAGATTCTAAAGAACCCATATCTCGAACTCCCACTGTTTTTTCCGAACGACCGAGTATCTGATGATGTAGGCTCATTACCTCATCCAGAGTAAGATAGCGGATCATGCCAAACGTCGATATAGTTCAGCGTTTTTGTTGATTACGTAATTTGCTGCTTCACTAAAGCTATGCTGGGAATTATTCTGCCGAGATTCAATTCCGATGGAGAGTAATGCCTCTGGAGAAATACCATTTTCTATGGCTATATCTCTTAAACTCTGAGCTCGCTTACTTGAGTTGCTGATGCTGGAAACTGCCAGCATTTCTGTAACAATGCGTCTTAATTTCAAAGCTGGATCTAAAGTATCAATATCTAAATTAGCAACTACCTCTTCTTCACCAGGATTACAATCGTAAACAACATATGTCCATATGCCTGGATTACCAGCTTCTGCACTTTCGCCTTCGTAAAAAGTAGTAGTAGCATCTTCCTCAGAATCGTAATAAGCAGAGTAAATATCCTCCCACTCACAATCTGAGTTTTTCAAAGTCTCTCGAATATTAGACAACACACCAGCAAGATGCTGAGATGAAGTTTCTATTTGTACTAAACGGACACCTTTCCAAGTGAAGTTGTGCAATTCGATAGACATATTAACTTTCTGCGATGTTTGAAGGCTAACAACATATTTGTAAGTATATCAATTTATTCAAAATGACTTTATTTAAGATACAAAAACGTATAGAGCCTATTAGTCTTAATTAGATATAATTCTCAATAAGTATAAAGCTGCATTACGTTTCAACTTATTTGGTGAAGCGATCGCAGTGCCTATATATTGCTATACATTTCTCGTATATTAAGCCTTACATGACATCTAATATTAACCAGCGAGTATTAAACGCCCTTAAAGAAGCCAAAGAAAAACTAGCAGCAGTTGAGGAGCAAAAACAAGAATCCATTGCTATTATTGGGATGGCAGGGCGATTTCCTGGGGCGAATGATATTGATGAATATTGGCACAACTTACAGCAGGGAATTAACTCGATTCAATTTTTGACTGAGGATGAATTACAAGAATCTGGAGTAAGCCAAGATTTAATCGATAATCCTAATTATGTTCGAGCATACAGTAGCTTTGATGGTATAGAAGACTTTGCTGCTAATTTCTTTGGCTATTCTCCCCTAGAAGCCGAAATTATCGACCCCCAACAGCGAATATTTTTAGAATCGGCTTGGACGGCTTTAGAAAATGCTGGTTACAGTTGCGATCACATTTCAGGAAAAGTCGGTGTATTTGCAGGTTCGGCACTAAATACTTATTTGCTTAATCTAAACTCGTCTAAGCAATTGCAGAGGAAGCTCAATAAAGTCCAGGTTGTTGTCAGCAATGTAATGGGTTTAATGCCCACGCGAGTATCCTATAAATTAAACCTCAAGGGTGCAAGCTGCGGGATTCAGACAGGCTGTTCTACTTCTTTAGTCGCGGTACATTTAGCCTGTCAGAGCTTGCTCAACGGTGAATCCGATATGGCATTGGCAGGGGGGATTACCGTTAATGCAGAGGGGAAAAAAGGCTATCTCTATCAAGAAGGTAGTATTGCTTCTCCCGATGGTTACTGTCGCGCCTTTGATGCGGAAGGCAAAGGCACGGTATTTGGCAATGGTGTGGGGATAGTTGTTTTAAAAAGATTATCGGCAGCAATTAAGGATCGAGATCATATCTGGGGGATTATCAAAGGTTCGGCAATCAATAACGACGGTGGGGATAAAGTAGGTTTAACTGCCCCCAGCATAGCAGGACAAGCAGAAGTAATCGATCGCGCTTTAAAACAAGCCAAAATAAAGCCCGAAACTATTAGCTATATTGAAGCACACGGTACGGGTACCAGTTTAGGCGATCCGATTGAGCTTGCAGCCTTAAATAAAGTATTTCTCGATCGCCATAGTAAATGCGCGATTGGCTCGGTAAAAACCAATTTGGGGCATTTAGACGCAGCAGCAGGTATTTCTGGCTTAATTAAAACTATTCTTGCTCTACACCATCAGCAGATTCCTCCTAGCTTGAATTTCCAGACTCCTAATCCTGAAATCGACTTTAATAATAGTCCTTTTTATGTCAATACCAAACTGACCAAGTGGGAAGCAGGTGGAAACCCCTTGCGTGCAGGAGTAAGTTCTTTTGGTATGGGGGGGACAAATGTTCATGTTGTTTTGGAGAAGGCAGAGGGCAGAGGAGCAGAGACAGCAGAGGAGAAAGGTTTGCGTCCGAATCTCCTTGTTATTTCGGCAAAGACGGAGACGGCTTTGGAAACAGCGACAGTTAATTTGGTTAATTATTTAAGAGAGAATCCCGATTTAAATTTAGCCGAGGTAGCATATACCCTCCAAGTAGGGAGAAAGGCTTTTAACTATCGTCGAATGGTAGTTGCTGATGATGTTGAAGAAGCAATAGAAAAATTAACGGCATCTTCCATAACTAAACATCAGATAGGAATAGATCGTCCCATAACCTTCATGTTTTCAGGACAAGGTAGCCAGTATGTAAACATGGCACGAGGACTATATCAAACCGAACCAGTCTTTAAAGAAAATTGCGATCGCTGTTTTCAATTTCTCGAACAATATTTAGACAAGCCGCTAACAGACATCATCTTCCCCTCTGCTTCCTCCGCTTCCTCCGCTTCCTCTGCTCTACAAGAAACCCAATATGCTCAACCTGTAATATTTACCATCGAGTACGCTCTAGCTCAACTCTGGATATCTTGGGGAATTAAACCAACTAATGCCATTGGACATAGTATTGGAGAATATGCTGCTGCCACTTTAGCAGGAGTATTTAGCTTAGAAGATGCTTTAAGGATAGTGGTAAAACGAGGACAATTAATGCAGCAATGTCCTACTGGAGCAATGTTATCGGTAGCAATGTCTGCCGATAATGCGGTATCGATAATTGGGGAATCTCGGGAATTATCCTTGGCAGCAATTAATACTCCTGAATTATGCGTCATTTCGGGAACAGAAAATGCGATCGCTAAATTAGAAACAGAATTACCCCGACAAGGTATCGCTTGTCGTAGGCTGCATACCTCTCATGGCTTCCATTCGGCAATGATGGAGGGAATCTTGACAGATTTCGCGGTAGAGGCGTTTAGCGAAAGCGGTTCGGACTTGCTTGGCAACCGCCGCATACAAGCGCCCCAACTACCTTTCATTTCCAACGTAACGGGGACATGGATTACCGATGCTGAGGCAACCGATCCTCAATACTGGGGGAGACATATCCGCCAAACAGTTAAATTTAGCCCAGGAATTCAGAAAATTCTCCAGACACCAAATACGATCTTGTTGGAAATTGGAGGGGGTAGAACCCTCGCTACTTTAGCAAAACAGCATCAAACTGAGTCTGACACAACCTTTTTAACTTCTCTACCTCATCCGAAAGAAGATCTGCCCGATCCTAAATTTATGCTCAATACTTTGGGGCAATTATGGCTAGCGGGAGTAAATATAGACTGGAAGAATTATCACCAGAATAAAACTCTTTATCGTATTCCCTTACCCACATATCCCTTTGAAAGACAGCGTTACTGGGTTGACCGCACTATTAGTAAGCCTTCCACAATCACGACTACTCCTGAAACAAAGCCAATTAAACAAACTAAAAAAATAGAGCTTAAAGATTGGTTTTATATTCCCTCTTGGCAACGCAGTCAACCTCTAGTAAGTCAGGAAATAGATCTAAAAAATAAGTATACCTGCTTGGTTTTTAGCCGATACGATTTAGTTTCACAGGAACTAAAAGCCAGATTGGAAGAGTTAGGTTGCGATGTAATTACGGTAGCTGGTGAATCACAGTTTAGCAAGCAAAATGAAAAATCTTATCAGTTAAACCCACATAATTATGATGATTATTTGGCTCTGGTTAAGGATCTAGAAAGCGATCGCAAGTTACCTCAAAAGATAATCTATCTCTGGACTCTTGCCGATGCCGAAATACTTAATAGTAACTCCCTACAGGAATTTAACAATCTTGTTTATCTTGCCAGAGCATTAACTACTAAACATCTGAACAAACCAATTCAGCTTTCAATCATTACTAACAATATTCAAGAAGTAACAGGAGAAGAAGAGCTAGACCCTGACAAGTCTCTAGTACTAGGCGCTTGCAAAGTAATTCCTCAAGAATTTCCACAACTTATTTGTCATAATATCGACCTGGAAATTGATAATTTAAGTAAACCTAATATCTTGAATAGCTTAACCAATGACGTTTTAACTATTCCGACAGAAAATGCGATCGCCTATCGTAATAATTATAAATGGCAGCAGGTTATTAACCCGTTGACTCTGACTCAACAAAAATCATTACCATTAAGACAACAGGGTACGTATCTCATTGCAGGAGATTTGGTTGAGGGTTTAGGCATGATGTACGCTCATGCTTTAGCCGCAGAGTATCAGGCAAATTTGGTTTTAATTGGACGAGAAGGATTACCAGCACAATCAGATTGGCAGCAATGGTTAGAGAGCAATAAAGCCAGTCCCGAACATAATTTAATTCAACAGTTGCAAACGCTATCCGAATCGGGAACAGAAATAAAGTTTGTTAGTGCCAGCCTAACTAATGAAGCTGTAATACAGTCTTTAGTAACAGTCGCAATCGAACAATTTAGCAAAATTGATGGTGTGATTCATGCAGGCACAATGGGAGATAATTATGCTTGCCCCCTGCAATCTTTGACCCCAGCAGAAATAGATAAACAGTTACAGGCAAAAGTACGGGGTTTAATTACTCTCGATCGCATTTGCGGCAATCTAAAATTAGACTTCTTCCTACTACAATCATCTCTATCTTCTGTAGTCGGAGGCGTTGGTTTTACTGCTTATACTGCTGCCAATATCTTTATGGATACTTTTACTGGTCTTAAAAATGCTGAAGGTAATACGCCCTGGTTTAGTATAAATTGGGATGGCTATAAGCAAGAATTATCAACAGCCAAAACAGGCTTAGATTTAGTCGATTTAGCCATAAATCCCGCCGAGGCTTGGGAAATTACCAAAACAGTTTTGAGTAACGGTATTACTCAAGCGATCGTTTCTCCCACAGATTTACAGCCAAGAATAGACAAATGGATTAAACCAAAATCTTTAGTTGAAATAGATAAACTCCAGGCTCAAACTAGCCTCAGTGCTTTAAGTAATCAGAAAAAGCCGCACGTTACTGCCAAATATATTGCGCCGAGAAATGATATAGAAAGAATTGTTGTTAGCGCCATGGAAGAGTTGCTAGGAGTCAAACAAATAGGTGTAGAGGATAACTTCTTTGAACTAGGTGGACATTCCTTACTCGCTATTCAAATAGTATCTCGTCTGCGGGATGAATTTAACGTAGATGTTCCCATGCGCGAATTTCTGTTTGAATCCCCTACCGCCGCTAAAATTGCTGGTGTAATTAGTAATAATTTGGCAGCAGATAATAATGATGCGGAGACAATGGAAAAGCTGTTAACAGAAGTTGACAATATGACCGAAGCAGAAATACAGGCAATGTTAGATCAATAAATCAATTATTGAAAATTGCCCTAGCTGTCATTAATTGTAATTTTTAATTGGCATTGACCAGCAATTTTCTAACCAATCAATTAACTCCGAACGAGAACCCGTAACCTGCTTAATCACGCTCCATACCTGAACTGCTGTTTGAGGATCGCTAATCTCGACTCGTAGAGGTTGCCCAGTTGAAATCGAAGAGGCGATCGCTAAATCCTGAAAACGGCGGTATGCAAACCAAGATTCAGTTCTGTCAATTTCGATTATTTGAAAGTTATTGAAGTTCGATTCATTGGGTGTCATTGTTTTAAAAGTTAATCTAATTTTGATATTTGAGAATTATTATCTTTAATTTTTTTAATATGTCAGGCGCAACATAAACATGCTGTGATTTCTGATAGATTAAATTAGGTTCAAATTGTCAAAAGGTTTTAGTCAAGCTGCAATTTAGTTAGCCCCAGCAAAACAGAAGCCCGCAGCCCGAATTTTTAAATTTATCTTTGACGCTTTAGTATAAGCTTAAATGATAATAAGTAGCAATAAATTGCCAATAAAGTTTCAGTAATGGCTCAGAAAAAGATTCAAGATATTTATCCTTTATCTCCGATGCAGCAGGGAATGTTATTTCATAGCTTGCTAGAACCAAATTCGGGAGCATACATTATTCAGACTGTATACGAACTTCACGGTCAAGTAGATCTTGCTGCTTTTGGTAAAAGTTGGCAGCAATTAGTGGATAGACATTCTATTCTGAGGACTGCTTTTGTTTGGGATAATTTAGCAGAGCCTTTGCAGGTAGTGGGGACAGCCGCCAAAATCTCTTTGATCGAACACGATTGGCAAGAGATACCATTATTAGAACAGCAGGAAAGATTAACTGCATTCCTTCAAAAGCTTAAAACTACTGGATTTAATCTTAATCAAGCTCCACTGATGCGATTAGATTCGATAAAAATGCGATCGCAAGTCTATCAGTTTATCTGGACTTACCATCATTTGTTACTTGATGGTTGGTCTGTTCCCCTATTAATTAAAGAACTACTAGAATACTATCAAAGCTTTACCCAAGACCTGCCTCTTTCTTTGACGACTGCATTTCCTTACAAAAATTACATTGCTTGGTTAAAGCAACAGGACAGGGAACAGGCTCTCAGTTATTGGCAACAAGAATTGCAAGGTTTTAATTCTCCTACTCCTCTAGAAATAGCTACTGATATTGTTCGTCGCGAAAACTCAGATTGTCGCTACCTTCATATTGATGTGCAGTTATCAGCCGAAACTACATACAAATTAGAATTTTTAGCCAGGGAATATCAGCTTACTCTTAATACATTAATTCAAGCAGCCTGGGGGATCTTGCTTCATCGTTATAGTGGAGACAGCGACCTAGTTTTTGGGGCAACAACTTCTGGTCGCCCGCCTACTTTAGCCCATTCTCAAGCTATCATAGGTCTATTTATTAATACCCTCCCTGTCAGAGTTAAAATTGACTCTCAACAATCATTGATCGGTTGGCTCAAACAGCTACAGGCTAAACAAATAGCTAGACAAGAGCATGAATACATATCCTTAATCGATATTCATCGAGTTAGCGATCTGCCCAAGGATACGCCCCTCTTCAACAGCATTGTAGTCTTTGAAAACTATCCCGTATCGAGCTTGAAGCAGTCTTTGGACGTACTGGATCTTCGTAATGTTCAAACTAGCGAACAGACTAATTATCCCCTCACTCTTTATGCTGCGGTAAATTCTCAACTATCGCTTAAATTACTTTACAATGAGCAGTTATTTAGCGATCGCGCGATCGCTAAACTCCTAGAACAATTAAAGACTCTGTTACAAACAATAGCTAGTAACCCCAAACAGAAAGTCGGCGAACTCGACATCTTGACTAAGTTAGACAAAAAATTTCTAACTCCAAATTCAACTGCTACGTCATATCCCCGATCCTGTTGGCATCAATTATTTGAGGCTAAGGTAGCGCAGATCCAAGAGAAAAATGCGGTAATTGCTGATGATGACACGCTTACCTATAGTGAATTAAATGAGCAAGCAAATCAACTGGCTCACTATTTGCAGCTAAAAAATGTAACTACTGGTAGTTTAGTCGGAATTTATTTAGAAAGAGATAGTAAACTGCTTATTTCATTATTAGCAGTATTGAAAGCGGGTGCAGCTTATGTTCCCCTCGATCCCAATTATCCTAGAGAGCGCGTCAGCTACATTATCGCTCGCGCTGGCATTTCTCATCTAGTTATCAAGCAAAATATCGAGAGTAATACTTTTAATAGCGATCGCAATTTATCGGTAATCAACCTAGAAACAGAAAGGGAAATAATCCAGCAACAAAGTAGAGAAAATCTCGACCTGAGCATTACACCGCAAAATCTGGCATATGTTATTTATACATCAGGCTCGACGGGTAAGCCTAAAGGTGTGGCAGTACAACATGATAGTTTGGTTAACTTTCTCTACTCCATGAAAGAACAGCCAGGAATTACTAAATCAGATCGATTGCTGGCAATTACCACTATCTCTTTTGACATTGCTGCCCTAGAATTATATTTACCCTTGCTAGCTGGAGCAACAGTAATAATCGCTCCTTCAGATATTATCAACTCCAATCAAACCTTAGCCGAGAGAATAGAACAGCATCAAATCACCATCATGCAAGCAACTCCCATAACCTGGAGAATGCTCCTAGCAGATAACTGGTTAGGGAATAAAGAGCTGAAGATCCTTTCTGGAGGAGAAGCCCTAAAGCCACAACTAGCCCAACAACTACTCACTAAGGGTAAAGAAGTCTGGAATTTGTATGGTCCGACGGAAACAACTATCTGGTCATCGGTTTACCAATTGCCAAAAGATCGGGATCTCGACCAAGTATTTCTCGGGAAAGCAATTGCCAATACCCAATTTTATGTTCTAGACTCTCAACTACGCTTAGTACCACCTGGAGCGATCGGTGAACTACATATCGCTGGTGCAGGATTAGCCAGAGGCTATTTAAACCAACCCGATCTGACTGCGGAAAAATTTATTCCCAACCCTTTTTCAGTTAACAGTCAACAGTTAACAATCAACAGTCATCAATCAGCATTACCCGTTACCCAGTACCCATTACTTTACCAGACAGGCGATCGCGTTAGGCAATTACCATCTGGCGATTTGGAATATTTGGGTAGATTGGATAATCAGATCAAAATTCGGGGTTTTCGGATTGAATTAGGGGAAATTGAAGCAGTATTGAATCAACATCCCAATGTACAAACTTCAGTCGCTATTACTAACGATGAGCGGTTAATCGCCTATGTTACTCTGGATTCAGCTTTTTCTAAACCTCCAGAATTAAACGAAGAACTAAATCAATTCTTGTCTGAAAAATTACCTCAGTACATGATGCCTAGTAATTATGTACTGCTTGAGAAGCTACCTCTAACCCCTAATGGCAAAGTAGATCGCCATGCTCTAGTCAAGTTAGATCTAACAAAGCCTAGTCTAGCTAAAGCCGCTCAAAAACCCCAATCGGCAACAGAGAGAGCGATCGCCGAAGTTTGGCAAGATGTTCTACAAGTAGAGCGAGTTGGCTTAACAGATAATTTCTTTGACTTGGGAGGACAATCGTTACTGATGATTCGGGTACATAGTCAAATAAAGGAAAAGTTAGACGTAGATATATCTTTGGTGGATATGTTTCGATATCCTACTGTAGCATCTTTGGCTAAATACTTTACCATAAGTACTACAGGCGATCGCTCTATTCCCAAAATTGAGACGGCGCTCGACAAAGAGCGGATTGATGCGGGTAAAAACCGTCTCCAAGAAAGGCGGAAAAAGCGCAAAGTCTAAAAAGAAGAAAAGACATAAATCTATTGAACTACTCCAGCCTAATTAATAGCAATCCTAAGTAAAATGAGAGATTCCTACTACCCACTACCTAAAACCAATCAATGTAATTTCTTGAATCAAACAGGACTGCTAAAGTATAATTCTCATCAAGAGTAAATAAGCTTCTGCAAAATCTAAGCCTAATCAATCTTAGTGCACAAATCTGCACTTAATTAAATTATTTTTACATCGCATCTAATATTTGAATCTTTATGGAATTTAGTCTGTTTTATTTTGATGGTGATGGTACGTTACCCCAGCCAGACAAGTATAAATTATTAATTGAAAGTGCTAAGTTTGGCGATCGCCATAATTTTGCCGCTATTTGGACTCCCGAACGGCATTTTCATGCTTTTGGCGGACTATATCCCAATCCTGCTTTGACTAGTGCTGCGCTGGCTACTATTACAGAAAAAATACAGTTGCGATCTGGTAGTGTGGTTATGCCTTTACACCATCCCGTG
>JBCDDK010000061.1:0-38321 GCA_039180345.1 Cyanobacteria bacterium P01_G01_bin.39 | reverse complement strand
GAGCATTTAACATTGAGAATTTAACATTGAGCATTTAACATTGAGCATTTAACATTGAGCATTTAACATTGAGCATTTAACATTGAGCATTTAACATTGAGCATTTAACATTAAGCATTTAACATTGAGCATTTAACATTGAGCATTGGTTACTGTTTAATATTTAATGTTTTTTGATTCTGGTTTTTTTTAAGATAGAAAATAATATCTTGGCAATTTCATCGGCATCTTCATGTATGCTTATGAAAGATTTTTCGTCGATATAGCCTGTATCTTTGAGTAGAGAAAGCCAGTACTTTGTTTCTAGCGTTTCTTTATAAGCGATAGATATTTTAGCTGAGAAATCGGCTGGGGAAATTCCTCCATTCGCTTCTGCAATATTTGCTCCAATAGATGTACCGCTTCTCAATAATTGTTTGGACAAAATAAACTCCTTTTTCTCTTCTTGTAGATACTTATAGGCATTGACAATCCTGATGGCGAATTTATAAGCCTTATCGTAAGTAACATTTTTTTCATTTGACATTTAGCATTTATCATTTATCATTTATCAGTATTTCCTGCTCAATATTAAATATTCACTGTTTGATGTTCAATGTTTAATGTTCAATGTCCAATGAAACCCTTTGTCCTGGAACAAGACGGTGTATACCGTTGGCCACAATGCGATCGCCTGGCTGTAATGTTCCCCTGACTAGAGCGCGATCGCCTTGTTGATTAATAATCTCAACCGAATGCTGCTTGATAATATATTTTTCCGTGTCTTCTGATTCGACCAGAACATAGCACGTCCAGAGTCCTCTGATTCCTTGGGTTAATGCCTCTGTTGGCAGCCAATAACCTTCGGTATCTATCTCCTGTATTAATTCCAGTCTGATAGTTTGTCCTGGATTGATTTGAGCTATGGCAGAAGGTTCTAATTTAAACACAACTGTCTGAGTTCTAGTGTTGAGATCAACTTCGGGCAAAATCGATGCTACTTTTGCCTCATATGTTTGCGAACCTACTTTCAAAGTCCGTGTGCTACCAATTTGCAGTTTTCCTACTACGCTAGTCGGTACTCCGATTCGGGCTTCAGGAGCAGCACTTTCCATCAAGCGAATTACTGACTGACCAGCATTTGCCACCGTTCCCTCATCTAGTTCTCGTTTCGCTACGATGCCATCAAAGGGTGCTTTGAGAGTGCTTTTGGCAATAGTTACATCGATATCGGCAATACTAGCTTCTAGCTGCTGCACCGTTGCCTGCTGTGCATCTATCTGCTCTTGTCGAGTACCGTTTTCTAGTTCTGCTAAATTACTACGAGCTTGATTCAGCCTCGCCTGCAATGCTCCTTCACCAAAGGAAAATTCGTCTAGTTGTTCACGGGCGATCGCGCCTTCATTATATAAAAATTCTCGTCTTTCTTTCTGCTTTGACTGTAGCTTTAGCTGCTGCTCTAAATCTTGTACCGCTGCTTTGGCTGCATTAATATCTTCAATTCGCGCACCTGTTCGTAATTCTGCTAGTTGAGCTTGCGCCTTGGCTTTTTCGGCTACAAGCTGCTGACGTTGGGCTTCTAGATTACGTATATCAAGTTGAGATAGTGCCTGCCCTTGAGAAACGCGATCGCCTTCTTCTACCAACACTTCTTCAATCTCTCCTCCACGGGAAAATCCTAAATTGCTAGTTCTGATCGCCGCAATTTCTCCTGTATAGGTACGTGATACTTGATAAGACTCTACTGGCTCAACTTTAATCGTGTCCACAGGTAAAACTCTTACTTGAGATTCGGCGGTAGGATCGTTTGGTAAAGTCATTATGATCGGACGAGACAATAAGAATGTTAGTCCCAGACCACCTATTCCCAATAAAATATAAAAGTATTTACCTCTAGTTTTCTTGGGGCTTTCGAGAAACTCTGAAGAAGACTGGTGATTGGGATCTGATGGAGATATGTATTGCGAAGCCATGACGATAAAAAGATAAAAGTTTTAATCTAACGAGCGTTTTATAAATAGCGAAGTAACTCTGGCAAGCATCAAACAGTGACTGATACTCCGCCGTTTTACGTCGGAGCTTCCAGTTACCGCATTCCAAGGTCACTTGCCTTACAGCATGACAGGATAATTAAATATCTCGATTTTGCCTTGCTTAAATTTATTAAAACAAACGTATGAACAAAAATCAAGTACAAAATATAATTCTTATGTCTAAATCCCTCTTGAGCATGATATTTATCACCAAGTAAAGATTTTCATGTATCATGAAGAAAGTTCTTACGTTTGTTTGAATATGACATCTACAATTTCCATTGATACCAAAGAGCAAATCCTTGATGTAGCGGAACGGTTATTTGCCGAGAATGGTTTTGCAGGAACATCCTTAAGAAGGGTTGTTCGTGAAGCAGAGGTTAATTTATCGGCGGTTAATTATCATTTTGGTTCTAAGGAAGGATTATTCCATGCAGTTGTAAAGCGAACTGCTCAACCCATAGTCAAAGGTGAGTTGGAAAGACTCAAGCAATGTCAGAGGAAACAAGAGAATCCTAGCGTTGAAGCTATCCTAGAAGCTTTTTTAACTCCTCCCTTAGAGATAGTTCTTAATAGTGGAGAGCGCGGGATTCATTGCGCCAGGTTTATGGGACGTTGTCGTACAGAACCAGATGTGGTTAGAGTCATCGCCCAGCAGGAGTTTAAAGTAAGTACAGAAGCTTTTTTAGATGCATTGACGAGATCGCTTCCCGACTTATCTCGTACCGAACTTGCTTGGAAACTCGATTTAGTAATTGCAGTTCTTCTACGGGTATTAAATGAGGCTAAAAAGTCAGGTTCCTTGATTCAAGACGATCAACCAGCAACAATTAAAGCTACTGTATCGAGACTAGTAGATTTCTTAGCTCCCGCTTTACGTTCTTAATCAAAAATAAGAACTAGCTGAAATTTTTAACGTTGCTGGGCTGAAGTTTTTTTAGAAAAAGGCAATCATTAACCTTAGATAAAACAGGCAATAGGAAATAGCAAATATTCTAAAAAGAATAACTTCCAGATAAACTGATAGAAATCAGCGATCGCATTTTTTTCACTTAAGTCTACATCCCGACTACGCCACCACAGCAATGCTAGTAAACATAAATGACTGATAACAAAAAAGGAGACATTGAGAGAAGTTAACCAAAATAAGCCTGCTACCACCATCCCAAAATAGCAAACGCTAATTACGCCACGGGAAAGGTTAAACACTGCTGGTTTGCCCATCACTAGAGTAAAGGTTTTGATATTAAACTGTTTGTCTCCTTCCAAGTCAGGAACATCTTTGAAAATTGCGATCGCCACAGTGAATAATAGGATAAATACAGTTAGCGTCCAGACATAGGGATTTAAAGCTACTGTACTATTAAATCGTTCACAATAATGCAGAAACAAACCAATATTGACAATTACTCCGCGCACCGTCAAAATGCAAAATGCTGCCCAAAAAGGAAACTTTTTTAAACGGATTGGGGGAGTAGAGTAGGCAGTACCAATCAGCAGGCTAATGGCTACAGTGAGCAATAACCAGATACCTGAATATGCCGCAATTAACAACGCCATAATTCCTGTAATAGCGACAATAACTCTACCCTGTAAAACTGAAAATGCTCCTGAAGCTAAAGGCAAATCTGGCTTGTTGATGCAATCTATTTTTATATCATAAAGCTGGTTTAAACCCACAATATAGACATTGCCACACAGACAGGCTAGCCATACTGTAAGCATCTGGCTCAAATTCTCAAGTGTAGTCTGATTACCTGTTGTTGCTAAAGCAATAAAATAAAGTGCCAAAACACTAAGACTAGTGCCAATAATAGTGTGGGGTCGTGAAAACTGCCAAAGGCTTTTGATCCAGGTCATCTTATATTTTAATTAGATTTCAGGTTATTAGATTACTCCAAACGCCGCATACTAATTCTCAAATGCGGTCGAGACTGTATTTGAATATAACGTTGTAGGTGTAGGCAAATATCAATCATTATCTGTACTCAACAATTATCTTACTTTGAGGATAATTCTTGTTACTTTGTTACATACAAATTTTTAATGCAGCTGATTACTCCGACTGAGTTTATCTATTAATTTATTGATTTGTATACGTTGTAAATATTGCGTACTTTGCTTGAGACTACAAGCCAAATCGTTTTATCTTCTAATGCTATTGTCCATGAGATATATGATTTATTAGCTGCAAAAATCAAAGATAATATCTTTGTCAAATGATTTTTATCTGGAATTTTATTTTTACTTAAGACCTAATTTTCTATAAATATACTACTTTCGTTAGATGTCGAAATCAATCTTTAAATTTATCATCATAGAATAACAACTCCGTTTAATAAAATATGAATAATAGTTCGCTAATTGCAGTAACCTATCTGGTAAGTGTAATATTATTCGCTGCGTCTGTTCTACTGGTTAAAGGATTATTCAGTTTTTCCGATTCTCAAAGAAGATAATAAATAGTGCTGGTGCAGATAAAGGTTAAAACTTCTTAAAGTTGGAGTGATTCCAGCGTAATTAGTCTCTGATGAAATCTGTTTTAGCTTCACTAGCAAAATAATTATTAAAAACTATTGAGAATATAGAGTTCATCTTAATTAAAAGCTGTTGACATCACTAGCAGTATTTTTTTAGGCTGTTCTCTCTTTAGAGATTTCAATAAATCTGTAGAATTATTCTGGACAAAACCAGGTGCTTCCTGTCGACGTTTAATAAATTCTTGAATTTGAGGATTAGCCGCAGTAGATTTATTAACTTGTGTTTGAGCTTACAAGCAATAGTTGTTAAGTAGCTGGGTGTAATTAAAACGAGCGACCCCCTAAAGGGTTCAGCAGGTGCTTCGGGGGGGAAACCCCCAAGACGAAGCGGACGATTTAAAGGGCGGAAACAAGTTCCGCAGCCAAGTCCTTGTCTTCGCAGCACTCGGAGCTTGTACCTCTTGTGACCGAAGACCGCACTGCTTCACCGCGTCGCCGAAAGACGCAAGGGAAAGCGCGAGATATAAAATAAAGCTTTTTGACCATACCCCACTACCTCACTACCCCAAATACCTCACACCATCTTTAAATTAATTGAGCCTACCTACTTATTTGCTGGCACAAATCAAGCCAAAACGAATTAACCCTCTGGCATATCCTCTGCTCATCAAATTTAATGACAATGCACCTTGAATAGTTTGCCAACCAGCCTTAAACAGACCGACAATTGCCTGGGGAGCGATCGCCGAATCGATAACTACATTCCAAAAAGGCTCCACTGCCATTGACCAATCATCAGATTTAAGATCTTTAAAGCCTAATTCAGTTGCGATCGCTCGATATTCTGAGAGGGAAATCACGTAGGGTAGGCAATACACCCGATAGATCTCTTTGAGGTGCGCCACCTCGTCGGGAGTTAGGTCTCCAGCCAACGAATCAGTTTCACGATGACACCAAGTAGCAAAAATTATTTTCCCCCCTGGCCTTAATACCCGATAACATTCAGCTAAAAATTTAGTCTTGTCGGGCATGTGTTCCCCACTTTCGAGAGACCAAACCAAATCAAAAGTATTGTCCTCAAAGGGCATATCTAAAGCATTGGCTACGGTAAAATCTACTCGCTGATCCAAGCCATTTTCAACTGCTCTTTCTTTTGCCCTCGAAGCTTGTACAGGAGACAAAGTAATGCCTGTAGCCATACTGCCAAACTTTTGCGCCAAATAGAGAGTGCTACCGCCGATACCACAACCCACATCAATGATATTTTGGGGAATATTTTCAGTATTATTTTCGTTGTATTCAGCCCACAGCAACAACTCCTCAATTAGCGCTATTTGTGCCTGACGACGCTCCAGTTTATAGTTACCATTTTTACCATAGTAACCATGGTGCATATGCTCGCCCCAGATAGATTCCCATAGTCCACTTGAAGCATCATAAAATTCTCGAATATCTTGATATAGATTTTTGCTCATCGGATAAAACGAATGATAGAAATCAGGCTGTTATCAATTTATCTAAATCCTTTTAATTTCGCTGATAATCGTGCTATTTAGTAAAAAATTATGAATAAATCTTATGATTTTCGCTGAGATATTGCAAAAGCAGTAAAAGATTGACAAATTCTGATTATCCAACGATGTATTGAAGAAATATGTTCAAGAGCAAGATCGACCTCCTTAGTCACCGCGGAATGCGGTCACCGCAGCGAGAAAGTGCGCACATGCGGGCAAGCCCTTTGTTGGGGGTTACATGCGGCTAAAGCCTTTGTCCCATGAGCAACTTTCGTAAGAAGGCACCGTCGTACATGCGGCAAACCAAATCGCCTTTGTACGGCGGTGTAACGGTGACAAGTTCGATTCATGAGGGGCTGTTGGCGTGGGTTGACCGCGCAATTTATATGCCCCGTCTCATCGCGTGATTGTTAACCTCAATAAGCGTGAGTCTTATCTAACACAAGATAAAAATTTTGTAATGCTTCTTGAATGTTGTTCATTGCTTGATTGATTCAATTGGATATAATATAGGTATTCAAGTGAGTTGTGAATAGGAGTTATTCTCATGAATGACAATGCTGAAAGTACTGCCAAAATCTTGGGAGGTTATGAGCTACTAGGTTCTGACATCTTTAATGAGCGAGACTTAGAAAAGAGAATCAATCAAGGTCTGCCTTTTGGATCGGTAAATAGATTAAAGATTACAATCGATCCTGAAAATATAGATAAAGACTTTATTCACAGAATTATCCCTAAATCTTCTTTACAAAGAAGAAAAAAATCTGCAATTCTCAGCGTTGAAGAAAGTCAGAGGATTGAAAGGCTTGCTAGGGTATTCTCTTTTGCGGTAGAAGTTTGGGATGGTGATGAAGATAAAGCAAGAATCTTCATGCAAAAACCTCATCCAATGTTAGACGACCGCTCTCCTTTGGGAGCTTGTCTTACAGAATTAGGCGCAAGGCAAGCAGAGAGTATTTTAGGTAGACTCTACTATGGAATTTGTGCCTGATGACCGCTTCAGTTCTGAGTCAAACCACTACCGCATTTCGTATTGGTTCTGAAAATAACGCCTATTCAATTTTTAGTGGCATAGGCTCTACTTTTTATCCTGGTCGTTGGAACAAAAAATCCCCAGTAATTTATTCTGCGTCCAGTTATTCGTTAGCTTTATTAGAAAAATTAGTTCATACAAATACTGGGGACATTCCTACGAATCAACAATGGATTGATATAACTATTCCCGTAGGTACGACTTATGAGACAGTCACGACCTATGGCAATCTTGATTGGAAACGAGAAAGGGTTACTAAAACTGAGGGTGAAAAATGGCTGAAACAAAAGCGTTCCTGCATCATGTTTGTTCCTAGTGTTATCTCACCTGTAGAATTTAATATTTTAATTAATGAAGCTCATCCTCAATTTTCCAATATAACGACAGGCATTAATCAACCTGTAGTTTGGGACAAGAGATTATTTTTCTCAGGTTGAATCTCTCATCACGGGACATGAGAAGCTTCTTCACTCTTAACCCGCGTGACCAAAATCGATCTTGATTAGAGTTAAACACAAATTGAGGTAGTGAACTGAAATTATTAATAGTGCGATCGCGATTTCTCAAGTCAATACTCTAAAATTACAGTAATGATAATGATCTAGATATAGTCATTTCAAATAACAATGAAACATTTCTCAGCTCAAACACCAACTCTTAGCAATGATGCCTTGTCTCAAACCTAATTGAAATGACTATAACATTATGATTGCTGACTCGCAGAATTCTCGCCTGACCCCAGAAGAATATCTTCAGCTAGAAGCAGACAGCGATATTAAGCACGAGTACATCGATGGCAAAATCTACGCTATGGCTGGTGCGACTGATACCCATGTGACAATTGCACTCAATCTGGCTATTTTGTTACGCAGTCATCTAAGAGATTCTGACTGTCGAGTATATATTTCTGATATGAAGGTTAGGATTGAAACCAAAAATCGCTGTCTTGATGCGCGTTCCCTTGCGCCTGACGGCGACGCGGTGAGACAGTCCGTTGCGGAGGTTCCCTCCGTTGTAGGAACTGTCGAACCCGTTAGGGGGTCGCATCGCTTCTTTTATCCTGACGTGATGGTGACTTGTGAACCCCAAGATAAAGAAACCAACACTTATAAACAGTTTCCCCGTCTAATCATTGAAGTATTGTCCGATTCTACTGAAGCCTTTGATCGAGGTGATAAATTTGCGGACTATCAATCATTATCAAGTCTGCAAGAATATGTACTTATCAATACCAGAAAAGCCAGAATTGAATGTTTTCGCCGCACTGAAGCAGGATTATGGTTATTGCAATTTTATGAGTTAAAAGATAGTCAGTTTGCATTAACTAACGTAGATTTTACAGGGCAAATTGCTGAAGTTTATGAACAAGTTGATTTTATTTCAGAATCAAACAGCAGCGAGCAATAGATATATAGCAATCTTATCTGAGTTGTGAACTCGCGCGCACATGTGTCCATAGCCATTTGTTTTCATGGTCGCTAGTGAACAAATTAGTTCCAGTAGATAACTCCAGCTTATAGCTAACAGCTAAGAGCTAAGAGCTATTAAAGAAACGCTGTAATAGCTTAGTTTTTTGGCAGAAAGATTACTTATATTAAAGAGAAACAGTATAACTATAAACTTGGTAGACTAAGTTTAAGCATAATCAAGATCAGATAAATAAAAGCTTATGTCTGCTGCCAATAAAGCCAAGGATGTTCAAGTATTTCCTATCGCTGCTAATACCCGTGTACTGCGATCGCGCACCTGGGAACGTCTCAAGTTTGAAATTGAATATGCTTTGCAAAAAGGGACTACGGCTAATTCTTATTTGATTGAGGGGGATCAGATAGCTTTATTTGACCCGCCTGGGGAGTCTTTTACGACGATTTTTCTCGATGCCCTTCAGGCGAGAATTGACCCCAAACAGATCGACTATGTGATCTTGGGACATATAAATCCTAATCGCGCCGCTACCCTCAAGGCTTTATTAGAAATTGCGCCCCAGGTAACGATTGTTTGTTCCAATCCTGGAGCATTATCTTTAGGTAAAATTCTGCCAGATTTAGAGCTAAAGATCCAAATTATCAAAGGGGAAGACACTCTCGATTTGGGTCAAGGTCATGTCTTAGAATTTATTCCCACCCCCAATCCCCGTTATCCCGATCATCTCTGCACTTACGATTCCAAAACCTCAGTTTTATACACCGATAAAATCTTTGGCTGTCACGTCTGTGGTGATCGCGTTTTTGATGAAGGATGGACAGTAGATTTAGAAGATCGCCGCTATTATTTTGATTGTTTAATGGCGCCCCATGCCCGTCAAATCATGGCTAGTTTAGATAAGCTGGCGGACAAACCTGCTCGTGTCTATGCTACAGCCCATGGTTCTCTAGTTAGATATAGTTTAATCGAATTAACCGCCGATTATCGGATCTGGGCAAAACAGCAAAAAGAACTAGATTCTAGTGTGGCTTTAATTTACGCCTCGGCATATGGTAACACCGCCACCATTGCTCAGGCGATCGCCAGAGGCATTACTAAAGCAGGAGTTGCAGTAGAATCGATTAATGCTGAATCGGCAAAACCAGAAGAAATCAAAACTGCGATTGATAAATCAGCAGGCTTTATTATGGGTTCGCCAACTTTGGGTGGACATGCTCCCAGTCAAATTCAATCGGCTTTGGGGATTGTGCTGGCTAATGCACCCAAAACCCAGTTAGCAGGGGCATTTGGTTCTTTTGGCTGGAGTGGTGAAGCGGTTGATTTATTAGAAAACAAATTTCGTAATGCGGGTTATAAATTTGGATTTGAGCCAATTCGCGTTAAGTTTACTCCCACCGATGCGGTACTTAAAACCTGTGAAGAGGCGGGTACCGACTTTGCTCAGGCACTAAAAAAAGCTAACCGCGATCGCAAAAAAGTCAGACAATCTCAGGGTATAGATTCTGACGTAGACCGCACAGCCAAGGCGGTGGGGCGACTAGTGGGTTCGATGTGTATTGTAACTACCCAAAAAGAAGAAGTATCAGGAGCAATGTTGGCTTCTTGGGTATCCCAAGCTACCTTTAATCCTCCTGGATTGACTGTCGCTGTAGCCAAAGATAGGGCGATCGAATCTTTGCTATTTAAGGGCAATATCTTTGTCTTGAACGTGTTACCTGAAGGAAAGCATATTCCTCTGATGAAGCATTTTCTCAAGCCTTTTGCCCCTGGTGAAGATCGTTTTGAAGGAATTGCCACAGAAGAAGCAGAAAACGGTTCACCAATTTTGAGTGATGCTTTAGCCTATGTCGAATGTCAGGTAGCCAATAGAATGGAATGTGGCGATCACTGGTTGATCTATGCTGTTGCCGAGCAAGGTAAGGTGCTACAGTCTGAAGGAGTAACTGCGGTACATCATCGTAAATCAGGAACTCATTATTAAACAGTCAACAGTCTTTGTAGGGTGGGCAAAATGACAATAGACAGAAAATTAAGATATAAAATCATTTCTTCCTCCTGCTGTTTCTTAACTTCGTCGAACTGACGTTTTTAACTTGGCACTTTGCTAGTTAGTTTTGCACAGTAAGTTTGGTAGAACTAGAAAACTTTTGCCATTTCTATATTCTGAAACTCTTATCTAGAATACTTTCAACTGATTATTTTCTAATAATAATTAAAAATTCTAGTCGATTTTGTCAACTAACCTCAATATAAGGGTTTTAGCGATCAATATGTCTGCAAGTGACAAAAAGGGGAATATTCTAGATATCGCTCCAATAAAAAATGATAGACAGAAAGATTTTTAGGAGTTGCTGAATGCGTAATGTTTTTTATGTAAGTGTCAACGAAAAATCAATAATTGAATGTCTTGATTTATTTGATTAACATTCTCAAATCACCAACTCCTTAACTCTTAAATACTAATACTCATCAAGATTGATTCGATGGGAATCCCTGGATTAATCTGCTCACGGTGCTTACAGAGGGCATCTTTCAGCTCAGTAGAACCCATATCCATAATCGGGTTATAGCGAACTGAAGTAAGATTCCATAAGGTCGTAAGCTGCTTAGCATTTCTCGCCGCAACCGTAGGGTTGTTATTGTCTTTCCATAGGCCCAAAGTGGCATACTCCACATCACCTCCATCTTCATACTGCTTATTATTAACCCAGGAATGTTGAAAGGTGCTGATGTAAATGATATAAACGCACATTTGTCTTAGGTCTGACATGGTTTTGATGTCTAGAGTGCCTAGCTCTGGTTTGAGAATCGAGTGGGTACTAAGATCGTTAGACATACCTTCAATTTCTGACCAGTAATCTTTAATTCCTTTTTCATGTCGCTCGAAAAAGTTCTTGACATAATCGGTTAAGATGTTCCACATAGCGATCGCAGCTTGGTCAAAGTGGTTGTTGACAATGTAATCTGGCATAGTTTGCGATCGAGGACTCCAGTTGCGGTAAGTCAGGCTCTGTAAACTTTCTAAGAGAATGCCTTGGGTGTTCTGATAATTAAGAACGGTGAGATTGGGAACAACACCTTCTTTTACTTCATTACCGACAAGTAACGTTAAACCATCCCGATTGATATTCAACAACCCTTCAAAGTGTGGATCTAGTAATTCTTTAATTGGGTTGTTAACCACATTGCGGTAATACCCCATGGCGTATTGATCCATATTTAGATGAGTAGCACCTAAATGAGAGCGGAGTTCGTGGGAGATGAATTCAGCACAGCGAAACAGTTTCTTTGCCTCTGACCATCCCAAATCTCCTGGTTGTGGGGTTTGCTTCTCTGTCTCTCCGTAAAGTAAGTATTCAATTGAATGGGGATGGAGTTCCTGACCATCTAGACAGAATCGCGCTTCGATATATTGGGGCAAGATGCCATTCTCATCAACTTGAACATCATTAAATTCATAGCGGATGATATACTGCCAAGGTTGGTTTTCGACTCGCTTAAATTGTCCTGGGTTAAATCCATTCAGGCGACGTTCGACAAAAAATTGATCGCTGAATTTGTCTGGACGCAGGCGGGTGAGGTTAGGGCGCATATAGCTAACCGCACTTAGTTCGAGTTGTCCCGCATTTTGGGTAGGAACAGTCAGGAGTTGACCAACTGCTTTCAGACCAATAAAACTCTTCTTAAACCGAAATTCCCAGTGGGGAGTCGGCTGGACAGCTTCTGGTAATTCTTTGGTCGCATCAAAAGTGGGAAGACCCTCTGCATAGACGAATTGCTCTTTAAGATTAGTCACAGGATTTGGTGGGGAAACGTTTGTACTTGTCATATCAATATCTCTTAATACTTAATAGTTTTGAATTCCACATCAAGACAGTGAAATCACTGGGCGGTCAACAGCCTGGGGTTTCCCCACAAAGGGGAGGACACGGGGGGCGAATTCGATTCGCCCCCGTGAGTTGTCCGTCTTGCCCGCATGTGTTACGCCCACTAAATACTGATACTCATTAGCAGCATATCGAGGGGAAGACCAGGTTCGATCAGATGACGTTGCTTCCAGATGGCGTCTTTTAGTTCAGTAGGGCCAACATCCATAATCAGGTTATAGCGAACAGAAGAGAGAGTCCATAAGGTACTTGACTGCTTTGTCTTTCTTGCTGCCTGACCGATAAATTCAGCCAGATTTTCTTGAGGATTTACTGGTTGCCACAAACCCAATGAGCCATAGTCGATATCTCCACCATCGTCATACTGTTTATTATTGACCCAAGAATGGTAGAAACTACTGATATAGATCACGTAAACACAAAGTTGTTTGAGGTCGTGCATTGTTTTGATATCTAAAGTTCCCAATTCCTGTTTGAGAACTGAATGGGCGCTGAGATCCTCGGACATCCCTTCAATTTCCGACCAGTAATCGTTAATACCTGCTTGATGAGCGGCAAAAAAGCGACCGACATATTCATTGATAATGTTCCACATGGCGATCGCAGCACGGTCGAAGTGATTATTAACTACATAATTCGGTATTGTATATTCTCTAGGACTCCAGTTGCGGTAAGTTAAGCTGCTAACCTCTTCTTTGAGCAGTATATGCAAGGTGTCAAGGCTGATAGCAGAAGTTGCAGCAATCACCCCATCTACGTTGTTACCATCTGCATCTTTGAACCCAATGACATCTCTTCCACCCCGTTGATTAATGTTGAGAACTCCTTCAAAGTGTGGATCTAGTAATTCTGTGATGGGGTTGTTAACCACATTGCGGTAATACGCCATCGCGTATTGATCCATATTCATGTGGGTGCGCCCTAAGTGGGATCTGCTCTCGTGGTAAACCAATTCAGTGCAGCGAAAGATTTCTTTGGCTCTTGACCATTCTGAATCTACGGGAGTCTGCTTGTGTACCTGGGTTTCTCCGTGGAGAGTATATTCAATAGAGTGGAGATGTAGTTGCTGACTATCTAAACAAAAACGTGCTTCAATTGTCTGAGGAAAAATGGCAAATGGATCGATTTCAATTTGACTAAAATCATAGTTAATCACATATTGCCAAGGCTGGTTATCGACTCGCTTCAATCGACCTGGGTTTAAACCATTGAGACGACGTTCGACAAAAAACTGATCACTGAATTTGTCAGGACGAAGAGCGGTAAAGTTACGAGGCATAAAGGCACGAGGATCTTTCTTCTCTTCCAACAGCTTCATATTCACAATTGTCCCGCCTAACCCTTTAAATGACTGGTGAAAATTAGCCAACCAGCGAGTTGTGGGCTGTACCTCTGCGGGGAGAACGTGGTCTGGGTCAAACAGGGCAATCTTGCTATCCTCCGCATAGAGAAATTTCTCTTTAGGAGTTAAGGACTTAATGGGCAAATCAGCCGATGTAACCCAGCTCGCTCCATTAATTATGCCGTACTGGTCATAGAAAGTTGCATCGCAAGCAGTTGCTTCAGAACCTCGGTTTAACATCCAGTAACCCACAAGGGACAGTTCCTTGTTGTTGACATTCTGCAAACGACGAGACATATTGGCTTGGATTTCGTCTGCGGTACGGGCTGTATTCCAAATACGGACGTCAGTTATTTGACCAGCAAAATGGGAATTATCAGGATACCTTTTACCGATAAGTAAGTCGGCGTTGGCATTGTCAGCAATTTCTGCCTCTAACTGCATACTTCCTTGAGACTTGCCATTGATGAAAAGCTCGGCTTGCTGGTTACTAACGACGACAGCAAGATGATACCACTGGTTGAGAGAGATCTTGCCAGATGGCGCATCCCATTCTTTCCATAACACCTGGTTTTGCTTATCTGTGGTGGAATAGATAAACATGGGAATCTTCTTGCCATCGTCAATAAAAAGACCATAGGAAATTGCTGGTTTATCCCCCTGGATAGTTTTGGCAAAGATAAAACTATCTTTATAAAGATCTAGCTTTATCCAGCATTCCAGGGTCATTGCTTGAGTCAGATTGAGAACTTTCTGCGGATCTTTAAGACTTTTCGTGCTCCCTGAACCCACATAAATAAAGTCATCTTTGCCATCAAATGAGAGAACATATTGAGGAGAAGATTTGGGTGAAGCTTCTGTACTGTCTTTGGTCTTTTCAACTGTTTTGGGAGGTGTCATTATTAATTTCTCCAAAGTTACTTGAAAATTACTCGTTTATTGAGATTTTCTGTCTCGGTCAAATTGGTTAAAAATCTGGTACATATTCTTCTTCAGAATCTCCTTGAGAAGACTGACTGCCAACTTGTCCTTTGAGGTCTTTAACCTCCTGCTGCAATTGTTCAATTTGCTTTTGTTGTGCTTTGATAGCTTCAATCAAAACAGGGACAAATTTCTCATATTTAACTAATCCAGATTGACCATCAGCAGAATGAACTAGTTCTGGCAAGACCTCCCCGACTTTTTCAGCAGACAACCCTATTTCTTTACTTTCTCCCAAAGCTTTATCTTGCCAGGAGAAAGATACTCCTTCTAAGGACAAGACTTTATCTAAAGCATTTTCAATTGGGGCAACATCCTCTGCCAAGGTAAGGTCAGACAGATTATTAGTAGGTGTCCATATCGGTTGTTCGCCTTGATAAATTTCGAGATAAATCGATTCGCCATCATCGCTAGCATTAACACTTAACTTAGCTCGATCAGACTTACCTTGAAACCAAGCAATTGATCCTTGACCAAGTTGTTTAGCCCTGAATGCTCTACCAGAGCCATTATTTTCTACATATGCTGTTGAATTTTCTGTTTGATTATCATAAATATTGAGCGCATTTTTCTGACCACTAACTCCTTTTATATCAACCCCACCACCACCTTTAAAGGTAGCTGAATTTCCCGTTCCTTCTTGCCCAAAATAGGCAAGGGAAGCATTAGTTGTTTTACCTTCCACATGGAGTGCATTGTATTTGCTCGTACCTCGTTCGATATTGATCCAATCAAATTTTTGTCCCATTTTTATTTTCTGACCTTTCCTTGATTTTCTTGGTAATTGCTAAGGTTAATTTAGGAATTAATTTAGGCAATGGATATGAAAGAAAGACGAGATATCCAATCCCTTTCCTCTTTTCCCGTAGTTGTTCAGAGTTAGTTAGATTGATTAAAAATCTGGCGCAGATTCCTCTTCGACAGGACTGCCATCACTCATTTCTTCCCCAGAACTGCCATCACTCATTTCTTCGCCAGGACTACCATCACTCATTGGTGAATCGGCAGGAGTTGGAGGATTTTCCTTCTCCCACTTGTCCAGATGAGTTTTCAAATTGACGATATAGTTGACCATGAAGTGGTCGCTAATACCATCAATGCGATCAAGCGCCTGTCCCAGTACACTCGTCATAACCACCAGGGGGTTTAATGAGAGGGATATATTCAGAGAACCTGGATCGAGTTTGAGCAAATTACCTATATATCCAGATGCTCTATCCATCCATTTATCTGCAATACCAAAGCTGTCATCTTGGAGGACACCTTCTATGTCAAATAATTTAAAATTACCAGAATGATAGTAGTCAAGAACGAACAGAGTATTGATTATTGTCGGATCGAACTTGGGGATGAATTTGAATACATTGGGTAACTTAACATCGAAATCTGAGGGTCCAAAGCTAAGGAAAGGTACGAGATCGTTGTTATTAACAAAGCGGAAGGTTTGGTCTCTTAACTTTTCATCAAATGCGGTAGCGAAATTTTCATCACCAGCTTTGGGCTGTCCATAGGTATACAAACCGTTGGGGGGATTTTTGCTGTATTTTTCTTCAAACAGACACATTGCAGTAGCTAAACTTCCTAAAGCACCTCCTAAACTATGTCCTGTAAACCAGAGAGTTCTATCTCCCCTTTCTTCTGGTTTAATTTTCTCCCATATCGGCTCCCAAACCGACATTAAAGCTTCATAAATGCCGTTATGTACCCCGAATCCACCAGAAAATTCTCGACTGTGAATTAATTGAACATCAGTGAATAAATCACGCCATTCCTGAGTACCCCGAAAAGCAACAATAATTATTTCATCATTTTTGAGTACTATAGCTTGGGTATCACCGATGATGGGAGTTATCCACTTTTCTCTAGACAGTTTGAAGAATGATGTTTCCTGTCCAGTAATAAAGTAGTGTTCGTCAAAATTAGACAACCAATTATCTAATTTTTGATAAATTTTTTCGGCTTCTTGGTTGTTATCCTGATCTTCTTTACGTAATTGGCTCTTGAGAGCTTCTTTGTCTAGCTCTAAATTTGAGCCTTCTGTGCTATCGTCATTTTTAACCGAATAAGATAAAAAGCTAGCTAGTGCTAGTGAATAAGCATTATAAGGACTAAAAGTTTGTGCTTTCGCATCGAAGCTGAACTTGTCAAAGTAATCTGCTGTTAGTACGACATTTGATTGTTTTTTAAACAATTCTGCGAATTTACTATCTAAAGCTCGGTCGATAGCACTTTTATTAATGTCATCAACTGTCCCCGCTAAGTCACTGACTGCCCCAGCAGTTTTACCGACAACGTTTTTGCCCACATCACCAACTGTCTCAGTCGCATCGCCAGCTTTCTCAACAGCCTTACCAGCGACGTTTTTGCCAATTTTGCCAATTTTTTTGCCGAAGTTACCAACCATAATTAATTCTCCAATTCAAATAGATTGAGATTGAAATTAATACAAGAGTCCATATCGTTTCAGTTTTTGAGACGATAGATTGTTTGTATAGACGAACGACTATTAGCCCTAAAGAGATATTATTATGCGTCTCAGGTATTTTCTAAATTCATTTATTTTTAGTGATATTTATTCTTTTTATAGATATCTAAACTACCAATCAAGAAAATATTTTCTTGGTTGCTTACTGTAGATTTTTTTTCGCAAAGTGCATGCTAAGCGATCACATTTTTCATAATGAAGTTTTTTCTAAAATAAGAAAAAGTACAAAAGATATTAAAGTATTCTGTGATGATTTAATTTCGTGCGAATCACTAATATCATACGATTGAATAAAGTGCTTATAAGATAACTATTCGATTTCTTAATAATCTTTAATCCGACAAAGTATACATAATTGATGCTGACTGCCTAACACAAGTAACTGAAAGTATTGATATACGATTGTAAAAAAGAAAAGAGAGCGTATTCATGGGAAGCTTAAAATAGATGTTTTGGGAAGTTTCTTTACTGAGTTACGTATTGCTATATGATAGACCTCTTGCACGAATCAAAATTGTTAGTTGAGATCGAAGTCAGAAGTCAGAAGTCAGAAGTCAGGAAATAAAATTTCTACCGAGAAAAATTTATTTATGCAAGAGGTCTATTATTTTCTATCTGGTAAACAAGCTAAGGCGGCGATCGCTTCAGCTAAAATACTAATTAAACGATATAAAGCCACCGCAGTGATTTCAGTAGGAAATTGAGAGTCATTTAACAGGCTAAATGCCGTAACTTCAAACACCCCTAATCCCCCTGGTGCGCCAGGTACAACTAAACCAAGTAACCAGGCAAAACTAAATGCGGTAAATAATTGAGGTAATTGCTGCCAGGTTACAGTTTGCAGTGCCACAAAGGTTAAAACAAAGCCAATGCCGCGTAAAATGACAAATCCCATCTCTCCCAGAAAAGGAACTAAGGGATAGCTAGTTAATATAACTGCTTTGGCGGCAGTGGCATCATCTGGGTTTTTATTTCGACTAAGGCGATGAAGTAAACCATCGAGAATGCGTGGTTGAATACCGACTCCCACGGCAACTAAGCTCAATAACTGTAGCCAATATCCCCCTGGTAAACTTGCCGTAATTCCACCAGATGCGCTGGTAAGTAATCCGATTAGTAATGCCGCAGCCGCCATTAATAAAGGTTCTAATAAGACACTAAGAGTTGCTGCACCTTTTGACCCTCCTTTTTTGCCCACAGCAGAGATTCTGCCGTAAAAATGCCAGATATTGCCTGGAGAATATTTAGCAATATTGGTTAGCAGATAAACTTTAATCCCCTCAAAAGTACTCAAAGGCTGCTTAAAAATGCGCAGAATCCAAGTCCAAACCCAACCCGACCAAATATGAGCGATAATAGTTATCAATAATGCGATCGCCAATATTACATAACCTTGCCGATCAATGCTGACTGCTGTTATTTCAGCAAAGCGATCTTTTATTGTCTGGATCAGAAAAAATAAGACTCCTCCTAAAATAAACCAACGTAAATAAGGTTTTATTCGAGCAAGAATCTGTTTCATGCACTGATTACTAATTACGTTATCCCGCTTATCGGGACTAATGACTGTTGACTGTTGACTGTTGACTGTTGACTGATTACCTAAATGCCCAATTTAGTTTCAACTCTACTCAAAGATTTATCTGCGGCATCCCAATCTGGTTTTAATTCTACTGCTCGTTGATAATATTCCCTTGCATCCTCATATTTTCGCAAATACTCAGCTACCGAACCTTTGCCAAACCAAGCTTCATGATAATCAGGATTAATCTCCAGCGCCTGATCGTAAGAATTCATTGCCTGCTCGTATCGTTTACTTGACTTTTGAGCATTACCTAAGCCAATTAATGCTGGTAGATAATCAGATTTAACTGCTAACGACTCATTATAAGCCTCAATTGCTTGTTGATACTCTTGTTGCTGATAATATAGCTTACCCAAATTATTCCAGGGGACAAAACTGCGATTGGGGTCTAGTTCAATTGCTTGTTTGAAATCAAAAATTGCCTGTTCATACTGTTTTAAACGAGTATATGCTTCCCCCCGATTGTTCCACAACCAGACATTTTCAGGATCTATTTCAATTGCCTTATTGTACGATGCGATCGCCGAATCGTATTGCTTAAGACTATAAAAAGTTAAGGCTTGACAATTCCATAATTGAGGACTTTGGTAATGTTTTAAGGCTGTACTGCAAGTTTTAAGAGCCTCTTGGAATTTATCTAACTGCCTTTGAGCTTTAGCTTTTTTGAGCCAAACTTGTTCAAAATTTCTGACCTGTCCTCTGGTATTTGGTAACTTCCTTAGTCCATTATTGTAATAATCAATTGCTTGTCGATATTGCTTGGCCTCTAATTTAATATCCCCCTTATAAAATTCTAAAATTGCCACTCGCTGCGCCCACTGAGCCAGTCCCATCATTGACCCTGCGGTTAAGATTAAGACAATAAATAAATATTTATACATCCCCTTAAATCTTGAGGAGTGCTTGATCTTTCTCAGATCTCTGAGTACTTTATTTAGGCTTTGGTATCGTTGAGACTGATCAAGACAGACCATTCTATCGAGAATCTTGGCAAAACCAGGACTAATTCGAGCTTTACGATGCCATAGTAATTCTCCTGTGCGAGGGTTTTTATCTAAATTTTGCGGAGAAATCCCAGTCAAAATATGAATTGCTGTCATACCCAAAGCATAAATATCGCTTCCATAGCTAGCCCTCCCCGCGATTTGCTCTGGGGGAACATACCCTGCTTGGCTATTGGGCAGTAAACCAAGTGCCTCGTGGACTAAGTTAAAATCAACTAAAGCAATTTTTCCCTCACTGCCACCTTTAATTAAGCTTGAAGGCTTGATGTTGCCGTGGATTATGTGCTGGCGATGAAATGTATTCAAAGCTTTTGCCGTATCAATCAAAATCTCTATCACCTCATTTTCTGAGAGAATGAATTGATCTGACACAACTTGTCCTAAATCTTTCCCCTCAAGATATTCTTGAACAATGTATATCCTAGATTGATCAACTAAATATTCGACAATAGTAGGAGTTCTTTGCTGTTTATCAGCAACTGATAGCTGGCTAAAAGCCATCATAATTTTTTGAGTAATGTCTGAGTCAGAAGACCTTTGAGCAATTGGCAATTCGCATATTTCCAGATAATATCGAGTCTCAATTGACTCAAAGCTGACCGCTACATAAGCATGTATTGTTTGATCTCCGCCTAAATATTTTACTATTTGATATTTATTGGCAATAGTAGTGCCAATCTTCTTTAGAGGTTCGAGATCCCGCAATACATCCTTAGCGCTTTGATAACGTTGCGCAATATCATCGGCAGTCATGCGATTAACAATCTTTAGAAACGCTTCGCTAATCGCTATTCTTTTATTCCAAGCTGTTGCCACGTCACCTTCTCCTACTTCCCATTCAGTAGGAGACTTTCCTGTCATGCCAAAAATAACAGTCTTGCCCAGAGCATATAAATCGCTGCTATACACTGGCTTCCCATTATTTTGTTCTGGAGGCATGTATCCAGGAGTACCAATGATTTGAGTTTTGAGTTTTTGCTTACTAGTATCAAATGCCAGAGTCCCAATTTCTTTGACGGCACCAAAATCAATCAAAATTATTTTGCCATCTTGTTTGCGACGAATTAAGTTGGATGGCTTAATATCGCGATGAATAATACCCTGCTGATGAACTGATTTTAAAATACCTAAAATATCAAATAAAAACTCAATTGATTGGGACTCGTTCAAAACTTGTCGATGAACTTCCTGCTCAAATTCTTCCCCTTCAATAAATTCTAAAACTAAGTAAAACTGCTTGTTTTCCTCGAAATGTCCGATAAATTCAGGAATTTGATCATGTTTGCCCAGCCATTGCAACACCATCGCCTCGGTTGCTAACCGCTCTTTGGCATTTGTCCACACAGAAGAGCTATTAAATCTTGGCTGTAGCTGCTTTACCGCACATTTTTGATGAGTAACCGATAGTTTATCAATAGCCAAGTAAGTAGTAGCAAATCCTCCGCTACCTAATTCTCGTAAAATATGAAATCTCTGGTGGAGCAAATCTCCCGTTTTAAGAGCTTTATATCCATACTCAGTATTACATTCAGATTGGGAATTTTCGGATTGAGAAATGGGAATAGTAAAGTCTGAGTCTGACATAACATATCTGGAGGCAAGATTGTTAAATTGTAGCGAACATTGCTAAGGGATTGAAGGTACTTTAGTTATTGCTAACCGTAGCATACAGAGCGTTAGTTTCAGTACTTATTTTAATTGAATTGCTGCTAGTACTTAAAAATATTTAGTTTTAGCCCAATTACTATTATTTATCTAGTTATAAAAGTACAGGTTTAGGATAAGATTATATTCTGACTTTAAACAATAATTGTTATTTACCTCAGTCGAAAATCATACTCTTTTCTAAATCTTGCTTATGAGTTTTTTCCGTCAATACCTAGCTCCTTTGATGGTAGTTATCATTTTTCTACTAGCTTTATTTGCCGTGAGTATCCGCATTTTTCTGCCTTCGGATATGGCTGCTCCTGCCCCTGTTGCTTTAGAAGAACTAAGCATGCTTCTGCCACAGACCTAAATTTGGAGATAATTGTTCCAGCTTTTGCAAATAGCCACCAAGACAAAGAACTAGTTTGTATAAGGTCAGAGGTTTTGGTCTCACAAAGGCTATAGTTAACTATTAGAGATTTGGCAATTAGTATGGTTTCTCTAATATCATGACTATGCTCTTTATTTGGGGATATAAACTCTAGTTTTGGCACGAGTCAAAGCAGTGTAAAGTATTTTTTGTAGATCAGGGCAACTCTGTATATCCTCTGTGTCTAAGAAAACATAATCAATACTTGAACCTTGAGCCTTATGCACTGTCAAACTGTAGGCATAGGTAACATCATCAAAGGTACGTGACAGATCAAAATACTGATGCCACTGTTTTTTTTCAGTATAGTCTCGGATTTTCTCGTTTCTAAGTTGCAGTCCTGCTTCGGTCAAAATAGACAAGTTCACTTCATATCCTCCATCAGTAATTACAGGGACTGAGTAATATTGATACTCTATTTTGTCAAATGACAACTGCTTGATTGTTGGCTGCTCAATTACAGAACATTCCTCCGAATTATTAATCAGGATGCCCCATTTACTTCTTCCTTTTTGCCCAGGACGGATCCGAAACAAGGGTCTTTTCGCAATTAAGCGATCGCCTGGGACGTAGATTGGTGAATCTTTTCCCCAAAGACGCGATCGCACAAAACGATTCGCCTCCGCCGCTGTTTTGTTCCGCCAGACTAACAACCTTGCATAGTCAGGGTTAGTTTTGTATTCATTTGCTTTAAAGTATTGAACCACCGTTGACAACCACTGTTTTCTCGGCTGGCAGACAACACTCTGGTCGTCACTAGTCCTGAAGGGATATATTTGACCAGCATACTTTTCATTGCTCCGAATTTGGGCCGCAACTACCGCAATCTCTCCTTCGTAACGCACAACTTCATCTAGAGTTGCTGTGGCATCAATATAATCAGAAATAGCTACTATCGGTTGCTGTTCCTTTACTGGAGGCAGTTGCGCTTCATCGCCGACAAATATTACTTTAGTGCTGATGGTAGAGGAAATTGCCTGCACTATTTCTTCAAAATTATTACGATTAATCATCGAAAATTCATCGATAATCATAACGTCATAATCATCAAATTCCGCATCTCCAGGAGAGGTAAATTCTTCTTGACCAGTTTCTTCGTTAATTTCTGGCTGTTGACCCAAAAGTTGGGCAACGGTTTTGACCTCTAGATTTAGCCCCTGAGACATGCCAACCTGCATCAAACTTTTTACGGCTTTATTAGTCGGTGCTGCAATCACAAATTCAAAATCACATGAATCAAGCCACTCAATTAAATGGCAGATTAAAAAGCTTTTGCCTGTTCCTGCATATCCACTCAAGCGAAAACAATTACGGTTGCTCCTAAGAAATGATTTGAGTTTTTCTAGAGCCTGCTGTTGAGTTTGGGTGAGCTTTTTTGTTGACTGCTTCGCAGCTTTTACCATTGTTTGGTTAGTATCAGTTCTTGATTAGTCGCTTATGCAATCCATTATGTCAAGACATTTGGCATTTATCATTCAAAAATGTTCAATGTTCAATGAAAGGTCAATTAAACTCTCCAGGATGTACCCCTAACCATTGATCCCCTTCTAGCTGAACGATCATCATCTTACATGGCTCATTACCGACTGTCCCTGAAAGGTGTCCTTGATGTCCTGTTTCATCTGGTACAGTATTTTGATCACCACCAAAAGAAACTTCTCCTACTCCCATCTCCACCCGTACTCCATCCATAGTTTCGACAAACCACTTACCTGAGAGCGGGATTATCCACTGCGGTTGGGGATTTTCATGCCATTCTCCTACCCAGCCTATTGGCAACTCAGCAAAGACAATTTTAGAGCTAGCACTGAGCAATCTATTATTCCATTGTGGGGCAGCATTACCACTCATGCTTTCTTGAGCAAAATTAGTTAGCTCACACTGAGTTTGATGACTAATTCCCGATTCATCTGTCCAAACATGCCAATAAGTAAGGACGTGTCTCCCGAATTCATTCGGGAGTCTGTATCGTCCTGTGAGCTTTGGTGGAGTGCGATCGCTCTTACCGTCAGTCATTACATTTTTTTCTACTTCAGTTTTATGATGTGATATCACTGGGCAACGCTTTTAAGGTTAATCTTAAATGCTGAGATTAAACATTAAATAACCTCTCCAAGAGCATAAGCCTTACTAAAGACAATAACCAAAGAGAGGTTTAAATCTAATAAATTAACAATTGTTAACCCTGAATTCACTAATTGATCTTAAACATTTATGAAGTATAAATGAAATTAATTATTAGTAGTTGCTGGATGAGCTTTCAAAACGGCGATTACCACCACCACGATTATTTTCGCGAGGTCTGGCTTTATTAACCCTTAATTCTCTGCCCATCCATTCGGCACCATCTAAGCTCTCAATTGCTTTAGATTCTTCTTCTTCACTGCTCATTTCCACAAAGCCGAACCCCCTAGGGCGACCAGTTTCGCGGTCTGATGGCAGAGAAACTCTCGATACAGTACCGTATTCTTCAAAAACAGTCGTAAGATCTTCTTTAGTGACCTCGTAGTTAAGATTGCCTACATAGATTGACATTAGTTGTCTCCTGATTTGCGAAATTGTTTTGAGATCAATTATTTCGGAGTAAGGCTTGCCGAGCTATTGCCAATCTATAGTCGAGTAACCTCTAACGGTTGAACAGTTGTATCTAGCTATAAAGCAGATCTGTTGTATCGCTTTGCTAGAAGCTAACAGGGTATGTAAACCCTGCCCTTGAATGCACAAGCGCCGAAGTTATGACAAATTGAAACAAACGTGACCACCGAACTAAAATCTCTATTTTCTAGTACATTAACACAGTCGAATTAAAAGGATTCAACCCAAGATGGAAAACAATATTAAAAAACCACAAATAAATTTGATCTGATAACTAATTGTTGAATAAGAGCTAGTTTATTTGCGGATAAAAACCAGTATTCAATTGAGAAGAATCCTTATTATTGGAAGTAATCTATGATACCTAATGGAACTAAACACAATGAATTAAGACAGTTAGTTAGATCGCAACTGGAGTTATTGTTAGAAAGCGGTAACTTGGAGGGAGCAAAATCACTGCTGATTCCTGTACAGCCTGTAGACATTGCCGAAGCGATTGAGGGTTTGCCTGAATCAAATCAGCTAATCGCATTTCGCTTGCTCTCCAAAGCCGAGGCGATTGAAGTGTATGAATATCTTAATACAGATGTACAACAAGCGTTGATTCAAGAATTTAAGCGACAAGAAGTATTGGACGTAGTGGATAAAATGTCTCCTGATGATCGCGCACGCATGTTTGATGAATTACCAGCTAAGGTGGTGCGTCGTCTGCTGTCTCAGTTAAGTCCCAAAGAACGCCAGGCTACAGCTATCTTGTTAGGTTATGGCGAAGATACGGCAGGGCGCATTATGACCCCTGAATATATTTCCCTCAAAGAGAACTTAACCGTTAGTCAAACTTTAGAGCGGATTAGAAACCTGGCAAACGCCTCAGAAGTTGTTTACTATCTCTACGTCACTGATAATTCACGACAATTGACGGGTATTGTCTCTTTAAGAGATTTGGTCATAGCGGCAGCAGACACGACTTTGGCAGAAATTATGACCCGTGATGTGGTATTTGTCCATACGGATACAGATCAAGAAGAGGTGGCTCGGACTATTCAAAGATATGATATTCTGGCTTTGCCAGTAGTCGATAGTGAAGAAAGACTAGTAGGAGTAGTAACTGTTGATGATGTCATTGATGTCATTGAACAAGAAGCTACCGAAGATATTTATGCCTTAGGTGGAGTGCAGTCTGATGGCGATAATTATTTTCAAACCAATCTTTTAACCGTAGCTCGTCGCCGAGTAGTTTGGTTGTTTGTACTGCTGCTCACCAACACTGTAACTGGGGCAATTATTCGCTCCCAAGAAGCTTTACTTCAGCAGGTAGTGATTTTGGCGGCTTTTATTCCCCTATTGACTGGTACTGGAGGTAATGTAGGCGCGCAGTCTTCAACGGTGGTAATCAGAGGTTTAAATACCGAAGAGATTCAAAACATGGGTACCGCAAAAGTTGTCTTTCGTGAAGCAGCAGCGGGGATCTTGCTCGGCTTGATTTTGGGTACGATGGCAACTGTCTGGGCATATTTTTTGCAAGGTAGTATAGAAGTAGCCCTGTCTGTAGGTATTAGTCTAATTGCGATCGCTTTATTAGCTTCGGTTGCTGGTTCGGCTCTACCATTTTTATTTCGCTCCTTGGGTTTAGATCCCGCCCTAATGTCTGCTCCTTTTATTACCACTGCTGTCGATGTCTTAGGAGTTCTAATCTACTTTTATATTGCTCGAACTATTCTGGGTTTATAGTAGTGACAAATTGAAAACTGATATAGCAGTCTTTAATAGTTCGCAAAAACAACTAATGACAAACGACTGACAATAAATGACATTTAAGACTAATATTTTTCACAACTCAGATAGAATTGCTATAGTTGTTGACTGTTGACTGTTGACTGATTCAGGGATGAATTGTACCATCAGGCATTACTGTTCCTTTCCAGTTAATTCCACTGAGAACACTGTTTTTCAGACTGGCTCCCCTCAAATTTGCTCCTCGTAGATAGACATCAACTAAACTAGAATTCTCTAAATTTGCTTGTTCTAAATTCGCTTTAAAAAGCAAGGCAAATCTAAAGTTAGCATTTTGCAAATTGACCCCTGCAAGATTTGCTCCATTGAGATTAGCAGAACACAAATCAATTCTATTGTCTGTTCTAGAGCTACTTAAACTCAATTGTGACATAGTGGCTAAACTGCTGTTGCTTCTGTCAGAATCTTTGAGTACAGCACCAGCTAAGATGGCACTGCGTAAGTTAGCCGAACGTAGGTTTGCCCCTTGTAAAGTTGTTTGCTCTAAATTTGACTGACGTAAGCTACATCCACTTAAATCGGCTCGGTTAAAGCTACTGTAGGTTAAATCAGCTCCAGCTAAATTAGCCTCACTTAGATCAGCACGAGTTAAATCAGCTCCACTTAAATCAACTCCAGTCAAATCAGCCCCGCTAAGATTGGCTCTACTGAGATTTGCTCCAGAAAGATTGGCTCTAGTAAGATTGGTATTGCTTAAATCAGCATCAGCTAAATTAGCGTTGCGAAAAAATGATTGACTGAGGTTAGCATTTCTCAAATCTACTCTTGCTAAAGAAGCATTTTCTAGGTTAGCCCAACTCAAATCTGATTCTGCTAAATCGGCACTATTAAGGTTAGACTCTGCCAAGTTACTTTTAATTAATCGGGCATTACTGAGATTAGCTCGACTAAAGTTGGACTGAAATAGATTAGTACCACTGAAATTAGCCCAGTCTAATTCTGTTCTACTAAAGTCAGCATTAGGTAATTCAACTTGCAATATCTGTATCTGGCTGAGGTCGGCACGACTAAAATCTCGATTACCTTGCTGATATAGCAGTAATAACTCTTGTCCATTCATTAAAATTAGATTGCTATCACAACAATTTCTAGTGGGATCATCTAATTTATAATTCCCGATCGCCAGCTCAAAATCACAACCGACCATCAAGTTGGGATGTTGTACTTATGATTCACGGTTCAAGTTCTTGAGTCAAGAGTCGCCATTCTGCCAATACTTCTGGAACAATTTTTAGAGCTAATTGACGCTGATTATTTAGCGGTAAAGATAATTTTAAGCTTTTAGCGGATGTTAATTGGGCAACAATTGGCGTTAGGTTATATTGCCCAACATTAGGTGCAGGGGCAGATTCAGCATAAGCATCGGCGGCGGTTAAAATTTTTCCTTGATTGGTCAAGATTTCTAGAGATTGAGGATGAATAAAAGAGTTAACCCCTGGAAATCCTACCAAACGTAAATAATAGGTAGTAGACGAATTGAAGCGATTATCAGGAAACAATAGTACTTGCCAGGTATTACCATCGCGATCTTTGAGAGAATCTTGTGCATGATAGCGTAAGACATTGGGCGTTTCGTGATGTTGTCTCAAAAGAGCATAGGCAGGGGAGCAAATAGTTAATAAGCCTAACGCAACAGCTAAGGCTAGATTAAATAATCTCAGCAAGCCACCAACTATCTGATGATTGCAGCTAATAGTCTTGATGGATTTATCAAACATGCATATATATCAGCTATTCATTAAATACTTAGATAACATTGTACGCAGTTTAGAAAATTATTAACGAAGTCATAGTAAGGCCCGACATGCGAGCTAGCCCTTTGTTTTTAAGTTGGGGTCTCTCTGACCTTTGCTCAAGAAATAATAAACCCAAAAAAAAAGACAACCTAATGCCCTTTCGGAAAACTATTGAAATTCACAAGGTAACTAAAGCCAAAGAATAACTCTAAAGATTTCTAATCACAATGTGTCTATCATTATCAAAGTAAATTAGACCTTGATTCTGAAAATCCCCTAAAATTCTCGTAATTGTTACTCTCGTAGTATGAATTGCTTCTGCCAAATGTTGATGAGTAAAACGCACCTGAAGACGAACGCCATCACTAACATTTTGCCCCATTTCCTGCTTCAGCATTAACAATAATTGCCTTAAACGCTCTTCAATCCTGCTGATAGCAATAATTACCAACAATTGTTGAGACTTAATTAAGCGATCACTCAGTTGAGCCAGAAACTGTCTAGCTAAAGAAGGGTTTCTAACTATATCGCGAGAAGAATAGCGCTTAACATAAACATCAGACAAAGATACGGCTCTATATAGTGTAGAGCTGGCAGAAATGCTGCCAAAAATGCCGTTTGCAGTTACCCACCCTGAGATAACTTCACTGCCATCTTGCTGGATTCTACTCAATTCCACTACTCCGCGATAAACCTGCCAAATACCTGAATCTAAAACAGAAATTTCATCTCTTTTGTGAAATTGTTGTAGAAGTAAATCTTCCTCTCTGCTTCCTAGACTTAAGTTGGAGTTAAGCTGGTGACTCAATAACATAGTTTAATCAGAGTTTAATTAGCGGTAATTATCTTAACCCTAATTCTAAGCAATGAAAGTAAACAGTACGTGAGGACATGGTTAAGCTTTGGCTATGTCTAGTCAGCTTAAGCCTAGTTTATTCAGTTGGCTAGCTGACGATATTTCTTTTTGATGCGTACTAAAAACTCCATCCAAGCTATGGCAGGGGTGTGGAAGAAAGTAAAGATATCTCCGTAAGCCAAATTAGCATTTTGATGATGTTGCCAATGCCTTTCTGGAGTAGTGATAAACAACAACTTACAGCAAAAAGCGATCGCCCGCGGAGTTTGCCAGTTAATAATCGAAACATGTCGCCAGATTACATGTAGTTCTCCCAAAATTAATCCCAAAACTGTGCCAACAGGAGAAATTTGCCATCCAAAAGGTACAAAAATAAAGTAGGGAACAGCTCCTAAAAATCCATCTAAAACAACTACAGGATTTCGACTCAAAACGGCATAATGAATAAAACTACGATTTTTGCCATGATGAACTAAAGTATGAAATTTACCGAAAACGTGTTCAGGAACATGATAAAAAAATGTAGATAAGAAATCACCAATAATAAGCAGAAAAGCAGCAACGGCGATTATTTCCAGAAAATACATGACTAGCTCCATAACACACAGAAGCTAGCTTATTTGCTGTTAGTTAAGAATATTTTAAACCCGATTTAAGCTGTGATTGCCTCAAGATTAAATTGCGGTAACTCCCGATTCTTGTGTTCTAATTCTAACGGTTTCGCTAATATTAGAGACAAAGATTTTACCATCACCAATTTCTCCAGTACGAGCAGCTAATGATATTTGCTGGGTAACTAAATCGACCATCTCATCTTCAACTACAACTTCGACTTTGATCTTGGTAGTAAAATCAACTCGATATTCTTGACCACGATATCTAGTTTCAGCACCTTTTTGATGTCCAAAGGCTTTAATTTCTGAAATTGACATGCCAATAACTCCAGCAGAAACCAGGCTGGATTTGACATTATCTAGTTTATAAGAATGAATAATTGCTTCAACTTTTTTCAATTTGTGTGCCTCAAGACTATTTAACTGTTATATTTTTCTACTATTGTATATTCATTCCAATTGATTGAAAGAAAGCCATACTCTAATACTTAGTGATTAGACAATAGAGAACAGGCAAGAGCGATTTAGTTAGTTGTCATAACCTTAATTTATATTACAAACTAGGCAGACTTTTGTGATAGATAACTATAAAATTAAAATTATTAATAGCCTTTTTTAGTTTAGGAATATTAAATATACTTATATGGGAACAGAAATAGAACGAAAATATCTTGTCAAAAAAGCAGAATGGCGATCGCAAAAAACATATTTACAAGACCAAATAAAAAATTTTGGTCAAAAATACTGTCAGGGTTACATTCCCAGTCAAAATGACACAACCGTTCGCCTACGGGTTATTGGGGAGCAAGGTTATTTAACTATTAAAAGCAAAACCGTAGGATATACTAGAGCCGAATTTGAATACCCAATACCTGTTAAAGATGCACAGGCAATGTTAGATAATTTGTGTGCAAAACCCTTAATTGAGAAACTAAGATATAAAGTAAAATTCGACAACTTAATCTGGGAAGTTGATGAATTTTTGGGAGAAAATACTGGTTTAATTATTGCGGAAGTTGAATTGGAAAATGAACAGCAGCAGGTTAATCTTCCTCCTTGGATTGAACGAGAAGTTACGGATAAAAAATACTTCAATTCATATCTAGCGATTCATCCTTACAGTCAGTGGACATCAGCGACAGGCTGAGAGAAATAACAGAAGCTACTGAGAGATTATAGTCATTCTAAGTAAAAAGCGTAGTTAAATCTATAACTGTTTTTTTATCCATTACCCAATCGTGACAAGTTAAGAAAACCTAGAATTAGTCAACTACTATATGTAGTGTTGCGTTTGATTAAGTACTTTAGATGTGGGTTTAACAATCCAGCACGATAGACAGCTCGATCTTTAACTGTTGAGTAAGAAAAACTCACAAAGCTCATGATTAGTTGCTACTCGCTACTTGCTACTTTAAAACAGGTTGACAAACAACGCAGTCCCTTAACTTGTCACCAATGCCCATTACCCATTACCCCAAAACGACAAAGGGCTTGCCCGCATGTACTTAAATCATAAGGAAATTGAATCGTTAAAAGGCAGTTCAACCCTCACTGACTCTTAAATCTAGGTAGCCAATAAAATACCAGCAACTCAACTATTTTAGTACCCCATCTTGTTGTCAGGAGGATTGCTGAATTGTGCTTATACCGCTTCTAGATTTTTCTCTCCAGTGCGAATACGAACAACTTGATCTACAGGGTAAACAAAGATCTTACCATCACCAATTTCGCCAGTACGGGCAGCCGCGATGATTTTATCTACCACCATGTCTACTTGTTCATCCTCAATAACGATTTCCAGCTTTAGCTTTTGTAAGAATTCTACAGTATATTCAGAACCTCGATAACGTTCAGTCTGTCCCTTCTGGCGACCAAATCCTCTAACTTCCGACACTGTCATACCAACAACTCCAGCGTTAACCAGAGCTATTTTTACTTCGTCTAATTTAAAAGGTCTGATAATAGCTTCAATTTTTTTCAATTTGCAGTCTCCTGTCTTTACTATAAAAGTTTGACTCTCACTATTTTACGTATATTTATCTATAAAGCTAGTCTCTGTGTTTATAGATTGTAATTGTTCCCTCCACAGCATAGATAATAGATAACGTAATCTGATTAGCCAGATTGTGCGTGGCTAATAAAAAAGCGATCTTGTCCATCAGAAATAGTGTAGTAGAAAGTATCAGTCGCTAGAGAATCTGAGGCAGGAGTATATGAAATCTCTCCATTGACTATTTCGGCAGTACCATCTGAACTATTGGTATTTATACCTGTAATTACAGGTGTCCCTCCATCAGTATCTTCATCATTATCTAGAACATCAATTGTTACAGCTTCGTTTTTCTGGGTTGTAACAGCATCATTTACTGCATTACTAACTTCTCTCAAGATTTTCTTTTTAGCTGCCTCTGTAAAACTGCCAAAATCATTAGCGACCTCAAGAAATGAATCTTCTCCCGCAATTAACAGCTCTTCTTTGTTCTTATAACTTTTAATCCTAGCATCATTAGTTAGTTTATACCATCCAGTTAGTCCATCAGGTAAATCTTTAATAGCTTGAATCACATCTGAATCTTCAAAAGCGGCTTTATAACCACCTTGTTGGAGAGCAAATCTACCACTATTAATACTCCAGAAACATCGACCTACAAAACTAATTCAACGCTAACTTTTTCTCTGGTGCCACTAATATCTGTACTTTACTATTAGCCTAATTACTTTAAACTATCTTTACAAAATAAATACTTAATAATACTGTAGGCAATTGGACGCTAACTATTTAAAGTTGAAATACTATAGTGTTGATCCTAGCGATTAGCACTAATCTATATTTCAAATTAGTAAATAAAATTTTTAAATATGATTGATTTCAGATTAAATCTTATTCAATCGATAAAGACTAGTGCTATTGCTTTAGTAATAATCTGCCCAAATTTAATAGCTTCAGAAGCGATCGCGGGTGCTTTAAGTGGTGCTAAAAGCTTTACAGGAAAAATAAACTATACAGTCACAGGAGGTAGCCTGAGAAGTAATCCAGATGATATTGATGCTTGCAGTTTAAGCAGTACCTCAACTGCTTCTTTGTCTAATCTTCCTAACACCGATGTTATCAAAACAGCTTATTTATACTGGTCAGGTTCGGGGGAAAGTATTGATAACCAGATTAATTTTGGCGGCTCATCATTAACAGCAGATAAAACTTTTTCTACTTCATTTTTTCTCTCAGATCCTTCTTTCGGTGATCATAACTACTACTTTTTTCAGGGAGTTAAGGATGTAACAGATGTAGTTAAACAGCAAGGCAACGGAAATTATCAGTTGAGTAATCTAACTGTAGATAATTCTTTAGCCTATTGTAATGTTGAGGGTGTTCTAGCAGGATGGGCTTTGGTAGTTGTTTACGAAGATTCTGCTCTACCTGCAAACAAGATTAATACCATTCAGTTATATGATGGCTTAGAAGTTTCGCGAAATCAGACTGTCAATTATACATTGAGTGGAATTGAAGTTGCACCCGATCCTATCGCTAAATTTTCGATGTTAGTTTGGGAAGGAGATGAATCTCTAGGGGGAACTACTGAGTCATTTGCCTTTAATAATAATACTTTAACGGATACTTATAACCCGTTACAAAATCAATTTAACTCCTCGATTAATACTAATCAGTCTATAACCACTTATGGCGTAGATTTTGATACATTCGATGTATCGAGTTATGTAACTGAAGGAGATACTTCAATTACTGGCACGATTACTACTGCTGATGATTTGGTGCTTCAAGGCGCAGCATTGATGATGGTAACTAATACTGTTTTTTCTGATTAAAGGTAGTAAGTTATTTGGGATTATGTTAGTTATAAATTTGTAAAAGTGATTGCACCATTTGAAGTAATCCCTTTTTAGCAATAGTAAATATGATAGCATTTTTCTTTTTGTTAACGTCACATAATTTACTTCGTTTAAAGCTCATTAATTATTGAGTTTTTGCTGACTTATTTATATTTAATTCTACGTATTTTTTGTGATTTACGTTATCTATTGGATATTACTATTATAAAAAACAAATTTAATATTGAATGATTAAAAAGCAATTTTTTTTAATGGCTTAATCGAAGATAAGAGATGGTTTATATCTTTCTTCTTTATTTCTTGATTCAAAATTTTATCAGTATAAATACTTGGTTTTTTTTGAATTACACATCAATTATCTAACTTTATATTTGTAATATAAAAATATACCATTAATCATCAATACTTCATATTCAATATTCAGTATTTTCAATAATTTACACCATTAATTAAAGGCTGCTATGCTTGATTTGCAATAATATTTTTGAAACAGATAATGTCTGAAATAGCTTAATTTCTATAAAAATAATAGCTCAACTACAACAAAACAATGAAGCCAAATAAAATATTTAAAGCGTCAAATACATTAATTGCATCTGTAACTCTAACTGGAATACTCGCTGTTGGATTTCCCAAGGTAGCTTTAAGCTCTACTGAATTAGTAAAAGTTTGTAAGGAAGAAAATTCTAGCAGTACTGATGCAGTAGTTTACGTCAATCACGAAGGTAGTGAAGTTACTGTCAAAGGAGAACAAAGGAATGATGGGAAAATTAAGAAGGATCAAGTAAAAAATAGATTAAAAAATCAGCATAATTTATCTAATTCTGAAGCAAACTCAATCAAAGATTCCTTGCCCAACACAAAAGTTGTGGATATGGAGCCTTGTGATAATGCGGCAGGGATTGTAGTTTCTATTGAAGGTCCAACAATACAATCTTCCCAACTACCAAATATAGATGAATACTATACAATCGATTTTGACGACCAAAGCACAGGAACAGCAGGTTTTAGTCGAACCAATGGAACAACGACATATAACTACGGTAGCAATTTAGAAGTAAAAACGGCAAACCAGTGGGGGGGTGCAGGTGGTTCAAAGTTTATTACCCAGAAAAAAATAGAAGAGATTAGAAGTTATACGATTAATATCGATGAAGATCAAAAATACTTTGGTTTTTGGTGGTCAGCAGGAGACCCTTACAATAAAATTACTTTCAAAAAAGATGGTACTAAAGTAGCTGAATTTAAAACCGAGGATTTGGTCAATTTTATTAAAAGCTCTGGTGTCAGTAATACTCAGGATTACTATGGAAATCCTGCTTATACTGGAAGCAGTACTGGTCATCTAAGAGAACCATTTAGCTTTGTCAATGTATTCTTTAAAAAGGGGGCATACGATGAAATTGTGGTCGCAACTTTGACAGCAGGAGGATCGGCTTTTGAGTCAGATAATCATACTTTTTCGGCAGTAGATCAAGACCCGAGAGGAGAAATATTGCCTAATGCCACAACTTCTGCCGCTGTTGACGACACAATTAATACTGACGAAGACTCAAGTACTACAGTTGATATTCTCGCAAATGATGTTGCTCCTAGTAATGACATAAGTATTACTAAAGTTACGATTAATGGAATTGAGCAAAACATTGGGAGCGAAATTACCTTAGCATCTGGTGCTTTATTAAAAGTCGAAAGTAATGGACAGACAACTTACAATCCAAATAACAAATTTGAAGACCTCACTCCAACAGATTCTCATTCAGATACATTCACCTATAGCATAGTAGATGCTAATGGTAATACTGATACTGCTGATGTAACGATACAGGTTAAAGGGGTTGGAGATGCTCCAGTAGCAACAGATGATGTGGGTACTACCGATGAGGATACAAGTACTGAGATTGATGTTCTTAGTAATGACAATGACCCTGATTCAAGTAGTGATCAATTATTCGTCTCTCAAATTAATGGAGAAGATGTGAGCGCTGGCTCTACTGTGAATCTAGCCTCAGGTGCTTCAGTTACTCTAAATGCTAATGGAACTCTAACTTATGATCCAAGCAATAGTTTGACGTTGAATTTACTCAACGATGGCGATACTCAGGATGAGGTATTTTCTTATACCGTGAGTGATGAGTATGACATCAATGATACTGGAGATGTGACTGTAACAGTTGATGGAGTTACAGATACTTACGCCGATTAAGATTCTTTAAATTTAATCTTGAAAAATATTTAAAAAGCGATCACAAGTAGTTTAAGTAATACGAAAAGCTTTACAAGAAAAATTAATTAGAGAGTTATTACTGACACAATTACTACTGCTGATAATTTAGTACTTCAAGGCGCAGCATCAATGCTGATAACTAATACTATTTTTGTAGATTCAGCTATTTAAATTTTTATTTTTCATGCAAAGAGAGCGTAAATAAATATGCTCTCTTTTTATTATTAATTATCAAGAGATTAGCAGATATTTGACTTGAAATCATTGCAAATTAGATTTTAGCTTTATTAATAATTTACATAATTCGTCACAGCACATCATTCTTTCACAATCAAAATCAGTGTATTCATTAATTTACATAATGAATTGCAGTTGTTAATTTTGTAAGAGATGAAAAATAAAAAAAAGACTGTCAATAAATTACATTCAAATTTATTGACAGTCTTAACAATCTCTAAAGACAAATTTCAGCTTAATTAAAAGTAGGTGTAACAATGAAAAACATAATTTACTTTTCCGCTATTGCTTTATCTTTTTCTTTTCAAGGTTCAGTTTTGGCCAGTGGGCAACAAACTGATCTCACAATGGATCAAGAAGATTTCAAACAGTTAGTTTGTGCATATATGGAAGCTATGCCTAAAGAAGAAGCTCTAGCTGAATTAAAAGTCATGACAGAATCGATGTTAAGCGAAGATCAGCAAATGACTATGGAAAACTTGAGTCAATCGAATACAGCTGTTAGTAATCTTTGCGGTTTCTAATAGTTATTTGTAAATCATTAATTATCAATCTATAAATTAGTGATTTAAGCATATACACAACACATATTAAAAATTTTTTGATACTTAGGGTAACTAATTAATGCTAAATTTTAAAGCTATTACCACGGCTAGTTTTCTAGCTATACTTGGGTTAATGATTCCTAAATCCGCTTCATCCAATTCACCTGATACATCTCACTTGTCTGATTTCCGTTTTTATAGATCTGCTACTAACCCAACCGAATTCCATAATAAAACTTACGATAATAATTTAACTGGGGTAAGTGCTTTTCAACAGTTCGCTAATACTGAACGAAACAAGTTAGATCTAAGTCAATTAGAAGCCAGAGTTTTAGATAACAGTAAGTTAGAACTTAAATATGATAGCGATGTAAAAATCTACTTTATTAATGAAGGTGCAGGTTATCGTAACCAGCTTAAATTAGTAACGACTGGTACTAGTAATGTTGATGGAATGATCTTTAAGGACGTTTCTTGTCGCAAAGATGATCTTAATCCCAAATGTGGTTTAGGTTCTAATGGCGTCACTAAGGAAAATTCTTTACGACTAGGAGATTATGTTCATGTAGGAGAACTCAAAGCGGGAACAACCCTAGACTTTCAAGTCTTACAAAATGGCTTTGGCAAAACCAACCCTACCACTTGGTATACTACTAGCAACAGAAATAGCGATAGTCTTCAACACTTAATTGCATACGAATACGAAAATTATCTGATCCTAGCCTGGGAAGATCTTACTGGTGGCGGAGATTTAGACTACAATGATGTAGTGTTTGCAGTAGACATCGGCAAAAAAAACATAGACTCAATTGACACTGAAAACAACGCGGCACCTGTGGCGCAAGATGATTTGTTTACAACCGATGAAGACACTGTACTAACCGAAGAAAATGTTTTATCAGATAATGGGAATGGTGCAGATACTGATCCTGATGGCAACCAAATAACTGTTAGTGAAGTTATTGTCAACGGTATTGCTACAGCCGTTACCACTGACACTCAAGTTACTCTGGCACAAGGTAGTATCTTGACTATTAGCAAAGATGGTAGTTTTTCCTACGACCCAAATTCGCAATTTGAAACTTTAAACGCTGGACAAGATAATACCGAAACCTTTAAGTACAGCATTGATGATGGCAATGGTGGACAAGATCAGGCAGTTGTTACCATGACTATCGAAGGAGTAGCTGATAATGAAACTCCTAATGCTGTAGACGATAATGCCAATGTTGACAGGGATCAACGAAAAGCAATAAACGTCTTACAAAACGATAGCGATCCTGATGGAGATATCATTGAAATTCAATCCTTGGCTGGACAAGATGTGATATTTGGTCAAGTTAGCCAGGAAATTGAGTTATCTTCTGGAGCTTGGGTAAAACTCAAAGACAATGGGAGAGTGGTATATAGCCCCAACAGTATGTTTGACAGCTTGGTAGGATCGCAAACTGATACCGACAGCTTTACCTATACCATACATGATGGGAATGGAAATACAAGTACTGCCACTGTAACTATGACTATTGGCGATTTCAACGGATCACCTGATATCGTAGATGATGAATTTGAAGCTGCAAGGGACAGTCTGTCTGTGATTAACGTCTTGAATAATGATTCTGATCCTGATGGTGATCCATTAGTGGTCAAACAGATTCGAGGAGAGACAACTGGTACTGTTGTAATTAGTGATGATAAAAAGTCAGTTATTTATACCCCTGATCCTGAATTTACTGGAGAAGAGACATTTGAGTATCAAGGAGATGATGGTAAAGGGGGTAAAGGTTGGGCAACTGTTACCGTTACGGTTCGTAACAACTATGCTGACTAAGCTACTAAAAAGCATAACCTAAATTTAATCAAGAAGCGATCGCCTTTAATAGTGCGATCGCTTTTTCGTCGTTCTATAGAACCCATTTGAGATCTCTGTCTATAACCACAAGCCCCATGGAAACATTGTCACCTAAGATGTTTCAAAATAGCTGACTCAAACCTCATTTTATCGTTCAACAAATCAAAACAAGGAACTCTGAAATAACTAATTTT
>JBCDDK010000060.1:0-38963 GCA_039180345.1 Cyanobacteria bacterium P01_G01_bin.39 | reverse complement strand
TCCCCCTTGTCCCCCTTGTCCCCCTTGTCCCCCTTGTCCCCCTTGTCCCCCTTGTCCCCCTTGTCCCCCTTGTCCCCCTTGTCCCTCTTATCCCCCTTGCTCCTTGAGATTTAACTTACGGCTTAAAAACTCGACTAAGAGTTTAATTTTCGTATTCAAATGTCGATTTAAGGGGTAGATTAGCCCTAAAGAGATTGGTGCGGCTTGACACTCAGGTAATACCCTTACTAATATTTCTTGTTCTAACTCTTGCTTGATAATAAATCTGGGTAACAAAGCAATACCTAAACCTTGAACTGCTGCATCTCTTAATACTTCTCCATTATTGGAACAAAGTACTCCTTGAACTACAATCTGGTATTCCTCCTCATTATGGAAAAGCTGCCACTGATTGCCTGTAATAATCTGTCCATAATGGAGACAAGAATGTTGTTTCAATTCACTAGGTATCTTGGGAATACCTTTCTGTGACAAATAACCAGGGGCAGCGCACAAAATTCTCGGTACAGGTGCGATCGCCTGATACACCAAATTAGGGGATGTTTCGGGTGGCGCAATTCTAATGGTGACATCGTACCCTTCGGCAATAGGATCTACTAGCCGATCATCCAAAGTAAGCTGTACCTGCAAATCTGGATATTGAACCATAAATTCGGCGATCGCTTTACCTAAATACAAAGTCCCAAAAGACATCGGGGCGTTGATTCTCAAAGTTCCTCTTGGTTCAATCTGTAGCTGAGACACCTCAAGTTCAGCGGCTTCAACCTCCGACAGAATATTGAGACATCGTTCATAGTAGGCTAATCCAGTTGGGGTAGGATTTACTTGGCGGGTACTACGCTGCAATAGCTGCACCTGGAGTTCTTGCTCTAGGTTGATTACCAGTTTATTGACCGTAGAACGAGATAAGCCCATCTTCCTGGCAGCAGCGGCAAATCCTCCTGACTGTACTACCTGAGTGAAGGCTCGCATACTAGCAAACTTATCCATAGATTGTCGATAAAATAGAAACAATATGTCTATTAAATATCACATTGTCTTTTTATAGAGTCTAATGGATAATAAATATAGAGATTACAAAATAAGAATAAGGAGGTAGCAGCAAATGATTACTATTAGACATCGAGATAAGCGAGGCACTGCTGACTTTGGTTGGCTAGATAGTAAACATACCTTTTCTTTCGGTAATTATTACGACCCCAACCACATGGGATTTTCAGATTTGAGAGTGATCAATGAAGATAAAGTAATACCAGCACAAGGTTTTGGCACTCACGGACATCGAGACATGGAAATTATTTCCTATGTACTTTCAGGAGAATTATCCCATAAAGATAGCATGGGCAACGGCTCAGTAATACGCCCAGGAGAGGTGCAGCGGATGTCTGCGGGGACAGGGGTTAGACATAGTGAATTTAATGCTTCAGCTACCAATCCAGTTCATTTTCTGCAAATCTGGATCCTGCCCGAGTCAGAAGGATTGGAACCAAGTTACGAGTCAAAGAACTTCAGTCCAGAGCAAAGACAGGGCAGATTAAAGCTGGTGGGTTCGCCTGATGGACGAGATGGTTCAGTAACCATTCATCAAGACGTTAATCTTTACCTAGCATCCCTGAAAGAGGGCGATCAGCTTAATCATAAGATTGAAGATAGCCGTCGAGTATGGGTTCAAGTAACTCAGGGAGAAATTACCCTCAACAATCAGTTACTACAGGCTGGAGATGGTGCTGCAATAACTGATGAAACTGAGATTGTGATTTCTGGTAATAATCCAGACAGTGAAATTTTGCTTTTCGATCTAGCAAATTAACAATTTTTCTGGCGGCCAAATCCTCGCTTTTAGAGTCCAACCAGTTCAAATTAACAACTAACAACTACTAGGGAGTAGGGGGAACAGGCGCCAGTTCTTCTGGAGTTGCCTCTTCAAAATTAGAGACAATTTCCTGAATTTGGGGCGTATTGAGAAATTCGCGGGTATCTTCAATCAATTGCTCCCCCCAAAGATTTTCCTTCAGAAATTCGATATCAGCATAACGTTTATCTAACTCTAATGCCGCTTTGCCCAATTCAAGCCCCTGTTCTTTCTGCCCTTGAGTAAACAAAGCCACTGCCAGCGCTAACTGTGGTTCTGCTTGTTCTCCGTCAACTTCAATTACCGATTCCCATCTGGCGATCGCTCCGATGCGATCGCCCTGCTCATACTCTACTAAACCAACATTGTTTAATGCCGGCCAAAAAGTTGCTTCCTGAGCAAAAGCTTGTTCATAAGCCTCAACAGCATCATCGAACTCAGCTAATTTGAGATAAGTATTCCCGAGATCAAACAAAGCATCAGGTGAATTGTTTTCAATCTCCAATCCTTGCTCCAACTTCTCTCGTGCTAGTTCATAATTCCCTTGTTGAAAATAAGCATTACCCAACCTAAACAGAACCCCTGGTTCCTCAGGAGCCAAATTTTCTGCTTTTTCTAGGATCTTGACCCCTTTGTCTACCTTTTCTTGTTGGAGATAAAGACTACCCAAAATAAACCAAACATCAAAGTTTTCTGGTGCTAGTTGAGTAGCTAATTCTGCCCGAGGAAGTGCTAAATCATATTGTTGAAAGCGAATTAACTGTACTGCTTCTTGAAGCAATTGCAATCCTTGCAATTCTAACTTTTCTGAATCTAGTTCAGGTACATAAGGCAGCACTGCTTGAGCCATAGCAGGCGAAGATGTACCAGAGATACTAGCACAAGCAATTAAAGAAATTAACCAATTTTTAGACACAGTAACATCTCAATTCTAAAATAATTTGATACTCACAAGTTACTGCATTGTCTTGCCTAACGGCAAATCTGATCATTTTTTTCTGCAAGACAATGATGATACTATCAAACTAGAGCGTACATGGGTTGGACTCCCACTTTGATGGTAAATAGTTAACTCTTGAGCGGGTCGCTAGTCAAAGTTTTATTTCCCAGAACCCAAAACATTGCCAGTAAATCCAGACTGTACTGCTACCTGACTACTATATACTTTGTTTACTCCCATCACCTGTAATGCCACATTTTCCATTCGCTTTAACAGATTAGCATCAGGAATAGTTCCCGTGAGGACGATCGCATCATCTTCCTGTGCAATATAGACTGTAGAAATACTTTGTAAGATGGGATCTTGTTCAAAAGCTTTCGCTACTCTTTGAGCAATACCATTAAGACTAAATTCACCATATAAACCAACCCTTTCTCGGGGAATAACGCTTAATTGAATACTATTTGTTTTGTCATAGAGTCTAAACAAGTAAATTGCAATCAGCGGCAGAGATATTAAGCAGATTAAAGAAATAAGCCAAATAGATTTATTGTGATTAGCAATATTTTTTTTGATCTTTGGTAGCTCTTGCTGATTACTATCAATGCTCTGTCTTAGTTTCGTTAGCTCTTCTTGCTGTAGGCGATAGGCATGTTGCAAATTAGAGATTGTCTTTTGGGGTTTGGCAGCAACAGACATCATGCTAGAAGCAGGTTTTGCCGCCTGTATTGGACTTTTCAACTTGCTCAGAACAATTCCTGAGTCAGTATAAATTAGTAATTTTTCTAATAATCCAGGAGAAATTTGGGTATAGCCTTTGTGTACATTACGAATAGCTCCTGCTAAATCTTGGGTTTCAATATTTTTTAGTAAATAACCTTTTGCTCCCATCGCTAGTGACTTGGTAATATATTCGTCACTGTCATAAGAAGTGAGAATTAAAACCTTGGTTTCAGTAAACCTGCTGGTGATTTGTTTCGTAGCACTAGCTCCATCTAAACCAGGCATTTCCATATTCATGATTACAATATGTGGTTGCAGTACCTCCACCTGTTCAATGGCATCAATTCCATTATTGGCAGTGCCTACGACTTCTATATCAATTTCAGGCTCTAAAGAAATCTTTAAAGTTTCCCTGACCACTTTTTGATCATCAACTAGTAAAACGCGAATCATGTTATAAAAATTATTAAAATAATAAAACTAATATCACTCTTATACCTGGAATTAGCTATGTATATTCTGGTACTAGTAATTACTTATACATGATTACTTATGGTTCTTTAATTTCGTAAGATCCTTTACTGAATCTTTATGCTTTCATCAAGTTAAGATAAGATTGAATCATAGTTATTCACCAAAGCGGTATTTAAACATACTGTTATTTGGCTTTTAAGCATTTAGTCATCAAAACTCTGTGGCATTCATGGATGATAGTTAATATTAGTATTGAGTGATATCACTCTTGCTTGCTGACTTCTGAGAATTGGTAGTATAATTTATCATTGATTAATAGTGAATAAATAGAGATTTCATATTTAATATTAGGTTGTAAATTTACTAGATTGTGTTGATGATTAATTATTAATTAGATCTCTTTTATACATAGCAAATTAGTAATTGTCCCAAGCTTTTCTATTCTGAATTTTGATCTTTGTATATTGGTAAACATAAATTATTTGGAATTTCAGATAGTTTATTTTCTGATGTATCAAAATCAATAAGTTTTTTACCATAAAACTAAATTTATCTCAGACAATTTTAAATCTTTTGCTGTAGCTTCATTCTGCGAAGCTATTACCAAAATTCACTGTTATTAAATTTTACAATCTGCAACAAAAACAACTTAATGTATCTCTATTAACTAAATTGTTTAGTTTTTTTGTTCATAAAATGAATAAAGTTGAGCTTAGATTTACTTTGTATGTGACAGCGCTATCGGCATAGCAATTACTTCAACTCTTCTAGGTTAGACATAGTGCTTACCTTATTGTCGGGAATCTCTTGATCTTCAGAAGGCGGTACAGTTTCGAGGTCTCCTGTTAAAGCTTCATCTGGATTAATTGGTACTGATTCAAAAGAGACCTTTCCTTCCAGCCAAGCGGTGAGCAAGTCAGGTAAATTTCTTTTGAGCCAAAAAAGCGCTGCTTTGCGGGCAATGGGCTTAATATATCCCACCAACACTTTCATAATTTTGTTCAATGGAGGATTATGTAGCTTATTGTTGGCGTAATTAATTGATCCGACATCGATTAGGCAATCAATAATTAGTTTTAATGCCACTTCCTCCCTTTCGACTATTTGCTGTAGCAACAAGGTGACATCGCGCATTCGCTCTTGTTTCTTGAGTTTCTCAGCAGAAATAGATTCTACCTTGACAGATTCTTTAGGATAGGTCAGCATTTAAAATTTAGATATTAGATTTAGAGATAAAAATATTCCTTAATCTTATCTTATGGCTCTTTTCTTCTGGGGACTATAGTCAATGAGACATAAATCTAAACTTTATGCTTAATTCAGCTAATCTAGCAGAAAGCTGATGGGGACTTGAATGTATCTGCTAGTCTCTTCGATAAACTGACTAAGATTTTTTCTTACTTTCGCCAGCAGCTTACCATCGACATATACTTTTTCAGTAGGATAATCTTCCAATAATTCAATCAGAGAAATTATATTATCATCACTAGCAGAAGCAACCAAAGCTCCCCTCAAGGCTTTCACGTTAGCTCTTTGGGATCTGGTGCCGACAACATTACTAGTTTGCGACAAGACGTATTCTCCAGGTGCCGTATTTAGCAAATCATAAATCAAGGTGGTATTGGCAGGAAACTCTTGATTTAAGATCCAGCGAATCAGCATAGGATTCTGCTTGCCAAAATTTAATAAAAAGTCTAGGGCGGGAGAAGTTTCCCCTGTATTGGCAAACGTCTGCAATTCTGATAATGATACTGATTGAGATGCCCCTTCGTAAGTAAAAATAATTTTCTCTGAAGCTTTAGCTTGAGCTGGAGTAAGGGAGATAGTCATTCCAGCTAAGAAGATAGCAAGTCCTGTATTGCGAAACCACTTGCCTATTTTGGTTTCTTGCATGGTAGTATTCACCTCAAATATCCAGTCTGATTAATTACTTTAGAATACGACTTTTGATGGCAGAATATGCACTATTCTGATTGACGAAATTATAATGTCAGGCTAGTGCCGCTTCGCTTAAGTAGGAAGTAACAAAGGCTTGAGCCGCATGTAGTTAGATATAGTCAGGGTTTGAGGTTAACTAAATGGTGTCTTCATTTATGCCCATGTCTACTAGCCGCACATGATTCAATAAAATTGGTTAAAAGCTGGTCGCTATTCTTTCGTGCTAGATTGTCAATAAAGAATAAATATATTTTCAATGGTTCAAAAATTAGTAGTCGCTACAGGAAATCCTGGAAAACTAGCAGAAATGCAGGAGTATCTTGTTGATTTGCCTTGGCAATTGGAATTGAAGCCCAAGTCAATTGACGTAGATGAAACAGGGACTACATTTATCGAGAATGCCCGCCTTAAAGCTTCAGAGGTGGCAAAAGCTATGGGCAAATGGTCGATCGCTGATGATTCGGGACTAGCAGTAGATGCTCTTGATGGCGCGCCTGGGCTATATTCAGCGCGTTATGGCAACACGGATGAAGAGCGAATTAATCGTCTATTAGGAGAATTAGGGGATACAGATCAAAGACAGGCAAAGTTTATTTGTGCGATCGCAATTGCCAATCCTGATGGAAAAATTGTTCTGGAAACAGAGGGAATATGTCCAGGGGAGATCTTAACTTCTCCTCGTGGCAATGGTGGTTTTGGTTATGATCCAATTTTTTATGTACCGTCTCAACAAATGACATTTGCAGAAATGCTCCCTGAGACTAAAAGTAAAGTCAGTCATCGAGGAGTAGCTTTTAGTCAATTAATGCCAGACTTACAGCAGCTTAGTAAGTCATTTTAAATTAGTATGCATGTTTAATATTTTTGCTAATTTAATACTCTTTTTTAATTTTCTAAAAAATCTTTAATTATCTGAAAATTTGCGGTTCCCAATTCTACTCTTGCAAATTCATCGATGGGATAATCATAACTAGGATCGAACTCTAATATTATTCGCCCTTGATTAAAGTTTGTTTTGTATTCTAAGTCTAATTTTACTTGTTTAATTTGGTCAAAGCTATATTGTCTTTCAACTCGTTGTCCAAATAGTTTTTTCTGTTTTACAATTAAGCGCTTCGTTTTATGATTAAATTCATAAGTGCTTTCTAATGATAAAGTAAAACAAATAACTACTATAATGTAGTAAGGTATGATAGCCATTAAGAATATAAGTAATCCAGGAAATATGATATCTATCAGGTGAAAATATTTTTTAATTGATATAGATTTTTGATTTATTTCTTCTTTGATAAAGCGATCAATAATGTCGCTCTGATTTGCTGGTTCAAACCAGTTAAAAGGATTAAAATACCGAAAAAGAACTAGTGAGAAAGGATTGCTAGGAAAGAAATAGTTTTTTTTAACTCCAATAGTATTGAACGCAGAATACTGTGGAATTGCCTTTAGTTTTGTTCTAGAGTCGCGACTGCCAAATGAGGGATGTTTTATGACTTGTTTCAGATTGATAATATCTATTTTTGTTAGTTGAGAATTGAACAGAGATCTTTCTTGTAATTGACAGTCAATCCGATTCAGCCAGTATTTTTGACAGTATAGGGACGATTCTATCGGGCTAAAATAGGCAAAATAAACAATAATCAATGTAACCAAAGATGTCACCATTAGATAACTAAATAATGTGGTGATCGAATAAGATACAAATTTCAACTTAGCTTCACTATGTTCAATAAACTTAATCATGATTATTAATTAATAAATAGCTAGCCATAGTATCATCTGTGATCAGTATCATCTCTCTTTTATTAGTATGTTTATCAATTTAAATTAAAGTTTAAATCAACTTGTGTGAGTTATCTTAAAGAATTTCTTGACTATCATCTGAACAAACTAACTTGTCTCCAATAATTTTTGGTTCTTCAAGCTTCTGTTTTCCTGGGATAGTACTAGCACAAATAATAGCCGTAAAAAAACCATTTTTGGAATACGCAATCCCGCCAACATAGCTATGAAGAGGTTCTAAGGCTTCAACCCAAGCTGAACCAGACCATTCTTTATAGGCAGCATGGCTGTTTCTGGGAACTGCATAGCTAAAGGCTGAATCTCCTTTATTTTCAATAATTAATTCATAATTTTCTTTTGCTTCTGGAAGACCTATTCCTTGTTGGCTCAATTCTTCGTAGCTATTTGCAAACTTATTTAATTCAAAAAAATTAGCTTGTTGCGCGCGATTTAATCCACCTAAATTCAAGACTATCTTTTGATTAAAGCTCTCTCTTTGTTGAGTTTGTCTTTGAGACTCTTGAGGAAAACTTGCTACATTAGATTGATTTGAGTAATCAAAAATAGACGAGATTATCTTAATAGGAACAATGAACGACATTAATCCTATAGGAATCAAAAGTAATTTTTTTTTCATAAGAGATATGTAAAATTAATTAAAAGGTATAAATATATAGTTGTCAATAATTATATTTTATAGACATAAATATACAAAATCAAAAGAGGTTAGTACAATCAACAATCAACAATCAACATTTTTAATAAAATATTCTATTGATAAATTGAATAACTAATATGGCTATTCGCTATATAAAGTCTAGAATCATCATAACAAATATTATTGTTGCTACTTAAGTTTAAATCACTGCCAGGTAATAATTTGAGCTTTAATTATGCTCTTAAATCAAAATAAACTTGGGAATTAAATTCAAGTTACAAACAGCCAGCCATGATATAGCCAAGCGATCGCCCAAAGCCCACCATAAATATAGCCAAGTCTTTTTTTATAGGTATTAGATTCTGATTTTTTGATGGCTAAGTGAACTGTTAAAGCAACGGGAGGAAATAAAAATAGGAGTGAGAAAGCGATCGCCATGATATCATCTATCATAAATATCATCTCTCTTTTATTGGTATGTTTATCAATTTAAATTAATGGTAATAGACTCTTAATTTAAAGCTGCCAGACTAAAAAACAGCCACACATTAATTGATATTAATTACGATAGTCCTAGTAGAGACAGTTAATTAGCCAGAACCCATTGCACATAAGCTATTCAAGCCATTTTAAGAATATCTTTAGCAAGTTTTGCCCCCTAAAAGTGGGCAATATCCCGTATCAGGTGTTAAATTCTGCGGTTAGTTGTGACCATATCTCCAACTGATTCACTCCCAACACACAATCGCAAAAGATGTTCAAAGTAGACGAGGCTCAGGTTTGCTTAGACCAAGCTCAACAATATTGGCAATCACAGCAGTGGCAGGAAACTATACAAGCCTGTGCTAAAGCACTAGCTTTAAATCAGGGATTAGCTGAAGCTCATAAGCTGATGGGGGATGCCTTACAAAAGACAGATAAAGCTAAAGAAGCTATTGGCTACTATCAAGAAGCCCTCAAGCTTGACCCTAATTTTGCTGAGGCATATGCTAACTTGGGTACTCTCTACGCTCAACAACAGCAATGGCAACGGGCTATCGACAGCTTTCAGCAGGCACTAAAGGTTAATCCTGAATTTACTGCCGTATATCGACACTTAGTTAGATGTCAGCTACAGCTATCGGCAGTTGACAAACCTGAGTCTGCTCAGATCCAAGAGTCCCACTCCTTGCTCCATAACTATCTACATCAGGGGCAAGCTTTAGAGGCACAGGGACAGAGCAAAGCTGCCCTAGAGCAATATCTCAAGGCAACTAAAATTGAACCGCAACGCATAGACATCTATCATAGGGTTGTTAAACTATGCCAAGAGTCAGGGCTTTGGGAAGAAGCGGCTAAGTATTGTCGGGTAATTCTCCAGCTATCTTCTACTAATTCTGGCACTTACAGTACTAATCCCACTTCACAATCAGTTGAATTACCCAAAAGCCAGATACAGAGTCTGAATGCGGCACAGAAGCATTTTAGTTTAGGAGAACTATACCTTAAGCAGCAGGATTATTCACGAGCGATCGCTCACTACCAGCAGGCGATCGCAAATGAACCCAGTATGGCTCAGGCTCACCTGGCACTGGCACGTACTTTGGCTAACTCGGGACAGCAGCAACAAGCTACTCAATATTGGCTTCAGGCGATCGCTTTGGAACAGGCTGAAGTTAGTGTTGAGGAATACCTGGCGTTAGGAAAAAGCTTAGTCGCGAAAGGGGAATACCAAGCAGCAATTAACTGTTATCAAGGCTTGATTAAGCAGCAGCCACAGTTAAGTTCGGCTTATCTGGCTTTGGGGGAATTGTTAACTAGGTTACGCCAAGGCGACCAGGCGATTTCTTGTTATCTTCATGGTCTTAAGCAGCAACAACATCCTGAGCTTTATTTTCGCTTGGGAAATCTTTACCAGGCTAAACAGCAATGGTCACAGGCGGCGGTCTGCTATCAAAATGCCACTAAATCTGACCCTAAATATGCAGCAGCCTATCATCAGCTAGGAGAGGTCTTGGCTCATCAGGAGCAATGGTCACAGGCTATACCTCTGTATCAGCAGGCGATTAAGCTCAATCCTGATTTTTCTTGGTCGTATAATAATTTGGGTTATGCCCTAATTCAGCTAGGGCAATGGAACGATAGCATTGCTGTGTATCAGCAGGCGATCAAGCTCAATCCTGATTTTCCTTGGGCATATTACAACTTGGCAGAGGCTTATCAACACTTAAATAAATGGGATCTGGCAATTAGTTATTACCAACAGGCGGTGGCATTGCAACCTGATTTACCCCAAGCACAGCAAAAGCTAGGTGAGGCTTTATATCGTCGGAGTCAAGAGCATCAGCAACAGGCTTTAAAGCATTTTTTGTTAGCCATAGAACAAGAGCCGCAAAATCCTGAACTGTATCATCGAGCGATCGCAATTGATAAACACAATCTTAGTCTTTATCTCAAACTGGGGGACATTTTAAGAGAGTCTGGTGAGTCAGATCAGGCTCAGGCAATTTATCAAATGGGGTTACAGATCCAGCCTAAAAACGGGGAGATCTTGGCTCGATTACAGAATTTAACGGGTAATGAGGTTTTACCTAGTTTGGTGGCTGCTTCAGAGGAAACTAAGTCAGATGTTTCACTCTGTGATCATGAAATCTTGGTCAGGGAATTGCAGGAGAGTTTACCCCACAGTGATACTCCTCAAGTTTCGATTATTATTCCTGTTTATAACCAGCTAGACTATACTCTGCAATGTCTTAAGGCGATCGCTTTAAATGTGGCTGAGGGGACTCAGGTAGAGATTATCTTGGTTAATGATTGTTCGACAGATCAAACTGAATCGATTTTGACCCCCATTACGGCGATTAATTTGGTTAGCAGTGAGTCGAATCAAGGTTTTATTTATTCTTGTAACCAAGGGGCATCTTTAGCTAAAGGGGAATATCTCTATTTTCTCAATAATGATACTGAGATCAAAGCTAACTGTATTGAAAGCTTGATTAAGGTTTTGGTTGAGGACGAACAGGTAGGGGCAGTGGGGTCTAAGTTGATCTATCCTCAAGGTAGCTTACAGGAAGCGGGGGGCATTATCTGGCAAGATGCTTCTGGCTGGAACTATGGTAGACAGGATAATCCTTTCGACCCTAAATATAATTATTTACGTCCTGTGGACTATTGTTCGGGTGCTAGTTTAATGGTGCGAAGAGAGGTTTTTGAGCAGTTAGATGGTTTTGAGCGTGATTTTGCTCCAGCCTACTATGAAGATACTGACCTCTGTTTTGCCATCCGTCATCAACTGGGTCTGAAGGTGATGTATCAACCCCAGTCTGAGGTGATTCACTACGAAGGAATTAGTTCGGGGACTTCAACCACCAGTGGGACTAAAAAATACCAGGTAGTCAATGGAGTCAAGTTTCAGCAAAAATGGGCAACTGCTTTATTAGGGAATAATTATTTACCCAATGTTGGTATTGATAATGTACCGTTAGCCACTAGGCGCTATCTGGGTAAAAAAACCATCTTAGTCATTGATAGTTATGTACCTAGCTACGACCGTGAATCGGGATCGCGACGTTTGTTTGAGCTACTCAAAATCTTTAAATCTCTTGATTACCACGTTATTTTTGCTGCGGATAATGGGGTTAAAGAGCAACCTTATGTTTCTTTGTTGCAAAGTCTGGAAATTGAGACCTTATATACTCAGGATGGTTATGGCACTATCATCGAACAGCAAATAGAAGAGCGACTGCCGTTAATTGATCTGGCATGGATCTGTCGTCCTGAATTGAATGATAAGTATGCATCTATAATTCGTCAACAAGAGTCAATTAAGCTGATCTATGACACCATCGATTTACATTATTTACGCCTCAAAAGAGCCTGGGAACTATCCCCAGAAAAAGACCCTGCACTAGCTTCAGAGTGGATTGATATGCAGTCAAAGGAGTTAAAGATGGCACACCAAGCTGATTTAACTATTACCGTGACCCCTATTGAACAGAAATTGCTCCAGCAGCAAGCGGTAGATAAAGTGGCAGTAATTCCCAACGTTCACCACTCTTATCAGGGTGATATTCCTGGTTTTGAGGAGCGTTCGGGCATCCTCTTTATCGGTAGCTATAATCATCCTCCCAATGTAGATGCAGTCTTATGGCTATGTCAGTCAATCATGCCATTGGTCTGGCAAACTAACCCACGACTAAAAGTTACTCTGCTAGGTAGCAATCCCAATGCTGATGTTTTAGCTTTGCAGAGCGATCGCATTACCGTAACGGGCTATATTGATGATGTTAGTTCCTACTTTTTGAGCCACAGGCTATCTGTATCTCCCCTCAGATATGGTGCAGGAATGAAGGGCAAAATTGGTCAGAGTTTGGAATATGCCTTACCAGTAGTTTCTACTAGTATTGGCACCGAAGGGATGAATTTGGTGCCTAATCAAAATATTTTGGAAGCAAATGATACAGCCGAGTTTGCACGCCAAATTTTACTGCTAAACTACAACGAAACCCTGTGGCATCAATTATCAAGCAATGCCCATAGTGCGATCGCTGCTTATAATCCCGATGGAATTAAAAAAACCATACAATATACATTGCAAAATTTGTATATTTAGACACAATTAATCTCCAAAATGGCGATTCTTTTGATCCCATAATTATACGTACGCAAAAACATCTATTTATCCGTGATTATACTAATGGCAAATACACTAGCATGATGTTAGTTTAATTAACGAAAAGTACGAATTTTTGCTGAAGCAAAAGTAAATGCCAAAAATTGACATAGCTTAAATTTTAAACTTGTTCAACTTTGAATAGCAGAAACAAGCAGAGTAAATTTTCTGTTAGACAAATTTGCTCCTAAATTCAAGCTTAAAGCTTCATTTCATCTGTACAATGCAATTACTGGAAGTATAGATTAAGTTCTGTAATTGTTTATTATTTATTAGGTAAATATTGACATGGCACTTGTTTGCGACGAACTCAAATTCATTTATTTCTTAGCTCCTGGAACTGGTTCTTCTGCCTTATATCAATATTTCATAGATAATTTTGATGTCAAGAGAGTTCCCGACAGTGATGAAAATATAGTCTCAGAAGATGGCTCGGTAGTGATTAGAGCAAAGCACTCTACATTTGAAGAACTCAAAAAAAATAATCTTTTAAGTCCAGAACAATGTAAATACCTGAAAATTACAGGTACTAGAAATCCTTATGATTATTTTTATGCAGAATGGTATCGTTCTCGTACTAGATTTAGTCAGCTTTTAGCTGATGAGAATTCTTGGATCTACCATACTCCTAAAGGAAAAAAAAGAATAGCAGAGATTGTTGATTCTATTAATTTGGGATTTGCAGAATGGCTTGAAAAACGCTTGAAAGATCGCTATGAAAGCAAGCAAAAAGCAATGCTCCATCCTCAGTACATTAAACATGCTGATGCTTTTATTAGGATGGAAAATATGAATGAAGATATTCATAATATTCTGCTTGAACACTGTGGAGTAGACAAGAAGATTGAGGTGTTCAAAAAGAATGTTACCAAACGAGATAGATGCTACTGGCAGCATTATTCTTCGTCCGCCAGAGATATGGTTCACTCAGTCTTCAGACCATACATTAATAAGTTTAACTATGTGTTTTAAATTTAATCTGTCAATATATGGCGATTCTTAAATTAACAAGGTGCATCACTTAGGTTTCTCCGAAAAATTGAATCCCTTTTAATCTTTGACCGTACCCTATATGCGATGAACATAGGTCGCATCTATACGATGGTATACACTGTTGGCGCTGCTTAGTTTGGTGCAAGCCAAGAGGGCATAATATACCCTTTAGGACTAGATGCCTTTATCCTTTTCCCAAGGCAAACCGAAGCATATCTCATTTGTTTGAGAAGAGCAATAGCAGTATTTAGAAATTTGAAAATACATGAATTCAAAAGTTTTTGTTTTAATAGCCTGTAGAAGAACTGGCTCCAACTACCTAATGAAAATTTTAGATAGTTTTCCAGAACTGGAATTTTTTGGGGAAGTATATCATTGGGATACTGTATGGATGCCAACTGATAGAAAAAAAGAATATGTAACGTGGTTGAAAAACACCAAAAATATAGAAATAAGTATTGGGGAGAATCCTTATGAGGATAAAGAGTTAGTCAAGCTAAATCACAATAATCCCAATCACTTCTTGGAGTTTTTAAGCTTAACTACTAAGAGCAATCATGCTGGATTCAAAGTTTTTCCAGAACACTTGCCTTGGCCTAAATTACAGGCAAATTTATTAAACAGTAAGGAAATTACTAAAGTAATCTTAAAGCGTAATTTTTTGGATGTTTATATCTCCGATAAAATTTTGCAGCAAACAAAACATTCCCAAGGATACAACACCAGCAATATTAAAATCAAAGTTAATTGTGTAGATTTCAAGCACTGGTATTACGAGACACAAAGCTATTTTAGCCGCATTGAATTATACCTCAAGAATGATAACCAAAAGTACTTTGAGTTGTCATATGAAGATATTCATACCTATAGCAATAATGATGAAAAGGTTGATTTCATATATTCGTGGTTTGCCAATAATGAGTTTGAACTCAATCACAAACCAAAAGTAGCTGAATATACCAAAAAACAAGATCAAAGAAGTAGTTCATTAGTAAAAGTCGAAAATGCTCAAGAATTAGAAAAATATCTTAAAATTAATCACTTGCAGCATTTGATTCATAATTAACGCTACCAAAGAGAAATAATGAATAATAAGCATAAAATAGTACTAATTTTTTCTACCCAAAGAAGTGGCTCAACTATGGTCACGTCAGAATTAAGTCAAACTCAAATTTTGGGGAATCCTGGAGAGCATTTTATTGGTAAAATATTACCAGGCTCTAAGTTTAGTAATTGTAAATTAGCCCCAGAAGAGATCAAGCAAGAAATCAATAGGATTCTGGAAAAAGCTAAAACTAGCAATGGCGTTATTTCTATAAAAATAATGTCTAATTACATACTTGAAATAGCAAAGGCTATTGAAAAAATAAAAGAGCCAAAGGATAGTAGTTTTTCGGATAAATATAATAGAAAAGCTTATCTTCAGCAGCTTTTTATTGAGTTTTTTAATGATTTAGATATAGATGGTAATTTTGTTGCAATAAGAGTTTATCGGAAAAATAAGTTAAAGCAAGCGGTTTCTCGATTTGTAGCAGGTGAAACTGGTCTTTATCATATAGTGAAAGATGAGCAAGGTGGGCTTATGAATCAATATGATCGCTCTCCTCAAGAAGCTAAACCTTTTCGCCTTAACCTGGACAAATCTTACAACTACGAAAAAATTGCTTCAAAAATAGATTCGATCTATGAAGAAGAGAAAGAACTTGAAGTTTTGTTTGATAACTTCAAAATTTCACCGATAAATCTAATTTACGAGGATATTGTTCGGGATACCAGATACATTGGTAATATTGTGTCGCAAATATCATATCTAAAAAACTATAGCCGAGTTAATGATGTACAAAGAAAGACGGTCAAAACCGCATCATCCATTAACCAAGAAGTATGTAATAGATTTAAAAAAGATGGAAAGTATAAGAAAAAATTTAATCCTATAATCGATGAAAAAAGCAATCTAATCAAGCATTTCTATCGATTACCCCCTCACACAACGTACAGCGAATTATTTTTCAGTAGTAAATTTGTCGATATTAAGTTAGATTCGTTACACCTAAACTCTCAAAATAGTAATTTAATTGTAGGCGGAATTATAATCAGTCATGAAGATATAACTAACATTTTTCTACTGGATAATCATACTAAAGAAAAATATGAAGCAAAAATTAATTTAAAATCTGATTACTTTGCTTCTTTATACTGGGGAATAAATCAAAGTAGCCATGCAAGATTTAAATGTATAGTTCCCTTAAAAGACTGTAATTTTGCTAATGTACAGGAGCGTTATATTTTGGACTTGAATTATGTTGCCAAGAATAGTTCTCCAACTCCAATAGCGCAAATTAATATTTCTCACTTTTTAAATAAAAGCCTGCAATCTAGTCAATATTCAATCAAGTAGTTGAAAAGTGAAAAAAAACATTTTAGTATTGTCACCAACTCCATCACATCCTCAAGATGCAGGCAATCGAAAAAGAATCTACGCCTTGACGAAATATCTCCAAGAATTAGGTGCAACTATCTATTTTGTCTATTGCCCTCGGGAATGGGATCGAGAAATACCTAAAGATGCCTACGAAGGTATGAATCAATGTTGGGATTATTTTTTTGTGGCTTATCCAGTCCAGCCAGCAGTACACCAAACCGATGACGAATACTTTGATATTGATGCTTGGTGGGATGTTGGGATCGAGTTTACAATTAACTGGATTAAGCTAGCTGTAGATATTGATATGTTTGTCTGCAACTATGTCTTTTACAGTAGAGCTTTAGAACTATTCGACGAAAGTGTTACTAAAGTTATCGATACTCATGATATCGTTAGTAATCGTAATTATTTGCTTGAGAAAAAGCTTGGTTATCGCGATTTTTTCTTTGCATCTCCTGATTCAGAAAAAAAAGCCTTAGATCGCGCTCACGTAGTACTTTCAATTAAAGAAGATGAATCTACTTGGTTTAAATGTTTGTCTTCGACTCCTGTATTAACTATTGGTCATTTAGAATCCGAACCAGATGCAATAGTGCCAAGAGAAATAGACTATGGCAATCTTAAATTAGGTTTTATTGGTAGTGCTAATCCAATTAATTGTAAGAATTTAGAGTCTTTTCTCGATGAATACTTTGCAATTTATGGTGAGAGTAATGAGAAAATATCCTTTATTATTGGCGGTAAAATATGTAAGGTCTTAGATCAGCGGTTTCATAATAAAGTAGAAATACTGGGTATGGTAGATAACGTATCCCAATTCTATGAACAGGTAGATATAATTGTATTGCCATTTGAGTTTAGTACTGGACTTAAAATTAAGACGGTTGAAGCTCTCTCCTGGTCTAAACCCTGTATGGGAACTATTAATGCTTTTGAGGGTTTGGGAAGCGACTGTACCTATCACAGCTACAAAAGTATTAAAGCTTTAGCTGAGGGAATTGAAGTTTTAATCGAAGACTCTCAAGCAACTGTAGCTAAAATAAAGCAAGATAGTAGGTCGGTTTACGATAATTATTCAAACAAAGTTAAAGACTCTATCAAAAGGCTTTATCAAACTGACTGGAAAACTGTCAAAGACTTACAGCAACCAAGCTCTAATATATCAACAACATTAGAAGCAAAAGCCGAATCAAGCCCCAAACAGGTTTATAATTTCAATTTAGTTAGCAATGTTGATTTTTGGAATCTTTCTAACAACGAAGAATTATGGATTGATTTCTGGATTAAAAACGTTAGGAAACTAGGAAATCTAAATGTATATCGTACTGCAAGCTTTAACGATATCGAAAAGGATAAATTAGAGCTATACAAGCTGGGTTTGGTTAATAATGTTCATTACAGAGAACTATACCAAATTGTCGATTTATTTAGAATTGATCCCGATGAAGATCAAATCTTTATCAATTTATTTGATTTTGGCTCAATCATTTATAACCAGTCTTGCTTAGAAGAGCTAGAAAAAATTCAGTTATCGGCAAATCATTTTCTCTGGTACTTTTTTAACAAACAAGAAATTAATAATAATCCTCATCAGGAATATATACAAGAAATCTTCCAAAGCGATCGCCATATTGCCAAAACTTGCTATCTATCAGATTTAGCAAGTAACCTAATTCCCAACCAAGAGGTAAGCAGACACAACATATTACTGAGCAGTAATCCGATTGATATTAGCTCTCGTAACGTAACTGCTAATAGCCTAAATAAAGTCACTATTGGTACTTCATGCTTGCAAGAAGAAAGCATTGCTGAACTGAATAAATTAGCCTTATGTTGCCGCGAATTTTTGCCAAAACATTTTGAGCTAGTTATTTTTTCTGATTTAGAAATAGTAAAAGATAATTATGCAGAGGTCAATTCCTTGCAAAATATGGAGGCTTCTATCCAGATGCTAGATATATTTATTTGTCTTGAAGCTCCTGAAAGTATTTCGTTCATAATTTATCTTTGTATTTGCCATTCTGTTATGGTCAACTATAAAGATCGAGGCTTTGCGGATAGATTACCATCATCAAATCTTGTGCAACCACTACACAGTTTGACTTCTATTCCAGAAGTATACAGTTCTTACCTAGAGCAATTCATGTTCACTTCAAAGCATGATCCTAATTTTACTAAGCATGACTCTTTTGTCACGTTTATTGAGTATTGGCTAGATCAATGTCAACTTTCTAGTCCTAAGCAGTTAAACTGCTCAACCATTAACTAACAAATCTAACAAAACTAATGAATTTTTTACCTGAATCGGAAGTAATCAATCTCAAATATCAACTTGCGCAACAAATCAAGGCTAGTATTAATCGAGCTGCATCAAGTAAGAGTTCTAATACTCCATTTCTAGATAGCTGTGTGGATACTTTAATTGACGAAATGGCTGAACTGAAAATTGAAATATCTAAGTTATCGCTAACTTTATCTGGTCTCAAAAATGAAGAAAGTATTGGCCATCAAAATAATGAAAAAACTTTATTAAATCAATCAGGATCTTCATCTATAGTAGAGGATGAATTTTGCTCCTTTCCTATAAAATTAGATCCAGATTATCTGCAAAATACTGCCAATTTTCATTATCCTGAAACATCACCTAATGGGCGTGCATATATCTGGATGGGTTCAGGGAATAAAGCATCAATTGAATTTCCCATGACCCGAATATCCCCCATTAAATTGACTTTGAAGAATGTCAGGTTTATTACCGATGATACTAGACAAAGCTTACAGTTATTTGTCAACGGTGAAGAATTAAAATATGAATCTTCAAAGCAAGATGAAGGCTATACAATAACTGCTTTTTGGATGCCTTTACATAACAGTGCTAAAGACAAGTACGTGATTGACATAGTTGTAGAACGTAGCATCAGCGTCCAAGAATTATATCCCCAAACTAATGATACTAGAAAATTATGTTTGGCTTTGAGTGAAATTGAAATCCAAAATAACGTAGAAGAATATGTCAACGCTTAATACGATGCCGAAAGTTGCTATCTTTATTCCTGCTTCGGCTGTCGGAGGAGCAGAACACTACATTAAAAATATCCTACATCTAGTAACAGAAAATGGATATAAACCCGTATTAGTTTTACCTAATAACGATAAAATAATTAATTTCTATAGCAGTCTAGAAGTTGATTCATTGGTAGGTGATATTGCCTGGACTGGAGGAGAAGAAGACCTAACTATAGGTAGCAATTATTTAAGCAAACTCTCTCGGCAGTATCGTGAGGCAACCAGAATTTTAGAGTTGCTAAAACCAGATTCTGTATTTATAAATTTACCATGGGTCGATTTTGGCTTAGGAATCTCTATAGCCTGTCATGATTTACAAATTCCTAGTATCAACTTGATCCATCTTTGCCCATGGCGGGTTAGCTTAAATGATTTAACCAGACAAATCTTTCAAGATTTGGCAGCATCAAATTCTCGCTTTTTCACGGTCTCAAACGATAATCGAATTCAGCTATCACTTTCTACAGGCATTAAGCAAGATCTAATTCAGGTATTTTATAACTCGCGGGAAGTTGAGAATGAATATGCTCAATGTAGTTCTAAGCAGTATAATTTACATCGCTTAGAGTTGTTGAGCGAATTAGATTTACCACTCAACTCATATATTTCAATTTCAGTAGGGCGTTTTTCTCATCAAAAAAACTTTTCCGATATTCTTACCTCTTTTTCTGCTGTACATGATAGATTGCCTAACTACTATCATCTATTTCTAGGAGAAGGAGAATTAAAAGAATACTATCAGCAAACAGCAGATGATTTGAGAATCTCAGATAAAATTAAATTTTTAGGATATCGACAGGATGTCAAGCGGTTTTTAGCTTTAAGCGATTTATTTGTCTCTAATAGTATCTATGAGGGTTTAGCGCTAAGTATTTTAGAAGCCGCCCAGTTTTCATGTCCTATAATAGCAGCAAATTCATCCTCAGCTAAAGAAATAATCCCTGATTCCGACTATGGACTCCTATACAATCCAGGACAATATTATTTACTAGAAAAGCTAATTGAATTTGCTTATTTTAATCCTAGTAAAATGAAGCAAAAAGCTGAAAATTTAAAGTCACGATGTCAAGAAAAATTTTCCTTGATAAAGTTTTCGGCGGATTTAAGCAATATTTTGCAAGCTTCAATGGATAGCAAAGCTGAAGCTAAATACTCTCCAATTCCAGTTATGTATGATCAATCAAGTAAAATGCTTAAACCCAAGCAAAATTTGCCTGATACTAGCTACCAATATTACGGATTACCCAAATCAATAATTAAAGAAAATAATGCTCTACCTTTTCCTTGGCAAAAGTATAGCGAAGAATTTTTAGCCGAAAATCATCAAAAATATTTACACTGTCTAAATAAGATAGCTAAACAGCTAAGTAATCTAAAAATTATCTTATGCTTTGGTGCATTTAACCCCAACTTTTTTCGTAGTTACTATCTAAAAGATGAGTACTTATTAATCATCATTTCTCGCCCCCATAGCGACTCTTCCCATTCGACAGCAAGCACGACCCATGATGGCAAGGCTGATCGCCTTACGTTTAGTATTCAATATGTAGATCATACTTATTGGGGTCAAGAGATAGAACCAGACTGCATAGCCAAATTTACTACTTTTGAAACGAGCAGTAACTGTGATGCTTGGTCAGCAGAACTTGATGTAAATCCTAATTATGAACACTGTTATACATCCAAACATTTGATAGAATCTAACTTTAAACTATCTAATAGTACATCAAATTTTGATAGTTTGAGTCTTAATTTGAAGCTAATAAACGATATCTTTAAACCAAGTGGATACTATATGTTAGGAAACAACGACTATGGGCATAATTTGGAATTAAAAGTATTAACTAAAGTTGCATAATTAGCTGAAAATAATTTTATCAAAACCACTTGAAATCAGCATCTGGCAAAGTTCCATTAAGTAGGGTGGAATTTAATTAGAAGATGACTTTTAGAACAGTAGGTAAATCAAGGAATAGGGGAATAAGGGAATAGGGAATAGAATGATAAAGACGATCATGGGTCTTATATTTATAGTCGTTTTAATTAATTTTTGAGTGCATGAGTTATTCTTTCGAGGGACTGGGGACTGGGGAGTGAATCTATCATCCTCAATTTTTATTTGAAACAACTATAATTCTGCATACCTACTTATTTGTCGGCTTTAAATAGCTTCAAATATCATCCCCAGAACAAAATATCTCCTTAGTATTATTATCCCCAATAGTATTTTTTTGTTTATGCTTTAAATAACAAGATTTAGCTTCCAGGGTAAGATTATTGTCTGTGATAATAATTTGCGATCGCTATTCAAGTCGACACTTTCGTTTAGATCAATGGCGATAACAACGTTTTACACTAAATCCGATTGACAAAAGGTACTATAAATCAAAAGCGTGAAATCAACTTAAACCCCTCTACCTTCTACCTTCTACCTCCTACCTAAACCTCGCCTTTAAGTGGTATAAGTGAACAGGATTTAGTATTACCCGCCATAGATACGAGAAGTTAAGTTTAAACCCAACTTTTGCCAAGATCTGACGGTCTTGACTATAGCGATCTCTTTATAGTTACTTGTCACAACTGTTTATTTACTAATAAAGCGATCGCACTAAAAATTTAGCTTCAATTGCAGATAATGATTATCTGTAGCCACGGAGTGTATTTGATGTCCTGAATCAGCTTGAGGTTGTCCAGTCCAAAATAGAGAATTTCCTGGTCTTTGGCGGTCTATATTTAACCAATGAGCAAATACCTGTTCTCGGTTATCATCTGGAGCAACAATTTGATAAACTCTAACTCTTTTTTGGTTGTGGCTTTCATAACGCAGACATTTGATTTTGCAACCAATTTTGCCTAGCAAGCGACTCACAACAGTAATTGGACTGTAATTTTTGGCAATCCCCAGATTGAGAATAGTTTTGATTTCTCGGCGGTTACTGTGGGCGATCGCTGCCAGGGATTGTAAATCATCGTCTGTATTGCGTAATTCTCGACAGACATCTTGTAACAAAATTGGAATTCCCAGTATTTCTAGAGAACCGACAATCGCACCCAACTGAGAACTATTAAAATCAGGTAGAAACAAACTACCATTTCCCTGTTCAATTAGTTTACGGGCGACTTTAGCGTCTCGATCTGCCAAGAAAGGACGACCCAGTATCAGAAAATAGTGTAGTCTGATCTTTTGATACCAACCTTCATCATCCAAAGAAACTAACTCGGGAGTGATGGGTAAATGATAGCGTTCTTGCAGTTCGTATTTTCGTAACTGACGGCGATCGCTCATCGATTTGATCAGCCGCTTTTTTAGTGCCAGGTATTGTGATTCGTCTAAACTAGCGGCAGCAGCAATTTCTCGACACTCAGCTAAATAGTTTTGCGTACTAATTTCGGCGATCGCCGTAACCAAACAGTTTGAGGATTGGGTTGGAGTGATACCAGAAGACGGTTGATATTGGACTGCATCAATGATTTGATGTCCCTCCGCTTTTAATCCCGCTAAGATCGAATTACGATAGTTAATTGCCCCCGCATTGTACCGCACCGCCATTTTTGCCCAGCACAGCAAAGATTCAGCTTGAAAGCCTGTATCCAAATCATCTAGATAAGCAAAATCTGATTGCTGCAACAGACGAATATTTAACTGAGTAAAACGCTGATTAGAACTAAGTAATGCAGGAATAGAAGTAGAACCATTGCCAATTTTATTAAAGCTATACTTAGCACACCACAAATGCCGAGTCACATTCTGGCGTAACCGCGCTAAAGTCTGACGCACGGCGTTCTCTGCCTGAATTCCCTGTGCGATCGCCCATACTGAGGTAAAGTGGTCGGCTAATTCAATCGAGATTCCCGTTTCAATTGAGGGACTAGCTAAAACCACATCGTAGTAACGTAATGTCTGCTCTAGTTGAGAAATACATTTATATGCAGGGTGCTGATGATCAACTAAAGATTCAGAGTCAATTCTGAGGATTCGCTTATGGGGAAACTTCTGTTTGAGATAAGCCTCTAAAGTTTGAGTACTCCACTTGCTGGTTAGCTTTTGAGCGGAAAGACATATAAAGGGTTTGCCTCCCTGCTGAATATGAGCCTCTAGATTACCCACCAGCTTTTTCGGAGTTTTCCCTGAATAATCATAAACTTGCCAGGAGGATGCCCGATTGTTGTGCCAGTTATTCTGAATAATATAAGGTTTAGTTTCAACTGCCGATAGAGAGATTAAGTAGTCTAAGGCAATATCACTTAAGTCGGCATCGGCTATATATAATTGACCCTGATGACCCAGAACATTTTGCATCAGGGTTTTGAGAGACTTGAGAATTTCAACTCGTCGCTCTTTACAGGTACTAGAATTTAAAGCATGCCATAAAACTTGCTCTACCTCATCAATAATCACCAAACTATTGTGCCAATCATCAGGGTTAAATTGTGCCTGAGAAGAGCCATGAAGTGAATCTATGCAAAGACCATACCCTGGAGTCTGGGGATTTAAGGGATCTACCTCCGTAACGTAACCCAAACCAAATCTCTGGCACAACTCTTTAACTAACTGAACCCGATGTCCGATCACTAATACCTTCTGCCCACTGGCGATCGCCTTAGTTACAATCTTAGCCAGAAATTCCGTTTTACCAGTCCCTTTAGCCGACTTAATACCAACTAGTCTAGTTTTGGGGGGAATATTTAACTCCCGAAGATAGCGGCTATTAACTTCGAGATCTGAAGCGTAAGTTAATTTAGACCAGGATCTTGCCTTCCAGGTATCCAAATCTAAGGCATCGTTAAATGCCCGTATAAAACAGTCCTGACCTTGACTAGCAATCAGATCATCTACCCCTTTGCCCCAGGCGCTATTCCAAGTAATAACCTTGACCTCGCAACCAGCCTTTTGTAACAGGTAGCCAGTTTTCTTAATTGCAGCATTAACCGCCTTGACTGTTTTCGGTTTAGTGTCTTGGTCAAAAACGAGATAAACTTTTCGTCCCGATGTCGCTAACTTGGCTAGCTGAGGAATCAGATGAGACTTGCCGATTCTTTTACCCATCTCGTTTTTAGGTGTCCGATAACCATTATTAATTCCAGGTAGCGCTACTGCCCCATACCCTGCCGATAATAAGGCTCCTGCCTTTTTTGCTCCTTCAGTAAGACAAAGAGGTACTTCAGGGTGAGCAATTAACCACTGCCAAAATCCCAAATCAGCACTTTCTTGATTGATATCTTCAGGTAAGATAGATACTTCTGTGCGTTCAGCAATCTTGTGCCAGATTTTAAGGGAAACTTTTAAGGCGAATAATCCAGTGGCAGCTTTTGGCGGATGTTCATATTTAATAACCTTATTGTCTCGATTACGGGGTTGATCTGGCTTGAAACAGCCCCAAATATCTTCATCTCCACTTAAAAGATCGATTCCCGAACACCACCATCCTCCAGCATCAGTATGTGCATAACGCTGAAGATATCCTTCACTTATTCTGCCATCATTACGTCTAGGTATAGAATTGGAGTAGAGCAAATACTCTGCGGGAGAAGTGCCTTGAAGAGAAACTACATTGAGGTTTGTTAGTTCGTCGTCTACACCACTGGCATTCCATTCCCCTAAATGATTCATTTCAACTAAATATCCTTGTCCGTGAGAATTTGTATCATATCACCATATCTAGCGCTCAAGAAAAAAAATTAAGCAAACAGACTCTACATGTAGCGTTTTTTCTTATAACTTTATATTAATCAGGCAGAATTAAGGGTAGTCGATCAAGTCCGTCATGAGTAAAAATCTGGATGACAAGCTGATCATTGCCAAAGATCGCAAAACCTTATATTTAATTACCAGATTATGAAACCCTATCAACAAACTCCGATTGCCGACTGTGGTGAACCCTTAATCCCAATCCCCCTAGATAATTTTTCAGTAGAGTTGCCCCATCCTTATGTCAAGCTAGGAGCAGAATATGGTGAACAATCTCCATATTATTTGCGTCAGGGAGTAGTCGAAGGATTGTTGGAGGCACAATATTTAATTGAGAAACGTCATCCCAATTGGAAAATCAGAATTTACGATGCCTATCGTCCAGTGGGAGTCCAGCAGTTTATGGTAAATCATACCTTTAATTCTTTAGTAAAAAATCTGGGTCTGCATGAAGAGCAATTATCTGCCCAGCAACGTCAAGATTTGTGGCACAAAGTTTATCGTCTCTGGGCAGCCCCCAGTTTAGATCTGAAGATGCCTCCGCCCCATAGTACGGGAGCTGCGGTTGACGTAACTATCATTAACGAGCAAGGAGAAATTCTCAATATGGGGGGAGAAATTGACGAACTTTCAGAGCGATCGCATCCTGACTATTATATGAATGCTCAGAATGAAGCTAGTCAAGAGTATTATTCCAACCGTCAATTGTTAAATAGGGTGATGACTGGCGCTGGATTTGTGAGACATCCCGAAGAATGGTGGCATTTTTCTCTAGGAGATCAAATGTGGGCTTGGCAAAATAATCAAAGTAATTCTAATTTTGCGGCGATCGCGCGTTATGGAAGAGTCTAATGCCGCTGCGCACAAAGGCGCATAGTTTAACTCATGTAGTAATGAGTAATGAGTTGGACAGTAATGAGTTGGACATCGTCAGGGTTTTCAACCGAATAAATGATTACTTTATCTACGTTCACCTCCACTAGTGGCATTAATTAGAGGTTATGGCGGTCAGAATCTATAATTACAGCCACAGCTTTGTAGTGTATCCTGAACCGAATATCTATAAACTTTTAGTATGTAGCAATACCAAATAATTTTAGAGAATAGCCAATGACAAAAGACTAATAACAAAAGATAGCAGCAAGTAATAACTATTCATTTTCAAACAGAATTACTATATAAACATCAAATGAATACAATAAACGAGTTTGAAACTTATTTACTAATAAATCTTCTATCTGAGGATATAAATAAAGTAGCTTAAATTTTCTTAATATCACTAAACTCTATCTTGCTAGAGATTTTTAATGATTTTAAATAATTAATAATATGTGTATTAAAAAGTAAATTGAACTGAATTACAAGCTGTAAGTTATCGTTCATGCAGGAGAAGATAAAAAATGATCGGAACATTCTTAACTCTATTAGCGACAGCGCTGAGTCTTTTAGTAGTTGATATTATTTTCACTACAGGAGTCAACCTCGATAACTTCCCTGCTGCAATGTTAGCAGCGTTAGTTATTGGTTTATTCAACAGCGTTGTGAAGCCAGTTGTCTCAGTGTTATCATTGCCGATAAATATTTTGACTCTGGGTGCATTTACTCTAGTCATAAATGGGTTCTGCTTTTGGCTCGCTTCACTGTTTGTACCAGGATTTCAGGTTCATGGATTGATTGCCTTTATAGTCGCGCCTATAATTCTGTCTTTCGTTAACACCTTTATTAGCAACTATTTTGCCGAAAAATTACCTCAAGCAAGTGACAGTTAGTTGGTTACTTAGGTTATAACTACAAGACAAAAGCATAAGAGAAAATTTGCTTTAGATTTACCCAAGTAGAAACATAAGGTCGAGATAGTCAAAACCATAGCCAAGAAAGCTTTTGGTGCATATATAGGGTTTCATAGGTTGAGTTTCGTTATTTTCCATGAAGCCCTTTTTTCCAGTTGCTTTTTCCCTTGACTACTTTTACCTACACTAAGCTATGTTCTCTATCATTTCCATTTGAAGATTTTAACATTGCCAAATGTTCCTAAACTAGCACTTTTTTAGTTTTAGCTTAAGATTTCACACACTTAAAAGGTTTTACACTAGACTATATACCAAGTAGAAATATCATAATTCTCTACTCGGGCGCGTGGCTCAGCGGATAGAGCAACAGATTCCGGTTCTGTAGGTCGCAGGTTCAAATCCTGCCGCGCTCGTAAGGTACAACCAATATAACACAAGGGTTCTAGAAAAACTAGAATCCTTTGTTATTTGTGGGTATATAGCTCTGCGACCAATTTGCGACCAATAGTGATACGTAAGTAGTTTTCCAGGTTATCTATAATCTTCATAGTTAATAGAGTCATTCGTGCTAATTATTACTAGTGTTGAGAGTTTTTGATTAGAGATTTGAATCAAAAAGTGGTCGCCGACCAATTTCTATCTATAATATTTATGTGACAAAAATCACTATAAGGTCAGGTAGTCCCCGATTAGATTTGAAGCGTGAAAGAAATCAAATCTATAGGAGAACGAGTTATGACTGAGCAGAAAGATATTATGACTAAGCTTGAAGAAAAACTAAACAAGCTTAATGTTGATGAACAAACCTGCAAAGAAATAGAAAGCAAGATTGATGAAGCCGTAAGCCAGCTTGGAGACTTGATAAATAAAACAATTGATGAGGCAGTCATTAGCGATGCTGACATTGCAAAAAAACTTGGTAGTGAATTGACTGAAGAAGACATAGACAAAATATTAATCACTCAAGGATCTTCAGCAGAAGAAGTGGCTGATATGCCTCTAAACCAAAAGAGACAAAAAGCAGTTGAACATCTAGACGATTATGGTGAAGCTGCTGATGAATATGGTCTAGCTAAGGCAGCAAAGATAGCCTCTATCAAAGACAAATATGCCAAAGCACTTAAATCAGATATAACTGAAAAAGTTAATAAATCCTTCAAAGCCAAACAAGACCAGATTGAGAAACCCGTTCAAGCAGAGAGAAGCAGACTAGCAAAAGCCGATAGCTACAAGCAGCAAGAAGATGAAATAGCCAGTGCTAAGGCTGATAGAGTTGCTAGAAGGATGATGAATAAAAGGGATAAAAAGAGACTTCAAGCACTTAATACTGTTGGTGCAGCAGCCTTAAGTGCAGTATTGGATGATTGTGTAGAGCAAACTAGAGAAAACTTAATCGCTCAATATGATAATGGCGTGAAACTAGCAAAATCAGTTGTAAAAATTGCTAAAGAGCAAGATAAAGATCTTGTAAATAATGAGGAGCATTATAAAGAAGCAGAAAAAGCTTTGCTTGATGGTTTGAAAGGAGAATATCCTCTACCTAAAATCAAAACTGGTAGTGATGCCATTCAACAGCACAAATCTAATGTGAAATCCAATGTAAAAGATATTCAGCCTCCCACAACATTGCACGAAGATCTTAAAAGGCAAACAAACAAACAGAAGCAAACAGAGGAGGTTGAGGTATTAGAAACGGCGTAAGGTATCAAATCTTAAAACAAAATATCTAGCATTGTGTAAAAGTCATCAGTAGCACCAGGATTAGATATAACAGCACCAAGCGATTAACTTTGATGTTATGGTGTCCTGTGATGCTACTAGATGGCTTTCCCCTACAGACAGCTTAAGTAGAACAATATTTATATTTAAGATCATTGTAGATTTCTTGAATAACATAGTCGCACCAAATACTTTGACCTGTTGTTGTTCTAGCCCAAATACATAAACCCATAAAATCTCGTTCTACAGTCTCGCCTTTATCTTCAAGCTTGTTCAACAACCATTCACTAACAAGCCACCACTCACAAACTTCACAGTTATAGTCCGATAAATCCCAATTTACATCATCAAAATATTCCTTGATGGCTTGATGCTTACTTTCGCAATTGGGGTCTATGGTGTAATACTCTGTGTCAGTATCATACACACCCCATTGTTCAGCTTCTTCTTGAAGAATACAGTTATTCTGAGTGATTGCCTTTTCTGCTTCATCCCAATCTGTAGAGTATCTGAGATGATAAAACTCTTCACGATACTTTTCTTGTTGTAGAAGATCATCAATAAGAGGGCTGATGAAATAAATTACTTCAGCCTCTACTAATTCTTTTATTGTTCTAGTCATAATATTGATTTTTTAGTCAATTAAATAGATGAAAAAATACAGCCGAGTTTAGAGTCTTCTGCTGAGTTGGACTAAGCTATATTTGTTGTATCTTATTATTTAGTCCATATCTCAGTAACCGTCCTTCATGACATCTAAGCAGTTTGATCTTGTAAAATCTCAGATAAAGAAAATTAGGGTTGTAAGTTTGTTTTCAGGATGTGGAGGTCTTGACTATGGATTGAAAAGGCAAGGACTGGATATTATCTGGGCTATTGACAACGATTCAGATTGTGTCAGCACTTACAAAAAAAACATTGGACAGCATATCGTAGAAAAATCAATTTTAGATGTTCCATCTAAAGAAATTCCAGATGCTGATTTAATTATTGGTGGTTTTCCATGTCAAGGTTTTTCTTTAGCTAATAAATTCCGTTCTAAAGAGGACGAAAGAAACGAGCTTTACATTGAAATGCTTAGAGTCATAAAAGATAAAAAACCAAAATGGTTTGTGGCTGAGAACGTAAAGGGAATTCTTAGCTTAGACGAAGGACGTGTATTTCAGAAAATCTTAGAAGACTTTCAAAGTATTGGTTACTTTGTGACTTACAAGTTAGTCAACATGGCAGATCATGGAGTACCACAGACAAGAAAAAGAGTAATTATTTTGGGGACTAGAAATGATTTACCTCTTGAATCTAGATTAGAGCATCCAGTAGCAAAATATTCTAAAGATGGTACAAGTACTGAAAAATGGATAACAATTAACGAAGCTTTAGAACAATTAGAAAAGCTTAATCCCAAAATTAATCTTGTTGGATCTAAGTATAAAGTTAAATACAGAAATTACACTGGTCATAGAAAAACAGACGGAAACAAGCCTTGTCCTACAATTATTGCAAGAGGTAACGGTAAGGGAGGCGTTTGTGCTATTCCTCATCCAAACGGAGAAAGACGATTAAATGTAAGAGAATCAGCTTTTATACAAACTTTTCCTTATGACTTTGAGTTTGTAGGTAGTTTGGGGTCAATGTACCGACAAGTTGGAAACGCAGTACCAGTAGCATACGGAGAAGAGTTAGGTTTAAAACTGATTGAAGCTAATGAGAACTTGTTTAATAATCAGTACACAAAATCAGAAAAGAAAGCTCCTAAAGTTGTTTCTTTATTTTCTGGTGCTGGTGGTATGGATTTAGGATTTATCAAGTCTAAATTTGAAGTAATTTGGGCTATTGATAATTTTGAAGATGCAGTTGAAACATACAGGAAAAATATTGGAGATCATATTGTTTTTAGCAGCATTGAAAATATTGATTTAGATATCATTCCTGATTGTGATGTTGTCATTGGTGGATTTCCATGCCAAGGATTTTCTGTAGCTAATGTTAATCGCAATATTGATGATGAAAGAAATATTTTATATAAATATTTTGTAGAAGTTGTTAAATTAAAGCAACCCAAGTTTTTCTTAGCTGAAAATGTGAAAGGAATACTGAGTTTAGGTAAAGGTAAGATCTTCAAAACAATTATAGATGAATTCAATCAGTGCGGTTATTATTGTCGCCACAGCGTTTTTAATGCAGCAGATTATGGAGTACCACAAAAGCGTGAAAGAGTTTTTATTTTAGGAATAAGAAATGATACTGGATATGACATTCAGTTCCCACCCGCACCAACTCATAAAAACAAGCATATATCAGTAGGGGAAGCCCTTTCAGTAATTCCAGAGCCTAATACCAATCACAATTTAAAAAATCACAAATGTTCTAAGTTCAAGTTAAAATTTAACAATTACATAGGCAATAGAAGAGTTAATCCAGATCTACCGTCACCTACAATTACAGCTAGAGGTGACAGTAAGGGCGGTGCTGTAATTCTACATCATCCATCAAATACAAGGAGGCTGACTTGTAGAGAAGCAGCATATATACAAGGTTTTCCCTTAAATTTTGAATTTGTTGGTTCAATGACCTCTGCTTATAGACAAATTGGAAATGCTGTTCCTTATCCGTTAGCAAAAGCTATTGCATCTGAAATGTATAATGCAATTACAGGTCAGCCTTTTATTAATAAAAATAAATCAGAAAAAGAAGGGAGTTCAGAAAATGCTATGCAGCTAGAAATATCGTTTTTATAACTCAATTTTTATTTTCGTGAATTCTTTTTACATCTTGTATAACATCATCAAAAGATTTCTGATTAGCTTGAGAGTATCTACTAATATCTTCCTCTATTTTTTCTAATTGAAATTTCTCTGGATAAGCCCAGGGACTAGAGTTCCAGTCATAATCTAATGTTACCTTTTTAGTGAACTCTCTTTTTCTTTGATTGCAGGAGACACATAGGGTCATTAGTTTGTCTTTATAATTTTCTTCAGTAAGCATATCAGCTTGAATTACTACTGGTACACGATGATCTGGAGCAAGAAGACGTGGATTATCATGTCGAGTATGACATAATTTACAAGTGTAGTCATCCATGATAAATAACTCTGTTTTCCATCTTTGAAGAATAGTTGTCCTAGCAACCTGTAGGCTCAAATTCTGTTTAGTACTAGTGAGCTTATAAGTTTGTTGTGTTGATCCTTGCCCTCTTCCTCCTTTTACAATCAACGAAGGGTTGTCTCCCTCTCTTGTCCATCCTTCATTTCTCATTTCATCAACTGTTTTGCTAGGATCTCCATAGAATCTGGAAACCGTTTTATTGCTTTTATCGCTGTAAAATTTTGAGATGGCTTCTTCACCTGTGACTTTTGAAGGTCTTATTTTAGGTTTATACTGTTCGCTGATTCTTACTTCCAACTCATTCCTTGTATGGGATTTTAAATCATATAAGACGCATAATGCACAAATAGAACGGCTTCTTGTTTTAAATAGATATTCCTGCCATTTTAAGTTGTTTCCTATGGCAAAAGCGTAATATTTATCGCCATCAATCGAAACACCGTCGAATACATTTCCAATAGCAGACTCTAAAACTTTTGAAAAATCTTGAAATTCTAATTTCACGTCATCAGCTATGTTTCCCTCAAATATGGTATCTGATGTACGATTCCAAGACACATTCTTTGACCAGCCCTTAATCTCAACATCTAGTCTTTTTTGAGGTATCCACACTGCATCTGCATTAGGTTTGAAAGAGTTCAGCAAACCTGAATAAAAATACATTCTGGCAAATGTATTCGCACAAGTTTTTTTCTCAAAAACAATATTAAGACCAATACCGTCAAATTTTAGCGTGAAATACTTACACTCGTACTGCTGCACCACTTAACAACTCTGTTAATGTCTTGTAATCCTGTTTTAACCTTTTAATATAGATATGTCTAGGATTTTAGATGCAGAGTAGAGTAATTTGCATTATATGCTGTTGACAAGACAAGTACAGCCAATATTTATTGCTTCTTGGAAAAAACAATAACTGCTAATCAAGATGTCGTGAGATATGAATGAATAAACTTACTCCTAGACTACGGCAACTGTTCTCATAGAACTCAAAGCCTTTAGCATCCATTTCATTCTTCATTGTCTCAATACAGAAGACTAAAAGTTTTGCTCTTTCCTGAGTTAGCTTAGATAAATCCTGCTTTTGTTTATCAGTAAGGAGTTCAGGCAGTCCTAAGTCATTACTCAAGTAATCATCTACCGCTTGTGTGGCGGTTTGCTTGGGTGTAGCGGGTTCTCTGTCTAAAACACTAAACTTATTTTTATCGCTTTCTATAAGCTCAATTACATCTCCTGGCTTTTTAGAACGATAGACAGGGTTATCTAATTCATTACTCCAACACGCTACTTTTTCTTTACTGGGTAGTAGCTTACAATTTAGAACTAATTTCTTTCCATAGCGTGTATTTGCTACTACACAATTTACTACTTCTGCTTGATGTGGTTTCATATTTGTTCTTGGTGAATAAATTGACAATAAAAATGACCCTGTTTAATGTCTGTGGGTCAAAGACAGGTTAATTAGTAGCGACAATGGATTTACCTCACTACAACTGTTACAAGATCTTCTGATAACTGATACCAACAGAGCGTGCAGTAATCAAAGTAATCATCATCTTGTCCCAAACAATAAGGCACATTCTCAAGCCGACATCCCTTACACCAGAAAGATTGATCTGGTTCGCATAAATTACATTCACAGGGCAGGTCAAATACTGAATCTAGTTTCATAATCAAACCTCCTGTAGTAATTGAATTAGTTTGACTTTCTTCTGATTACCACGAATGCCATTAGCAATTGCGAATAACTGAATGTCTCGATAACTCCAGTCAGAGAAATCTAAATTTATACAAGTAATTTTGTCTGGCAATGCAGTAAATACTTCCTTTACCTGTTCGCAACACAGTTGCTTAGAAGCTTTGCTTCGCTCGTAGTGAGAAGCAGGGCGCGTCTTGATTACTTCACTTATAACTCGAAGAATAAACAGAAGCCCTACTACGGCTAATAAAAAGTAAGTAGGGTAATTGTAGAAAGCAGTAAGGGTTGGTATTGCTATTAGTAGTTTCATAATGTTTGTTTGATTATTTAGTCAAGTATTTTGGTAAATAAAAAGAGGGCTAGAATATCTCATCGGCAATATGGTCTGGGACACATTCCCAACAAGACATAACTTTCCAATGAGTTCTACGAAGCCCCTCTTGTTCTTCTACAAGTCTGGCAATCGTAGAATATTTAATACAACTTTCATTCTTGACTTCTATTAGTTCTCTATCGACTGTGATATAACAAATAGCGTCATCACAGGGACAGGTTACAGCACGTCCATCTTGCTCAAAAGTATGTTCTTCAATTGATACTAGTGAAACTCCTATAGTTACAGTTTTAGGGCGTGGATCATAGTTGGCATCATAACTGCCTTGAGGTGGTCTTGATTTTGATATGGTCATTAGTTTTAGTTGCTGAAAATGTATAGACAATAAAAAACCGCCACTCAAATTAAGGAATGACGGCTACCTAGTTTTATGCCTTGTGATAGGGCAATATATTTAGTTTAGGAAAGACTATTTTTCTGCTTAATCCATCCTGCTGTTCCTTTAAAGTAACAGTCGAGAATATTATTTACTAATTCACCTCTAGTAAGTAGGGGATAAAGTTCTTGTTGTTGCTCTAGTAAATCAAAGTTTATTTTATTAATAGAAATATTAGGTGCAGTTTTTTCTTCTCTCATAAGATTATCTTAGCCCCATAAGTTTCTCTAACCTATTAGTTAACTGGAATTGTAAAGCAGGTACATATTGATACTCTGAATAACTTTCTATAATTCCATTCTGGAGTAATTCTTGATACGCAAAGTCAATTTCATCTGGGTGTAAATTAGTCAATACTTTACTAGTTTGGGCTTGAGTAGGTAACACAATTACTCCTTCAAGTTTATTAAAGGATGCTCTATCTCGTAAGTGTTGATATACTTGGTTTGCTATTGTATCCATTATTATTTTATGTTGTTATGTATTTATTAAATAAATTACTTGTTTAAGTTTTTTAGTTTTTGCATTGTTGAGCGTGCTTCGGCTAATATCTTTTCTTGTGTTTTAGGATTACTCATTTCTGCCGTATCTCTTAGAAAAGTCTCAACAAGAGATGTTAATTCTTTATTTGTATATGTTTCTCTAAGACGGCATTCTGTTTGATTACTCACAGAACAATCTAATGGAATTATTTTCATATTTTTATCTCTATAATATTTTCAATAAATTACTGTTTTAATTAACCGCTTAATAGCTTGGGGGGAAAAATGGCAGCAAGGGTAAATCGCTGTAATGTATATGTATTGGAATAAGTATTGATTTAACTACCCTATATATTACGTATCCATAGGAGGAGAAGTGAGGCTGCTTGATGTGTCCTGGTCGATGTGTCCTGAGATGGCGTGCCTTAGTTGATGGGTGGGAACTTTAAGGGTCTATTTCCCTGGAGAATCGACTGGGTATAGGTTTTAGCGACAGGGTGAAACGCTACAACATTGATTACTTCATTACTATTAAGATACTCATACCTATACTACATATTTACTCTCTTATTATCTTCTTTATCTCCCTTTCTCTCATCTCCTTATCTTTCTCCTATAGCAAAAAGTAAAATCAGAGATAAGGCTTTTCTTCCAGGTAAGCAAACTCAAATTTACTATCTTGACGCGCCCTTTCTTGATACTCATCGGGAATAAATCCTTGGACAATCACGCCGTCTGCTTGATCTGACATAACCTCATAAGGACAATCTTCTTCTAATGAATAAGAAGTTATACAGCTAATGAACAAGGCTTCTTGCCCCTGTAGTATGTGGCTGGCTAAATCTCTTTTACCTTTATTACTGATGACACCTTTGCTGTTCATATATTGAGTCATTTCAATAGGCATATTAGATCTATTCCAGATATACTTTTTACCAGCCTTTATCTCAAAGTTTGAATCAAAGAAATCAGTAGCAAGATAATCACGCCACTCTTTTAATTCATTGATCAAATCCTTATTTTGAACATAGAATGCTGACAGTATCCTTTGAATAGCTTTATTGTTCTCTACAGTGTCATTACATTCGTGACGGTTTAATTTGTAGTTATACCAAGTCTCAATACCTAAAAACTTACAGATGTGCTTTCTGACAATTTCACATTTGAGCATTATGTAAGTCTTCTTATCGATCATAGTCCCGTCTTTTCTAAAGTAGCTTGAAGGGAAGCCACCAAAGTAAGCACCATACATCAAACCCTTCCAGGTATCCTTATCAATTCCGAGATGTGAGGCTATCAATATCATCTCTAACTTCTGCCTCTCTATCTATCTCATCATCTTCAGAACTATAAATACCTAAACTATTGTTTAAGCTGTTTAAATAATTACGCCGTTCATCTAATTCAATCTCTAACTTTTCTAATCGTGCTTCTTTCTCCTTCCTCTTATTAACTACTTCCTCATATACTTCTTTAATAAGATTGAGCCTCTTAGCCTCTTCTAAATCAATAGAAATATTAATATCCTCTAACTCACTTTCAACAACTTCAATATCATTATCAATATCTGCGATTGCTTTCTCTTCAGTCTCAATCAATGCTAAATAATCACTGTAAGTTAAATCTCTTTCTAAAATAGTTTCCATAGTTTCATTCTCTATAATATTTTCAATAATTAAGTTTTCATTCTCTTCATCACAGACACAACTAACCCCCATATCATCTGATACAGGGGTGGAATGTTTTTCTAATTGTGTCCAGATTACTTTACGAGTAAATCTTTAATTGGCTCATCTACTTCTAAAGCCATTAATGCGTGATACATTTCAATATCTGGCTTAACATTCTGCGGGTCAATCCAGTTATCTTTAATATTGCTAATAGTATCTACTATGTAGTCATACCATTCATTATTAGGGTCAATAGCCTCTATAAACTTATCAGTTCTCTTAACAAACCACGCTAGATTGTTTGGGCTATTCATTAATGCCAGCCATCCGCAATTCTCAATGCCATTAGTAATTCTTACAGGACTAATACCAAGGCTTTTAATCTCAGTATCATATCGGCTTTTATCACCCAACAGAGACATAATTTCATTCTCTATTAGTCTAAGACCAAGACTTACCTTACATTCTTCATCACCAGTCAGAACTTCTACTAAATCGATGCCATACTTACTACAGTATCTTTCAACATAAGCCCTATCATTAGTAATATAATCAGCTAGAATATCAACGCTAGATACCTCTATGCGCCTCATTACTAATAACTGTATGTCATTACATATTTCCTTATAGCCACGCTTAATAACGGGCTTTAATATTTCAATGTTCATAATTTTCAAATGATAATTTTATAACAACTTATATTCATAAAAAATATCCACACAGTAAGTCATTACAACTGAGCGGATACTATTCAAATCAATTAATTATTTTTCTGCTTACGCAAAAGGTTTTTTCTTACTAGCAAAAGGATTATTTTTACTTTCTATTACTTTTGGCAGGGCAACTTCTTTACTACTACCCAATCTTCTAAGATTATTACTGCTACCACTTAATTTAGAAGTCCTACGAGTTCTATTCTTAAAAGATGGCAAGGGTTTAAACTCAACATCAATTACATCATCTTCTGCCATTAGTAATCTAGTTTCACTTTCTTCAAGTTCGGCATTCATTTCGTCATAGTAGTTTTCCATACTCCCCTCAAGTTCTGCTAAAAACTCTCTATCGGCTTCATAATCTGCCTCTAACTTTGCTTCTTTCAGAGCTTCCCCAGTTTCATACCAACGAGCATTCTTACGAGCTTCTTTATACTCCTGCTTAATATCTCTAACAAAATCTTTTACCCCACTATTAATATGATTATTTAACTTCTCGGCATTTGCCTTAATCTTTGCTTGACGCTCTGCTCTGGTAATTGGTTTATCTACCATAAATATTTCTCTACTATTTATTAAAATGTCTAAAATTAATCAATAAAAAACTACAGCTTTTAATGACTTCTGTAGTAATGGTCAGATATTTAGTTTTAGTATTTAACTTCAGGCGTGTCAGAGATACTTCTCCCTTCAGGAGCTTTTCCCACCGTTATACTCAACTAACTGAATATATTTAGTCAGCATTATATGTAATCTTTTTAAGATTGGTAGCCCGCCTCTTCTTGCTAATGCTTCAATAAAATTAAATAACTCAGGATTTTCATTCTGCCGCTCTTTCATTATTCGAGCTTCATTAATAAGTTGATTATTAATTCTAGATTGCTGAACTTTTTTATGATAGTTCTCTACAACTTGTTCTTTAGTTAAAGTTGTTTGATTATTATTCATAGTTGTTTGTTATAGTAATTACTACCATAATTATAACTTCTAATATTAATAAGTGCCGTCAAAAGCCCTCTATTAGTAATTCCTAGTTAAAGGTTATTACTAAGAGTTACCTATCACCTAATCACCTGTATAAAATTCTCCGTCTGCTATCTCAGCTAAAGTATTTCTTAACTGACATTGTTGTAGCCATTCACTGTAAGCCTGATAGTTACCAGCCTTAACTTCCTTAACCATTTGAACCGCTTTTGCTTTAACAGAATTAGATCCAAATCCTTTTGCCTTATTTCTTTTCATGGCTTATTTCCTATGTATAGTTTACGTTGTGTATTTTAAATATCCTCTTGAATATTTATCCAGTAATTATCAGCACCGTAGTTAGCATCTTCAACTATTTGACGTGCTTTATCCTCCCGTAGCTGACGCGCTATTTCTTCGTCATAGATACACTGTCCTATGACTTCCTCACTTAATTCCTCAATAACATTTAAATGACAAGTCATTGCTTTCATTGTCATAATTAACTGTTGCATTATTATTGCCTCAACTTATTTTTTAATCTGTCTGTCTGTCCTTTTGTGTCTCACAGTTAAGTGTTGACACTGTTAGTATGTCAATATATATATATAATTAAAATATTCGAAGAGTATCCCACCTGGGAAACCTATGGATTACCTACTACTACTATATTTCCATCAATCCTGTAAGTAACATTCCCTCATACTGTAATCCTATTCTCAGTTAAGAGCTATAGGAGTATAAGATCCTGTTACAACGTAGACAAAGACTAATACTTATTTCTCATTCTCAGTTAAGAGTTATGAGAGTAAAAGAACTTTATCTACTAAGATTAATTTCCATACCTTGCGTGTAGAAAATTAT
>JBCDDK010000059.1:0-39317 GCA_039180345.1 Cyanobacteria bacterium P01_G01_bin.39 | reverse complement strand
TTGTGAATGTGCCATTGAATTATTCGCGATTGGCGAAGCCTAGCCGAAGGCATCGCACTTGAGGACAAAATTGAGATTTGCTAACTAGTTTAAAATCTCTACACTCTCTAATTTGACTGCATTTGACAACTTATACTTTTTCTTAACTTGTCACCAATGGCCATTAGCCATTAGCTTTTAAAGTATTTAAGATGAAGCCAACACGATTAATTAAACCGCGGAATGCGGTCAAGCGCACGCCCCCGCCGACTTGCTCTGGCGACAAGCTGGGGAAACCCCAGCGTCGGCGGTGCGCTTTTCAAGGCGGACAAAGGGTTTACCCGCATGTACGCTTGACTAGAAATTATCGATTTCAAATGCTCATCCAATAAAGGTTTCATCCTTTACCGAACTCACGTTAAACCTAGCTAAGATCTGATGTTACGCAAATCAAGGAGAAATCAATGCTTTGGATTAGGTGTAAAAAGTAGAACCATATTTCCTACATACAGGTTTATGCCCTTTGTACCAGTCTCAACAAATAAGTAGATTAAATTTAAAAGTATTTTTTCAGTTTCAAATGCCGCAAAATCAATGATTCTGATTGAATTTACCTAATTCAGTTTCAATAGTGCATAAAACATCTGCGTCCAACCTAGTAGATAAATAATCAAACAAATACAGATTATTTAGTAAGTGAGACGGAACAATGACTAACAAAAATCGCAAATTTAACACTGGATTAATCATTGCTTTAACTGCAAGCCTTGCTACTATCGCTCAACCACAACCTGCATCAGCGCAAATTTTAGAAATAGTTTCAGGCGCATTAGGTGGTTTGCTCAAAAGTAAACAGCCACAACCTCAGGTAATTCAGCAAAAGGTTCCTGTCCCTGTACCTACAGCACCTAGCAAACCTGATTTCAATATGGCGACCAATAATGCTAATGGCAACACCCTCAATCTTTGCATTTCTAACTGTTTGCCTCCTGGCGCTACACCTGCACCGATTGTCCGTACACCACAACCTGCACCTCAAGTTGTTCAACAGCGACCTGTAATTCAGCAGGTTCCTGTAATTAGACAGCAACCTGTAGCGCAACAGCAAACATCAAGCACTGTCGTACAGCAAAATAGTGCGGTAAACGGTACTGGTCAAATTTCACAACAGTCCTCTTCTCAATCAGCAACGGTACAGAATATTCCTAATGCTAATTTACCAATCAACCTCCCCCGCTAAATTTTCTATTAGGCAAAATACAATATCTTTGTCTAAGCTATTATTTGTCTTTAATTGAGGTGGGTCACAGTTATAGCCGTACAAAGTTAAGTTAGTACAGTACAGAAGTTAACGATTCGTAAGTAGCAAGTGTCCTAATCTAAATACGTAATGCCATACCAATAAATTTGATCTCAATCTTATTTACAATTTTATTTTTTCTTCTTTATTAATAAATAAGCGTTACCCCTAAAGCCCAGAGGTAACGCTTATTTGATTTTATGGGATTGAATTAGGTTAACAATCAATTTTGCCGATCAACTTTCAATCCCAATAAGTTTGCTTATTTGCGACTAGAAATTACAGGAGCAGTATGGGAATTTGAGGGAACCGTTGAGCTAGAACGTCTTCTTCTTCTGGTAGTCCTACCTTTAGCTGCTGGTTTTTCGGGCATTTGTACCATAAACACAATCAGAGGGCGACTACGTAACTCTCTTTTTAATAAACGTTGTAATCCCGATTCGATTTCTAAGCGGATTCCTGTCCAATCGACTTCAATTTCTCCATCTTTGACGCTGGAAAAATCGCTCCAGCGATCGCTCAAAATTCTTTCAACGGTTCGGTTAACTAACTGTTGCAGCAAACTTTGTTCGACGGAAGTTACAACTCCCCGTAAGTGTAATCCTGGGGAAGCAACTAGTTTACCACTCCAATCAATTGCCGCGGCTACAGTCACTACACCGTCTTCAGCCAACTGCTGTCTTTCTTTCATCACATCGTCTTGAACGATTCCTGCACGGTCAACTAGCTCAATTCCCGAGGGAACTTCACCGTTGATGCCAATACTATTTTCCGTCAGCTCAATAATATTGCCGTTTTTGATGATGACAATGTTTTCTTCGGGAATTCCCATCGCTTGTGCCATCCCAGAGTGTTCGACCAGCATCCGATGCTCACCGTGTACAGGGACAAAAAACTTAGGTCTAGTTAAATTGAGCATCAGCTTATGATCTTCTCTAGCACCATGACCAGAAACATGTATCCCTTCGCGACGACCATAAATTACTTTTGCCCCCTGCATCATGAGACGGTCAATGGTGTTGACTACGCCAATGGTATTACCAGGAATCGGGTTAGCTGAGAAGACAATGGTATCCCCCTCTCGAACTCTAATTTGACGGTGTTCTCCTCGCGAAATACGGGTCATTGCTGCCAGGGTTTCGCCTTGAGAACCAGTGCTGAGAATTAAAACCTTATTATCTGGTAAGCGATTAACTGAACGAAGTGGTTCAAATATATCGTCACGACATTGAATATATCCTAGTTTACGGGCATGAGCAATCACGTTCAGCATGGAGCGTCCTACCACTGCGACTTTGCGACCATGCTTCTGTGCTAGGTCTAAAATCATGTTGACACGATGTACCGAGGAAGAGAAGGTAGTTACCATTAAACGTCCTTCTGCTTGACCAAAAATGCGATTGAGATTGGGATATACCGAACGCTCTGAAGGTGTATGTCCTGGTACTTCTGCATTAGTTGAATCGCTCAACAGGCACAAAACGCCCTTTTCTCCATGTTCGGCTATTTTTTGCAGGTCGAAGTGTTCGCCATCTACTGGAGTATGGTCAATCTTAAAGTCTCCAGTATGAATAATTACGCCAATGGGAGTGTGAATGGCAACGCTGAAGCTATCGGCAATAGAGTGGGTGTTGCGAATATACTCCGCGCGGAAATGTTTACCGATTTTGACAATATCTCTGGGAAGCACGCTTTTGAGAGTGGTGCGATCGCTTACTCCTGCTTCTTCTAACTTGTCACTCAAAAGAGACATGGCTAGACGAGGACCGTAGATTACAGGTATGTCAAATTGCTTGAGGTGATAAGCAATACCACCAATATGATCTTCATGACCATGGGTCACAATCATGCCCTTAATGCGGTGAGAGTTTTCTCTAAGATAGGTCATATCAGGCAAAACAATATTAATACCGTGCATCTGATCTGAGGGAAAACCTAATCCTGCATCTAAAAGAATAATTTCATCTTCATATTCAAAGACACAGGTGTTTTTTCCAATCTCATGCAGTCCTCCTAAGGGAATAATTTTGACGGTTGGCTTTTGATTTTTTTTGATTATTTTACTCATGTGTTTTTGTTCTAATTGGTTATTCGCGCTTTTTTTATTTACTCAATAAAAACTGTAAATTCGCCTTAGAAGCTAGTTATTTGTAGTGCCTTCCAAGGAATATAAAATTGTCTCGTACAATACTTTTTTAAGTTTGCCAATACTAGCCGTAATTCTGGGAAAAACCCATATTCTTTTACATTACTTACCAAAATCTATAGTTTATTGTGTCGGCAAAACTCTGAAAATCGCCAATAAACGCGATATTATCTTGCTTTAGCGACAATCTTATATGTTTGAAATTTTGCTTCTGGTTTAATAAATAATTTTTGGAGCTTGCAAAATTAAGTGTTTAATATATCGAATATTTACTAGGCAATATGGATTAGATTAAATTGAGCTGCTGTAAAACTACTTTTAAATTTTCTAGGAGATTTAATTGTAGCTCACATAAAGGTGTCCGCAACTTTCCTAAGTTCCATCCTTGCAAATTTAATGCTGTTTTGACGGGTATAGGATTAGTAGTCATAAACAAAGCCTGAAATAAAGGAAACAGCTGTAGCTGAATAGTTGTAGCTTGTCGATTGTCTCCCTTAACAAATGCTTCGATCATCTCCTGCATTTGTTTTCCTACTAAATGGGAAGCTACACTAACTACTCCAGAACCACCAACGCTCAACAAGGGTAATGTCAAAGCATCTTCTCCTGAATAGATGGCAAAATCGGCAGGGGTGAGGCATCTGATTTTACAGGCTTGCTCAATATTGCCACTTGCTTCCTTGATCGCAACAATATTGCTAATTTGCGCTAGTTTGGCTACAGTCTCCGACTCTAGATTGCATCCAGTTCTGCCAGGGACATTATAAAGCATCATCGGCAGCTCTGGAGAAGCTTCGGCGATCGCTTTAAAGTGTTGATACAATCCTGCTTGAGGCGGCTTATTGTAGTAAGGTACTACCTGCAAGGAACCTTCAAGCTCAAGCTGTGCCGCTTTCTCCGTAGCCGCGATCGCCTCAGTGGTGGAGTTGGAACCAGTCCCTGCAATAATCTTAGCTCGCTTTCCTACCGCTTGCTTGACTACTTTAAATAGTTCGTACTCTTCTTGCCAACTTAAAGTAGGGGACTCTCCTGTAGTACCACAAATTACCAAGCTGTCGCTGCCGTTATCTACAAGATGTACTGCTAACTTCTCGGCAACTACGTAGTTGACACTACCGTCTTCGGCAAATGGAGTCACCATTGCCGTAATTACTCTTCCAAAAGGTTCTGCACTCATCTATTTATCTTATCTATAACTCTTTCTTGCTGCTCATTGACGTTATCTAAACTTTTAATGCAACTTTCCTTGCTACACGCTGACTGCGGGATCGCTATTGCTCAGTAAATTTTTCTCTAGCAATAATTCTGCAATCTGGATCGCATTTAACGCCGCACCTTTACGAATTTGATCCCCACAAAGCCATAATTCTAAACCGCAATCGTGGGAAATATCTTGACGAATTCTACCGACTAGAACGAGATCTTGTCCCGTCGCATCAATAGGCATGGGGAAATAATTACTCTGCCAATCTGACACCAATTTGACCCCTGGTGCTGCCCCAATCAATTCCCGAGCTTGTTTGACATCAAACGGCTGCTCAAATTCCAAATTAATGGTTTCAGAATGAGCCCTTAGAATCGGAACCCGAACGCAAGTAGCGCTTACTTTAATTTCGGGAGCGTTAAAAATTTTGCGTGTTTCATTAACCATTTTCATTTCTTCCTCGCAATATCCCTGGTCATTAAGAGGAGAGTTATGGGGAAACAAGTTGAAAGCAATTGGGTAAGGTAATACTTCCGCTTGAGGCTGTTTTCCGTTTAAGATATCCTGGGCTTGGACTTTGGCTTCTTCCATTGCCCTCGCTCCTGCACCCGAGGCAGACTGATAAGTAGCAACCACAACTCGTTTAATTGGCTGCACCTGATGTAAAGGATAAATTGCAACTCCCATCAAAATCGTAGTGCAATTTGGGTTAGCGATAATTCCTTGGTGTTTAGCCGCCGCCTCAGGGTTAATCTCTGGTACCACTAACGGAACATTATCGTCCATTCTAAAGGCACTAGAATTGTCGATTACGACCGCTCCTGATTTTACAGCCTTTTTCGCCCAAGCTTTGGAAGTAGAGCCGCCAGCCGATGCCAAGACAATATCTATATCCTTAAAGGAATTGTCATTGACTGCCTCTACAGTTATGGCTCGACCTTGATAACTAATCTTGCTTCCAGCAGAGCGAGCAGAAGCTAACAGCTTTAAATTTTTAAGCGGAAAATTACGCTGACCCAGCAATGACAACAGCTCTTTTCCTACTGCACCTGTTGCTCCTAAAATAGCGACGCTAACAGTATTAGACAATGTATGTGTACCTCCCTCGAATGTGCTTGATGTCGTGTTATGTCTTGTATTAATTTCTTTAGGTTTAAAATTGGCTGCTAAATGTAGCGATAATAGTTGATTTACGAATCTTTACGTTAACCTGTCACTGCTTCGTATGAGAACTGGTAATAACCCTGAAGCTAATGTTAAAGATCAAGAATAATATTAAGAATTTTATCCTACCTGGGATTTGACTTTTCTAACGTTAACAGGTTGCCTGTCTATATCACCAATAGTATCACGATGTTTTCTCTGGGCATCAAAATCACTGAAATGACTGACTACCAAACTAAGCTTAAACATGCTGCCGCAGTCAAGATAACGAGTAAGTTCAGAAATTTATCGGTCTTAGCAATCAAGAAAATGATCTAGCTAGCTGGATAGATATACTATTATGACTATTGGCTTGCAGAGGGAAATTGTTGTCAATTGTTCTAGTTGACCATTGCACGACTAATACAGAGAGTGGAGTTTTCTAGCAATTATTAAGTAACCTAAAGCTGCTAATTTTAAACTTACCTTAAGTTAATTCTCCCTTAAATTCGCCATAAAATTGATCAATTAAGTAATTTTGAGATATTAGCAGGAAATGAAAGTAACCCAGGAGAGACTTCCTGAAAGTCAAGTTGGCTTAAACATAGAAATTGCCCCTGAAGCATCACGTAGTGCCTACGAAAAGATGGTGCAAAACCTTTCGCGCTCCAGCAATATTCCTGGGTTTCGTAAAGGAAAAGTGCCGCGTCAAGTTTTGTTGCAGAGAATTGGCAATGAGAGAATTAAAGCAGCAGCGTTAGAAGAACTTATTCAAAAATCTTTACAAGACGCTATTGAGCAAGAATCAATTGAAGCTTTAGGACAACCAAATTTACGTTCTAATTTTGAGGAATTATTAGGAGCCTATAAGCCAGGAGATGCCCTAACCTTCTCCATCGCAGTAGATGTTCCCCCCACTATAGAGCTAGCTGACTATAGTAACTTAAGCGTAAAAGCTGAAGAAATAGTCTACCAGCCTGAAAAAGTCGACGACTTTATTGAGCAGCGTCGGGCGCAAAAAGCCGATTTGGTTCCCGTAGAAGATCGTCCAGCACAGATGGGGGATGAAGCATTTATCGATTTTAAAGGAACCCTGAGGGCGGAAGGTGAAGAGGGTAAAGAAATCGAAGGAGGAAGTGCTACTAACTTTCAGGTAGAAATGGCTGAAGGAAAGCTGATTCCTGGAATGATTGAGGGGATTGTGGACATGAAGCCTGAAGAAACCAAAGAAGTGGAAGTAACATTTCCTGAAGACTATCCTCAAGAAGATCTTGCCGGTAAACCAGCGGTTTTTAGCATCACCCTCAATGAATTAAAAACCAAAGAACTACCTGAATTAGACGATGATTTTGCCCAGGAAGTAAGCGATGATGAGTTTGAAACCTTCGCTGCCTATAAAGAATCGGTAGAAAAGCAATTTAAAGAGCAGGCGGAAGACCAAACCAAGAATAACATCAATAATGCGATCGCTGATGTTTTGTTGGAGCAAAATACTTTAGATCTACCTGAATCTTTAGTGCAGGAAGAAGTTACCAATGTTTTAACCAAAACCTTGATGCAAATGCAGCAAATGGGATTGGATGTTAGACAGTTGTTTAACTCTGATAATGTTCCTATGTTGCGGGATAATGCTCGTCCAGAGGCGGTAACTAACCTCCAAAAATCATTAATAATTAGTGAGATTGCTAAAAAAGAAGGTTTAGAACCTGACCAAGCAGCAATTGATGCCAAAATTGCGGAAATTAGACCGCAGTTGGCAGGACAGGAAGTAGATGAAGATCGCTTGTTGGAGATGGTTACTAGCGATTTGCTAAACGAAAATACTTTTGGCTTTTTGCGGGAGAAGGCGCAAGTTGAATTAGTTCCTGAAGGTTCACTGGCTGAAGCTGAGGCAGATTCAGAATCAGAAGAGGAAGTTGAAACTGCTGAAGTTGAGGTACTTACTGATTCTGAATAAACGGTATCTTATACTAGTACTTGGACAATTTAATCTCTAGCTGATTTTCTTTAAATTAGATTAGATTCTGTAAAATAATCTGTTTTGCAGGCACGCTTTCTCGAAGCGTAGTTTGACTTAATTAGGAGCAACACTTACCATGCCTTAAAACTAGGTTGGTCACCGTTACACCGCGCGCAGAGCAAGCAAGCCCTTTGTGAGCCGAATGGCTCTGCAAACGACGACGGTCACATGAGGCGTGACAACGCGCGATAACGCGCACATGCGGTATAGGGGCTGGCTCCCTAAGTCGCATTAGCGACGCTTGCTTGCTTAGTCTTAGCCTTCGGGTTGCTAACGCAAATGCAAGTTGTGCCTTTATTTGCCTGCATGTACGACAGGGCTTACGTTGACTTCGTTAATTTGCTCTATCCCGACTCTACGTAGAATTGTTCATATCTCAAAACAATTGTTAGTGGCTTTGGCTGGCAAACTTCACCCTCTGATACTGAAATTGAGAGTTGAGTCATAATGTATGGTAGAGCAACGAACAATTAATCTTTAATTGTTTCAAGCAAATCAACCTAATATGTATATAAACTTAGATAGAGATAAGTTTTTTAGCAAAAATCTATGCTGGAATCGTATTCGCCTTATAGTCTTATCATTGGCAAAAACAGACCCCAAATAAACTCAGTGTACACGGAAGCAAATGTTGTACCCATGGTGGTAGAACAGTCGGGCATTGGAGAACGAGCTTTCGATATTTATTCCCGTCTACTGCGGGAGCGGATTATTTTCTTAGGTACGCCGATTGATGATAAGGTAGCCGATTCAGTTGTCGCTCAGCTACTATATTTGGAAGCAGAAGATCCGGAAAAAGATATCCAAATTTATATCAATTCTCCTGGTGGTTCAGTATATTCAGGAATGGCAATTTACGATACCATGCAGCAAATTCAACCAGATGTGGTCACAATTTGTTATGGTATTGCTGCCAGCATGGGCGCATTCTTGTTATCTGGCGGAACAAACGGCAAGCGAATGGCTTTGCCCAGTTCTCGAATCATGATTCACCAACCCCTAGGCGGCGCCCAAGGACAGGCTACTGATATTGAGATCCAAGCTAAGGAAATCTTATATATCAAGCAAAAACTGAATGAATTGATAGCAGGACATACTGGTCAACCCTTTGATAAAATAGCTGCCGATACTGAAAGAGATTTTTATATGTCTTCAGAAGATGCGGTGGAATATGGCTTGATTGATAAAGTCATTACAAAGTCAAACGTGACAAACTCATCTACTACTTAAAATTGCTCTCTTAGTACGAGGTCTATATGTCTAAATACGACTCCCATCTAAAATGTTCGTTTTGCGGTAAATCTCAAGAGCAGGTCAGGAAGCTTATTGCCGGTCCTGGGGTTTACATTTGTGATGAATGTGTTGAACTGTGTAATGAAATTTTAGATGAGGAGTTGATTGAGGACGGTGCAGTAGTATCTTCGACTGCTGTCTCAGGAAACGCAGAAGCTAAGCCACCTAAAAGACGAACTAAAAAATCAGGTGGCATTTCTTTTGGCGATATTCCCAAACCGATAGAGATTAAGAAATGTCTTGATGAACATGTAATTGGGCAAGAAGAAGCAAAAAAAGTGCTTTCAGTGGGAGTTTATAATCACTACAAGCGTCTCAGCCTGACCAATCAAGGTAAAGATGCCGAAGATCCTGTAGAGCTACAGAAATCTAATGTTTTGCTGATTGGACCTACTGGTTGCGGTAAGACCTTGTTAGCGCAAACTTTAGCCAAAGTACTTCAGGTTCCTTTTGCAGTAGCTGATGCCACTACTCTTACCGAAGCTGGCTATGTTGGTGAAGATGTAGAAAATATTTTACTACGGCTATTACAAGTTGCTGATTTGGATGTTGACGAGGCTCAACGAGGCATTATTTACATCGACGAAATTGACAAAATTGCCCGTAAAAGCGAAAACGCTTCCATTACCCGTGATGTTTCAGGAGAAGGGGTACAGCAAGCTTTATTGAAGATGCTGGAGGGTACTGTAGCAAACGTACCGCCTCAAGGTGGACGCAAGCACCCTTATCAAGACTGTATTCAAATCGATACTAAAAATATTTTGTTTATCTGTGGTGGGGCATTTGTTGGCTTGGATAAAGTTGTGGAAAGAAGAATGGGTAAAAAATCCATTGGCTTTATTCAAAAAGGAGAAAAAACAGCGGCGGCAAAAGAAAAACGTACTGCCGACATCCTGCAAAAACTAGAATTAGATGATTTAGTCAAATTTGGCATGATTCCTGAATTTGTGGGCAGAATACCTGTGACCGCTGCCCTTGAGTCTTTAGATGAGGAGGCTTTGGTACAAATTTTGACTCGACCCCGTAATGCGATTGTTAAGCAATATCAGAAGCTTTTAAGAATGGATAATATTGAGCTGGAATTTACCGAAGGTGCTATCAAAGCCTTGGCTAAAGAGGCGTATCGTCGTAAGACTGGGGCTAGAGCATTAAGAGGCATTGTCGAAGAATTAATGTTAGATGTAATGTATGAAATTCCCTCTCGCGAAGATCTTCACCACTGTACGATTACTGAGGAAATGGTAGAGAAGCGTTCAACTGCGGAGTTGATTCTTCACCCCGCTTCTTATCGTAAGCCTGAGTCGGCTTAATTAATTAGGATTAAGAACAATAACTCTAGAATAATTATTAAGCTAAAGCGATCGCTTTATGTCAGACAGCTCAAATTAGCTAAAATCTGCTAGGACAAGAATAAACTCAATCAATGTTTATCAGAAAAATGATACTAATAAGTGAAAGTTTTTAGTGTTTCTAGTTTCGTGAGCTAGTGGTTTAAGGATTGAGGAACAGCACTTACTAGCGATCGCGATTAGCCGCAACAGATTAATATTACTTCTATTGTTCTATGAGGTTCTACATTCAATGATTCGCCGTTAGACAGCATTTCTTCTTTAACTTCGATTGAAGCACTTAGTAGCCATCAGCACGTCGAATTAATCTTACTTACACGCTTAATCTGTTCTGGCTGGTAGCAATAGATATTGCCGTTGTTTTGCTTTAATCTTATACTCAATTACAAACATAGGTTTATGCTACTATGTTCGGCACGAAAAGATAAATATCTTTTGAAGTGACCTAGAGCTTTTTTAAATTGCAGCACGAATCATTATGAAATATTAGTCGATAGTAAGAAAAAACCCGCCTTAGATACGATGGGCTTTCTCTCCTCTAGTGAATTTATTTAAAAAAAGAGCTTTGATGCTTTCCATAACTACTTAATCGACGTTTTTCGAGCAAATTGCTAATCACTATTGCTAGCGTTTGCTAACTGTACCCGAATAAACGACGCCACGTTTGGCATCTACGGTTAAGATCGCTCCCTCACGAATCACCTCGGTTGCATTCTTGAAGCCTACAATAACAGGAATTCCCAGTCGTAAACCGATTACTGCGGCATGACTAGTGATATTGTCTTCCTCAGTAATAATTCCTGAAGCTTGGCGAATAATATCGACAAACTGGGCGTTAGTAGAGGGGGTAACTAGAATTTCTCCTGGATTAAAATCATTAATATCCTTAGCATTTATTGCCACTCTTGCCCGACCACTAATAGCGCCCTGTCCAATTCCAGAACCCTCTCCTAAAACAGCCTTCACTAGTTCAACCTTGATCAGATCTGTTGAACCTGCAACACCTTGCAGAGTGCCTGCGGTCATTACCACCAGATCACCTGCAAAGAGCAAATTTTTCTCCTGTGCCACATTAATTGCCGCTTGGAAAGTCTGAGTTGCCGAAGAAAGATCAAGCACTAGCAAGGGTTTAACCCCCCACACTAGCTGTAGTCGACGAGAGACATAGACATGAGGAGTAATTGCCAAAATAGGCGTTTTGGGTCTAAATTTCGAAACATTACGTGCCGTGGCCCCTGTTTTGGTCAAGGTCATAATTGCTGATGCATCTAGTTGAGCAGCAATTTGACCCACCGCAGCAGAGATCGCATGAGTAATTGAGCGTTTGGTTCGTTTGAGATTATTTGTCTGCTGTTCTTGTTCAATTCTACAGGCTATGGTAGACATAATTTCCACTGCCTCTACAGGGTAGTTACCCACCGCAGTTTCATTAGATAACATAATGGCATCGGTGCCATCTAAAATAGCGTTGGCTACGTCAGATACCTCGGCACGGGTTGGTCTGGGGCTGTTTACCATGCTATCTAACATTTGAGTCGCGGTAATAATAGGAATCCCTAGTCTATTTGCCGTCGTAATCAAACGTTTCTGCAAAATGGGAACCTCCTCGGCGGGCAATTCAACCCCCAAGTCCCCCCTAGCGACCATTACACCATCACAAAGAGACAAAATCGCATCCATTTGCTCGATCGCCTCATGCTTTTCAATTTTGGCAATTACAGGAATAGATTTACCAGCGCTAGATATTAAATCTTTAATTTCTAAAATATCTTGAGGATTACGCACAAAACTTAAAGCAATCCAATCAACCCCCTGGTCTAAACCAAACATTAGATCTTCTCGATCTTTTTGCGTCAGAGCTTTGACCGAAAGACAGACCCCTGGAAAGTTAACTCCTTTATTACTAGAAAGAGCGCCTCCCACCACAACTTGGCAGTGAAGATCTTGATTAGCTCGGTCTATTTTGTTTACCTTCATTTCAACTTTGCCATCATCTAACAAGATAGTGGCATTTTCAGGCACTTCCTGCGCCAGCTTGCCATAGCTGATGTAGCCAATTTCTTGGTTGCACTCAACTTTACGGCTAGTCAGAGTGTAGGAATCACCTTTTTTTAGCTGAATTTTACCTTCAGCATACTTGCCCAAACGAATTTTTGGTCCCTGTAAATCTTGTAAAATTCCTACTGGCTGATCTAGTTCAAAAGCGGTTTGTCTGATCAAACGAATCGCTCTTTGATGATCTTGCTGCGTTCCATGGGAAAAATTAATCCTTAAGGTTGTGGCACCAGCCTTAATCAATTGGCGTAAAATATCAGGTTTTAAGGTGGCTGGACCTACTGTGGCAACAATTTTTGTCCGACGCGAATTATTTGGCGATGACATTGCTTTTCTGCTTTTGATTTACTGGATTGACCGAGGGGGCGACGCTTGCCCGCGAAGCTGGTTGCTCCAATCGAGGTGTTTACCAATCGTCACAGCATAAAGGCGAATACCTCATGCGAGCTTTATCCCTGCCTGTAAGTATGTCCGAACCAATACTTTAATTTAGGATAGGAGCATAAACTGTGACTAAGTTAACTAGTTAACTGCATCATAGCGACTCAAATCAAGATTCATATCAGTAATTTTAGTCGCCAGCCTAGTTTACAACACAATAATTCCTCTATTGACATTTTTCTGTTATCTGAGATAAATAACCTAAATTTTTAGGTAACAAAGACTTCAAGAATATGGTTCAGCAGCAGGAAAACTATAAATCGATTAAAAAACTATCTCGACAGTGAAAATCTGCCTGTTGACCAGGATGATTTAATGCCCAGTAACTTAATTGCTGTTGCTGATCTTCAATTACTGTAGTGATTCCTACTTCTAAGGAATGTTGAGCAGAAACAATTTTGGTTAAATCAACTTCTAAATTAAGTTGCAGAGTGTCTTGCTCTGGCAAAATTTTAAACGGTAGAGTATCAAACGCTAACTCCTGGGCGAGATCTTGTCGATAGTTACTGAAGTGGAAAACGTTCCAACTTCGGTCAGGAGCAAGATTAAATTCCCAGTATTTAGTAGAATCTTTGAGTCCTAAAAAAAGCTCAAAGCAGGTGTGTTGCCAAAGATTATACTGTCGATTTGGAGAAGCCACTTTGTCGGGAATAATGATTTTTGCTGTTCCGTCTAACCGATACTCCAGGCTTAATAAATTGTTTTGGCGTGCAATTTTGCCTGTAATTTTGATTGTAGGATCGATCTTGATTTTAGAAGCAAAAGGAACCAAGGAAAAAGATTTCATCTCAAATCGTTGATTATTTTTTTAATTGCGGCTTCCTGCTTTTCAATACTTTCGGTTAGCTTAAATTGTACTAATGCCCTGATTAAATTATGTTCGGGGTGATGGACGTTGAAGTAAACATTACCTTCGAGATAGTCGGTAAAAAATCTTAAGCCTAATTCAAAAGCAAGTAAGCGTATTGAATCGTAAATATATTCATAATCTTTATCGAGCAAAAAATATTGAGCAATGTTTAAATATCCCTTCAGGACTCCTTGAGCCAGTTCTGGCTCAAAACAGACTTCTGACCAATTCTCGGTTTCTTCTCCCAAAGGGTTACAGCCCGATCGCAAACAGTCACCAATGTCATAATGAATTAATCCTGGCTTTACTGTATCAAGATCGATCATTGCTACTGCCTTGTGGGTCGTGCAATCAACCATAATATTATTTATTTTGGGATCGCCATGAATAGTTCTCAGCTTTAGTTCTCCCTCTGCTTTGGCTGTTTCTAGTACCTGAGGCAAATTAGGGCGATCGCTGATAAACTGGAGGCAGTATTTAATCTCTGGAGAGGAATCAATTCGACAATTTTTACAGACTTGCTGATAATGCTTAAGGTAGATTGGAGTAATATGGAAACCTTCAAGAGTATCATAGAGTTGATCTACCGCTAAATTACTCAGCAAACTATGAAACATTCCTAACCCAAAGCCAATTTCCTGGGCATGCTTGAGATCCTGAATTGTATCAAATGATTGGGAATTTTCAATATAGCTAATTGCCCGCCAGAAAGAGCCATCTTCAGCCACATAGTGATGCTGGTTGTTTTTAGTAAATAATACTTGTGGAATCAACCAACGTTGATTTGGCGGTAAACCCAGTTTACTGATTTCTTGATGAACATAATCGGATAACGTGCAGATGTTATCCATGACTAACTTTGGTTGACAAAACACTTTAGTATTCAATTGTTGCAGAATAAATGGTGCTTGATCAAGCAAAATAACCAGAAAGGTACGGTTTATATTGCCACTTCCATGCTGATTAATGTCTTGAATTTGAGCGTTGGGTTTGAATTGAGCGGCAACTTTAAGTAAGCGGTTAAAGGTTTTGTGAACAGTACCCCGTCCGTTTAGGGAGGGGCTTGCGTTCACTTCATTAATTTTCTCAGACTGGTCTACCATATCCGCCCTAATGTAATAGTTGCAACTTCTGCTTCGGAGATATTTTTCACAATCACAACATTATAAACGTCTCAAATTATACATACTACAATCAGTCATTAGACATATTTTGTAGAGAACCGCTTCGGGGTTTACCGAGACTATTGTTAACTATAAGTAGTAAATGTGTGCTGTGACATCTCGTTGTTAACTTATTAAATACCCAAAAACTAGTCCAAATCAATAGCTTTAGGTAGCAACTTTGTATCAATTAAGTGAGGAATTAGTTTTTGTGCCTGGTCTAACCAAAAAACTAACTAGTTCCAGATTAAAATAGTCAGAATTTATAAATTTAATACTTCAATCTTTATTGGGGACAAAATATTAAAAACATTAACAATAATTTTAACTAAGATAAGTGTTGTTTAGGAGTTTTGTTTCATGAGCGTATCCACCAGGGTCAATGGAGTTCTAAGTCCTGGTTCTTGTTTGGCAAGTGGGGAGTATCGCATTAATCAGCCACTTGGTCAAGGCGGTTTTGGAATTACTTACCAGGGCATAGACACCAAATTAAATCGAGCCGTAGCAGTTAAGGAATTTTTTCCCGAGGGATGCTGGCGAGAAGGTTCTACAGTAGTCTCTGCTGGTCGCTGGAACTCGAATACCTATAGTAATGCTAAACAAAAATTTTTGTTGGAAGGTCAAACTTTAGGTCAGTTTAATCATCCTGGAATTGTTCAGGTCTTCTATTACTTTGAGGAAAACAACACGGCTTACATGGTAATGGAATACCTAAGGGGTCAGACTTTAGGGCACCTGCTCAAGCAACGTCAGGGGAAATTACCAGAAGCAAAAGCTCTAAGGCTTATTGCCCAAGTTGGAGCCGCTGTAGAAATTCTTCATCAAGCTCAGTTTCTACATCGAGATATCAAACCAGATAATATTATGCTGGCGGACGATGGACGGGTGGTGTTAATCGATTTTGGTGCTGCTAGAGATTTTACAGTAGACTCAACAACTAGATATACGACTATGCTGACTCCTGGTTATGCTCCCTTGGAGCAGTATGGACGTGCTTTAAAGTATGGGGCATTTACTGATGTTTACGCTCTTGGCTCCACCTTATATCACTTATTAACAGGTATCGCTCCCGTATCGGCAATTGAGAGAGCAGCTGGGTTGGAACTAAAAACAGTTAAGCAAATTGCGCCTGAAGTTAGTAGTCACGTCAGTGAGGCGATCTCCAAAGCAATGGTCATGGATATTACACAAAGGTTGCAGTCGGTATCGAAATTTCTCTCTCTGCTCTATCTAGAACCCAGTCAAGGCAGAAAGCCTAAATTGAATAGTTTCAATCAATCTTATGCAGATGCTTGGGACGTTTTTACTCAAGCAAAAAGTCAGATCGGCTTTCGTTCCCAGTCTACTTTTAATCAAAATCAGTGGTTTTAGTCAAGATGAAACTCGAATCAATCAAGATCGCGATGTTAGGTACCACTGGTGCTGGTAAGACTAGCTATTTACTGGGGATGTATGCGGTTATGCAAACGGGAATCCAAGGATTTACCCTAGCTGCCAAAGATATGGATCTAGACCTGGAGCTAATCCAACGCTGGGAAAAGCTAATTTCACTCAAGGGTGAAGATCGCTGGCCGACACCTAATGCTGCGGCGATGGAATATTATGGCTTTGATTTTAGCTATGGTTTCCGTCCCCTGATGGGATTTGAGTGGCTTGACTACCGTGGTTTGGCGCTAAGCGATCGCTCAACGGAACAAGATGTAGCTGATTTAGTGCATTATCTAGAGGAATCTGAGTGCTTGTTTTTATGTATTTCGGGGGAGCATCTAGTCAGGGAAATTACACCCAATACCGTGCGAGAAATCAAAAGCGATCGCATGAACCAGTTTATCCAGCAATATGTGAGTAATAATAAGCAGCCTAACCCGCAAAAGCCTTTTCCTGTGGCAATTATAATTACTAAATATGACCTATGTCATCATCGAGATAAGGATGAGATTATTGCCGATGTTAAAAAGCTATTTCAAGCCCTATTTACTCCCAATTCAGGCTGGTCGGTAATGATTTGTCCTGTTAGCTTAGGGAAAGAACTGGGTGAAGATCCTGAAAATGGTAGCATTATTCCCGTCAACGTTCATCTACCAGTAGTTTTTGCCGTATACTCACGGCTAAATGCCTATGGTTTGCAGCTAGAACAGCAGCAAAATCGCCAAACTGTCACAATTGATTCAATCAAGCAGAAAAACCCTCTGCTTCAGCTTTTAAAGGCGTCACAATTACAGGAGGAGATCACCAAGTTGGAAACTAGTAAAGCAGAAATTGCGGTGGTAGCCGAAAACATGAAGTTACTGGCCCAAGAGTTACGCCAAGCTTCTCTGTATTTTAATGGTAATGAGGTCACAGCAGATGTCTGAAGGTAAGTGGGCAGCGATCGTTTACGGACGAAGCTATCATTTGGATTTTCGCTTTATCACTGTGCCTGATAATTTTACGGCACAAGATATTCAGTGGGCTTCGACATATATTGTTGCCACAACTCAGCAGGCGCGCAATTTAGCTGGTTCACCCCGCTGGGCACTATTTAAAAATGATTCCCATTGTGTGGTTGGCGTTACCTGTATGGTGCGAGATTTGATCAAGCAATCACTTGACTCAAATTCAGTCAATTTTATGACCAAAGATGATCAAGGAAGACCCCTGTACGTTTTTGTCGGGTATGTGACTGAATTAAATCAGCAAGGACAACTCGATGATTTTCCTGCTTATCAGGCTGCTAATTTAGAGGATTTTCGGCTACTTTATCAAGAAATTGAACAAGTCTGGTTAGTCAAAAATTATGAGCGACAAAGTACACCAGCTCGTTTGAGTTCTTATCAGCCAATATCTTTTTCTCAAAATGCAATCGCACCAAAAAGCCATCAAATTCCTACCCTTAATGAGCTGGCAAACTATCCCCAAAAAACTTTTGTCTGGCCCAACTTAAAACAGCAAAATAGGTGCTTATGGCTGGCATCTGCAAAGCATTCTCAGGCTACTTCTATCTGTTTAAATATAGAAGGGAAAACTTTGGTCAATAGTCCCTTTCTCAATCAGTCTTGCAGCCAAATAGAACAGTTTCAAATACAACAGCGAATCGCTACTGTAAGCAAAAACAGCCTGACCTCATCTGCGGGGGAGCATGAAGCAGTTCCTTCTTCTTTATCACAAAAGATTTCTCAGCGTGCCATAGAAGACCTCGATCTTACTCTCCAGCAAGCGGCTAAAGTAGCAACAGCCAGTCAAGAACTAATCCATAGCTTTGCTGATTGGTCTAATCAGGTGGAAATTGATTCATCACCATCTCGTTCGACCATTGATGAAATTGAAAGTTTTGGCTTTAAGACTAAAAAATCTGATTCAGATAACCAAGACTGGTTTTGAACTAGAATTAAGCGACATATTTACAGCCGATTTTTGCAAAATACACTGAGTTTTTGATTAGTTAGTTCGTAGCTATTAGCTTTTTACCTCTAATGTGAATTAGAAAACCTTAAAGTACCCCCATCAACAAGTTTTCTAAATTGATTTGACTACTCACATAGCGTAGGAACTCTAAACCTCGTTGTTTTTCTTAAAGCTAAGAGCTAAAGGCTAAAGGCTAAAGGCTAAAGGCTACCCCCAAAGACACATCTTCCGATCTCGAACTAAGGTCAACTATGACACTTCTTGTTCGATACAGTCTATAACCTGTAAATATGCGGGATCATCAGGTTGAATTGCTCTGTCTTCCCAGTAATCGTCATTATAGATGGCTTTGCGGGCGTTTTCCGCCACAACAGTGTTGGAGATTAACTCTAAAGCATCGAAATGTTCGACATTGTTCAGTGCATCGGCATATTTACGACTGTTGGAATGTCTTACTGATTCTTGGCAGTAATTGGATAATTCTCGACTTTCAGTCATCACCTCAAAAGCAACACTTTTTTCGGCTTCGCTACCATACAATCCCTTGTAAAGTAGATTGACCATTGAAGCGTCATGACTCTGAATCGAATACTTCTCTTCGATCTGTCGCCAATAACGCAGCGCTTTCAAGCCTTCTAAAGATCCTTTATTTAATCCTGCCCCTTCACACCACTGTTGAAACTCCTCAATAGTAATTGGACAGCGACCATGCTCGATCATGCCATTGGCTAATGCTTGTCCTGCTTGAAAATTTCTCGTTGGTTTACCTGAAACAGGAAGCATCATACTACCCCTAACGTCGGCAACGATCGCCGTTAACTGGGAAAAAGTATGATCTCGTACCTTTTCGGTGAACCCCCCCTTATTCAAAGTCGCCTCAATTCTCGGCACCGCATAGCCCAATTCCGTTAGGGCAATCGGCTGATGATTATAAAGTCGATGACGATCGCGCCGTAACATGGAAACGGTTGCTGCTTGGTCAAGACATTGATTGAGCAGCAAAGTCAATAATGTGGGTAAAATGCCTGTATTTTGTTTGTGATAGGTGTAGCCAAAACCAGCAAAAATTGATGCCATATTTTTTGCCGCCTTAATGTATTGGCTTTCAACGTTATGAATCCCTGGGGATACCTGAATATTAGGAGAAAGTTTATTGAGGATCTGCGCTCCAATTAATGCCGTTAAGGCATTGGGATGACAGAAGTTAGCAGTAAAGCTATCTACTGGAGAACGTAAGGCTCCATGTCGATGAAAACCAGAAAAGAAGGCTAGATTAGGAATTTTTTCACAGAGAACGTAAGAATCATTTTGCTCTTCATCATGGTTAAAAGAACCCGCAAGGCAAGCTAAAACTACATTTTGACGATTGATCTGGTCGCGAATTTTGCAAGCTTCTATCAAATCTTGCTCAATATATTTACTGTTGGCAGTCAAAAGTACTAGATCGCACTTGGCAATTAAATATTCTAGGTCGTTGGTAATTGATCCTTCCCCTTCTTTATGACATGCCATGCGCTGCATTTTAACTACATGCCTCGGGTCCATACCTCTAATTTCATCTTCGGAAAAAGCTCCTAGCAAATCTCGACCAGGACGAGGAGCAAGCAGCAGTGGCTTTTCACTTTTTTGCATTGCTGAATTATAAGCTAAAGAAGCTGGATATAAACCAATGCTATAAAATCCGATTTTAGCTTTACTCAATCTCCGAATTCTTTTTTTAATAGTCCTTTTATCTAGTGAATAATCAAAAAAACTATTTCTCATTATGTTATTTTTTAAGATCTCTCCTTTTCACTATATTTGATTATCGATCTGGTTCCCCAAGAAGATTAATTATCCTAATCCCAAACAAAAAAATCGCAGATATATTGGGGAAGATCCAATTAGCAATAAGAGAATTGAAATACGGTTCGCCGAAAATAAGATTTGTGATGGATCTGAAATTGCCGACATGAAAGGTATCGGATTTTAAATTTAAAGCGATCGCCGAGATAGAATACAGATTCTCAAGTTAATCAAATTATTGGATTTGATTCTCATTAGCATCAAACTAAGCGGCATAAACCGTAGGCATCGCTTTTCTTTGAGACTGTATTTAAGCTCGAAAACCGTATTCTAGACAGAAAAATTGCGGCTCTAAATGAGCTAAATGCTCTCGCAGCGTTGGTAATTCTGTTTCAGGAGCATGAATTTCCAGGCGAATAAGCTGAGAAATTGTTAATGCTTCATCTAAGATTGTCCCCACGTTGTCTAAATGGCTGAGTAATCCTGCTGCATCTTGGTAGCCTTCACGACAATGAACTACACTACCATGAAAACTAAAACCGTAATAGAGACATTTAGGCTCCTTTCGAGTTTGCTCAACAAAACGTTCGCATAGTTTTTTAAAAGCGGGCATCTTGCCCTCAGCTACCTGAAAATAGGGCGCTAATGTACAGCAGAGATCTGTGGTAGTCATTTTATTTATCACTGGTTTGGAAACATGCTTGAAACTCTCCCAAACCTTTCTCTCCTTAAGAGAAAAGGCAGGAGAACCAAAATGTTTGTGAGTTTAATGTTTAATGCTCAATGTTCAATGTTCAATGATTGGTCATCTTAGTTCTCCTGGTGTCGTCAGAAACTAATCCTATGATATTATGCTGCTGATCGTTCTTTGAGCTTGAGCTGCATATCCCCCACCAAAAAGATTAAAGTGATTCAGAACGTGATACAGATTGTAAATCTGCTTACGCTGTTGATATTCGCTATCTAGTTGCCAAACCTCGTTATAACCCTGATAGAAAGCTGTGCCGAAACCGCCAAAAAGTTCCGTCATGGCAATATCTATTTCGCGATCGCCATAATAGGTAGCAGGATCAAAAATTATCGGTGCGCCATCGCTGCCAATTGCCGCATTTCCTGACCATAAATCTCCATGAACTAAAGAGGGTTGAGGTTGTCTATCTGCTAGTTTATTTCTGACAGCCTCAACTATTTTTTTGGTATCAGGAAAATTACCACCTCGTCGTTTGGCTAATTTTAACTGATAACCAATACGCTGTTGAGCAAAGAAATCTGCCCAGTTATCCATCCAGGTATTAATTTGAGATGTAGAACCAATTGTGTTATTACGTGACCAACCAAAATTTTGGCTTGTTCCTTGGCGATGCATTTGTGCCAACTGTTGACCCATTGACCTCCAGCTTTGACTGTTGCCACCGCCTAAATTTAACCACTGTAAGACAATATAGCTAGAACTACCTGCGGTTCCCCAACAGATCGGCTTGGGGACGGTAATAGCTTGAGTAGCGGACATTTGCTGCAACCCCAAAGCTTCAGCGGCAAACATTTCTACCTCAGAAGCGCTATTGAGCTTGACAAAGTAGGTAGTATCTTGACTACTGACTTTATAACCTTGATTAATACAGCCACCGCTAACCGAATTAGTAGTGGCGATCGCAAATTGTTGTCCTGTTGCTTTAGTGATAGCTTGGGAAATCTCTGTCCACATTGGATTGATTATTGAATGCTTAAATCACTTTAACCTCATAGAGACTTTCGATCCAAACTTTGGCACCGCAGATAGAGCGATCAGGACGATAGACCACACGACATCCCCCTGGTATTTCTACTTCGTATCCGTATCGGTTAGTGTTACCGTTTTTTACGGTGATTACTGGTTGTGTTTGTTGATGCTTGTTATTAGCTTTAATCCTATGACTATTAACGTGAATAATAGTTTTGGCAGGTTTTCTCGGATTACGCCAACGGGGAGCAGGACCCCTGGAACCTCTGCGAATAATTGGTTTTCCATTAAATAAAGGAATCAACCACATTCTTCCTGTCTTATAAGCTCCCTCTACTCTGCCCTCTATTAACAATACTCTCAGTCTGGGGGTAGATATATTTAAAACTTGGGCTGCTTCTGTAGTGCCTACTATCATTTATTTATCACGGTATCGTAATAGTTAAATATTTTCCATACTGATGGCTTAGTTTGAGCAAACGGTGGTGCTAATTCATTTCTGATCAACCTCGCAAGTATTATATTTGGAGAGAATGCCAGTCTAGATATCGATGGTTCATTTAATATCTGCAATCTAACTTTAATTCTCGCATTAGTAATTGATTTTTTGTTACACTACTTAACATTGCTCAATAGAATTCAACACTTCTAAAACTAAAAGAGTTTGGCAAGTGTTGGTCGAGATAGCTTAATGGCATATAGGCATTGAGCTGAACTTAGCAATTTTTCAGTCATATTTATTATTCATCCAATAAAGAACCATGTTAAGAAGACTCATTGCACCCATTGCTATTGCTACTGTAGTTTTGATGCAAATAACCATTTCCAACTTAAGCGCTCACGATTTAACTCAACAAAGTGAAAGTGGACGAGATTACTTTATCAAACCAATTACCCAGTCAAAGGTAGTAATAGTAGAACCTAATTATGGTCGCTTTTTTAATCCAGATTCCAGCATCGAAAAAGATGAATCAGGTGAAGTACTGTACACTGCTTTAGAAGAATTAAATGAGAATTACAAAATCAATCGAACTCAAATGGTGAGTTTTGAGAGAAAAGGACAAATAGTACCTAATCTTTATGTTCATATTGAAGATTCTTAGACAAGTTTGGCAAATCTAAATGAAGAACTACCAGGTAATAAATTGTTAGTCAAACGACCCAATTAGGCAAAAAATATGGGCGTTGCAGAGAACCAATAATCAATGGAAATAGTGATCGAATTTAAATTATTAATTCTCTCTCACTCACCACAAAATTATTCGCCATTTAGCAACGCCTTGTTTCTAATTCTGGTTGAGTTGTGACTAATGAATCTAGTTATTTGTTAATCGAAAAAATTTTATAGTTATTCCTAATAAGAACCATCCCGTTAGTATGTACTAATTATCTCTCCCTAATCCCTAATCCCTAATCCCTAATATCTCTAACAAATTACTGAGATGGTAGGTAAATTAATTATAATGACTATAATTCTTAGCTTCTGCTGCGTTTTAAACGATTTAGAAGTCGATTAGCTAGTACCGAGCCAGTTACGGGTTTACAGACATAATCATCAGCACCAATCTTGAAAGCTTGATTCTGAGTTTGTTCGTCGTGATGTACGCTTAAAAATAGTACGGGCAAGTGCCGCCAATAGCGATCGCTCCGTAAAATCTGACAAAGTTCGATGCCGTTAATTTCGGGCATGTCTATATCCAACACTAGTATATCTGGCTCTACGCTTTCAAGAACTGACCAAAACTGGATAGGTTGATCTAGAGTAGTTACTTCAAAACCCCAAGGTTTGAGAGACATTTCTAGGGATAGTAATACTTGAGGATCGTCATCAATAATTAGCACTTTTGCCGTATTACCCAAATTGGCTAACAACTCAGATATAGCTGTAATTGCTGCCATTGGTGCTACTGGATACTGTAGAATCAAACTTCCTCCTGTGCTGGCAAAATGTAAACGATCTAATAATCGAGGTGATTCGGCGATCGCCACGAAAGGTAAATTAGGTTTTAATTGGTGTAGCTTGTCGAGAAATTCTAAATCTTCACCATCAGGAAAAACTATTTTATGCAGAAGGGCGTCAATTAACTCCGTTTCCAGTATTGTTTGGGCATGGGTAAGATCTGTAGCTAGTTGTGTCTTCATCCCGCTATTATGTGCTTCTATAATCAACTGCCGATCTAGATCTAAGTCGTGACTGCGATCAACAATTAAGATTGAAATATTTTTGCTGAGAGCATCCTTTACTGTCTCTTCAAAAGGCTTACGTTGTAGTTCGGTATTAAGAGAAGCCGTCAGTTTAAATATTTGCTCTATGTCAACTTTTTCTACTGGATTACCTGTTAACAACAATTCAATTTGCTTCGCCAGTCTCGAACCCTCAGGGAAACCAAAGCAACCCAAAGAACCTGCTAGCTTGTGGGCAGAACTTAGAGCTTGTTGATATAGTTCGTTGGTCAGGCTATTTTTTGACGATGCTACTACCAAATTCTCTAAATCTGCTAATCTTTGAAACGCCTGATCTTTAAATCTTAACCAAATTTGGTTAACAGTACCCTGCCGTGCCAATAAAGGGCTAGCCCCAATGTACTTGTCCACATGTTCGGTAGAGCTAGCGTTGAGAGAGTCAATAGCTGCCGATTTTTCTGGTTGACTAACTGTCATAGCAGAAAAGTCTTGCCCGCATGTATCTGTTGTTTGCAGAGCAGAATCGCTTTGCTGCGTTCTGGGGGGATGCCCTGCGCTCATGTCCTTATCTTCAACGACTTTACCAGCTTTCTTAGGTGCGTGGGATGATCTATGACTACTATTGTTAGCCTGAGATTTATCACTTTTTGTCAGATCATCATCAGACTTAAGACGATATCCTACTCCATAAACTGTCTTGATCGTATCCTTAGCCATACCTACAGCCTTCAACTTCTGGCGCAAGCCCTTGATATGAGTCCTAACTGCTTCTCCTCCAGGGGGATCTTCCCCCGCCCACAGATTATTGATAATTGCATCGGGACTAAATACTTGTTGAGGATGGCGCATAAATAGCTCGATCATGCCGTATTCTTTGGGAGTCAACGGTAAAAGCTGTTGCTGGTGATAAACTTCATGAGTTTTGGGGTTGAGGCTCAAATTCTGCCACTTCAGAATAGGTGAAGCCACGTTGATTTCACGACGCAACAATGCCCGTATTCTGGCAGTAAGTTCGTCAAAATCGAAGGGTTTGACTACATAATCATCTGCTCCCGCATCCAAACCTGAAACCTTATCATGTTGGCGATCGCGAGCCGTTAAAAGTAGAACTGGCATCGTGTAACCTTCAGTTCTAATTTGTTGGCAAAGTTCTATTCCATCAATATCGGGTAACATCCAGTCTAGAACCACCAGATCAAAACTAAACAAAAGAATGAACTCCCAGCCCATTTCACCTGTATTAGCTATATCTACGGCATAACGCTGTTCAATGAGCTTATTTGCCAAAGCTTCCATTAGCTGTTCGTCGTCATCTATTAGTAATATTCTCATGCTAAATTGATCGCCGTTCAACAACATGGTACCGCTAATTTTGTCCCTAGTTGCTTCTGTCAAACACAGGTTAAAGATTTAATTAGTCTTGTTGGTCATTACAAGTTGAATTTTTGGCTAAGTACTCTGATTCGAGCGTTACATGCGGCACAGAGCCTTTGTTAGTGACGCTTGTTTGCTCCGCAAGCTGTGCCTTTGTCGAATCTACTCGCTACTTATTAAGTTAACTATCTTCATTAGTACTGATGGGAGAATCATCATAGGACATCCTCCAGAAAAAACGGTTCAAGTCTATAATGCGATCGCCAGCAAGATTTAAACAAGCCTGCGGTGATTGATCAATAAATGTGTCAGATAAACTGATTAATCCTAACTGAAGATATTTCAAGGATTCATCGGCTCTTACTTCTTTGAATAAATCTCTATACAATTCATAGTAAGTATCTACATATTCAACTGTTGATCGAGGTTTATGAGGCTTAAACAAAATCTTTACATCGATTTTAAGATTTTTGAATGATTTTAATCACCCTTGCTTTGAAGGAAGAGATATTACTCGTGAATTTGGCGCTTTGCACATGAAGTTCAGTGATGGCGAAGATTTGAAATCAGTTATTTTACTGAGTGAGATCGAATTAAATTTAACTACACTGAGAACAATTCTTTAATGACTCAATTGAGCTAGATTGAGCAGCATTCAATATTTTCTCTATTAAAATAGTTGCTATGAATAACGATCGCATTCTGACCACACCAAGCAGTCAGCAAGAGAAGAAAGAACCTGGAATAGTAGATCAAGAAGCAGAATTGGCGAGTATTACTGCCTCTATGGTTCACGATCTCCAAGCACCACTGCGATCGCTTACTATGTTTACTGAGCTATTGGCGCAGGAATATCAAGCAGAGTTAGACGATCAGGCTCAACAGTATCTATCTCGGATTGCCGATAGTGGCTCTAGAATACAAACCTTAATCGAGGAATTACTGGCTTACTCTCGGGCGGGAAGGGCGGAACAAACTTGGGTCACGGTAGATTTTAATCAGGTCATAGAGAAGGTTAAGCTAAATTTGCAGTCAGAGATTGCTAAAACTAACGCCACAATTACCGTTCAAAAACTGCCCCAGCTTTTAGTCAATCCCCAAGAACTTCAGCAACTTTGGCAAAATTTATTGGAAAATGCTCTCAAATATAGTGCAGAGACAACTCCTAAAATTGAAATCTCAGCAAGCACTCAAGGACAAGAATGGCTATTTGCGATCGCCGATAATGGAATTGGTATTGCTCCAGAATTCCATAGGCAAATTTTTGAGGTTTTTCAACGTCTACATTCAAGAGATGCCTATCCTGGTCATGGAATCGGACTCGCTATCTGTACCAAGATTGTTAAGCGTTATGGTGGCAAAATTGGAGTGGAATCTCAAGTAGGATTTGGCTCTACTTTTTACTTCACTTTACCCATGAATACTTGTCCTCAACCACCGCTTCCTCTGACTTCGTGAACCTACTGAGCGCTCAAAAATGCTGAATAACGAGCTGTATTTAGCAACCGATCCAGAATTGGCAAGCATGCAGTTAAGGGCACAGCAGCTACTTCATGTTTTTAACTTTTCTCCTCATGATCAATTAGAAGAGCAAAAAAATATTATTCTCAGTTTATTTGGCAAAGTTGGTGGCAATTTTACGATTAGACCGCCCTTTTACTGCGACTATGAATGTCATATCTGGGCTGGCGATAATTTGTATATTACGCCTAATGTGAATTAAATTATTTATTGTCTTCTTATTCTTCCTTTAAATTGGACTATATCAAAACATCACTGATTAAATCTTCGCATTTAATCTCATTTGCCAATCGCGACTAGAAGGTCACGACGAGCGCGTACATGCGGCAAGCCCTGTGGGTCGACGCGGGGTCGCTCGTCAGTTTAAGATAATGGCATCATACTCTATTTATGGCGATCGCCTGGCTGAGTGGCGAGTAAAGCAGGTACTAAATTACTTTTCAGGACTGAGAAAAGGCTAGTCCAGATCTACAGAACTTAGCCTTTTTAGCTCTTTATATCTTCTTCAACTCGTTGCACTTGGCGCACCAGGCAGACTGCTGCCAATGCCCGTCGATGTCTCGTCAAATACGGTAGGTGCGCCGAACTCAAGTCCCAATGTATCGGCAATAGTCAGAGTGTCCGCCAAGCCTGCATTGTAGTTGCCATCGAGGGGGGTAATTGTGACCTTGTCGGCAAGGAAGTTGGAACCCTCGCTGTTGGGGTCGTCAGAAAGAACAGAATCCTCGAATGTAAAGCCAAAGGTGTCGGTGTTGCCTGGGAATGGAATCAGCTCAACGCCCACATCAAGGGCTGTGGCTTCGTCGAGTTTGGTGAAGGCAACATCTTCGAGGCTGCCAGCAAGGGGGACATTAATATTAAGACCGCTATCCCCCGTGAGGAAGTCTCCGTCACTCGGCGCTGTCTCCAGCAGCGAGTCAATTACCTCGGTCGAGATCTTAGCCGCGTTCTCAAATACGCCCTCTGTATCGGAGAACGAAGGCGGAAGCTCTGCCGATACAGCGATTGCAGGAATGTCGTTATCGAAGATAGAAGTCACCACTGGCGCAATCGTTGCCGACGTATTGGCTGCAATGCCAGTACTGGGACCAGCACCGATTCCCGATACCACAAGATCTGGTGCATCCTCAGACAATACCTCTGGTAGCAGTACTTCCAGCCCACTGGAAAGCGTCGTGTTTGGTGTCGCGTTAACGGCGAAACTACCAGGAGTAAACTCCTGAGCCGCCCAAGGTCCAAAAATCGTCAGTGCCGTACCCTCAAAACTCTGGTCAACCAGGGGCGCGACAACCGTGACGTTATGACCAGCCTCAAGTAGCGCATCTCTTTGCGCGATCAGACCAGGAGAATCGAAGCCGTCATCGTTGGTCAGCAAGATATCGAGGGACACATCGGAATCAGCTTCATCGTTGAAGACGTCAGTCAGACGAGTCTCAAGGGTTGCACGGTCAGCCTCTGACGAGAACCAGTTGCCGTCAATTGCCGACACGGTGATCCGATCAAGCAGAAACTGCGCGCCTTCTGAGATAGCGTTGCCAGAGGATTCCTCGACAGGGATAAAGTCAGATCCTAGAAAGATTGGGTCTTCAGCATCTGGAACATCAAAGAATTCGGTCGGTGTACCAGGCGCCCCTGGTGGCTCTAACTCCGTCGCCTCAGGCTCCAAAACTATCGGAAACGTGGCTGTGACTTCTTCGTCAATGAGGGTAATTGCTACGCCATCAAGGATCTCTGATTCGGGTACGTTGATTGATAAACCGATGCCTTCTGGCAGCAGTGGTGCGCCTTCGGCTCGCGAGCTATCAAGCTCCTCAAGCACTTCGACCACGAACCCAGCCGAACGCTCGAAAGCAAGCTCAGGATTTTCATCGTCGGCTGCCGACACTGCGATCGCTGGTAAGCCTTCAAACAAAGCGGCAACCGCACCGTTAACCGTGCCTGAGATATTATTACTCGTGCCGATGTTTTCGCCCTCGTTCGTACCTGAAATGACAACGTCGACCTCCTCCCCTGGAAAGATCGCCCCGAGTTCGACTAACTCAAGTCCTGTCAAAACAGTTGGCACCACTGCCGCATCAACTGCAAAACTATCGGCTCCGAATTCTTCGGATGTTTCAATCGTAAAGGAACTGGTTATAGCATCAAGCCCGCTCAACGTGCTGCCCTGGGCGCTCTGTGGACTGTCTGGTGCCACAACCGCCACGTCGTTACCAGCTGCGACAAGACCGTCGAATAGAGTCCCGATTCCGTCTGCATCGATTCCGTCGTCGTTAACTAGAAGAATATTGAGAGACATATGTCGTCTTGTATAAGGTTGTTAATCAAGCTTTTTCTCTTTATTTGTCTTTGATTGACGTTCTCAATTTCAAAAATCAAAGACACCCAAAAGATACCAATCCTTGATAAATGCCTTATTAAGGCTTAATTAAAGTAAGGGAAAACGAGCTGTCTGTTATATCTTTCTGGTTGGTATTACCCCTTTAAATAGAACTCAATACTAGAAACAATACCAATTCAACCGCTTGATCTAATCTCATTTGCACATCGCGACTACAAAGTCAGGTGGAGATAATAACGTCATGCTTTATTTGTGGCGATCGCCTAGCTGAGTGGCGAGCAAAGTCAACCAGGTAAGGTAAAAGATAAAAGTAATATCCCTTAATTATATTCAAAATAAATTATCATTTTGGCTGTAATCTATAGTCTGAGATGCTTTTTAAGAGTTGATTCAATCATTCTTAATCTAGAATTCAGCAAACTTGTTTTTAATCGAAGTTAAATAGAGCCAACAATAAGCAAACTTTTGATCTCTAAAATATCAATGCTTATTGCTCGCTACTCAAATGAAATGAGAATCTAACCAACTATGATTAAGTATCTTGTTACTATGCTTACCGCCTCTATTTTTACTCTGGGGTTTGTAGCAGCTATTACTGGCTGTAATTCTGATACCAGTAGTCAAAATGATGCTAATAACGCTACGACCGACGTGGTCGATCAGGAGGCTGAGGTTGCTCCTCCTATCTATACTGAATCTTTCAGTGGTTTAGCAATTCGTGGTGCCGATCCTGTAGCCTACTTTACAGAGAGCAAAGCTGTTATAGGAAGCAGCGAGTTTGAGCATGAGTGGAACGGTGCTACTTGGAGATTTTCCAGCCAAGAGAATTTAGACCTTTTTGCTGCTAATCCTGAACAGTATGCACCACAATACGGTGGTTACTGTGCTAAGGCAGTAAGTGAAGGTAACTTGGCTTCTATTGATCCAGAGTCATGGAAAATCGTCGATGATAAACTTTATTTAAACTATAGTCCTGGAGTTCAGCAACAATGGGCTGAAGATATACCAGGCAATATTGCTTTGGGCGATGAAAACTGGCCAGAGGTTTTAGAAGGAACTAAAGTCCATGAAAACAAACTCTAGCAGTATAGATTTTGTTTAGAAGTCAAAAAATAATTACTGATTACTGAATCAGGATTTATTACATTGTTTTGAGTTAATCAAATTGTTGATTGGCTCAAAATTACAATTGCTTCAACGAGTATATCTTTTAGGGATAGTTGGTATTCGCTGTGCTATTTCGGTTTCATTCTGCCAATCATTATCATTCAACCGCTGATAGATTCCTCGATCTCGCTTCATTAGTCGATAACTGATAAATTCTCGGCGTAAAGTAGCATAATCAGGATGATAATTACTCAAAATCTGATTGACCTCTGATTCGGTATAAGTTCTTTCTAGCTCAAATTTATTGATTAACCATACCAATATTACCAGGCGCTTTTTGCGAGAAGCGGGAATCTCTTTTAAGCGATCGCCATCTAAGTAATTCTGTAATACTTTTTCTGACCAGGCTGACGTCGGTATGTCCTGTGTCCAGCTAGCCATCTGTTCGGGACTAAACAAATCATTGTTTAGTTTTTTTAAAGTATCTAAGTTTAGCTGGTAAAGATGAGTATTCCCCAGCGATCGCATTGTCACTAAATCAAGTTCTTTCAGTTTGTTTAGATGATGAGAAACTGTTGGTTCCTTTAACTGTAGACGTGCCGCTAAATCTTCGACACTACATTCTGTCTGAGAAAGAATTCCTACTAGCTTAAGGCGGTTTTCATTGCCTAATACTTTGAAAAAACTTAGTAATCTATCAAAATTAAGTTGAGTCATATTAATTAGATTTTTATCTAATTAGAATTATATCAAATAAGTTTTTGGTGAGAAAAAAGCGATTAGATAGCAATCTCTTGTCGTCTAGTTAAACCTGGTTGCCTTCGAGTAAAGTAATTGAGAGTGATTTATGCTAAAAGTCCACGAATTCAATTAACCTGTTGATATAGTTCAGCAATTTTAGCTATTACTTGGTCAATAGAAAGATTGTCGGTAATTATTTCAATAGCATCATCTGCTTTTTTCAACGGCGCGATCGCTCGATTGCTATCCTGTCGATCCCGTTGCTCAATGTCTTGCTCTAGCTGTTTTAAATCAATATCATCTCGTCCCTGATTTTTTAGGTCTTGCCAGCGTCTTCTTGCTCTTTCCGCAGCAGAAGCAGTTAAAAAAATCTTTAATTCGGCATTAGGAAAGACATTAGTGCCAATATCTCGCCCTTCGGCAATCAATCCCCCTTTCTCTCCCCATTGCTGCTGCATAGCAACTAGCTTGGCTCTTACCTCAGCCTGAGCAGCGATCGCCGATACGTTTTTAGTAACTTCTAGGGTACGAATTGCTTGGGTCACTTCTTGACCGTTAACATGAACTACTGTAGGCAGTTCAGCAGCATTAGGTGAAGTTAATTTTAAATCTAGATCCTGGAGCAAATTAGCGATCGCCTGTTCATCTTTAAGGTTAATACCAGACTCCATTACCAACCAGGTGACAGCGCGATACATTGCACCTGTATCTAAATAGAGCAAGCCTAACTGATGTGCCAGACGACGGGTAACGGTAGACTTTCCTGCCCCAGCAGGACCATCAATAGCAACTATGGGCTGATGTTTTTGCAACACAATATTATCAATTAAGCGGGTAGAACCAACATAAGCAGCGATCGCTAATAGCCCAGCATGTTTTATTTGTTTGATTGGATGCAGACTAACAGGATCGACTAGCTCAACGTACTGAATTTTAACTTGTTCTGTGGCGGTTAGTACTTGCTTTACCAGGTTAATTAAAGTCGCACTGTTCGATTCTCCTGCCTCAAAAGCTAGTTTCGCCTGTTGCAAGCCACGAAAGATTTGAGCGGCTTGCCCTTTTTCAATCTCAGATAAATACTGGTTGCGAGAACTTAAAGCTAATCCTGAAACTTCGCGAATAATAGGACAAGATACAATTTCTACAGGCAGGTTTAAATCCGTAACTAAGCGCCGAATAATTGCTAACTGTTGAGCGTCTTTTTGTCCGAAGTAAGCTCTTGTTGGCTGAATAATATTTAATAACTTGGTGACAATGGTGGCAACTCCGATAAAGTGACCAGGACGGTATTTGCTGCATAATACTTCAGTCATATCCGACGGGGGCATCACTGTAGTTGTTTGCTCTAAAGCTTGAGTATCTCCTGTGACATTAATTGCTTCAGGCTGGGGGGCAAACACCAAATCTACCCCCAAGCTACGACAAAGTTCTACATCTTGCTCTAGCTGACGCGGATAATCTTGCAGATCTTCTGTAGGTGCAAACTGCAATGGATTAACAAAAATGCTAACTACCACAACATCGTTATCGGCGATCGCTTGTTTAATTAAACTTAAATGTCCTTGGTGCAACGCTCCCATCGTTGGTACTAACCCCAGGTTTATCTGAGTTGTTGAGCGTTTAAACTCTAAATGAGAGCGTAATTGGTCAATTGTTCGTAGCAGAAGCACCATGATGATCAGCGACTAATTTTTAACTGTTGAGATAGCTGAGATCGCAAATATTATCATAGTGCATCACTTACTAGACATGACGCTTTCTAGATCTATCGACCCAGAATAGTTACCTGAACTGGCGCTACTCCTGATTGAATCATGTTCAGAGAGCGAGCCGCTGCCGCTGAAACATCAATTACTCTACCGCCGACAAAAGGTCCTCGATCATTGATTCTAACGACAACTGAACGACCATTATTGAGATTGGTTACTTTAACTCTAGTGCCAAACCTTAAGCTTGGATGAGCAGCAGTCATGGCATTTTGGTTAAATCTTTCGCCGTTAGCAGTCAGGCGACCATGAAATTTGGGTCCATACCAAGAAGCTTGTCCTTGAAAAGAGCTGGCAATTAAAGTTGGCAAACTTTGTTGATTAAAACGTTTTATAGGTGAATCTGTTTGTCGATTCTGTTGTGCCAAACTAGGAGCTAATCGTGAGTTTGAGTTTAAAGTTTGATTTAAGTTTAAAGTCTTGGCTTCAGCGATAGAGGCACATAAGCCGACATTAAATAAAGCTACTAGAGCAGTTAAAGTAGTAAGTTTAAAATTAGGCAAAAAATTAATAATCATCTCGTCACACCTATAGTTGAATTATATTAAGAGAATTTCGGTAACACAAGTTTTTTATAATTGAATCAATCTTAGGATTTATTTACTTACTGGTAAATTGAGCAAACACCTAAATTTTTACTACCAAAGCGTAAAGTTTTCGCGAATAAAACAACCACAAAATTAAGCATTGTCACTTTTGGGGTCAGAAACTCAGTACAATGACTAAGAAATAATTTATTGACTGTTCTGGGTCAGAAAAGCCGAATAGCTTTGACCTGATAGGAATAAATGGCGATCGCAATTAGCAATAAATAAGGCTAAATCAAACGGATTTTCCCGTAAAATTTTTAAACTACCGCTAGTAGTTATTTGTTATTAGGCATAAATACTCATACAATACATATGGACTACAAAGACGCTGGAGTTGATGTTGAAGCAGGACGTTCTTTTGTCAACCAAATTCGTCAAGATGTTGAAAGTACTAACCGACCAGGAGTTTTAGGTGGATTAGGGGGATTTGGTGGTTACTTTGAGATGCCGACAGGCTATAAGTCACCTGTACTAGTTTCAGGAACCGATGGTGTAGGAACTAAATTAAAAATTGCCCAAGAACTAAATCGTCACGATATGGTAGGAATTGATTTAGTGGCAATGTGCGTTAATGATATTTTGACTTCTGGTGCCGAACCACTGTTCTTTTTAGATTATTTAGCTACAGGTAAATTGAACTCGCAACAGTTAGCCGAAGTAGTAGCGGGAATTGCCCAAGGATGCCGTCTTAGTGGCTGTGCTTTGTTAGGAGGAGAAACAGCAGAAATGCCAGGCTTCTATCAATTAGGGGAATATGACCTGGCAGGCTTTTGTGTCGGGGTAGTGGAAAAAAGTAAGCTGCTAGATGGTTCTCAAGTCGAAATTGGCGATGTAGCGATTGGATTACCCAGTGCTGGAGTTCACAGCAATGGTTTTAGCTTGGTCAGGAAGATTATTGAGTCAGGAGGTTATGCTTGGTCAGATACTCCAGAAATGCTTAACGGCAAGAGTTTGGGTGAAGAGTTGATTACGCCGACTCAAATCTACGTCAAACCTATTTTAAAATTGCTGGCAACCGAACTATCAATTCATAGTATGGCGCATATCACTGGGGGAGGTTTACCAGAAAATCTACCTCGTTGTTTAAGCAAAGAGCAATCAATTGAGATTAAGCTTGATAGCTGGAGTGTACCTCCTATTTTTCGTTGGCTAGCGGAGGCGGGTAACATAGCTCAATCAGCAATGTTTGACACTTTTAACATGGGGATTGGCTTTGTAGTAATAGTGCCTCATCAGCAAGCTGAATCAGCTTTAGATTGGTTTAAATCTGAGAATATTAACGCAGCTCAAATTGGGAAGGTAGTCGCAGGAGATGGAACTTTGTCATTTATTTGATTATTTAATATTGACTAATTAATTCTCTGTCAACGGTCATTTATTAGCGACCAGCATAGCGCTGATGTGGGTAAAAATTTGGTCAAGTTCGCCTATGGCTTCGAGTTCGGCTAATTCATCTGGGGTGATCTTGTCGGCTTTTTTGTTTGAGAGTAATTGCTCCATCCGCAGTTGTAAATCGTCGGTAAATTTGAATAGGGTATGTCGCTCTACCTGTTCTAGTTTGATGCTACCAATTAAAGATGAAGGTTTTGTATAAACGGGATCAACCATTGTTATGCACAACGTTCGGGAGTGGCTGTTGTATTTATTCTACTCTTTCTAACATTCAATAGGATATAAAAAAACGTCAAGCCTATATCTAATCCTCTTCTTGCTTAATTCTTTCCTTATTTTGTTGTTTGTTACTTGTTACTCAAAACCTACTACCTCCTACCTAAAAAACCTTTTACCCTACAATAAATACAAAGGAGTTACTAACTTTCCCCAGTTTAGTAGTCCCTGTCTTCATAACCCATTTTTACTGTAGTCAATGGCAGACGAAAATCATCTTGAAATTCTTCGAGAAGGGGTAGAGGTTTGGAATCAGTGGCGCAAAGAAAATCCTGATATAAAACCCGACCTCTATGATGCTGACTTTTATAAAGCCAACCTCAATGGTGCCGACCTCAATGGTGCCGACCTCAATGGTGCCGACCTCAATGGTGCCGACCTCAATGGTGCCGACTCTTAGTAATACCAATCTTACTGAGGCTGCACTTATAAGAATGCAAGCGTTATCAACTAATTTTCAGGGTGCAATCCTTACAGGTGCTTGTATCGAAGATTGGAATATCAATAGTCAAACTAATCTCAAAAATGTGAAGTGTGACTATATTTATTTGAAGAGAAATTATTCTGAAGAAGAAAAAAGATTTATATTTAGCAATCGCTGTCCCCACGATCCTGATAAAATATTTGCTCCAGGAGAATTTACCCAACTATTCCAAAAAGCTTTAGAAACCGTCGATCTGATATTTTCCGAAGGTATTGAATGGACGGCATTCTTAGAATCCTTTCAGCAATTACAAGCTGAAGTAAAGAGCCAAGATTTATCTATTCAAGCGATAGACAAGAAATCTGGTGGTGCTTTTGTAGTTCGTTTGGAAGTGCCAGAGGAAGCTAATAAGGCAGAGATCGCAAAATATATTGAACAGGAATACGAAGCAAAGCTAAAGGTTATTGAAGCTAGTTATCAGAAACAGCTACAGGCTAAAGATGAAGTAATTCATGAGAAGAATGAGGAACTGATTAAAGCCTATCGCCAAGAAAAATCTGAGTTAATTGAAGTGGTTAAAACTATGTCAAACATTAACCCAATTATTAATATCATTAACGATAACAAACCTAATATGGCATCTGGAAATACTTACAACACAGAAAAAGCAGGAATTGTTCACAACGAAGGTGATATCAAAGATAATGCCAAGATTACAGCAGAAATTAACGAAGCTGGTCAACAAGACTTGACCCAAGTAGCAGCGGAGATACAACAACTATTAGACCAACTACAAAAAACTAATAGTGTCACTTTAGAAACTGCTCAACAACAGGCGGCTAAAGAGTTGGCTACCAAAACTAAAAGCGATCGCAAACTCAAAGATAAGTTAATTCAGTTAGGAAAATTCATTAGTGATAATTCGGCTAAAACTATCGTTAACGAAGGAGTCAAAGGAGCGATCAAGTTGTTTCTATTAATGGTCTAGAGTGAATTCGGGATAAGCAAAAATCTTACTATCAGGTAGATTAAAATCTTTACTTATGTGAACTTTTTACTAGTGCTTACATATAGCAACCGAAATTTGGATTAGGTCATCTTTGCAATCTCTTTGCGCGAGATTGAGTACGCAAACAGACAAAAATTCGCCTGTCTGAATATTTGAACACTCCTATCTTTGCCATATAGGTAAACTTTTAAAATTGCCTGGAAATCCCATCTTACTCATATCGATCCTGTGGTTATCAGCTAAGCCGAGCAAGCTGTTCTTCCAATGATGACCAGGACTTATTGTATTCAGTAGGTGGATTATAATAATGAGGGTGTTGTATATTTTTCGTTCCCGATCTCGATTCAAGCTCTTGGCAACGATAGCAGGGCGATCACGAGGAAGTTTAGGAATGACTGTAAACTCGCAATTCCATAATCTGCTGTGATGAGCGCACTTATTTCTTACTACTGTTAGATGGTGCAGAATAGAAACAAAGTTTTTTTCATCCATATCGTAGGCGTGTGCTACATCATTTTTGTCTGAACGGCGCTTTAACATTCCGAACCAATGTGAAAGCTGTCCGAAAGTCATAATTTCAACCAATGCCCATAGAGGAGGTAAGGCTTCATCATAGTTATCATCTAGATGTCTGATAAAAGGTTCTTTACTCTTAAGTACGCTTTTTTTCAGCGTATTAATTGATTTTTGATGCCTCGGAGTGTTGTTGAACAAACTACTATCTAAGTGAGCATGCGCTCCATATTTTTCGCAAAAGAAATATGCCCATTTTGAACGCACAGATACTTCAATACGTTCTATGGCATCTATTACTAGTAAACGAAGTTCCCGATCAAAGATGTAAAGATTGAGAACTTCTTCAAAAGAGATATTTGGACGAAATTGATTTACGGTTGGGCTTTGCTTAAAAGGAAACCAGTAGCCTGATAATCGATAATAATTCAGATGTCCTAAATAATGTTTCGCTTGCTCGTGATTGGCAACAATCAAACCGCGCTCTTTCAATAATGTTAGCTGTTGATCTAATGTGAGATGTAACTTTTTAAACTTCGCCAAGAATTGCTAAAAAAGAGTAACCCCCCTGGGTGCGCTTCAGTGCTAGGCGTGGGGGGTATTGTTACTATAATTATGACACATGTTGCCCAATAGTCAACACATAGTGCCGTTATTAAGTTATCTCTTTTAGTAATGTAAAGGAATAGTCAATAAAGGTAAAAACAATAAATAAATCCAACTCCAGCGATGCCATTTAATCGCGGCAACGGGTTTTTTCTGTTCTAATAAACAGTCTATTCTTTCGTTAAGGCGATCTCCAATCGCAGAGTCATTCAGACTAACACACCAAACTGAAGTAGATTCTAAAGGTGCTTTGGCGACGGTTAATAAAGATTCTGCCAGCAAGAGAAAATCAACGGATGCTGCCGCTTTACGATCTGCCCTTAACTCTCTCAACAGCAATAGTTCTTGCCATAAAATCTCGGTGTTAGGCAACCAGAAGCTAAAAGAACGTACCCAGCCCAACCAGAAAAACCAAAAAGTATCGCGATAGAACAAATGTGCTTGTTCATGTGCCATTACTGCCTCTAGATGCTCTTGATCCAAAACATCTAATAACCCCTGACTGACAATCAATTCTGACTGCCAAAATCCCATCTGCGCGCTGTAGGGAAAATCAGTAGCTAAAATTCTGGCAGTAGTTGAACCTATGGTTTGCTGCTCTAGATTGTCTAACTGGCGTAGAGCATGATTACAGGAATAGGCTAATTTTAATAAAGAGCCTACAGCAGAGGCAATCAAAGTCCCTGAGATAACACAGCCCAAACTACCTGCTCTAATACCTAACATTTGTCCATGACAACCCATATAGAGTATGGTGCTGGCGGTAGAAAATAGCAATAAGGCTGGAAATAAGAACAGAAATAAGGTTCGATACCAACGTGGCGACCATTTTGGGGATGAAGACATTGGTTGGTAGCGGATAATTACCGCTAACGCAGTAATAGTTAGCATTGCTAATAAATGCACTATTTTGATTCCTTCCTCTGACGACGAATGCTGTTGAGGCGATTTGCGATCGCTTCTATTTGTTCTAGACTAGCAGTATCTAGACTATCTGCGAAAGATGCCACCACATCAGGATTGCTGATGGCAAGAAATCCATTGAGCTTTTCATAGGAATTAAGTGCCTGAGCTTGCTCGCGCGAGATTAAAGCCTGCCAAGAAAAAGCTCGACCTTTTCTACTACATTTTAACCAGCCTTTTTGCGTTAATCGCTGTAACACCGTCGTTACAGAGGTATAGGCTAATTCTCGCTCAGGATCTTGCAGAATGCGGTCATGGACATTTTTAACAGTAGCTATCTTTAAATTCCAGACTATATCTAATATTTCAGCTTCTAATGGACCAAGAGATAGCTTTCTTGGTCGATGTTGGGGTAATGATGCCATTGCTTACCTAATAAACCGCAATACTATTAAATTTTACCTTCTAAGATCAATAAATTATCGCCAACTGCGGTTTATTTATGAGTTACTGCGCTATGTTATGCGGATTTAAAAATTCTGAATAAATATTAAAAAACTGTTAACAATGGCTTTGTCTAAGTCTTTACTCTTTAAGTTTAAACTAAATTAAATTTATGTACTGAAGTTCTTATTATTTTGGTTAAAGATTATAGCCGCTAATTAATTAAAAGCCGTAATTTTTAAGAAAATTAATATAAATATATTTCTGTTGATAAAAACATGTTTGACCATGATTGAT
>JBCDDK010000058.1:0-39535 GCA_039180345.1 Cyanobacteria bacterium P01_G01_bin.39 | reverse complement strand
GCTTCCTCTGACTTCGTGAAAGCTAATTTTTTAAGGCTATTTCAAGAAAATTAAGTCTTTATTCGGCTGCTTAAAACTATAAAAGCTTTATTTCCTGTTCGATTTAGGCTATTTAAAGGACAATCTTAATTCACACTAGACGTCTTATTTAAAATACAATCATGTTTGCCAGATAATGAAATTGTCTTGGCTAATGATTACACCTAATTAATTATTTTTCCCAAACTAGATATAAATTAGACCATGATCTGATTTGCTATTGAAGGTAACTTAGGATATTAAAGGTCAATAGTACCCTGTCGTAAAACTACAGGGTACTGTTGGCTTCGTAAAATTTAGAACTAAATTATCTTATCCATGAAATCGGCTTGGTACACTTTCATGCTTTCAAAGCCACATTTTGCTCAGTGGCAGCAAGGTAGCTATCTCCATCGATTTGCTGGCTGGTTATCGAGTTGGCGAGGTGGCAGTTGGTTGTTTCAGTGGAGTAACGCGATCGCAACTGGCATAATTAGCGTCTTATTTCTTTTGGCTCCCTATGTTGAGACTTCTTTGATTGGAGTATTGCTAATTGCAGTGGCTTGTTTCTGGATCTTAAATACGGTAACAGCATCGAAGAAAATTGTAATTACCCCTGTACATTTTTTAGTTTTTTTGTACTGGTGTATTGCCACGATCGCAACAGCTTTTTCTCCTGTTAAAGCAGCGGCATTTAATGGTTGGATAACTTTAACACTGTATTTAGCACTGTTTAGTTTGGCAGCTCAAGTCATGAGGTCAACTAAGCTATGTAACTGGATTATCACTAGCTTTTTATTAACGGCTCTAATTGTTAGTAGCTATGGTGTTCGTCAGGAATTTTTTGGCGTACAGCAGTTGGCAACCTGGAACGATCCCACTTCTGCTTTGGCAAATGACACGAGAGTTTATAGCTATCTAGGCAATCCCAATTTACTAGGGGGTTATTTATTACCTGCGATCGCTTTGAGTATAGCTGCGGTATTTATCTGGCGTGGTTGGATTCAAAAAAGTTTAGCCGCCATGATGTTTATTATCAATTCTGCTTGTTTATATTTTACCGATAGTCGGGGTGCCTGGTTAGCAATGGCGGTGTTATTTAGCGTGCTGCTGTTGTTGTTTTACTATTGGTGGCAAAAGTTTTTACCCCGCTGGTGGCAGGTTTGGTTATTACCTTTAGTTTTTAGTAGCTTGGGGGGATTATTACTAGTAGCGCTTATTTCTGTGGAACCTTTAAGGATTAGGTTGCTAAGTATTTTTGCTGGTCGAGAAGATAGCAGCAACAATTTTCGGATCAACGTTTGGGAAGCTTGTTTTAGAATTATTAAAGACTACCCCGTGATTGGCATTGGACCAGGAAACGATGCCTTCAATCAAATCTATCCCCGCTACATGAATTCTCGTTATCCTGCTTTGAGTGCTTATTCTGTTTATCTAGAGCATCTTGTGGAAATGGGTTATCTTGGATTGGGCTGTTTTATCTGGCTATTGGCAGTGACCTTTAATCATGGTCTGCGGCAGTTAGGTCGTCTGCGCCAGAGCCAAAATCAACGGGGTCTTTATTTAATTGGTGCGATCGCTGCTACCGCCAGTCTGGCATTTCATGGTTTTGTCGATACAGTTTGGTATCGTCCTCAAATCAACACTGTCTGGTGGCTGCTAATGGCAATTATCGCTAGTTTTTATGATGATTATCGCTCTGATAGGCAGCAATACCGCGAATTAGATTAGTATTGGAGCAAGACACAACATTAAAGACGAGCAACTTTTCTAAGTTTTACCAGGCAGTCTTTATGGTGTAACTCGCAAGGGATTTATATAGCTAATTAATTGTTTTTCCCAATCTATAGCTAGCATTATTTCTGATTAGTAGTAACTTTAGAGATACCTCTCTTTATTTATTGGGCGTTGCTGAAGTTCGGTATGATTCTGCAATTTTTATGAACAAACAAATTAATCAAAAAGCTTACAGCTTACAGCTACAAACAAGTTACTTGTCAGTTTCACGTTCCTTGTGGGATACTTTCAATCAGCAACGCCATTTATTGTTTAATGCAAAGCATAAAGATATCCGTTTTTACAGCCGACGTATATTGCACCTGCGTGAATTACTGGAGTTAGGAATTTCTCGGTACTAAATGTAGCCCCTGTTAGTTGAGACAAAATTTCTTGTCCCAGTTTACCAATCAGAAACTGCGGCTCTAAGATTATGTTTTCAGGTAAAAGTATTATCACTACTAATAATGTAAACTGATTGATTAGCGATCGCTGGAAAAGAAGGGAAAAAAGGTTTAAGACCACCAATCTCATATTTCCATTTTTGTTGTCCTGTAGACAGTTCTATGGCATATAAATACCCATCACCACTGGCAACACAAATAATGTCAAACTCGCGCGTACATGCGGCGAACCGAATCGCCTTTGTCTTGCGCCTGTCGGCGGCGCGGGGTCGCTCGTCATTTTTAAAAGCGGGTGGAGTAAGCGGCATATTTTTGGTGGTTTTAAAAGTCCATATGGATTCTGCCGAAGAAATATCAATACCATAAAGATAACCATCTGTTCCTCCAAGATAAACTACTCCTTTCGATACCACAGGAGATGAAGGTACAGAACCATAGATTAAAGATGATGGTTGAAATTCTAGTTTAAACTGCCACAACTGTTGTCCACTTTTAATATCTACCGATCTAAGATACTGCTCTATTAGCGTTCCATTGAATTTAAGGCTACTGACATAAATAATCCCTTCACAAATTACTGGGTCAGAGAAAAATTTTTCTTCTAATTGGTATTTCCACAATTCTGCTCCAGTTTCAAAATCCAATCCATATAAATTACGATGCCTTCGGCGTACGCGGAGCGTAATCGCTATCTCCGACACAAACAATACCTTCCGAAACACTCAAACAGCAATACCAAGTCAAAGAATCAGGAGATTTTCTAGACCGCCATTTTAATCCATTCAGTTGACGAATTTCAGACGTATCATAAACTCCAGTTCTTTGGAAGTTAGCTCGAAACATAATTTCGATTATCAATTATTTGATATTTCCCGCGCCAAGGGGAAAGAAAATAAATCGGCACTGCTATTATTTTTCTAATAGCTGTTTCTAATCTTTAACAAACGTAAGCTTCAGAGGTTATTTCGCCATAAAACCAGGCAGTAATCTCTGAAGTTTGCTCAAGACATAATTTCTTTGCCCACATCCATATATCTATACCAACCAATCTTAGCTCGGCGGTCAGGATAATCCTTGACTACTACTCCTCGACTTGGCGATCTCTGAAAAGCAACTAACAGGGGAATTTCGGTTTTAAATAATGGCAACTGTGCCTCTGCTAAAAATTCCTGAGCATCTTTGGCATTTTTGGTTCTTGAATCTACCTTTGTTAGCAAAACTTTATAGTTAGCATCAGCATTGAGATTTCTCAGCAACTCTACCGCCTTGACAGTAGTATCTAAGTCCAAGTGATTTGGAGTAGTGGGCAAAATCAACATATCACTACCAGCAGCCAAATCTTCTAACTCTTCGGGTTCTGGTCTTGCTTGGGTGTCGATAATAATATGAGTAAACTTCTTGATTAGTCCAGGGGCACCTGCTTGAGAAGCCACATAGAAGGGTAACTGATCTTCTTTTGACCAAACCAAAGCTGAACGATTTTTATCCGCATCTATCAATAATGTCGGAGCGAGGGTTTGAAAATATGCAGCCAAGTGGACTGCGGTTGTAGTTTTACCCACTCCTCCCTTTAAAGCGGTAATTGCAATAATCATCGGCTGCCCTGAAATAGTTTATTAAGTAGTAGTAGTTTACCTATTTGCGTGTCTATATCGATTTATATTTAGCTCTACCTTGTTAATATATAAATTTTTTGTTACATTTATTTACATAATTTAAAGATGTTGATTCTCATAGTCATCGAGCAATAGCTTGCTATTTTGCTACTGAAGTTGCCTTTGGTCAACGTTAATTTCTCCTGAATTTAGATTCCTCGGTTCGTCAACGTTCATCGGGACTCAGCGTCCCAATGCTGCGTCGACTTCGTCAGCCGAGGTTTTTTTTGTCTAGCATTTTTGAGGATTGCTACAATTGTCGATCAAGATTAAACCCTAACTAAGCAAACCAAGCAATCCTATGTAATAAGGCAAACAATAAGAAAATTTTTATTATCACGAATTTGAACAGTCAGATAAATATTGATGTCAAACGAAAAATCCTGTCTAACGCGATTGGATATACAGATTTACAACTCCCCTAACCATTCACTGCTATGACTTCTATTAATTAAACTCCGTCCAAAGAACGAAAGGAGTTTTAATAAACAAGAAATAGTATTAAAAAAACTCTTATCTACTACCTACGACCTCTCATCTTAAAAACTATTGATTTCAAACTAGATGCGGTTTAATAAATTGTCCTCATCAACTACTAGGCTCAAGTTATGATTTAATTTCACTAAACTTTTGGTTAAGCTACGCCTAATATCAAGGCGCTTTCTTGTAATGCTCTCTGGAGGAAAAAATACCGTGTCTTCTGAAATTATTCTAGAAAAATCAGAATCGCGAAACACACAGAATATTGCCACGTCATTTCTTACAGGAGTGGCAAAAGCTGCTGGAGGTACGATGTTGGGAATTACGATGATTACTAGTGCTGTCGCCGCAGGAGGATTGGTTGGTTTAGCATTTAGTTTTCGTAACCTGCCAGATGTAAGAGTTCTGCGAAACTACATTCCCGCAGAAACTAGCTATGTATATGATATAAAAGGCAAGCTGTTGACGAGCCTACACGGTGAAGCTAACCGAGAAATTGCCACCATTGACCAAATTGCACCAGAATTAAAGCTGGCAGTAGTAGCGATTGAAGACAGTAATTTTTATCGACACCAAGGATTAAATCCCTACAGTGTTGGTCGTGCTGCTGTAGCAAATTATAAAAAAGGCGGCGTATCAGAAGGTGCATCTACCTTAACCATGCAACTGGTTAAAAATCTCTTTCTAACTCGGGAACGTACTTTTAGTCGAAAATTAGCTGAAGCAATTCTGGCGGTTAGGGTTGAACAGGTTTTTGACAAAGACCAAATTCTAGAGATGTATCTCAATAATATTTATTGGGGTCATAACAACTATGGTATTCAAACGGCGGCAGAAAGTTACTTTAATAAGAGTGCCAGTGAATTAAATTTAGCTGAGGCTGCGGTATTGGCAGGACTAATTCAAGCTCCTGAACAATATAGTCCATTTCTCAACTATGGCAATACCAAGAAAAGACAGGCATCAGTTTTAGCTCGAATGCGTACTTTAAATTGGATTACCCCAGAAGAAGAGCAGGCTGCACTTAAAGCTCCCTTGCTAGTTGGTAAGCCCACTGCTTGGCGCAGGAGTAAGTCTCCTTTTATTACTGAAGCGGTAACTAAAGAGTTGGAAGAGCGATTTGGCAAGGAAAAAGTCTTACGTGGTGGCATTAGAGTGCAGACAACCATCGATCAAGACTTTCAAAGAATGGCAGAAGAATCAATTAGAGAGAGCCATAGTTTGCTGCGTCGCTCAGGACTCAGAGCAGATCAGGTGGCATTAGCTGCGGTTGATCCCCGTACTCACTTTGTTAAAGCCTTAGTAGGAGGTGTCGATTATAAATCCAGCCAATTTAATCGCGCGGTACAATCTCGTCGCCAACCAGGATCTTCTTTTAAACCTTTTGTTTACTATACTGCTTTAGCCAACGGTAAATTCAGTCCCAGTACGATTATTGATGATGCTCCCATATCTTATCCAATTCCAGGAGGAGTCTACAAACCACAAAACTACGGCGGAAAAACAGATTTTAAAGGCAAGATGTCATTAGCCACTTCTTTGATTCAATCCCGCAATATTCCTGCGGTCAAGCTGGGTAAGGCTGTTGGATTAGAAGAAGTAATCAAAGTTTGTCGCATGTTGGGTATAGAAAGTCCGATGCAGCCTGTAATTTCCCTACCACTGGGTTCAATTGGGGTAACTCCTTTAGAAATGGCGGGAGCTTTTGCTACTTTTGCCAGTAATGGATGGCATGAGAAAACCACCGTGATTTTACAGGTAACTGATAGCAAGGGTAACATTTTGCTTGATAATACTCCCAACCCACAACAAATACTCGATCCTTGGGCAACGGCTAGCTTAAACACAATGATGAAGGGAGTCTTGCAGTCAGGGGGAACTGGTCAAAAAGCCAATATCAATCGCCCCGCCGCAGGTAAGACAGGAACAACATCTTCTGAGCGTGATGTTTGGTTTGTCGGCTATGTTCCTCAGCTAGCCACAGCAGTATGGGTTGGTAATGATAATTATCAAAGCATGGGCAAGGGTATTACAGGAGGTGACTTTGCTGCTCCCGTATGGCGCTCATTTATGCTCAAGGCGTTGAAAAACGAACCAGTAAAATATTTTCCCGCAGCCTCTAATTTTGCTCGACCATAGTCGTTGGGAATTATATCTGGACTGACAGCTTAATTGAGTGAGAGCTAATGAACAAGACAGAGCAAAAATTACTGAATTTACTGAATTCAATTTATTTGACAATTAATCAAGAATTAGGGTTGAATTTCCGATTTCATTCTTTTGAGAGTCAACTCCATTTGATCAAACATTTGTTGCGGAGTCATGCCAAATTGATTAAGCTGAGTTTTAAGTTGTTGCACAGTCATCTGCGCCATGAAATCTTCAGACAGCTCAAAGCGCTTCATGAAAATGCGATAGCGTTCCATTAGCTGTTCCATTTGATCGATGAACATTTTTTTCCCTTCACGGTCAAACTTCCCGTACTCACTGCCTAGCTTCATCAAAGATTGATAATCTTCAAACAGCTTTTTGGCTTCTTCTTGAACTACCTGAGAATCAAAAAAACTCATAATATCTTTGCACAACCTCTTTATATTTATGAACTAGACTGTTAAATCTTTAGTAACTATCTATATTAATTATTTGAATGATCTTTATTTATTTTAGGATAGTAAATCAACCCAAGTAAAATACGGTTAACCGCATCTTACTTGAATCAAACTGGTGCGTGTCAAACCATTCTAAGACAGTAGCTGGGTAAAAAAATAACTAAAGATTAAATAAGTAATTCAATCATAAAAGCTACACAACTGCTATAAGCCCTATGGTCAAAAAATTAGATAATCGGCTGAAGTTAAAATATGCTGCTGTGGGAATAATGATGATAGCGGTTAATCTGGCAAAAGAAACTAATGTTTCTGCTACTTCAGATCCAGACTATAGCTTTGTCATTTCATCCGATTGGCATACCTGTCAGCAGATTAATGCTGAGTATGAAGAAGTTTACGCTTTTGAAACAGCTAGCTTTTATATTAATATTTGTCAAAAAGACGATGTCTACTTCTATTCAGGAGAAGCTAAACAAAGCGATCGCCAAAACGGAAATACTGCTCCCTTAAACTCAATTTTTATGACTGCTGAACCTCTAGACAACTATCGAGGTTTTCAAGCTAAAAATGGTAATGTCTCTTATTTAGTTATTCTGCCATTTGCTGCGACCTCCCAGTCATCTACTCTCAACCCAGGAGAAGCTATTTTAACCATTAAACGTAATGGTCAATTAGTATCAGTAGAATCTTCTCTATCTAAATATTGTTCTCACCCACAAGCGATCGCTTTTGAGCAGGTTAATCTCAATTTTCATGGTTTTAATCAATTGTTGACTGTGGTGCAAGAACCTAAACCCCAAAGACAGTCTGTTTCATCTACAGCTGAAAATCTTTTATCCGCAGAAACTTTTAAGTCTAATTCTAACTTTGAGTTTTACCGCGTAGACGGTAAGCTTCATCGTTTAACCACCTGTAACTAAATAATGTTTAATTAATGGGCTGTCAAACCAGATAATTATTATAAAGCTCTAATTTATAATGCCAGGGTAATCACACCTAATTTTTCAAGTTTATACAAGATAAAGCTTTCAGCAATCAGTACATAAAAGTATAAAAACTGAAAACTCTTGCTATTTAAGCATTCTCAGATTTTGATGCGATTACCCTGTTTATAATGCAGGCTAATTTTTATTTACTTATCTCACATTCCTCATCCATTTATTGTGTCTATCATTGCTGTTAATAATCTGAGTAAAATCTATCCTGTAGCTATTAAAAAGCCTGGATTAAAAGGAACCTTAACTCACTTTTTCCGCCGAACGTATCGTGAAATAAAGGCAGTTCAAAACGTATCGTTTCAGATTCAACCAGGAGAAGTGGTTGGGTTTTTAGGTGCCAACGGTGCAGGCAAAACAACTACTTTAAAAATGCTCACAGGTCTGATACATCCTTCCACTGGGGAAGTAAAAGTTGCGGGCTATGTTCCTTTTCGCCGTCAACCGCAGTTTTTACATAAAACTAGTCTCGTGATGGGGCAAAAACAGCAACTATTGTGGGATTTACCTGCTTTAGACTCCTTACGCATCAATGCTGCTGTCTATAACATTCCTGACAAAATTTTTAAGTCGCGGTTAGCAGAATTAGCAACCATGTTAGATATTGAACATAAGCTCAATCAACCTGTGCGAAAACTCTCTTTAGGAGAGAGAATGAAAGCTGAGTTACTGGCGGCATTACTGCATCATCCTCCAGTGTTATTTCTTGATGAACCGACTTTAGGTTTAGATGTCAATGCCCAAGTGGCAGTAAGAGAGTTTCTTCAATCTTATAATCAACGCTATGAAGCGACAATCTTACTTACTAGCCACTATATGGCAGATATTACCGCATTGTGCGATCGCGTATTGTTAATTCATCAGGGGAAACTAATTTATGATGGTCTTCTGGATGGCTTACTAGAACGCTTTGCTCCCTATCGGCAGATAAAGCTAGAACTAGCTCAATCTTTATCCCGCGAACAGTTAGCTGATTTTGGCGAGATTGAATCAATTCAGGGTCAAGAAGTTCGTTTTTTGGTGCCTAGAGACGAATTGACTGACACTATGGCGCTGATTCTGGCTCAACTGCAAGTACAGGACTTAAGCATAGGAGAGCCTCCTATTGAAGAAATAATTGGTCGCCTATTTCAAACAGGTCAAGCATCTTAAATGATTGAGTCAATAATCTATATTATTCTTCCCCATAAAGCGGCACAAATCCTGCTGATTCAACTATTTCTTGTCCTTGGTTAGAAAGTAACATCTGGATATAGGCTTTCCCTGCTAGCTGGTCGGGAGTCCCATCACGGCGAATTACGACAAACAAACGGCGAGTCAATGGATAACTGCCATTTTTGAATAGTTCCAAATTAGTCTTGCCTGCGACAAAGGGCAACACATAATTGGTGGAATTGCCTTCGGCTAAACCAAAGACTTTAACTGCCTGTTGATCTTTAACCAAAGAAGCAGACGCAAAGGAAATCGCCCCAGGAGTAGCAATTACTTTACGTAATGCCAAAGTATAGTTGGCTACATAGCTAGTGCGTAAAGGAAGCGGTGGAACTTTTTGAAAACCAAGAATTTCTAAATTTTCTGGTGTTAGAAGCACTGGAGTTATGAGTAAATCTTCTCCACCTAATTGCTTCCAGTTGGTTATTTTTCCTGTAAAAATAGCTTTGACCTGCTCAAGACCCAAATTATCAACTAAAATCTCATTATTGCCAAAGAATACAACCCCATCGATCGCAATGGGAATTTGCTGAAGATTAACATCACGGAGATTTGCCTGAGAATATTCGGTATCTGTTAAAGGGCGACCATTAAAAGCAAAACTAAGTTCACCATCCAATAGCATTTTAATACCATTGGCATAGCTCTGGTCTTGATTTCGGGGCTTAGTATATCTCAGATTAAAATTGGGGTGATTTTGCGCCACGACATCGTTAATTCCATGAGCCACCAATGAGGCAAAGTATAATGCTCCCCCATAGCTAAACAAGCCCTCAGGAACATTTCTAACCTGACTCATTGATTCATACAAAGCAATCCGATCTCCTGTAGCAGAAGCCAAATATGCTGGTCTTAAGGAGACAAAATAGTTAATCCATAAAGCGATCGCAAAACCTAAAACTAATAAGCCGCTAATAACGCTGGGTTGCTGTAATTCTTGTGAGAAACTTTTGGTTGGTTGATTTGGTTTTTTGGCAGGTGGTGGTTTGGGAGAATCAGACTTTTGGGGGGGATATGTAGAAACGTTTAGAGGATAGAAACAAATTTCGCAATAAATAGCCGCAGTATGATTTTCAAAGTTACATTTAGGGCAGACATGATTTTGGTTTTTAGCTACAGAAGATTTATCTGTCCGATCACTGAAGTACATAAGTGTTTACAAAACTGTTATTAAAAATTTTGGTCAGATTAGGTTGTTTATTAAAAGATTTGAGATTGTTTTCCATGAAGTCTGCAATTTTGCGTGCAGCATAAGGCATCGATTTCATATCGTTAAATTCACTGAATGCCTCTAAATTTTCTTCAATTGTAAACATTTTAGTTCCCGTCTTAAAAAGCTGGAATTCTTCATAACTAACTCCAGCTCTTTGTGACATAATTCGATCAGCTTGAAGTGGGTTGGTAGACATAAAGTCTAAAATATCAAACCAGGTATTAACTAAAGCTTGAACTTGCTCTGGCTGACGATCTATCAACTCTTGTGTAACTACCAAAAGATCGGGAATTGCCCCAGGAAAAGCTGCCGAAGAAGTGATTTCGGTTGCTCCTTCGCGTTTTAGGGCAGTTAACCAAAAAGGAGGAAATGCACCCACAGCATCTGCCTGTTCTGCCACAAAGGCCTCCACCGCAGCGCCTGTTTCTAAATCCACAATGACAACATCACTACGAGATAAGCCTTCTCTCTCCAGCGCCAGAGTCAACAGAAAATCATCAACTACCCCTGCTTCGACTGCAACTCGCTTATTCTTTAATTCCTTAACCTCATTGATTCCTGCTGCCGCGATAATCTTGTCATTGCCAGCCGAATTATCGTTGACCAGAACTACCACTTCGCCTTTGACCGCATCTACAGCAAAGCTAATCGTATCGTTGAGAGTCTGGCAATTACCATCAATGTAGCCTGCTGCCAAATCTTCCATTGACTTGGTATAGTCGTCATACCATCTTAGTTCTACATTAGCCCCATGTTTAGCAAATAAACCTTCAGATTCAGCGATCGCCCAAGGCCACCAACCAGCCCAATTACTATAGCCAATTATGATCGGGCGTTCTCTATTTTGAGCTGAATTGTAAGAAGCGATTGACGGTATTTTGTGCCAGTTAATGGTAATAATAAAACTCAACAACAATAAAATCGCCAGCGACCAGATTTTCTTTGCCATCTAAAACTCTCAAATCATCTTTATCCCTGAGTTATTCAGCATTAAGCTCCTAGCTTAGTATAGATGAGATTTAGCCATATAAGATGATTCTTTAAATCAGTATTTAATTTATGTTATATAGATTACACTTACCGATAATTAATTAAATTTTTTATTTCTTTTATTATCCCAAATCCAACATATATACAGGCAATCTAACTGCTTGAATTCCTAACTTGTTAAAGTTATAAAATAATAGCACTTTACACAATAAGCAAAATAGAAGCAAGATCATCCCCATAATAATTGAGATTGTGTCTATTACTTTGTTATGTTTTGTTACCATCAACTCCCAAAATATTGCCGAATAAATTTGATTTCAATCAATTTTATTAGCCTGGTGCAACAGTAATTCAAGTTATGACCAAGTAAAAAAAGCAGAGACAACAATACCCATTGCCGTATTTTCCTTAATAGTAGAGAAGATTACTAATTAACACAATACTAATAATTTTCTCACATAGCGATCGCCAATTTAGTTAAAATAAAAAGAATCAAGTTTATTTAAGATCTTGAAAACCGTTTGATAAACAACCATAGACAAGTACAGCTAATTGCGCTCCCAAAATCGGTGCGACCCAATATAGCCAGTGATGTTGCCAAATCCCACTGACAAAAGCAGGACCGAGGGATCTGGCTGGATTCATACTCGCCCCAGTAATAAGTCCCATGAAAGCTGCTTCGAGTCCAACGGTCAAGCCGATTGCTAATCCAGCAAACCCTTTGTGAGCGCGTCGATCTAAACCAGAACCAAAAATGACAAACATCAAGATAAAAGTCAGAATAGTTTCGATAATTAAAGACTGAAGCCAATTATCTTCTAGTGGTAGAGTTGCTCCTAAGTTGGCGACATTACCCAGCGTTAGCAATAATAGTCCCGAAGCTGCGATGGCACCCAAGCATTGCGCTACAACATAAGGTATTACTTTATGTCTAGCTAAAAATCCGCTCGTCCAGAAAGCGAGAGTTACCGCAGGATTAATATGAGCATTGCTAATGTGTCCCGTAGCATAGATTACAGCAGCTACTACTGCACCAAAGACAAAACTAACCCCCAGGTGAGACAAGCTACCATCGCTTATAGTATCTACCATCACTGCCCCAGGACCCGCAAAAACCAGGATAAAAGTGCCGATAAATTCACTAATAACTTCTCGCCAAGAACTAAAGATACGATTCATCTCAAATTGCTTAAGCTTCAAGGTTTAATTTGAGCGATATAGATCACAGTTTTCATCAAATTAATGTATTACTTACATCACTTTTCTATTGTTAACTTGAAGAGTAATTGTGGTGGTGAAAAGACACAATCAGATCTGTATAACAAAAATTATCCGTTATGCTAATTTCAGAAATTGTTAATCAAGCTACTGATGACAATCGCTGTAGGAGATAATTCTATTTCCTATAATTCCTTTGGTCATATATTGAGAGAGCGCCAGATAATCAACTTCTGCTCAAATATTAAAGACTCAAAATTTAAAGAACTTAATCTTACTCACAAACCAAAAATGGAATCAGGCTTAACTAGTTTCGAGGCTCCCCCGAAACTACGCCTACTAAGTGCGGATGAAAGGACTTGAACCTTCACGTCCGAAAACGCTAGAACCTAAATCTAGTGCGTCTACCAATTCCGCCACATCCGCAAATTTGCAACGCTTTTTATAATAGCAGATATTAATCATTAATCCAAGATTTTATTTAAAATTACAGGATTTTCGGCGACGATCCAGCTCTGGTTCTTGCCAAGCATAACTAAAGTGACTGATGGAGTTTATCTCAGGAGTTGCTTTCCGCAGAGCTTCTATTTGAGTTTCCAAAGGAAGATGCTGGCGATACTCTGTTCCCCAAGCACCCGCTAAAGCAGGGGCTACAAAAGTAGTGTCAGAGGCGATCGCTAGGACTTCCTGAACCTGGTCAACGATACAATCGGTTGACTCTTGACAAATAGCATAAGCCATAGGGTGCCATTCAAAAGTCTTGGGGAACTTATCCCAAGCTTGGAGACGCGAATCAAATCCAGCTCCCCCAACTATGCGATTAGCATCGGGAAAAAATACCGCTCCCACAGGAAGCTGTTGCTCTTGAACGGGTTTAGCCGCAAAAGAAAGAAAGTCGATTACACCTTGAGCCGCATGGGCAACGGCAAAAAACCAGAGATCTTGCCTTAAACGGCGACGACGAGCCGAGATATCAGTTTTATCCTTTGGGTTATCTCTACGACCCTGCCATTTAGGGTGACTTTCATCTGGATAGGTGCGATCGCTATTTTCAATATCTTGTGTAGTTAAATTACCTGTCTCTAAATATTTTTTGATCAATGCTAATCCTTTCTGATTACGCGCGCGCTGATACAAAGCATTCAAGGACGACTTGCCATAAATCCAGAGATCCTTAACCTCGTCAACATAAGACTGTTGACCCACACCGCGAGGATAGCGAACATAATCAAACAAAACACCGTCAGGTCGACGCTCAAGAACTTCTTGAACCAGATTGTAGTAATCATTTTGTGCCTGGGGGGAATATGGATCAACAAAGGCTTGAGCGCGGTCGTGAACATAAGTTAAGCTATCTTGACCAACGCCATTACGAGCCAGCGCTGACTGCCGATCTGGGCGCTGGGCATAGGTATAGCCGAAATTCATGGTAAATAGCCAAGCATAGACCTTTAAACCCCTTTGATGAGCCTTATCAATCGCTTGTCGCAGTAGATCTGCATTTTGCTGATCGGGCGATCGCACAACCGATGTCCAAGGTGTAGGGTTGTCGTTAGGAGGCAATAGAACCTGACTGTCGTAGAAAACTTCTAGATGTATTTTGTTATAGCCTAAATTGACAATGCGATCTAAAACATAATCGATGGAGCCTGGTTGAACATCACAGGGATAAAGACGCAACCAAATCGCTTGTTCTTCGGGCCAAGTTTGACTACGACAAATTTGGAGCATTGACTGATGACTTTGAACAATGGCATCATATGCGGCTGATTGGGATTGATTAGCTAAAGCTGCCAATCGTAGTTTTTCCTTTGCCTCAACTTCTGCGGGGATAAACTGACAGTAGGGACCTTCAGCGGCGGTGGCAGATTGTAACGGTATTAGCAAACCAAAACAACTGATAATCGTAGTGGTCAAGGTGGTTAAAATCTTGCCAGTGGTTCGATAAATTGTTTTACTATTATTGACAGATTTGTTGGGGAAAGATTTTGTTAGTGATTGGGGAGTAGACTTTAACCTTAACCTACTCTTTAGCCCAAAATAGCTCCTATGTTCATGCATTCTGTCTATTTCCGCTTTTAAGTTTTGAATCTATATAAAACGTCATCAGTTTTCCGACTGTTTTAGCGTCAACTTGAGCCTAACCAGAACTACTGTCGGGTTGTCAGAGAGACCCCGCCGTAAAACGACGGGGGTGACATCACGACTTCGTGAGTCAACATTCTAACAAGATTGGTGAAGTGTTTTATGACTCAAGACTAAAATATTACTAATTAATTCAAAGGTATGAACTTTTTTGTTTCTGGTCGTCTTTGTTTATTTGGAGAACATAGTGATTGGGCAGGAGCATTCCGACAGCATAATTCTCAGATAGAGCCAGGTTACGCCATTTTGGTGGGGACGGATCAGGGGATTTATGCCCGCGCCGAGGCTAATTCTAATTTAGTGATTCAAACGATTCATTGTGACCAAATATTAGAACTAGCAATGGATCAGGCTCTGTTGTTAGAAATGGCACAAACCAACAATTTCTACAGTTATGTGGCAGGAGTCGCTTATCAAGCTTTAACTCGCTATCAAGTTGGTGGACTGGCAATAGAAAACTACCGCATGGATTTACCTCTACAAAAAGGATTGTCTTCCAGTGCCGCAATCTGTGTCTTAGTTGCTCGTGCTTTTAATCACATTTATCAATTGGACTTGAGCATCCCAGAGGAAATGGAATTAGCCTATTGGGGCGAAAGAACTACCCCCAGCCAGTGCGGCAGGTTAGATCAAGCCTGTGCCTATGGTAAACAGCCGATCAAGATGAGTTTTGATGGCGATCGCTATACTACTCAAACTTTAAGCGTTGGACAAGATTTATATTTGATTATCGTCGATTTGGCTGGAGAGAAAGATACCCAGAAGATATTAGCGCAACTGCATCGCTGTTATCCTCTAGCTCAAAATCCGATTGCTGAAAAAGTTCAACACTATCTAGGTACGATTAACGCCCAGTTAGTACAACAGGCTGTTGTGGCATTAGAAAAGGGTGATGCTGCTACACTGGGGAATCTGATGAGTCTGGCGCAGACTTATTTTGACCGCTATCTTATTCCTGCTTGCCCCCAACAGTTAAATGCCCCTATTCTGCATCAACTACTAAATCATCAACCCTTACAGCCCTATATATATGGTGGGAAAGGAGTAGGTTCTCAGGGTGATGGTACAGCACAACTGATTGCTCGCGATAAAATAAGTCAGTTGGAGGCGATCTCCTTAATTGAGCAGGATTTTCCGCAGATGCGTTGTTATCAGCTAAATATTCCCCAGCAATTCAGCAACATCTAATAAATATTTGGGAGAAAAGTAGTATGATTGCTTCGACCCAAGCTTGTACTTACAATAATCTATGATGTTGGGATTTAACACTATGTTCTGGCTCTACTTTGCGATCGCTGGCGAACCAGTACGAATGGATGCAGACAGCATCATCGTCAGATTTAATCATTTGGCAGAAGGATTACTAGTGGAGACAGCGGTACTATTTAAAATAATTATTGAAGGTATTGCAATTATAATTCTAGCTCTAGCAATTGTTAAAGCGGTGCGAGAATTAGTCTTTCGCAATCTGCGCATGGATCGTGAAAAAAAACTGTGTCAGGTTAGATTAGATTTAGGAATAGCCTTGGCTTTGTCTTTAGAATTTTTACTAGCCGCTGATATTGTCGCTACCGCAGTTTCTCCTAGCTGGGAGTCGGTGGGAAAACTGGCTGCCATTTCGGCAATTAGAACATTTCTCAACTTTTTCTTAGAGCGAGAAGTAAAACATTTAGCCCAAGGAGGAGTAGGAAATTTAGAAAGACGAAGTTTAGAAAAGCGAACCTTATAAAACTCAAATGACTAAAAATATTTAGGTTGAGGCATTATTTAAATGTATAATGTCTCAACCGCAGCCATGCTAATTGTTTAGTAAAGCTCTTCTTCTTGGTGAGTAACAATTGTGCAATCAGAACTAGGATATGCAACACAAGTAAGAACATATCCAGCTTCAATCTGATCGTCATCAAGAAAAGACTGATCGGATTGGTCTACAGTACCAGATTCAATTTTACCAGCACAGGTAGAGCATGCTCCAGCACGACAAGAATAAGGTAAATCTAGACCTTGCTCTTCGGCAACGTCTAGGATGTACTCATCATCTGGGACTTCAATAGTCTCTTCTTTCTCAGGTGTTTTAAGAGTAACGTTATAAGTAGCCATCTATGTTTTCCTTTTTTATTGATTGTGATATAGCGACGCAGCGCGGTCTTGGGGGTCACATGCGGGCAAGCCCTTTGTCCCATGAGCGACTGCGTTAAGAACATAAGATTTGTGCTTTGAGATCAGAAGTATTTTGCTCATTGGTTTTTGAACAGGTTTTTCTTACCTCTCAAGCATCATTTTTGATACTAAAGGAAAAGTACTAATTATTGATGGCGCATTAGCAATGAAATTTTTAATCTATCTTAAAATAAGTTTTTCTTATATATAGACTAGAGGCAATATCGATCTAAGATGAATTTTTGCGGGTTGCTCAAAACAACCAGACAACAAGAGCAATTAAAGAATAAAAGTATAAACTATATTGCTAAATTTTTCGCAAAAATAATTATTAATTATAGTTATATCTATGATTGATGATTTGTCCTTACAAGTAGCTCAAACCCTATCTTTTTTCAGATGTTAATTAATCAGACTACTCCGCTTAAAGTTGGCATAGTTGGTACTGGATATGCTGCAAGTAAAAGAGCTGAGGCTATCCAGTCCGATTCTAGAGCCGAGTTAGTGGTGGCTACAGGCAATACTCCTGAAAAACTGCAAGAATTTTGTGTAACACATAAGGTGGATGCAGTTGATTCTTGGAGTAGATTAGTTAATTTGCCTCAGCTCGATTTAATCTTTATTTGTACAATTAATCAAGGCTGTGGTGCGATCGCCAAAGCGGCAATCTTAGCTGGCAAGCATGTAGTTATTGAATATCCTTTAGCCCTAGAAGCTTCACTGGCAGCAGAGGTAATTGAGCTGGCAGTAACTAAGCAGAAGTTACTTCATGTTGAGCATATCGAAATTATTGGCGGCTTACATCAGGCGGTTAAGCAGCATTTACCCTCAATTGGCAAAGTGTTTCATGCAGCATACAGTACAATTGCCCCACAGCATCCTGTAACGCAAAGTTGGAAATATCACCGAGCTATGTTTGGTTTTCCTCTAGCCGCAGCACTATCAAGGGTTCATCGTCTTACCGACTTGTTTGGCAAAGTCCGAAATGTTACTTGCAATAACCGTTATTGGCATGGTGTTGATTCTGATTATTTTACCGCCTGTTTTTGTAATGCCCAGCTCAATTTCCGTAACGGAGTTAGCGCCAGAATTACCTACGGCAAAGGGGATATTTTCTGGTCAAGCGATCGCACTCTGGAAATCTATGGAGAATTAGGCAAAATTATCTTTAAAGGTCAACAGGGAACTTTGATCTTAGAAGGAGAAGAACAAGAAATCGCGGTTACTCCCCGACGTGGTTTATTTGCTCAAGATACGAAGATGGTTTTAGACCACTTGTTTGATCAAAAACCTCTCTATATTCAACCTCAGGCGAGTCTTTATGCTTTGCAGGTAGCTAATGCCGCAGAGGAATCGGCGAGGACTGGCAAAATTATTGAGCTGGGGTAAAACTTAAGCGGTGTTGATTCATCAGTTGCCGTGCTAAAGACTCAGCAGCGCTCTCTTTTAGTTCCTTGGATAGTTAAGATTTTTATCTTCATACATATGAATTATTAAATTTATGAAATAAGACATTCACCTGTGATTTCAATAATAGTTGGCTCTTGATTTACATAACCTTTTCTTCTTCTTTTACCTTTAAATTTAACTATAACTTTATCTTGTTCAATTAACTCTAATGATAATTCCAGTATTTGTTCAACGACGTCAGCAGCTTTTAAATAGAATATGGCTGCTAGCCTTGATAGCTCAAGGTACATTCTGGGTGTATCTTGAAATCGCACATAAAGTTCTCTGATTTGTTAACTGATGCTTGACTGTCTTCATCCTGAGAGATGTTGATATTATAAACATCTCCCTGAATATAATCTCTACCTACTGACTCGTTATAATTATCCCAATTGCCCATTCTAATTCTGCGGTTATCGGGCTTTTTATTCTCTTCCATTTTTATTTACTGTACTTCTTTCCAACCTTTAACAGCACCAGCAATAAAAGCACCAGCAGGATTGTCAATAGCTTTCTCAAAAGCAGCTATGCCACCTTCTGTTACTGCACTTATCGCTTTCTGCTTCAAAGTTGAATTATCTTCAATTTTCTCCACAGCTTTAGCTGCTACTACCATTTGATTTGCTGTTGAGTCAGTAGGGTATGTTGCTTCTAGTTGTTTTAAAAATGCCCGAATTTCAGCAGCAGCCTCAGCTAGATTCTGCTTATTTCCATCAAATTTATTTCCCTGTACATAATCTCCTTTGATAAGCTCATTATAGTTACCACTACCTATGTGAATGTTGCGATCGCCAGCTATATTGTTACCTTGAACTTGAGAAATATTTATTGGCTTACTAGCCTGTAGCTTTATTATTTCCATCAAATTAGTATTTTGTTGGTGAAAATACGTAATATCTCTATCTTTAGCTTGTAATAATCTTTTATATTCTTTTTCTCTAGCTTCTAGTGCTGACTGATATTTAAGCTCAAAGAATTCCTCGATTTTTGTTTTGTTAATATCTTGCGGAGTTTCAAGATTAATTACAAAAAAGTTATTGGACTTTTTTTCAATACCTTGAATCGATAAGTCATTACCAAATTTAACTTTGAGTTTCTCAAATGACTCTAGAAATACTTGCCAATCAATACCTTCGGAAAATACTAAATCGACTGTTTTTTGTACTTTTTGAAAAAGCTTGGTAAATTCTCCAGGTGCGAAAATTTTATTCTGATTTAGTGGACGGCGTTCTTTCTTCTCATTTTGTAAATAAAAATATTTTAAATAAATATAGTCGCAAACTATACCATCTAATATAGTTTTATTATTGATATTCCAATTATGTAAACAAGCTCCAGTAAATATAGCACCACTAAAATCAGTTTCTAGAACATGAGTTCTTTTTAAATTTGTATATTGTAAATTAGCATTTTTAAGATTGGTTTTTCTAAAGTATGCTCTGTAGCAATCAGCATAAGCAAGATTAGCTTTTTCAAGATTTGCATTAAAAAAATCTACTTTGTTTAAACAAGCATAAGTGAGATTTGATTCAACAAGATTTGCGTCACTAAGATTTGCATTCATCAAATTAACTTTAGCTAAGTTCTTTCCATTAAGGTTAGAACTGCTAAGGTCAGGCGATATTTTTAATTCCTCTTTGAGGTTACTAACAAAAATATTACCGTTTCTCCAAGCATTCCACTCATCTACTCCTTGATTAAGTAGGTTGAGAAGATTTCTGTCTGCCATTCTATCTTGATCTTATCTTCCAGGGAAAAAACTAAAACTTAATTTTACGAGAAAAAGAGAGCAAAAAGAAAGTATTGTTACCTAATTTTTAGTATCTACAGCTAATTTGAAACCTAAATTATTGAGAATACTGCGAAGGCTATTGAGTTGAGGATTACCTTTCTCCGATAGAGTTTTGTATAAACTCTCGCGATTGCGGTTAGTTGCTCTGGCTAATTCGCTCATGGTGCTATTTGCTTCTACTACATCCCTAAGTGCCAGTAAAAACACCTCTGGATTTTCGTCTTCTAAAGCTGCATTGAGATATTCTCTGGCTTCGATGGGGTCGGTTAAAGCTTTTAGTAAATCGTCTTTATAATTTCTAGTTCTAGTCATTGCCACGCCTCTTGTAATCTTGCCAATATTGCTTTGCTTGTTTGATATCTTTATCCTGACTGCTTTTATTACCACCAGATAACAAAATGATAATGGTGTCTCCTTTTTGTCCGAAATAAACCCGATAGCCAGCACCAAACTTAATTCTCAGTTCGCTTACTCCCTCTCCTACAGATTTACAATCGCCCAATTTACCCAGTCGAATACGGTTAATCCTCGTCCGAACTATGGCACGGGCTTTTCTATCTTTGAGGTTTTCTAACCAATCGTTAAAAGGTGCGCTACCATCTGCTTTGACATAGGTAAGGATAGTTTTTTCTTGAGCTTCCATAATTTACTGTAGTCTATAAGCTACAGTTTAACTGTTTATGATCCCAATCTTCGAGATTTACGAGGTCAGTTAAACAAGATTTTCTGACGACATCTACAGTTATGGTGATAATGCCACCCAATAAATACAGTGATTTGTTATAAATTTTGGGAGTAAAAAAGGGAATTGGGAGTGCTTTGCGTAGCGAAGCCATGCTGTAGGCTTATCGCTTTTTTAGAAATTGTTGGGTTACATAGATTTTTGATTCAATGTCGGAAATTTTGAGGGATTGCCATTTAACCTACCCTACAAAATACTGGCAAAATTGTTGAGCTGGATTGAAAGCGATTTAAATAAGATCACTCTCGACTTGCTATTTGTGACCACCCACCAAAACACAACAACCATAAAACTACTGCTAGCCAATGAATTATAACTGGTATCCATAATGAACCTGTTTGCCAATATGTAATTGTACAAACTATACCTAGCGCTGCCGCTAAAACTAGGAATACTGGACGAAAGAAAACTGACCTACCCTGGGGAAAAAAAGTTAAGGCATTGAGGGGATGATAAATGATAAATAAACCTAAACTAAACAATGACCAGATAGAGTAAGACTCTAAGGAAATACTTGAGTCTGGATAAGGCAATATTAACCCTCGAAAAACTAATTCTTCTAAAATTGCAGGAGCAATCAGTTAACTTAGCATGACTCTCAAGATAATCTTGCCTGACTGCGGTTGCCAATGCAAAAAACCCGATCGCCAGCCCCAAGCTAGGGTAAACAAGATATAAACGCTAATTATCAAACATAAATCTCGAATGTTGGCAGAACTAGGCACAGTCGCGATCGCTTTACCTAAACGCTCACTTAATATTAAGAAAATTGAATTCATACGGCTCAATTGTCGCAATCGTTATCTAAGTCGCTTTTAATTAGTTAGTCTAATAAGCAGGTATTAATCCAATTCCTTTTTGTGTTGACTTTTTGATCAACATAAGAGAAAATAATCGTAACATCATGATGGTGGTTAGATTAGCTAGAACTAATTAAATTACTGATTAATCGAGGCATTCATGGCAACTCGCGCAAACACTTCCAGTACTAATAGTAATTCTGATAAAGACAAGGCTCTTAACTTAGTTTTAAAACAAATCGAGCGCAACTTTGGTAAAGGTGCCATCATGCGCTTAGGGGATGCTGCGCAAATGAAGGTGGAAACCATCCCCAGTGGAGCATTAACTCTGGATGTAGCATTAGGTGGCGGATTGCCCAAAGGAAGAATTATCGAAATCTATGGACCAGAAAGTTCAGGAAAAACGACCTTGGCTCTACATGCGATCGCTGAAACCCAAAAAGCAGGGGGAGTAGCCGCTTTTGTCGATGCTGAACATGCCCTAGATCCGACTTATTCCCAGGCGTTGGGGGTAGACATTGAAAATCTTTTGGTAGCGCAGCCAGATAATGGAGAATCAGGTTTAGAGATTGTCGATCAACTAGTGCGATCGGCAGCAGTAGACTTAGTAGTAGTAGACTCTGTAGCCGCATTAACTCCTCGTGCTGAAATCGAAGGAGAAATGGGGGACAATCAAGTCGGGTTGCAGGCTCGACTGATGAGTAAAGCCTTAAGAAAGATTGCGGGTAATATTGGTAAATCGGGCGCGACGGTAATTTTTCTTAACCAGCTACGGCAAAAGATTGGCATTAGCTATGGCAATCCCGAAGTAACTACAGGGGGAAATGCCCTCAAGTTTTATTGTTCTGTCCGTTTAGATATTCGTCGGATTCAAACTTTAAAAAAAGGTAATGAGGGAATGTACGGCATCCGCGCCAAGGTAAAAGTAGCTAAGAATAAAGTAGCACCACCTTTTCGCATTGCAGAATTTGACATTATCTTTGGTAAAGGAATTTCTACCATCGGTTGCCTATTAGATTTAGCAGAAGAGTCTGATATTGTAGTGCGTAAAGGCGCATGGTACAGCTATAAGGGTGATAACGTTGGGCAAGGAAGAGACAATACCATTAATTATTTACAAGAAAATCCCGAAATAGCCGCTGAAATAGAAGCTAAAGTGAGGGCTGGCTTAAAATCAGATGAAAATGGAGCAGCAGCGCCAGAAGCCGTAGGACTTGAGACTGAGGCTGATGCTGAAGAATAATTAACATTCAATCTACGGATGTAGTAGAGCGATCGCACTTGAACAGGCGATCATTTCTTGAACGGCGCTAACGCGCAAGCGCTGCGTTTGCGGAGCAAGTCGTAGACTCAGCAGCTTTGAGCCGATAGGCTCTGTGTCGCTCATGGGACAAAGGGCTTGCCCGCATGTGACCCCCGCCGCGAGAGTGGAACAGCGCGATAGTCTGTTGCGGAGGTATCCTCCGTTGAAGAACTATCGCAAGACAGCCGAAACAAGTACTCCTAACGGAGACTTCGTAACAGCGTTTCCTCTCGCAAAGACCGCGCTGCATCGCTTTTTTGCTATTCAACAAAACTGAGATGAATATCATCAGACAAATAGAATTCGCGATCGCTCCAGAAGTCCAACAAAAAATTATTGAGCTACGTAATGTTTGCTTTAGCCAAAGTCTGCCTCGTTCATACTTTAAGCAACTCTCCCATTTTAGATATTTGGTTTTTATAGCAGATCAATTAGTTAGTCATATGGCAGTAGATCATCGAGCATTGGTGACATCAGACGTTTAAGCTTAACTTGTCACCAATGCCCAATCCTTAATCCCAAGTCATCTATTCCTAGAGAACAAAAGATAAACTCATCACCTTTTTAACTCAGCGTAATTTTTATAATAAATCTGGCGATTACTTTATTGAGCGGTAATAGATGTATATTTTAGTTCTCAACGCTGGTTCTAGTAGTCAAAAAAGCTGTCTCTATCAACTTAAAACCGAATTGCCTAAAAATCCTCCTGAACCTTTGTGGGAGGCACATATTGATTGGATGGCTAATGATCATGGCATTTTAACCATTAAATCAAACGACACCAAACAGCAGATCAAACTTACTGATCGTCAGCAGGCTTTGTCAACTATGCTAGACACCCTCCTCCAGGGAGAAACCCAGGTTTTAGAGAAACTGGAACAAATAGATATCGTGGGACATAGAGTAGTACATGGAGGCGCAGAATATTCCCAACCGACAGTCATTACTCCTGAAGTCAAAGCAGCGATCGCCAAATTGATTCCCCTCGCCCCTAATCATAATCCAGCTCACCTAGAAGGGATAGAGACGATCACTAATATTCTCCCTGATGTGACTCAAGTGGCGGTATTTGATACGGCTTTCCACCAACAGCTTCCTTTGCATGCCAAGGTGTATCCCCTACCCTATGAATGGTGGCAAAAGGGAGTTCAACGTTATGGATTTCATGGTACTAGCCATCAGTATTGCGCTACTAAAGCCGCTCAAATTCTCAACCAGCCTGTAGACTCACTGAAAATAATTACCTGTCACTTAGGGAACGGCTGTTCTCTGGCGGCGATTAAAGATGGTATTTGTATTGATACCACCATGGGTTTTTCTCCCCTCGAAGGCTTGATGATGGGTACCCGCTGTGGTTCAATCGATCCGCAAATTCTGCTATATTTGATGCGAGAACATGATTTAGATCTTGATCAGCTAGATCGATTATTAAACAAAGAGTCAGGCTTACTAGGAATTTCAGGAATATCCGCCGACATGAGGAGCATTTTAGCTGCCTGTAAAGAGGGCAAAGAGCGATCTCAACTAGCCTTTGATACTTATATTCATCGACTAAAAAAAAGTATCGGGGCAATGATCGCATCTTTGGGGGAATTAGATGTCTTGGTGTTTACCGCTGGAGTTGGGGAAAATGCTGTTGAAGTGAGAGAACAAACCTGTGCTGCTTTTACCTTTGTTGGCTTACAGTTAGACATAGAGAAAAATAATTCCCGCTGTATCGATCAAGATATCGCCACCTCAGATTCATCCGTCAGAGTATTGGTAATCCATACCGAAGAAGATTGGGCAATTGCTCAACAATGTTGTCAATTAAAATCATAGGTTAATTGTTAGCAGTTGCTAAAAACCCAGCCACAGTGGAGGCGACCGCAGAAGTCGAGATAATGGCAAATAACCAGGGCGATTAAACAGATCTGCTAGAACTTGGTTACTTTCTTGATGCTGAGTCTTAATTTCTGTGGCTAATTGTTCGATTGTCTCTAATGTGCGATCGCTAATTTGCTCTTTCTCTACTGTGGTAAAATCTGCTCGTTGCTCAAGGAGTTGGCTAATAGATGCAGAAGATATTTTTGTTAAATCGTGCTAGTTACTAGTAGTATCACTTATTTTACTAATGCCATCTGTTTTGCCGATTATCTAAAATTGTTGCCTAGAGGCGATCGCTAAAAATACGTAAAATCTTACTATAAAGTAGTGAATAGCAGTAATGGAGATGTTAAGGTCATACCTCTAAATCTTGCTGCTGAAAGCTTGTCAGGCATTTTACATTGAGAGGCAATGCCAACAGCTTCTTTAGAAGATATGGAACAAGCAATTATTGGGGGTGCTAGTGATTGGACTGGATACTAATGTAGCCATGGGACATCTGACCAAAAACGATGAAACACAATGGCAACAGGCAGTAAATATTATCAGACAATCTGATTCTTGTTTGACAAGTAAAAATTTGATGCGAACTAAAAAAACTTAAAATCCTTTATTTAAAGTCTTCATACAGCAATTTTTAATTTTTATAGCTAATAAACTTGAATTTAGTAGTTTTCTTAAAAGCTAAGAGCTAAAAGCTATTAAACTAGAACGAAGCCAATTCACATTAATTTAATGAGTGAAACCCTAATTATTTTTAGTCGCTATCCTGAACCTGGTAAAACTAAAACGCGGATAATTCCTGCTTTAGGTGCCGCAGGTGCCGCAGCATTACAGCGTCAAATGACCGAGCATACTTTAAATACAGCCCAGCAGCTTTTATCTGAGCGTGATCTAAAGCTTGAAGTTCACTTTTCAGGAGGAGATCAACAGCTAATGGCTCAATGGTTGGGAGCAGATTTGACCTATATTTCCCAGGCTTCAGGAGATCTAGGTCATAAAATGCGATCGGCATTTGAACGCGCTTTTGAACTAGGTAATCAGCGAGTATTAATTATCGGTATTGATTGTCCTGACATCAACCAAGCAATATTAAATCAGGCTTTTGATTCACTACAAAATCAAGATTTAGTTTTAGGTGTAGCAGCAGATGGTGGCTACTATTTAATTGGTTTAAACCAAACTTATTACCAGCTTTTTAATAATATTGATTGGGGGACAGATCAAGTATTAAACCAAACTAAAAATATTGCCAGCAAATTGAAACTTGATGTTGGCTATCTTCGCCCTCTATCTGATGTTGATCGCCCAGAAGACCTGCCTATTTGGCAAAAATATGTAGATGTAGAGTAGCTAAGAGAAAAGCTTAATCTTGGTTTTATCGAAGGTTGCTGGAATCTTGTTGCAATTTTTCGTACTTTATTGCTTCAACTTTCATTTTTTCGATCATGGCATCTAATGACATTGAATAAGGTTTATATCCATCACCTGTTAGCTTATAGCCGTTGATAGTATCGCCATCAACCAAAATCGAAGATTCTCCACACCCTGCTAATTCTTGGACTGCTTCTTCATTGCGTATGACAAACAAGAACTCTTTGCCAATGCCAAATTTTCTCGAATCAACGTATTCTCGGCATTGATAACCAAGATCTCCCATTAATTCTAATTCTGTATGATTGAAAGTACCTTTAATTACATCGGTAACTTCTACAATCATACTTTTATATACCGCTTCTCCTCTATGTCTTTGACCATACTCGATAACTTTTGCCCGAACGACACCATCATAAAACCTAGAATTTTTAGCAAATTCACCGCCATAAATACAGCTACAGGCTAAAGATGCTGATGCTTGAAATAATAGTATGGTTGCCCAAAATAACGTCAATGGAACTTTGCTCAAATTTTTCATATTTGCCTGTATAGCTATGACTAAACAGATATTATCTAAGCACATCTATTGGTTTTAATCATAAAAAAAAAATCTTTATCCGTAATATATTAGACGATAAAAAATACAATTAAGTTTCCATGAAAAAGGAGCTGTTTCTTAAGGTTTGTTAAGAATTAATCAGCTCCCTTTAAACGTATAATTAGTTAAAATCTTATTGGCTCAGGAGTCAAACCTGCTGTCACCCCATTGGTCAGATGTGAATCTGTCTTTTCAGCAACAGACAAAGCTTGATGTTGTATCTCTTCTTCATGCTGTGACTCAACTTCAAATTCAACCGTTACAGTTTTTAACCAAGATTTAGTTGTCTCCTGAAACTGCTTAATTTTATCGCTTACAGGTGAACCATTTTTGATAATCAGGGAAGCAAAATTATCAGTGCTTGGTTCAATAAAACTATCTGTCATTACCGCAAACGAACTTTGACCATTTTGCGATGAAGTAGCTTTTTGCCTGACTAAATTAGGCTGATACACTCCATGACCATAGAATACATCATTTTTACTAATCGCGCGATCGCCTGTCAGTGATTTATATATGTTTAAAAACTGTCGACAAAATGAATGGGGATTGTTGTAATAGCTGTAGTTTTTGAGAAAAGTTAAACCTGCATAACCAGAGCATTTGAGCCTAAAGGGTAACTCTGATAGGGGCTGATTATTGCTATCTAAAAACCACACTACTACGTAGCTAAAGGCTTTATATTCTCCTTCTGCATATTTAAGCTTTGAGTAAGGCAAAGTAGTTGCACCATCACTCATTAAAGCCTGTGAACGGTTCATAATTAACAGCCTTGGCTGCTGTGATACCAGCAAGGTTTCGTTAGTTCCATCACTAAATTCATGAGGGATTGCTTGCCAATTATCATCAGCTTTAAAGCTTGCTAGTTCAGCGTTTGCCCCAGTAATAGCAATACCAAATTTTTGACTGCTGGCATTAAGAAACTGACAGTAGGGAACGGTAGTCATTTCTCCTTGAAACTCTTCCCCGCTGAATCCAAAGTCTTGATAGTTATTCATAGTTACTAATCGTTATTTTTATTAGTACTATTATACTATTTATTTTGTTAGCATGGATAGAATCGCTATTGAGATTATGCAGAGTAAAACTATGATTGCATGTGACCTTGATCTGATATTGTGAAATCTAAGATCTAGAAAATAAGCGATCGCTTTATGGAATAGTTAGTTGTTAGTTAGTGTCCGAGCTGTAATATCTTTCAAATCATCAATGCCGTTACTTTAGTTGCTCAATAAAATCAGCTTCAATTGTCAAAGGACTTTCGGTTAGACCTCGATTGATAAACTCAATTAAAAATGTCGAAGACAACTTGGGCAAACAAGAGCTAACTTCTATTTCTACGTATTGCGAATCGATCAACCGATAAAACTTGATTGATTCATTTTGCCACAGCCAGATTTCCTCGACGGCTAAATACTTATACTTTTGCAAGTCTTGAGTACCGCCACTGCTAAAGACTACTTCAATGGCTAAGTCGGGAATATCTTTTTCTACTTCAAAAGCAAAACTATGATCAGGCTCTTTCCCTGCTGTCAAAGGATTTTTCAATGTAGTCGAACCCCACGGAAAGTACAGCAGATTATACTTGCGACAATAAGCCTTAACTAAGCCATTAATCACTTCAGCTATTCTTTCATGATTGAGAGATGGCGACACAATAGTAATTACTCCCTCAAAATAAGCAACCCGATAGTTAGATTTAAGCTGAGTTATGTTTTCATAATCATTCCAAGTCATGCCAGTCAAGCTTAAGATTTGATCCTGTAGCTTGGCGCGATCTTGATCTATGGGGATATTAAGGTGGTCAGTAAACATGCTTACAGTTCTTTATTAGGTGAACTATGAATAAAATATAGCGATTTTTATTCTGGAAATTGCTGTTTAATAGTTTTGGTCAAAACTTGCAAAATTCAGTTATGAGACTTTAATTATATTTTGGTTGTTGTTAAAGCTAAGTTATGGTGATGCTTAAAACATACATAATATCTCTCTAATCCTAGCCACTTTTTGAAGTGATGATAAGGCAAGGCATGATGAATCCAAGATCTCAAGATACTTCTATTTCCAACAGCAATCATGAACTTGAAAAGATAATTAACGCAATTTCCAAGATTACTTCTCTTCCGCCAGCAGAGATCAAACCACAATTAGAAAAGTTTTTGTTAGAACTAAGCCAAAACCCCACTATCCTCAAAAATCATTTTTTTGCAACAGCCACCGATGACGAATGGATTTTCGCTTTCAGTGAGTGGTCAAAAAGTCATGAAGAGAAAAAGTTACCCGTCTTGAGTGAAACAGCGATGAGTCGCGAAAGCATGTATCCAGATCGTTGGTAATGTCCTACTTATTAGACACGAATATATTATTGAGAACTATAGTGACTGAAGATCCAAATTATCAGCTTACTATTGATGCGATTGCGGTTGCGAAGCAAGTCGAAGACTCAGCTAGCCGAAGGCATCGCATTCTTAAGAAGAGGTCAAAAGCGGTTGTTTGCTGTGTTGTAAAACTTGATTAGATTTTGGTTAAAAATAAAGTCTATTTACTTTACAGGACTTGGGGTTGGAGAATAAACTTTCGGGGACTTATCTGGTGGAGAATCTTCAAAAATCGCCCCTCTTAATTCAAGCTCGCTCTTCATCACATCAGAAATACCTTCATTGTAACCAAAGCGTGCATTATCAACTATGCAGCCACTTAAATCGGCATCGGTTAAGTTCGCATTAAGTAGTTCAGTATTACTCAAATCAGCACCGATTAAATTAGCTCTAGCTAAGTTCGCGTAATTTAGTTGGCTACCATTGAGTTTAGCTTTAACTAATCTAGCCTCTACAAAAGAAGTATATCTATATCTTAAATAAGCATTGCTCAAATCTTCTCCGCTTAGATCTTTACCATTAGCATCTTGATTAACAGTTTCCCAAACTATACGCCATTTGGAAGTAAGCTTTGTTTTTTCATTTTTTAAATTGAACTCCGAGCATTTTTGCCGAATCTTTTCAATTGTTAAATAGTCTATTTCTGTAACTTTGCCTTCAATTACTATTTTGTATAAATGTTTTGCTTCTTTTTTATATTCAATAGTTTTCTTTGATTCTATTGATTGTTGAGTACTATCTGTGCTTTCTTTTGCCTCATTAAGTGTTCCACCAAGTTTAGCTTGTCCTTTAATTTCACTTTCACTGACATGACCAGCACCGAAATTACCACTTTGATTGTAATTGTAGTAATTTCCTTTTACGATGATTGGTTTCTCGCTCATAAGTGATATCTGGGTGCAAAACTTGATTCAGAAAACATACATTAATCAAGTTACATGCAGTCATATTACATTAGTCTCAATTAACCACATTTCTTAATCTCGCTAGATCAAGAAGAGAAAAATCGCTCTTTGCTTTTTCAGATCTTACATTGGGCGATCGCTTTTCTAGTCATTATTCTTAGATCCTTTCAAGAGAAGAATATATCAAACACTTTTACTAGCAAGAACAAAAAACATTCTTGACTTTGTATATACAAATACGTATATATATAATATGGAATTTGAGTGGGACGAAGATAAAAATAAATCTAATCAGTTAAAACACGGTATTAGTTTTGAAGAAGCAACCGAGATTTTCCACTATCCAATGTATGAAATCGCTGATACCCGACGAGACTATGGTGAGGCTCGATATATTGGAATTGGCAGAAACGAGCAAATGGTAGTGCTGACAGTAGTTTTTACTGACAGAGAATTAAGGGTTAGAATCATCTCAGCACGCCGAGCTAGTAAAAGTGAGAGAAATTTATACTATGAGTACTGTCCGTAAACACGACCACGAAATACCTCCCATGAGTAAGGAGCGAGCTAGAGAAATTCAGGCTCTGTCTGATGATGAGGTCGATTTTTCAGATATCCCAGAATTAGATGAGGGATTTTTCAAAAATGCCAAACTGATCAAAAGGCAACCGAAGACAGAAGCAATTTCTATTCGAGTTGACACCGATACTTTAGAATGGTTTCGTGCAACAGCTAAAAACGACCCAGAAATTAGAGGATATCAAACGTTAATTAACGATGTCTTGAGAACTTATGTGACTCATCAAACAAAGAATAATGGCTAACTGGTTTGGTGGTAATAACTTGAAACAAACTAGTTGCAAGATGGGAATTACTAACTGATGTTACGCACTCTTGAGTAAATGCAATTCACACATAGCTTGTTGCAAAGCTTTGACGTAAATGCGACTTCGCAGAGCAAAATGATTCATTTTATGTTTTAGTTTGAGACATTCCAATTGAAATGCAGCATAAATGGAGATAAAGATATGGTTACTTTGGGTTCGGATACATTTGGTTGGGGACTTTGCTAAAGCAGTGTTGGACTTAAGTGTTTTATGAAAGACTTCCACGTTCCACCGTTTTTTGTAGATTGTTTCTATCTTGGAAGCATCACAGTTTAAATCGCTACAAGCTAGATACAAAATTCCAGTACTACCATCCTTGTTTATAAAGACTTGACGGTGGATTAGTACAGGAAAATCCAATCCTTTAAGCCACCCTCTAACTGGTTCTTGTTCTAACCAGGACAGCGAATCAATTCGTGCAAAATTTCCTAGTTTTTTCTCTTCCTCATTTACTGCCATTATGCGGTTGCTTTTTAGTGCCATCATGAAATGCTTGTTCAAATTCTGACGGATAAAAGTCATATTCTCTTTGGAGGAAAACCAACTGTCACTTAGGATATATTTATACTGCAATTGGTTTCGATGACAGACTTTCAACTGATTTCTCACTAGTTCATTTTTAGTTATTGTTCCTCTGCGTTTTTCTTTTTTAGTTGTAAGCGAACAAAATTTTATTGGCTTTTTTACGACATCAAAACTTACTGGTATGCTGACTTCATCTACGCTATAGACATAGTTGACTAGATTTATTCCCTTTACCGAGCGGTTTTCTAGGTGGTCGTGATGCCAACAAACTAAGTCACTTTCTTTGGTGTGGGGTTTTTTCTCGATAGTGTCATCTACAATCAAAACACCGTCTTCTTTTTCATGCTTTCTAATTACTGGTTTCACTAGTTTCCATAGCTCTTTTGAATCTAAATCTTCTTTTGATAAGAAACGGGTTACTTTATCATGACTTACAGTTCCTTCTAAAGCTCTTGATAATCCCGTTGCCGTTATCTGCCCAAATGAGCTAATGATATAGTCACTGTATAGTTCCAAAAGCTTGATATCCATTCTTGTATGATAGCTTTTGCGTAACATCAGTTACTAATAGAACATTAGCGGTTGAGATTTTGGATCTTTAAATTGAGATTGTTGCTCCAGGCGATCGCCCTAACTAATAAAACCATTAATTAAAAATAGTAAATTTTCAGAATCTAGATTGGCTTTGATGACACAATAATTCAGTGCAGCAGTATATATATCTTCTATGTTCAGAAATATACTATTTCCGATCGAATTATCTAGAGAAGCCCGCAAGACAATTCAACTGACGGCAGATATGGTCAAAACTCATCAAAGCAAGTTGACGATCCTCTCAGTGGTGGAAACAAAGGAGGAGGGTGTCATGAGTTCGGAAGAACAGGTGGCAAAACTGTTAGAAGAAGCCAAGTTATTTTTTGCCAATCAGGGTATTAGCGCCCAAACTATTGAAAGAGAAGGTCTGCCAGCTTTTACAATCTGCGATGTCGCCGACGAGATTAGCGCTGACCTGATTATTATGGGCTGTCGTGGATTGGGTTTAATTGATGAAGAAGCCGCCGCCGACAGCGTTACTAACCGCGTAATTAACCTTGCTTCTTGCCCTGTGTTAGTAACGACTTAATAGCCCCGTCCTTGTTCCTTATCCTTGCTTTGCCCGATACTTAGCCGCTTTAGATAATAAAGACTCAGCAAAGGCGATCGCATCTTCGGCATCATGTCCTCCTGTAATCTGCGCCAATTCTGCGGCTCTTACCTGATGATTACTGAGAGGTTTAACACGAACTACCGTTCGTATATCAGCGACGCTGTTACCATTTTTCTGTTTGGATTTGCCAGTTTCTTCAATAATTGTTTTCTCCACTTTGAAATGTCCGTTAGCCATCGCCGCAATCAAGGGTTGGTGAGTGACACAAAGTACCTGATGTTGCTTTCCAAGCTGATGTAGCTTTTCAGCGATCGCCTGAGCTACTTTCCCTGATACTCCTGCATCAATCTCATCAAAAATCAGAGTACTGGAACTAGTTTCGGCTCCTGTAAAACAGGCTTTGAGCGCCAACAGAAAGCGGCTCATTTCCCCACCAGAGGCAATTACTGCTAGGGGTTGCACTGCCTCCCCTGCATTGGGACTAAAATAAAACACCACCTTGTCTGCACCCATTGCCGTTGGGTTAGTTGCCACCAAGCGACATTCAAAAATCACCTTGTCCATTGCCAGAGGTTTTAGTTCCTTGATGAGCTGCTTCTCTAATTTGGTAGCTGCCTTTTGCCGTAACTGAGTCAACTTGTCACATTCAATCGTAAGCTGTGCCAAAGCTCCTTGATAAGACTGTTCTAAAGCTGCAATTGATTGCCCTTCCCCTGAAATTAAAGCCAGTTCCGACTCCAACTGTTCATATAGAGCGATTGCATCGGCTAGATCGGGACCATACTTGCGACAAATATTCTTAAGCTGCCTAATTCTCCCTTCAATCTCTGCCAAACGTTCAGGATCAGCTTCTAAACCTTCACTGTAACCATTGATTTGCTGTCCTGCTTCGACAATCTGGGCTAATCCTGACTGCACCATCTCTAAAATAGGGTTTAGTTCAGAATCATACTCTGCCATCTCCATTAAGCATGATTCTGCTTTCCCCAACAAATCTGCACCTGCTGGGGCATCATTATCCCCTTCATACAGCAGTTGATAGGTTTGATTACCTAACTGCTGAAGCTCCACTACATGAGATAAGCGATCGCGTTCTTGTTCCAGTTCCTCAAGTTCATTGGCATCGGTTAATTCTACTTCGTTTAAATCCTTAAGCTGAAACTTAATTAAATCCTGACGTTGCAGCAGTTCTTGTTCCGATTGAATCCGTTGCTCAAGCTCTCTTTTAGCTTGCTGACTGACTTCATACGCCTGTGTCACCTTGCCTAGTTGCTTGACGATCTGTTTGCCACCATAAGCATCTAGCAAATCCCGCTGCTTCTCAGAAATCAACAAGTTTACCGTCTGTCCCTGTGCCGTAATTTCTACTAGTCGCGATCGCAATTGCTCCATCAACTGACGATTTACTAAAACCCCGTTAACTCGACTGCGGGATCTCAGGTTAGTTTTGCCAACGACAATTTCTCGACTACAAATCAAGGTATCGTCATCTAAGGTGTCGATTGACTGCGCCCCTAACCACTCGTTTAAACTAGAATTAATTTGAAAGGAAGCTTCAATTACCGAGCGATCGCTACCGCTGCGAATCATGCGGCTACTTGCCTTACCCCCCAAGACCATATCAATCGCATCCAGAATAATCGATTTTCCTGCCCCCGTCTCTCCTGTTAAAACGCTCAAGCCTGTTTCAAAATCTAATTCTAGCGAATCAACTAAGGCAAAATTATTAATTTTTAGATTAACGAGCATCTAGACAAAATAAAAATATAGGTTAGCCTGAACTGAAATAATAAACGGCTTCGCCGTAGCTATTAGCTCTAGACTATTAGCCAATTAGAAAAAGTTTTAGAATTCTTCTAATTAAAGACTATTAAAAATAGTTTTGTAGGGGTCTTACACCCATAAGCTGTAAGTTTAAAGCTGCTACGTAGGTAGTCAACCAAAAGGCTTAGAGCTTAAAGCATGGAGCCTAGAGCTTTTAGTAAATAATTTACATAATCACTATCAGCAGTTTAGCGAACGCCGCCCCAGATTATCAGTATTTTTTTATTAAGGTTTTTGCAGTTGATATTCCTTGAGTTGACCTGAGAACAAATGAACTGTTGACTAGATAATAGAGCAATAGATTTTGATTTCTCTTCAAAAGCTGATGTTACACAATACAAAAGACTATGCCCACATGTAATGCTCGAATTACTTTACCCTATATATGCGGGGGGGGGGAAGCCCGTTGTCCAGTCTTAGCCAATCAATTAGTACGTAACATCAGTTAAGAACGTAAACCTGGAGCTAGGAACGCGACTAACTTCGATACAGTAGTTTCAATAGTAGCGGGGGAATTATCCTGAATCAATGCTCCTGGTTTCCTAGCCTCAGCTAAAACCCGAACTAAGACAGCTATCACTAAATCAAGTTTCCAGGTTAGTTCTGTCCGCGAAAAATCTGGTAAAGATCGCCCTAAAGCATCTAAAAAAGCTTCTTGACTCGCTCGAAATTCTTGTTCGGCGATTTGTCGGACAGGGTCAGGTTCTAAACGACATCGCCCCATAAATCTAGCGCAACTAATACTTTGTTCTCCTTTATTGAGGATTACCTGTAGCGCAGGAGTTAAGAAGGCTTCCAAGATTTCCTCAACGCTAGGACTTTTAGATGAGGCTTGACTCTGCCTCAATTTTTGCAACTCTCCTGTAACTATTGGTTGGGCGGTTCGCGCTATGACCTCTCGCAACAAACCTTCTTTAGAACCAAAATGGTAATTTACCGCAGATAAATTCACATCCGCTTCACGAATTACACTCCGTAAGGATGTGCCTGCAAAACCATGTGCGGCAAACAGTCGTTCAGCAACATTGAGGATCTGTTCTTTTGTATCGTTAGAATTGGTCTCGGTCATATTCAAACAAGCGTCAGAAGCTTTGCTAGATCAGGCGATCGCCATGGGGTGGAAAATGTAGTCATCACAGCTACTTGTCACGTCATCATCACTACCGTTACCATTATTGCTGGCTTTATTCCCCTCTTGATTAGCGGTGGCTCATTTTGGCGACCTCTGGCAATTGCCATCTCTGGGGGCATCAGTGGTTCTTCAATACCTGCTCTATATTTTGTTCCTGTAGTCTATTTGAAAATTAAGCAGCATGATCGACGAGCTAAACGCCGCAGTCACGATCCTCAAACTGTAGCTGTACAAAGTTAGGTTATACTAAAATCCTGTTTATACACAACATTTGGTGTTGCTAATTAAAAGGATGACATATTTAATGTTACGGTTCGTAGCCATTAGCCATTAGCTTTTTGTAATTAAGGAAAAAATAATAACTGTAGAAATCATCTCTTAACTGTGCAACGCCCAATATTTAAAGGCTAGGTTAGGGTGACGGGGCGTTTGAAAGTCGGATGCAAGCTCCGACTACAGCCCCTTCGGAATGCACCGCGCTTGCAACTCCGAATGCATTCGGAGTTGGTCGCGGTACAAAGTAGTAGGTAAGAGGTTTTAAGTCGATTCTACGCTTTCAATCTATAGTATTTTTTGTCAATCGGACTCAGTATTAGAAGAAATTTCTAACCTACGCTTTATTTATAAATTGTCTTACACCAAGCTGTTGATCAGGCTTAAATAAAGACCATAAGCTAAAAATTGAATGGTAATAATGGTGATGATACCCACTGCCACTAGGGGATAACCACGACCCCAGTTGAGCTGCAAATCTTTAACTAATAGAGTCATGATTAACAAAGCTGCAACTGGTAGAACAAAACTGGTAACTATACCTAAAAATGGCACAGCGGCAGCAATTACCTGAGCTATCCCTAGCATTAGAGCAGTTAAATACACTGTTTGTGGATGGTTAATTGCTATGCCCAAATTGAACCGTGAAGCGATCGCAATTCCCAGGGCGGCGAAAATGGTATATAAGCCTAGATTAATTGGTTGTGTCAGTATCCCTAAATGCAAATTGTGGCTTGCTTTTCCTTGTGCTTGATAATTTTCAGTAGGCCAAGTTGAAGGAATGATATCCGCTGCCAATAGTTTTGGCGATCGCTGTCCTTGACCCGTAGTATAAACGCAACCAACTTTCGTATTCCCAGACTGTTGGAAGTTTTTTTGCTCTGCTGTAGTTACATAAATATGAGGCAGAATTTTTTCACCATAGCTAGTTAGCACTGGGGTTTGTTCGGGCGCAAGATTAGGCTGAGGAATACCTGCTTTGAGATTGGCATAGCGCTGGCAACCATAATTAGCAACTGTCTCCGTCTCTTCTGTTAGAGGAAATAGCCTCCGTGGTGAAGTTGAGATAGTCTTAGTTCCTGCTAAGTTAACTGCTAACCGACAGTAGTTGGCAGAACCAATGGTATTGCGACACAAATCGGGAATTTGCCTAGAGGTGACAACTTGAGAACCACTATTGCTTAAGATGCCCAAAAAAATTAACAGCACTGTGACCAAGATCCAGACACCAGGTATGATCTGCTCTTTGATCATAGGAGGAAGCTGAAATTTTGCCGACTCTAGCTCATCCTCATCAGATTCACTATTCTCTGCCGCTGAACTAGCAGGAGTAAAGCTATATTGAGAAGAATTAGGACGCTGGGCTTGCTTCGCCTTTTGGGCTGCCGCATCTTGAGCAGCAATGGCTTTAAATTCTTCCAGGGTCTGATCGGGGGCAAAACAGTAGCGACTGAGCCAAATAGTGAAGGTTTGTTGCGTGTCGTAATCTAATTCCCTGATTTGTTTAAACCATCTTTGAATTGCGATCGCCATATTTTCTAGATTGGGAGTTTCGGCATGATGAAAATAGCGATCAAGCAATGGCGATAGTTTGTACTGATTATTGTCGGTCAAATGATGAAAAAACTTGACCATGCGGATAATCTCTCTTTTGGGAGGCGTAATATCCTTCTGTAGTAGTTTTTTGTTGGTTATAAAACAGTATTGGTCGAGACTGAATGAGCTATCTGGACTATCATCTGCCTCATTAGCCAAAACTTCGGCTGCAACTTCTGATCCGACGGGATTAACTTTTACTACCGAAAAACTAATCTCTTCTTCTTGGAAGGGAATCTGATGAACCATTCCCGTATCTTTCAGTAGACCAGTATCTCCAGTACTATCCTCTTCAGGAAAATCTTCAAAAGCAGAAAAATCTAATTCCGAATCTTCTAAAATCTCTGGTTTAACGGGATCAATTGTAATCTGCTCAAGTTCTTCTGCTGTCAATAAATCTTGAATATCTTGAGGAATTGCGGCTGTATCCTGCTGTGGGTTTGTGTCTTCAGTATTATTGGTAGTGAATTCTTCAAACTGCCCAAGCTGGGTATAGTTTAGATCCGAGCCTAGATCTTCGGTGGTATTGAGAGTATCACTAACTTCCCTATCGTCTTGGGTTGGCAACTCAACCAGAATTTTCCAGTTGGGTTCAACTCTATTGAGGGGACGACCATAAAGCCAGACTGAATCAAGATTATCCAAATCTAAAGATGCGATCGCCTGGGCTACGGATGTTTCTAAAAGTTTATAATTGGGCAGATAATCTACTCTGTGATTGGCATAGATATGCAGTCTATCGTGCTGAAAAATCGCTTGAAACTTAAAATTCTTGTTACCACAGGCACTATTTAAGGTTTTAACAATCAACTTGGGTTCCATAATCAGCAGGCTCTAAACCGCACAACACCGAGCCTATGATTCCCAAAAATACTAGCTAATCAATAGCAATTATTAAAATAACCGTTAAGCATTCTTGGATTCCTTCAAGACGATCAGACAATAATTACAGTACGGACAGCTCATATGGGCAAGGTGACAGAGTATATGGGTTGAACCGAATCGTCTTTGTACGGACTTGCTGAGTCTAATGACTTGCTATCGCAACCGCAACCGCCCAACCTGTCCTCACTTGATGAGCGATAATAGGCAACTGGAATTGTCTGGTGAACAGATCGTGCTACGCTAACACTTTCTCTGAAATTCAAATTTTAACTAGGATTCATGTCGATCAAGAAAAATCTATTACCTACAGAAATTATTCTTACCCCCGCCCGCCAGTGTATTGGCAGATTAAGTCTTGATCGTCGTCTCCAGCCTGGTAACTATATGGACTTTGGCGGCAAAACCTACGCTATTTTAGAGCGTCATCACTTTTATCAATATCGAGTTGGGGGCTATCGTTTTGATAAAGCAACCCTTCATGTGCAAGAATCACAGCGCCCCGAAGAAACTACCCAAATAGGCGATCGCCAGATCGTGGGTAATGCTAACTGTCGCTTTAACGCTCGTTCGGAAATTATGCGCTGTGCCGTTAATCCCGATGGTCCTTGTCAAGGTTGTCGCTTTTTTGAACCAATTACTAAGTAGTTCCACTTCTTGATGCAGCTCGGTGCAGCACGCTTCGAGTCGTGCAGCGACTGCATCGCTTTATTAAACATGAATTAGTTGAGATGGGGATTAGGGATTGCGGTGCGACCCCGCGTCGCCGTCAGGCGCAAGACAAAGGACTTGTCCGCATGTACGCGCACCGTTAGGGATTAGGGAAATACATTTTTTGAGTAGCCATATCTATTTTGCGTTTTTTTAGGTGAAGCTACTTAGTGGCAAATAAATAAATAATATTGTTTTTGCGTGCGTCACAATCCTCCTATTTTATATAAAAGATAAATGTTCATTGCTCACTGTTGACTGTTGACTGAAAATAGGGTCGAATATAGCTTTAGGTTTTATGATATAGATAGTTAGGTATTTTATATAATTAATTATCTACCATTCGCTTTGGGGCTTGAAGCTTGCTATTTATAATTTTAAAAGCCTAATTAAATAACTGACGTTACGCAAAGCAACGGGAAATCAGTAGTTTGAATAAGGCAAGAAAACAGATCAATCAATCCTTTAACCTT
>JBCDDK010000057.1:0-40831 GCA_039180345.1 Cyanobacteria bacterium P01_G01_bin.39 | reverse complement strand
GAAAACTTTTGTTATTTCTAAGTTCTGAAGTCTTTGTAGAGGTTAGGATTGCTCGATTTTTTTCTAATAAGAAAAGCTCGAATTAAAAAATGGCTGTAATCCCCTGGCTGTAAAGATCTATCTCGGAAAGTGACAAAAGAGTGATAGGCTAAGACTTTTGAGTGAGTGATTGTAGTAGCAGTACTTATAATAAATCCTGTTCACATACACCACTTAGAGAATAGGTTTGGGTATAAAGGGCTTCCCGCATGTGCGCACTAACTCACTAAATCGCCTTTGTGCGAGGGGTTTCTCTGACTATTGCCGAGATTTGGTACCAGTTGAATTATAAGATTTTGTCTGACCAATAAGATTCTTCCCTAAAGAAGAACGCATAATTAAAATAACCACAGCTAATAACAAAACCGTTACCACTCTCAATTTACCCGAAAAGCTTAACTGCAAATCTCCTAAATAATGCGAACCTAGCAACACGGTATGACTCACAGCAAAAATTAAAGCAGGAACGGTTAACAAATGAATCTGGCGCCAGCGTTGACCCAGGCTTGCTTGGAGGCGATCGCTACTAGTAACAGCCGCAGGTGCCATCAGAAACAGGCTGAGAATACCTCCCACCATTCCCAGACGATGCTGGGGTAGCATAAAGGCGATCGCATCTAAATTCCAGTTGAGGGAGTGATCTAACATATGGGCTGTATGAGCTACAGTCAAGACAAAAGAGCCAACTCCTAGTATTCTTCGATAGCGCAAAGGTGCTGTCCACCAGACGCTTAGGGGACGGGCGACTAAAGCCAACATTAATAATAGCAAGGCACCATGTCCTGTGTAGTCCACCATCGCATCGGTACGTAGCAAAGTGAGAATACCGATAGTCAAGGTGATCCAGCCACCTAAACGAAAAAGCTGGCTACGGCGATCTGCACTAATTTTGGAGGCAGAGGAACCCACCAGCAGCATCATCGGTACTGTACCCAGTCCAAAACAAAACATAGTTATGGCACCAGTTAATAAGCTTCCTGTTTCCACTGCCTTTAACTGTGCCGCATACAAAAAACCGCAAGGAATCAAACCCCAAACTCCGCCTAAAATAACGGGTGTCCACCATCTAGAAATAGTTGCCAGTCGATTCATTCCTGAATTTAGCTGGTTGTGAACTCCTCCTTTGAGAGGATGTAACAAAGGTATGCTAGGCAGCCAATTTGGTTTAATTTGCCCGATTCCAAACCAAATTAATAATACGCCCGTGAAAATTGCCATAAACTGTCTCAGGCTACTGCCAATACCTGCCAATTGCCCACTGACAACCACAATGGAACCAAGCCCTCCCAAAGCTCCTCCAACTAGGGTATAGCTAATTAACCTGCCAATATTTAACCAAAGATGAAACCTGAACCCGTTAGTAGTGACTGAACTACGCTCTTGTGACAATGCTAGAGCCACCGTCAAGGGACCGCACATTCCCACACAATGACCAAAACTCCCCAAAAATCCCAAGGCAACAATCAGTAGTAAATCTAACACTAGTTCAGTTCAGCAATAACTCTGTTCTTTATTCCTAGCAGATTGTCGAGCAAATTTTGAGTAGTTATTACAATCTCAGATTATTGTTGAGCCAATTTCTCTTTCAATGAAGAGAAAACCATCTCTTTTTTATTAGAAATATTCAATTGAGCCTTTGTGAGCAAAAATTGAGTTGAATAATTAGGAATTAGATAAATTTTAAACTCTCAACTTTTAAACCAACATCGGGCTTGTACAATCGTCAGCAATCATAACCTGTATAATTTGTCTAAAAACTTGTTTCCCAATCCGAACGATACTAGCCATATTTCCAGATAGAGAACTGCCCAAATAACCGATGTTATCCTCTGGTTAAATCGAGCAAGATCAAAACATCGTGTTTGCCTAAAATTTTATCTATGTCATCAGCATCAAATCCCTACCCCAATTCTTTAGTCACTCTTGCCAATTCTCTAGCCGATATCGTTGCCAATGTAGGAAATTCAGTAGTAGCTTTTGACGGACAGCGTTTTCCCTGTAGCGGTATCTATTGGCGTGAGGGCATAATTGTTACCTCGGAAGAAAACATCAAACGCTCTCAAGGAGTAAGAATAATTCTACCTGATGGAGATACTGCCCCCGTCACCCTGTTGGGACGCGACCCGAGTACAGATGTAGCAGTCTTTAAGTCGGAAGCGCCCTTACCCATTGCCCCTATTGATCGCGAGTGTCAACTTAAAGTCGGTCATTTGGCGATCGCTATTGGTAGAGATAAAGATAGAGGATTATTTGCCAGTCAGGGAATAGTCAGCAGCGTAGGCGGTGCGTGGCGTAGTACCCTCGGGGGACATATAGATCGTTTTATTCGTTTGGATCTTAAATTCTATCCTGGCAGTGGCGGTAGTGCCCTAGTAAATGCCGCAGGGAAGGTAGTGGGTTTTAATACTACAGGACCCCGCCGTAGTGTTTTAACTATACCAGCTCCTACCGTGGAACGGGTGATCGAGCAATTGTTGGCAACAGGTCACATTCGTCGAGGCTATTTAGGTTTGGCAATGCAGCCTGTTAGTTTATCCGACTCTTTAGTGGAGAGATTATCTTTAAATACTAAGCAAGGATTAATGGTGCTGAACTTAGAAAACCAAGCCCCCGCAGAACAAGCTGGCATTATTCTCGGAGATATATTAACTGCTATAGACGATACAACCATCAATAGATTGAGGGATGTTCAGGCATATCTTGAACCACAAAATATTGGTAAAACGATTCAAATACAGCTAATTCGCGCTGGTGAATTAAGAAATGTCTCTCTAACCATTGGAGATAAAGAAAGTAGCCAGTAGAATATTTCGTCAATACAATTAACCGATGATTCGGATTGCGGTATACGACTCCAGCTCAATTATGAGCGCAGGTTTGCTCAGTATCCTAGCTCAATTACCAGATTTACATCTAGTTGGCAGTTTTGCAGATCAAACCAGTCTTAAAACTATAAGTGATTGCCCTTTAGATGTATTGCTAGTCGAACAAATTCCTGAAGCAGACTGGTGGTGGCTGGAGGAATGGCTATTAACAATTGATTTTAAGCTGGCGGGAATTTTATTGATAGATTCAATAACTAACGAAGAGATGGACGAGTATCTTCGTTTGGGGTTCAAAGCGTTTTTGCCACGTCTGATCAATACTGAGGATATTATTGCCACAGTAAATGCGGTCATGGCTGGTTTGATCGTCATTCATCCCGATTTAGCCCCTTTTAGTGAAAGTCATACATGGGGCAAAGACCTTTGTGCCATTACTCCAGAAACAAATAGGGAAATTTATTTAACAGCTAGAGAAATAGAAGTATTGCAACTATTAGGGTCAGGTTTACACAATAAAGCGATCGCTTCAACTCTGCAAATATCCAAACATACTGTAAAATTTCACCTCAGTTCTATTTTCTCCAAGCTTGGTGTTTCTAGTCGTACCGAAGCAGTTACCTTGGGCTTGCGACAGGGATTAATTAGGCTTTAAATATTTAATCAATATTAATCAAAAAATTACGACATTTTTGTCAGTTGAGAAGCTTGAGCGAAAATATTTTTTAAGCCAAACGATCACATTACCGCTATACAGCACCTACAGAGAACATAAATTTAAAATCATGAATCTTATTACCATTACTAAATCAGATAACACGAGTTTCAATATTGCGATCGCGCTCCATGCACTCCTCTAAGCTGATCGCAAAGCGTACCCTGCGGATAATCGCCACATCGAATTAAACTTCAATCCTTTGACCGCCACACAGAATCGCCTTGACTCACCGTACCGCCCTCAATAACTGATAGTCGTATTCCTGCAATAACGTCATTGTATCTAGCAGCGGTTTTCAAAATAGTCAAATCTTGGGGCAACTCTCCCTGAGCCAGAGTGGTGACAACACAGCGAGGGCAAGCAGTATCGACTTTCAACTTAACAGAATCGCCGATCGCCAAAGTATGCCCGACCCAATTATTCTCGACAAAGTCACTTTGGGATAATTGAGAATCGATTAATAAATTAGGACGAAAGCGACAAGAAGCAAATTCCCCATCGGGATATAGTTTTTGTAAGCGATTGAGGGTGGCTGTAGTGATGGCAGGAATCGGACAGGAATCAAAAAAAGTGCCTGGAGGCATAAACAATTGCGTCACCGTGTCTTGATGGGCTGTTCCTTCAACATCAGGCCAGTATTGGTCTAGACTAGGCTTGTCGGGGACGACGGAGAGAAATTTTACTTCTCGGTTAATCCAGTCAGATAGATGAGTGTTAATATTTGATTGTTTGCTGGTGACTGTAGAGCCGTTGTCGAGGGTAATTTTTACGGGAGGAGTGGGCTGACCAACTTGAGGCGATCGCTCTAGGGCGGCATAACAGTTGAGTAGAGACGACCATTTACGGGGATTTTTGGCACTGGCAATACGGTTTGTGTGTTTGTCCCAGAGAGCATATGCACGATCACCTAATAAGCCTTTTATGTCGATATCTGATCGTTTTAATTCTTCTCCCTGCATTGATTTAACTGGATAACGCCAAATGCTTTTGAGAGTACCAACTAGTATCGGTTCCATAGAAAATATTCTGCTGTGGGGAATTGTTTTGAAGTGCTTAGATTGCACAATATCGTAGGCTTTTGGCCAGAGGAGTAGCGATATTTACGCTTATCGAAACATATATAACCTTCCCAAAGGAACCCGATCTACTGGTTCGCACATTGCCAGTTTTCCATCAACCATAACTCTAAAGGTATCAGGATCGACTTCGATATTGGGACAAATATTATTATGCACAAAATCGGTTTTTGATAAAGAACGAGTACCGCTTACAGGTAAAGCTGGTTTCAGTAATCCCAAGCGATCAGGCAAAGCATTATCAATTGCCGCTTGAGCCATAAAGGAAAAAGAAGTTGCCTGGGGTGCAATGCCAAAACTACTCCATTGGGGGCGATAGATAATTGGTTCGCAGGTCATTAAAGAGGCATTGGATTCTCCCATCGGTGACCAAGCAATAAAGCCACCCTTGATTATTAATTCTGGTTTAATGCCAAAGAATCCAGGTTGCCACAGCACAATATCGGCAATTTTCCCTGGTTCTAGAGATCCAACATACCTATCGATGCCATAGGTGCGGGCGGGATTGATGGTATATTTTGCCAGGTAACGTAAAGCCCTTTGATTGTCGTTGCGGTCAATATCTTCTGATAAGATGCCCCGTTGGTCTTTCATTTTAGAAGCCAATTGCCAAGTCCGACAGATAGTTTCGGCGATGCGTCCCATGCCCTGACTATCGGAACCTATCATCGAAATTGCCCCCATGTCGTGCAGGATATCTTCGGCAGCGATGGTTTCGGCACGGATACGAGAGTCGGCAAAAGCAATATCCTCGGGAACTTTAGGATTGAGATGATGACATACCATCACCATGTCTAAATGTTCATCAAAAGTATTGACCGTGTAGGGATTAGTGGGATTTGTCGAAGAAGGTAAACAGTGGGGGTAGGATGCCACCTTGATAATATCTGGCGCGTGACCGCCTCCTGCTCCTTCTGTATGGTACATATGAATTGTCCGCCCTGCGATCGCCTGGAGGGTATCTTCCACATAGCCTGATTCGTTGAGGGTATCGGTATGTAGCTGTACCTGAAAGTCGTATTCGTCCGCTACCGAGAGACAGGTATCAATTGCCGCAGGCATTGCTCCCCAATCTTCGTGAATCTTTAAACCAATTGCACCACCTTCGATTTGTTCGATTAGACTGCCAGGTAAACTGGAACTACCCTTGCCCAAAAAGCCAAAATTAATCGGAAAGGCTTCGGTCGCTTGCAGCATTAATCCCAAATTTCGCGCCCCACCCGAACATATTCCTACGGTAACGGGACCCAAACCACCCCCAATCATAGTAGTAATACCACTGGAGAGGGCTTCTGCACACAGTCCCGCACTGTCAAAGTGAACGTGTCCGTCAATCCCCCCTGCTGTAGCAATTAAACCTTCAGCCGAACGCACGTCGGTATTGGCACTGACAATTAAATTGGGTGTTACACCGTCCATAAGATCGGGATTACCAGCTTTGCCGATGCCAACAATCCTGCCGTCTTTGATACCCAAGTCGGTTTTGATAATCCCTAGTACTGCATCCATGACAATGACGTTAGTCAATACCAAATCTAATGCTCCCTCTGCGGCAGTTACCCCTGGTACCAAACCCAAACCATCCCGCAAAGTTTTACCGCCACCAAAGACACATTCATCACCATAAACCCCTGTATCCTCTTCAATCTCAATGATGATCGAAGTGTCCCCCAAACGAATGCGATCGCCTTTAGTCGCGCCAAATAGTTCTCCATATCGTTCGCGGTTGATTCTCATGGGTTGATTATTTGTCCTTTGTCATTGGCTTTTTAATTCGGTAGTAATTTCAAGAGATATAGCCAGATTGATGAGCATTGGCGATCGCTCTCTCTTTGGTTTCGGGGTTGTCTAACTCACCGTTGGTTAAATTATTGAGTCCGATAACTCGTCTGTTTCCCCCCAGGGCAACGAGGGTAATTTCCTTGCTATCTCCAGGTTCAAAACGAACTGCCGTCCCCGAAGGTATATCCAAACGAAAACCATATGCCGCAACGCGATCAAAGCTTAAGGATCGATTGACTTCAAAAAAATGAAAATGAGAACCAATCTGGATTGGGCGATCGCCCGTATTGTCTACTAGGATTGTTTTGTTCTCTCTATCAGCATTAAGTTCGATCTCGTCTGGGGCATAAAATATCTGACCTGGAATCATTTCATTTAACATTTAACATTTAACATTTAGCAGCTATTTGTCCCTCGCTACTTAATTCAGGGTGAACCAATCGGGTTATGAATGCTAATCAACTTTGTGCCATCGAGAAAGTGTGCCTCTACCTGAATCAGAGGAATTAATTCCGCTACTCCTGGTAAAACATCATCTGTGGTCAGTAATCTTGTCCCTTCACTCATCAATTGAGCGACAGTTTTGTCTTCCCTGGCACCTTCGACCACAGCATCAGTAATGTAGGCGATCGCTTCGGGAACATTTAGTTTAATGCCTTTGGCATAGCGACGACGGGCAATTTCGGCAGCAGTAAAGATGGTTAACCGCTCCATTTCTTTTGGTGTCAGATACACAAATACACCTCTAAATGGTCATAATATCTTGGTTTGATTGGCTCTAGTTTTAGAGCAAGTTATCAACTGTCAAACGGGATTAGTGAGAAAACATCCAAGGTCTACTACTAGATGAAGTTTGATATCTAGGTTTAGTCGGTTCCCGTTGTTCTGCTTTAACTAATCTAGGTTCAGAGTTACGAGAAATTGACGATAAGCTACCTGAATTAAGATTAATATTAGGCGCAGAAAAGATTTTTGTAGCGCCTTGGTCACACTGAGGACAGTTCATCGGTGCATTATATTCCGATAAACTACGCCAGGCTTCAAATTCTCCACAGGGATTGCAACGATATTCGTATAAAGGCATGGTTCATTTAACATTTATCATTTAACATTCATCATTCATAGGGTGGGCAAGTTGTTTGGCATTGGGACATTCAGCCTCAAAGTTGATCTTTTGCCCACCGCTTGGTTATGCCTCAGCAAATCCGATCAATAAATAATTTCCCACCATTTTGAATTACGTCGGCACAATATCTTGATCAAAAATAGCCGTCGGCAAAGCTAAAGTACAGCAAGCGTTAGGAATATCGACAATTCCGCTGATTCTGCCTTCGACAGGGGCGCAACTTAATAGCAGATAAGCTTGTTCCCCCGTAAACCCGAAATTCTTTAAATAGTTAATGGCATTTAAGCAGGCGCGTCGATAGGATACATGAGCATCAAGATAATACTGTTCTCCACTAAACTCATCAACCGAAATACCTTCAAAAATTAGATATTCTGAGTATTGTGGTTCAACTGGACCAGGTTTAAATATGGGATTAACCATGCTATATTTCTCAACGCCGCCTTTGATAATATCGACGTGCAGATCGATATAGCCCGACATCTCGATTGCGCCACAAAAAGATATTTCTCCATCTCCTTGGGAAAAATGAATATCCCCCATCGATAGATTTGCCCCGTCTACGTAAACAGGGAAATAAATCCGCGAACCTTTTGACAGGTTTTTAATATCGCAGTTACCACCATGTTCTCTTGGAGGTACTGTTCGTGCCGCTTCGGCAGCCACACGCTCAAAATCTGAACCAGAGAGAGTTCCCAGTACAGCCTGTTCGGGGTTGGGTAATGCTGCTAGGTCAGGAATTGCGGGTTTCCAGGGAGGTCCACCTTTTGCCACTAATGCCCTTTCACGTTGGTTCCATGTCTGCAATAACTCCATTGAGGGGGCGCAGCCAATCAATCCAGGGTGGGTGATACCTGCAAACTTAACCCCAGGTATATGTCGCGAACTAGTATAGATGCCTTGAAGATCCCAACAGGCTTTCGCTGCCTGGGGAAAATGATCCGTCAGAAAGCCACCACCATTGTCGCGGGAGAAAATCCCCGTAAAACCCCATTCATCCCCTCGCAAGGCCCCAATATCTAATAAGTCTACGACAAGAATGTCCCCTGGTTCAGCACCTTCGACGCGAATTGGACCACTTAGGACGTGAACAATATTTAAATCTACTTTTTCAATATCGCTGGGGTCATCATTATTGCTAATCTGCCCATCAGTCCAATCTTTGCATTCAATCCGAAAGATATCCCCAGGCTTGACGGAAACTACAGCAGGAATATCTGGATGCCAACGATTATGACCAGGGACGTCCTGTTTTGCCATGGGCTTGGTTAAATCAACTTTGAAGAGAGTTTCTGGCATATGTCTATGATTTTTGTCGTTTGTAGATAGATAAGATAAATACTGATAAATAGTCGTTTGTTGCTGATTAATTACTAAATAACTATTTATCGATCGCTCTGGAATTTTTCAGGTATCAAAACTCTCAAAGCTAGGGTTCTAATTAAAAGTTATTGATTGAACTATTTGCTTATTTTAATTAGAAAACGTGAGTGACAGCTAATTTTCTTGACAGCTTGCTAATCTTTCAATAATTTATGCTGGAAAATTCCGAAAAATCTCACTATTTTAGTTTTTGAGTCCTGCTTAACTTTTGCAATCTTGAATGATTTGTTAAACCAAAAAAGTAATAATTGTTACAAGAAAAATTATTTAATATTCAGTTACAGACTTAACAATTAACAATGCCATAGTTTCCTAACAATATAATTACTAAATTTACCCAATCAAGAATTATTGCTTTGCTTTGGTCATTTCTTTTGTATTTTTGCGATTACGCTCTGCGTACCAGAAAAGCTGATGGCAGTGTTTTGTATATCTTGAACTGATGACAAAGCTAGTTAAATACTACTCCAATTATAGAAAGCAAAAAATAATTAATAGGCACTGTAAGCTAGAAATATTTAGCAAAATCCTCTAAATATTTATCGAATAATAGCAATGGCGGCACAACTTAAATTGTGTACAAAATCAGGTAAAGCAGCATAATAGACACTAATCTTTGCAAAAATTAGCGTTACAACCATTTATAGTATTGCAATCAACATATTATCTGATAATAGAAAAAATCCGATCGGATCAAGATCATAATTTAGGAAGACGCTGAAGACGTCTTTAAAGATAAAACTAGCCTTAAAAAAGTTTTAATTTTGTAATTTAGAATACAAAATAAATAAAAATACAAGATTATGCTTCCTAATATTAATTCTGCAAATAGCAACATGAGCTGTCAAGCATAGTGCAATCTCAAAAAAAATTAAGCAAGTATTATTTCTTTAAACTGCTCTTGAAACTGATAAATTTTCGAGATTATTATGAATAGCTCGGATTATAATTTTCATGACATTTAAGCGAGATATTCGTATGAAGCAACTTAATTTATAAATCCCAATACTGCTAATTCTAAGATGATTATTCGCTTCAGTTCAGTAAGTTAAATTTATTACCAATTTCTCAGTTTTACTAGGTAAAAAGTAAGTTTATGAGCAAACAGTATCACGCATCTTTATCAAGCGGGTTGAGTCGCCGTAAGTTTCTTAAATATAGTTCCTTAGCAGTTGGCACAGGAGTTTTAGCAGCCTGTAGTGGTGGTGCTTCAAGCACAGGAGATGAAGACTTAGGTGAAAATCCGATTAAAGTGGGAGTCATGTACTCAACCACAGGAACAATCGCTATTGTAGAAAAGTCTTTGCAAGATGCTACTTTTCTGGCTTTAGAACAAATCAATACTAATACTGGTCCTTGGTCGGGTAACGGAGAAGGTATTGAAGGGCGTAAAATTCAAAAGGTAGTGGTAAATCCTAACTCTGACTGGGATTTATATAACCAGATGTCAAAGCGTCTAATTGATGAGGATCAGGTGGTTAGCGTTCTGGGTTGTTATACCTCAGCCAGTCGTAAGTCAGTTTTACCAGTCTTTGAAGAGAAGGATTCAATCCTTTATTATCCTGTCTATTATGAAGGGAATGAATGTAGCTCAAATGTCTTCTATACGGGGGCTGCACCCAATCAACAAATTACAGATTCGATTCCCTATTGTAAAGAGAATTTTGGGGCAAAAGGCTTCTTTATTGGTTCAGACTATATCTATCCCAAAGAAAGTAATCGAATTGCCAAAGCCGAATTAGAAAAAATCGGTGGTAAAGTAGTCGGTGACGAGTATTCACCTCTAGGTACCACAGAATTTATTACGATTATTAATAAAATTAAGCAAGCCAAACCAGATTTTGTGCTGAGTAACTTGGTAGGGGATAGTATTCCCGCTTTTTATCGTCAGTATAGAGATGCAGGAATTACCTCCGACCAAATTCCCATCATGGCTTATCCCACTACTGAAGAAGAAATTCAGGCGATGGGTTCAGAATATGCCGATGGACACTACACTAGCTTTAATTATTTCCAAACCGTAGATACTCCTGAAAACCAGGCGTTTGTTGAACAGTTTAAAGAGAAATTTGGCAATAACCGCGTGACCAATGGAGTAATGGAGGCGGCATATATACAGACATTTTACATGGCACAGGCAATGCGAGATGTCTTGAAAGGTGGTGGTGAATTAAATACTAAAACCATTCGGGAAGCCACTAGGGGGCAGAAATTCCAAGCACCCCAAGGCTTAGTTAAGATGGACCCCGACAACTATCACAGCTATCTTTACTCCCGCATTGGTAAATGGGGGTCTGATGGTCAAGCAGAGATTGTTTTTGCTACCCCTGCTGCGGTAAAACCGATCGCCTGGAGTCAGACTCTATATCCTGGAAGGGTTTGTACTCGTCCTGTTCCCGATGACCGCAGTAGTCCTATTAAAGAAACAAACAAGGATCTAGGGGTTAAGTATCTGGAGAAAACTTAAGATCGTTGCTGGGTATAGGGTTTTAATTGTTTGTGCTTCGGTGCGTAAGTAGCAAGTAGTAAGTAGTAAGTAGTAAGTAATCTAATGTACGCATATTTATTTCCAGTTTATTATTTTGCTCAGGAAGCACCAGTAGAAGAAGCTACCGATGCTTTTAGTATCGTGGCTTTGAGCAATCAGCTACTCAACGGTATTGGGGTAGTTGGTATTTTATTGCTAACGGGGTTGGGTTTGGCAATTACCTTCGGGGTAATGCGGATTATTAATCTAGCCCATGGTGAATTTATCATGCTGGGGGCATATGCAACCTTCTGGGTGCAGTCTACCTTTGGTCTAGATTTACTGTTGACCATTCCTTTTTCCTTTTTAATTACGGGGGCAATTGGCGCACTAGTAGAATTGACCATTATCAGGCGACTGTATGGTCGTCCCTTAGAAACTCTCCTCGCTACCTGGGGGTTGAGTATTGTCTTGCAGGGGGTAATTAAGCTGATTTTTACAGCACAGCTTAAGTATGTAAAATCGCCGCCCTATATTTCAGGTAATCTGACCCTGTTAAGAGATGCCCAAGGTTCTCCTGCGATCGCCATTTCTTATTACCGCATCTTTATTGTCGTCGTGGCACTGGCATTACTGGCTGTGACGGGTTATCTGTTGAACAAGACCGATCTTGGTCGTCAGGTGCGGGCAGTTACTCAAAACCGAGATATGGCGAAGTGTCTGGGGGTTAACACTGGTCTAATTGACATGCTAACTTTTGCTTATGGTTGCGGTCTGGCAGGGGTGGCAGGTTCGGTTATTTCTTCCCTCAAAAGCGTTTCCCCGCCGATGGGACAGGATTATTTAGTCGATGCTTGGATGACCGTGGTAACAGGAGGAGTTGATAAGTTGATTGGTGTCCTGGCAGGGGCATTTTTAATTGGCGAGACTAGTTCGGGTATTGCTTATTTGTTAAACGATCCTACTGCCAGGGTAATTGTTCTAGCGGCAGTGATTATCTTGATTCGTTATAAGCCAGAGGGTTTGTTTACGATCCAGAAAAGAGGCTAAATCATTGAACATTTTTGCCAGTATCGCTGATAAATGATAAATGATAAATGGTAAATGAAATGACAATCGGTATTGCAACGCGATCTCGTACTCCAACTCGGTTAGGCATTATTACTGCCATTAGTTTTCTGGTTATGGCAATTTTGCCTTTAGTAGTAGGTGATTTTCAGATTTCCTTACTCTCAAAACTTTTGCTATATGGTGCTTTAGCGATTTCCTTAGATTTAGTTTGGGGCTTTACAGGCATTCTCAGTTTTGCCCACGGAGTATTCTTTACTCTGGGGGGCTATGCCATGGCGTATTATCTAAAATTGAATCTTTCTGCCGAAGGTAATACTTATGGAGTAGACTTACCCGATTTTATGGTCTGGAATGGCTTAACTGAATTGCCTTGGTTTATTGCACCTTTGAAATATTTTCCTATAGCAGCGATCGCTATGGTATTGGTACCTGCAGCTTTTGCCTATCTGATCGGCTGGTTTATCTTTCGCTCAAAAGTAAGCGGAGTCTACATTACGATTATCACCCTGGCAATATCTTCAGCGTTAACTACCTTTTTTATTAGTCAACAGGCATACACAGGGGGAACTAACGGCATTACCGATATCTCGAAACTGAGTATTTTTGGCGTAAATATTCCTTTAAATGGTCTGTACTGGATGATTTTGCTGTTTACTACTTTTGTTCTAGTCGGTAGTTGGTGGCTAACGCAATCTAACTTTGGTTTAATTCTGCGTTCAATTAAAGAGAATGAAAATCGTATTTCTTATTTGGGATACGATGTTGCCAGTTTTAAGATCTTTATTTGGACATTATCGGCTGGCATTGCAGGTATTGCAGGAGGCTTATTTGTCCCCCTTAATCGGTTTATTTCCCCTGTTTATCTCGCAGTAGCTTTTGGTACGCAAGTGGTGATCTGGGTTGCTATTGGCGGTAGAGGAACTTTAATTGGTCCTTTAGTCGCGGCAATTCTTTTAGGGCAAATTCAAAATTCGGCTGAAAGAGTTACCCAAGATTGGCAATTAGTTGTGGGGGTGTTGCTATTAATTGTGGTGTTGTTTATTCCTGATGGTTTGGTCGGTTCGATTACAAAATTGTTTAAGCAAAACAAAGCCTCAGTCAAGCAAAAACCACTAACTACTAACCAATAACTACTAACCAAATTATGAACCCCATATTATCCGTTCAAGATTTACAAGTCGTCTTTTCTGGTTTTAAAGCCCTCAAAGGAGTTAATCTCGAAGTAGGCGATCGCGAAATTGTTACGATTATTGGTCCCAATGGCGCGGGAAAAAGTACTCTTCTTGATGCGATTGTGGGTAAATCCCCAGTAGCAACAGGCAAAGTTTTGTTTCAAGGAAAAAATATTACCAACAAAGATCCGAGTAACATTGCCCGTATGGGGATTGGTCGCAAGTTTCAAAATCCCAATGTTTACAACGAATTGACGGTGTTTGAAAATATTTTATTGGCATTAAAAGGCAGTCACGGCATTTTTAACTCCATCACTGCCAAACTAACTAAAGCCAAGAAAGATAAAATCATTGACGTCCTAGACCGCATTGGCTTATTAGATCAAGCTGCCACAATCGTTGACTCTCTTTCCCATGGTCAAAAACAGTGGGTCGAAATTGGCATGGTGATTGCCCAAGACCCGACAGTAGTGTTACTGGATGAACCCACTGCTGGGATGACTCCTGAAGAAACCCATGCTACGGGAGAAATTATTAAAACCTTGGCACATGATCATGCTGTAGTGGCGATCGAACACGATATGGAGTTTGTCAAACAAATTGCCGAACGGATTGTAGTGCTGCATCAAGGAGAAAAGCTAGCTGAAGGTTCAGTAGAAGACATTCAGAACAACTCAAAAGTAATCGAAGTTTATTTAGGAAGAGAAAAAATCGATGCCGCTGCTTGAACTCAATAATCTCACTGCTGGTTATGGTCAAACACCAGTCTTGTTTAACGTGGACATGATGGTAAACCAAGGAGACATGGTTGGTTTGTTAGGGCGCAATGGAGTCGGTAAAACTACCTTGTTACGCAGCATCATTGGTTTAAACAAATTAACCCAGGGCAGTCTTTCCTTTGATAATAAGAATATTACCAAAACTCCCACCTACAAGCGATCGCGCTACGGCATCGCCTATATACCGCAAGGAAGAGAAATTATTCCCTATCTATCAGTCTTAGATAATCTTAAGCTGGGCTTTTCTGCCAGTGGCAAAAGCAGTAAACGCATCCCCTCCGAGATCTTTGAATTCTTCCCCATGCTCAAAGAACACCTATCCCGTCAAGGAGGTTTACTTAGCGGCGGACAACAACAACAACTAGCGATCGCCCGTGGCTTAATGTGTAATCCCAAAATTATGCTGCTAGACGAACCCACTGAAGGCATTCAGCCTTCAATTGTGCAAGAAATTGAGGATACCCTGAGAAGAATTAATCGCGAAAAAGGTATTACCGTCATAGTTGTGGAACAGAAAATTGACTTTATCCGCCAGCTTGCAGAGAAGTTTTTTATTATGGACAAGGGATCTATTGTTGCTAAGGGGAAAACTGCTAATTTAACTGATTCTTTAGTACATCGATATTTGACTGTATAGTTATAGTCGTTCTAATTAATTGACCTACTATCTCAATAATTTGTTCGGGGGATTCGGAATTAGGGATTAGGGATTGGAGATCAGGGATTGGGGATAATTTCAATGTATCCAATCATAAGGTTTCTATTTAGAATAACTATAACAATTAAAAATTTTGGCGTTGGTGAATTAAGGGATGATTTTCACCAAAAGCGATCGCGGATTGAATGACTAGCGAGAGTTAAATTTTTTAGCATTTAGTCTTTTAGCATTTATTAGGGGTTTAAACCCCCTTTTTAACAAGTCAATGCTCACTCTTGACTCTTGACTCTTGACTGTTCAATGGTCAATGGTCAATGGTCAATGGTCACTGTTGCCTGATACTAAGGTGAATTTTTTGCTCTGAATCTCGTCGAATAACCCCTTCAAAATTGTTGAGCTGAAAATCAAGGCGATCGCTAGTGTTAAAATAGACTTGATTAATGTAATGTTCAACATCTGCTGAATAATCTGTTCTCAGAAGTTGTTGAGCCGCACCATAAATAGTTTTTAGCTCAACTGAATCGGCAAAAACTATTTTTACTTGATCAACCTGCTGAGTTTTCTGGTCAGTTAGATAAGCCAGATCAACGTTGGTCATGAAATTCTGATAAAGAAGTAAATTAGTTACTTGTTGATTTTCTTGACTATTCTGGGTTGGTGTACCTAAAGTCCTAATTATTGCTCGTTGAGAGAGACTCTCAGAAAAGGCTGGTATTTGGTTAGCAGTTATTGCTTGAAGATCCGATAACGACTCAACCTCCGAATTTATTTTATTATCTTGAGAATCACTAACCAGTTTGACTAAATTTGACTGAGAAAATTCCATCGAATCAAACTGCAAGAACATAAAAGTAATTACTAATACACTCAAGCCTGAGAATAAAAGGGCAGCGATAATTTTAAGGTCTGAAGCCAAATGACTATGACTTGAGCAATTTACTGACTCCACTTGAGGCATAGAAATATTAACGGGTCGTGAATTGAGGCTATAAAGCATTTGGGTAGCGTTAATGAAGCGTGACTGCATGTTAGTACAGATGGCACGATCAATTACTCTTGCTAAATGAATATCTAGCTGAGGCATGGCTTGATGCCATAAAAGTCGCTTTGATTGAGAATCAAAAGGCAATTCACCTGGAGTTTTGCCCGTTAATAAATAGATAGCGGTTAAACCTAAACTGTAAAGGTCGCTGGCAAAAAGCGATTTGCCGTGTTCTTGTTCTGGAGGACGATACTGATATCTTTCTGCCAGTACCAAATTGGGTTGCTTAGGCTGATTAATTGATAAGAGTGGGTGTAATTGACCGTCTAACTTCTGAGGTTGACTGCTCACTGAGTTCAGTTCTTTAACTCCACCAAAGTAAATTGGTACTGGGAGATAACCCTTTGATGATGGACGTAAGATAATGCTACTGGGAGTCAACTGTCGATAGACAATACCATAGCTATGAATATGTTCTAAACAGGCTAAAATGCTTCTCAGGATTTGCTCGACTTCTGCTGGGGGCAATACTCCTTGCTGTTGAACTTTTTGCTTTAGGGTTAAACCATCAATCCATTCCCGAACTATAAAAAAATCCTCTCCATCCATAAAATATTCATATAGCCGAGGAATTTGGGAACTTTTGTCTTTTAGCCTTTGGAGTACGCTAGCCTCCTGATAGAATAAGCGTTGAATTCCAGTTATTTGAGAGTTTCCTAGTATGGGACGGAATTTCTTGATAATATAGCGGCGACGGATAAACCATCTTTGATCTCTAGCTAGAAAAGTTTCGCTAAAAGAATTTTGACCAAGAGTTTGTAAAATAAAATACTTATTTTTGATTAATTTACCTTTCATTAAGGTACGACATAAATTGATGCGTAATTACATTGTTTATATAATTAGTAATTTACTAAAATAACCAGAAAAATTCTATAATACAGCATACATAATTAAAATTGACGCTATAGTTGATCACAATAAATGACTTAACTATCTAGTAACTAAGATTCGATAGCCAGCATCATAATGTTTTTGCTCCAAAAGATGTCCATATTTTTGATGCCAGATCCCATGATCAATATCAGTCTTCAATCTCTTTAAGCCTGAGTTCAGTTCATTGACAGATATTTTGGCAAACGTTGAAATACCGTGACGAACTTGAGAATCCAAATAAATTTCTGGTCGACACCAGCCAGATGCAGCAAACAAATCGCTTAAATCAGTAGGTAACAAAAAAGGAATAATATCTACTGTTTGGTGAGTAATATTCTTAATTATCTGGGCTAATTCGTGAGTACTGGGAAAAGTATTAAGAGTATCATTTATGAAACCAGGAAAATACTCTGTTAACCAAAAATCAGGAATTTTACTTTGTTCAAAAGCAAAGATAACTATCTTACCTGTGCGAGAAATACGGTTGATTTCTGCAATTGCCAGGTTAATACCATTAATGTGATGCAGTGCCAACATTACTAACACCCCATCCACTGCATTATCGGGTAAGGGAATTTGTTCTGCTACGGCACTAATCCAGCTAATTTGAGGATGATGCTGCCGCTGGCGTTGCATTACTTGAGAAGGTTCAATTGCTATTACCTGATATCCTAAATTAGCTAGGGCATAACTATAATTTCCTGTTCCCGCGCCAACATCGGCAACTATACTGCCAGTCGGCAACTCTAAAAGGTTAATTAACTGTTCTACAATTCTCGAGTCTGGTTTGCGGGTGGAGTTATAATCGCTGCCAATTGAATCATATAGTGTCATCACTGCCTCAAGATGTGATTACATTAAGAACAAGTCTCATCAAACCACTCTAATTGAGATGTTAATAGATATTTGTCCTATGGTAATATTTGATGTCTAAAATTAAGCATTTTGCAATTCATCTTTAAAAGTATTGGCTTCTGGTAATGATGCTCCTTCTTCCTTCGAGGAATTAATCATTAAGTTTAATACTTCTTTGGCGTTACGTAGTGCTTCCTCATAAGTATCACCATAAGTATGGCAAAGTTCTCCCCACTCTGGCAAAGTAACTACAAAACAGTTATCTTTTTTAGACCACTGAATCACCATGCTGTAGTTTAACATTTTGAATATTGCTCCCTAAAACTTACAAAAGTGAATAGTCGAGGCTGGTTCAACTGATTATATAAAACAAAGATATTTACTTAATTGGGCTTATATAAAAGCTACTAGTATTTTGTTAATGTCTATACAATCTTAAATAAGGTTTGCCAAAACGTCATCTACCTTACATAATTTGATTCAATCAAAAATACTATAATTAGTTTGCCTTATCTATCTATCGTCTATTGGTTGTTTGCTCTTCAAAGTCTACTTAATCATATTCAAAATTGGCAGCGATGCAGAGTGATTTTATATCGTCCCCTGCTTAACTATGAAAGAGATGTAAAGGGATAAACAGCTTTTGTCTAATTGCTACTACGAGCAAAGCAATTTCTCATAAAACATAAATTATTCCGAATAATTTAACCATAGTTCTTCAAAAAACTTTACCGTTTTTATTTTTCAATATTTTAGTTTTTGTATCTTTGATACCATAAACAATTGGCAATTATCACACCATAATCATTAGTCAGTAGAAACTAGGGTCAGTAGCGAAATCATTTTAAGCATCTTCACAGAATCATACCAACCTCAAATTAATTATTCATACAAAATATTGCATTTAGCGTTGTAAAACAGTTTAGAATTATAGATGTCAGAAGCACGTCTTTACAATGCAGACAGAGGATTAAGCCAAGTAATTAACTCACGACTCAAGTTTTGTAAATTACTAGTCATACCCTGATTAAACCACTGTCCGATCGCATCAATTGGTGTAAAGAAATCGCCAGTTTGCCACTGTACTTTTTGGTTTAAAGGGGTTAGGTGATTCCCTGTTAAAGTACGTAAGGTCACTAAATTAGGATACCGAGTTTGTAAGACGTTGTTGAGTAAAAGAGACTGATCTAAATCATCTTGAGTAAATTTAAGTAATAAATTACGACGTACGCTATAGTGTTCGGCAATTAATATTTCTGTCTCTGAAGGGGAGGGAGTAAACTCGACATTTAGCATTGGGGTAAAATTAAACTGCTCCATAAAGGGAACTGCTTTACTGGCAGGATAATTATTAAAAGAAATTAGAATATTTCCTGCTCGTTCCACATCATATAAACTGCCAACTAAAAGGTGTAATTTACATCCCATACTATGTCCTACACCATAAATCGGTAAATATCCTCGGCTCAATTTATTTGTTCTTTGTAACCTGGCAATTACAGTTTCCAAACGATTTAAAACTTCTCGGGCGATCGCAAAATGGTCGAATGTATTTAAGAAGGGAGTAGCAATAATAAGAAAGCCAGCTTGAGATAGTTGTTCTAAAATTGAGCGATAGGATACTTGGGGGGCAGTGGCAACAAACGCTCCACCAAGAAAATGAATAATTCCTTTGGTTTCTTTACTGGGAAAATAAACCCAATTGCCAGAAATCTCTTGCCATTCCATATTTTGTCTTGCTTTTACTACGGCTTGGTCATAAGTTTATTTATATCTTATCCTTTTACCGATTCCCCAAATCACTAGGAACTTAATCGGAACCAGTAATATGTCTGACCAAGATTTGATTCGCTTATCTCAAAGCCATCTAAATTTATTAAGTATTTGTCCTCCTAAATTCCAGCAAGTGTATTTAGATGGTCTTGGTTCTCTGACTCCAGCAGAACAGCATGATAGTATGCAGTGGGGTAGTAGATTTCATTTATTGATGCAGCAGCGCGAGCTTACCTTGCCGATTGAACCTTTACTCGCTACAGATTCAGAATTAGATCGTTCTCTCAAAGCTTTGATCGAAGCCGCACCAGAATTGGAGCCTAATCCCAACATTTGGCGGGAAGCAGAACACTCTCGTACTCTGACCATCGATAATTTTTTGTTTACGGTGATCTACGATTTGCTAATTGCCCACACCGATAAGGCAATAATTCTCGATTGGAAAACTTATCGTCAACCGATAGGCATCAAAAAACTGCAACAGAACTGGCAAACGCGCCTCTATCTTTATGTCTTAGCCGAAACCTCTGAATATAAGCCAGAAAAGATTCAAATGACTTACTGGTTTGTTAAATCTGGAGTACCTAAGAAAATAACCATCAAATATAATGCTAAAAAACATCAGCAGACAGCGCAAGAATTGAAGACTTTGTTGGCTAATTTGAAAATCTGGCTGCAAGACTATCAAAATATTCAAACTAATTTTCCCCATCACTCAGATTGTGAAGATTGCCGCTTTCACTCAGATTTCATAGCAGTAGATTCTGAGGAGGGAATGCTGGGGTCTATTGATGATATTGAAGAAGTAATAATTTAATACGCTTGATGTGGATTGGCTTTGTTCTAATTTTGTTGGTTTTTAGCTCTTACCTTCTAGAAACTACATAGAAAACACAAAACTATAATGATTGAACAAATACAGTTGTTCTATGGCAACTTGAAAACTAGTCTTTATTGTTAGCTATCCATCGTTCCTTCTGACCAGGCTTTGTTGCACACTACAAATAGTTCGACCCCATATTCGTCAGACTGGATTGCTAAAGGTAAGGAACGAAATTTTGAGCGGGAAAACAATTTTTCCAAATCTTCTGCTGAGCGATAGATTGAATGCCATTCCAGCAGGTGTTCCAGCAAAATGCGATCAGGATTGGCTGCATGAAAGTTGCCAATAATAGCGATACCACTGGGTAACAGATGATCATAAATCCAGTCTAAAATACGAATCAACTCGCGATCGCGCAAATAGTTTGCCATTCCCATGCTATAAATTATTTTTTGGGGTGGAATGTCAATTTGACTGTAGCCTTCAGCAAACAAAAATAGATTTTCTTGAATAAATGTCAGATGGTCGCGAAAGCCGAGGCGATGGGAAGTATTAGCCGCAGCGGATAAATCTTGATGGTTAATATCAATACAGGTTACATGAACCTTGGGGGGCGAAGTTTGGAAGTAAAGGTCAAGAATTTCTGCTGCTGAACCACTGGCGATACTCGTAACGGGCAGTGGTATATCTGCTGTCCAAGTTTCTGCCGACTGGTTAATAGTTTCGGTAATAATGCCTCCGCGATGTTTGAGGGCTAAACAGGTTGGCAAAGCGCGAATCCAGCGATCTAAATAAATACCAAGATGCCCATCTCCTTCAGGTTCATTTTGTGAGAGGAGTTCAGTAATGTAAGAGTCGCTGACACATTCCCCTGGGCGACGAAATGCCCGATCAAAAAAGCTACTCAGCATAAAGAATGGGAACGTTTCGCGAAAGATATAGGTTCCAATTGCCTTATCAATATCAGGCTCCTGAATAATTTGTTCTCTCAGGGAGCTAATGAGCATATTACAGATTTTGTCGATCTGTGATTGTGCCTCAACTTCACTAATTTCTTTATTGCGAATAGACTGTTCAATTGTGACCAGATTTTTTTTGAATAGCTCGGTTTCACTAATTAACTCAGGAGGAATCGCATCTTGTCCTAGCTGCCCCGTACGCCGCTCATCATACTCGGGAGCAACTCTGACCCTTCGTCTTAAATGAGCCAAGAGAGAGGAAGTTTGATGCAAACGACCAGATAGATTATGCGCCAAAGATTGATAGAAGCGATCTGATAAACCAGGAGTTGATGTTAACAGTGAATAGAGATCCTGCTGATTGAGAACGCAAACTTCAACATCTTCCTGAGCAATAACTCCGCTACTGGTAGGCACTCCTTCGAGAAAAGATATTTCACCAAAAACTTCACCTGGTTCCAAAAAAGCGATCGCCACATCTCTACCAATGGCGGCACTCTCAATCCTGACTAACCCTTTACGCAACAGATATATTGCCTGAGATAAACGCCCTTCTTGAAGGATTACTTCATGCTGCTTATAGGTAACAACCTGAGCTTGCGACCAAAATAGATGATAATCTTCTGTGGTTAAATATTTGAGTTTACTGTCCATTTAGCTTGGGTTCTCCATGCTGCTCCCCAGATAATAGTTCCCAAAATAGCCATGTTACAGATCATTGCTTAGTTATGAACTCGCAGTGGGAGACATCAGGACGTTCTGCTTGCTGGTAAAACAAATTTTTCAATGCTGCCTGTCTGGTTTGAGGAGTTTCAGTTGCCATGTTCCAGAGACTTTCATAGAAGAAAAAAGAGATTCCTGCAAATTGATGTTCGCGGGCAATCTTAACTTGCCGATCTATTTTCTGCCAGAGAATCGGGCGACCTTTTAAACCAGACAATACACCAATGCCAACGGGAATATGAGCTTTGGCGGATAAAATTTCAGGCTGTTCTAGTTCTTTGAGGAAGCTATCGTTATTGTCTCGATATACCTGAACGATTAGTTCTTCAATTAAGCCTTTGCGTTCCCAGCGATACCAATCAAGCAAAAATGAATTGAGTGAAAAATCTTGGGGATTGGGAGACACGGAGACAATCGCTTGGGGATTATGCTGTTTAATGGCGTGGAACAAGCTCTCAACGTAAGCAGTAATTTTATCGGCACGCCACTGTACCCAAGCAGGATCTTGAGCATTTTGCGGCGGTAACTGACCTTGATGTTCTTGTTGATAAAGTGCCACGGTATAGTCGTCATAGCCAAATTCAGCAGGATAACCAAAGTGATCGTCTAGCTGAATGCCCTCAATATCATAGTTGCTGACTATTTCCACAATTAGGTCGGTCATAAACTGCTGGACATCAGGGCGTAATGGATTTAACCATACCCGCTGATGTACATTGCCTTCCCACCAGATCGTACTGCCATCGGGTCGCTGGGTGAGCCATTGAGGATGGCGTTTAGCTAATTCGGAGTCAGCGGGAGCCATAAAACCAAACTCAAACCAAGGAATGACGCTCATTCCTCGTTCATGTCCTTTCTCTACAATCTCCGCTAGAACATCCCGCTCTTGGAGTCCTTCTGTGGGGTCAAGAGCTGATCCTGTAACAGCTTCAGCTACCTGAGAGGGATAAAGAGTATAGCCCCAATTCCAGACTGTGGGATAGAGGGTATTAAAGTTAGATTCTGCTAGTAAAGCGATCGCACCAGCGGTTTTATCTGACTCAAATAGCACATCACTATCGACGTTGGTTAGCCAGACTCCTCGTATTTCTCTGGCGGAATCTGTTTGACATACTGGGTTGGCAGCCTGAGTCGAAATTGATTCGGAATGAGTCGGAAAAGGAGTGATGCTCACTAAAACCAAAGCCAAGATAAAGAGAAAGATCCACCAGGACACACGACCTCTTTCTTGACTAAACTGCACTAGTTTATTGGCGTAAATATCAAATAACTTAGCAATGCGCTCTTTCATAAATGGCTGAAGATTTAGAGGATATGGCGATTATAAACGTTTTATTCTTAACCTATTTTTAGGTATTTTAGAACTAAATATTTTATTGACAATGTTTTGACGTAATTCAATCAAAGTAAGAAAAGTATTACTTTCCTACGGTATAATAAGGGGAAATAAGGTCAGCCGTCAAAATGAATAAACCAACCAAGTTAACTACTAAGTACCAGGCTACAATCCCCAAAGAAGTTAGAGTTAAGCTAGATCTAAAAGCTGGCGATCACATTATGTTCGTCGAAAAAGAAGGCGAGATAGTAATCCAGAAGGTTAAAGGAATTGACTGGCAATATCTACAGGCAGTGTCCCCAACCCTTGAGCCAGAATGGTTGAGTGATGAAGATGAACAAGCCTATGCTGATTTATTATGCTGATTTATAGACAGTTTGATGTCGTTGTCGTACCATTTCCTTTTACGGACAGCAATAAAACGAAGAGGCGACCTGCTTTAGTATTGAGTAGTTCTTCTTGGACAATTGATAAAAGTATTATGGCAATGATTACAACATCAGGACATTCGCCCTGGCCATTAGACATGGTAATTAAGGATCTGGGCGCAGCAGGGATCAATAGTCCTTCCAAAGTTAGATTCAAGCTATTTACCTTGGATAATGATTTAATTATCAAACATATCGGTTTCCTCAGTCAAAGCGATCGCACTGAAATTAGCAGCAGAATAAAATCAATCTTTGAAGTCTAATCATAATTTACGTCATGATTTTTTGTCAGTAGCATTTCGTTAGCAAATGCCAGAAATTAAGTTTCTTGACTATCTCTCAAGTTATTATAGCTAACCAAAATATTTAACTACATTGCCCATTTTCTTGAATAAGAACAATACAAAAAAAGAGGTTAGCGATTAACTAACCTCAAATAACTAAACTGTTACGAAATTTGCCTGAAGTTTTCCCCTTAACCACCAGCAACGGCAGGAACAATACTCACTTCATCACCATCACTAAGAGAAGTATCAGTACCTTCAAGGAAACGAATATCTTCGCTGTTGACATAAAGATTGAGAAAACGACGGGGTTTACCAGACTCGTCACAAATACGCGCTTTGATACCTGGACAGTTCTTTTCTAGGTCATCAATGAGTTCATCAATATTACTGCTTCCATCACATTCGATAGTTGCCTGATTATTAGTGAACTTTTGCAGAGGAGTCGGAACTAATACTTTAACGGTCATGGTCGATTGAAAAATAATAAGTAATAAATGATCAATGTCGAATGGTAAATGCTATACGCTAGCTTGTTGCCAGTCCAAACGCTCAAGAGTACGAGATCTTTCTAATGCCCGCTCAAAGCTGTCTAGTTTGGGGTCGATGGTTAAGGGTTCGCCGATATAGCCTTGAACTGCTTCTTGAGTTTTTAAGCCATTGCCAGTGATATAAACCACTGTTTTTTCATCAGGATCAATTTTACCTGCTTCCACCAGTTTTTTAAGTACGGCGATGGTAGTACCACCAGCCGTCTCGGTAAAGATGCCCTCTGTTTCTGCCAGAAGCTTCATCCCTTCAATAATTTCGGCATCAGTGACCGATTCAATATTCCCCTTAGTTTTGCGGGCAATATCTAAAGCATAGTAACCATCAGCAGGATTACCGATCGCAATTGACTTGGCAATGGTATTGGGCTTAACGGGAGCAACAAAGTCTTTGCCTTCTTTGAATGCTTGGGCAATAGGAGAACAGCCTTCGGCTTGAGCGCCACTAAAGCGGACTTGCTTGTCATCGACTAAACCAACTTTGACAAACTCATTGAAGCCTTTGTAAATTTTAGTAAACAGAGAACCTGAAGCTAAAGGAGCAACAATATGATCAGGAAGCTCCCAACCCAGTTGTTCAGCCACTTCATAACCCAAAGTTTTGGAACCTTCTGAATAATAAGGACGGAGGTTGATGTTGACGAAACCCCAGCCATAGCTATTACCAACTTCTGAGCAGAGACGGTTTACCTGATCGTAATTACCCTTGACCGCCATTACGGTAGGGTTGTAAATCAAAGTACCCATTACTTTACCTGCTTCTAGATCCGCAGGAATGAAGACACAGCAGTCCATACCTGCATGGGCGGCGATCGCTGCTGTGGAGTTAGCCAAGTTACCAGTACTAGCACAGGAGACAGTGGAAAAACCTAGTTCTCTGGCGCGGGTCAAAGCTACTGATACAACCCGATCCTTGAAGCTAAGGGTGGGCATGTTGACGGCATCGTTTTTAATGTAAAGATTTTTCAGACCCAGACGACGTGCCAAACGATTGGATTTGACCAAGGGAGTCATTCCTGTACCAACGTCAATCGGATTTTCACTTTCGACAGGTAAAAATGCCTTATAACGCCAGATTGAGTTTGGTCCTGCGGCAATACTTTCGCGACTTACTTGACGGCGAATCTCATCGTAATCATAAGCCACCTCTAGGGGAGAGAAGGTTTCTTCACAGACATTAAGTGCTTTGAGAGGATATTTTACACCACCTTCTTTTGATACCAGATTGGTAAAAGTCTTACCCTTAGTGGTTTTGATTGGGGTCTGAGTCATAATTTCAATGCTTATTTCGTCAACAGTATTTGGATACTATCACAGGCAAAAACAACGAGTCAAACATACCCGATAATTTTAGTCGGGATTAAATATTATAGCTTGACAAGTTATCTATAATTATTGCCGTATATGGTTTCGATTGAATAAATCTAAATTGCCGAGAATAATTATAGAAGTCGACCCTGCCTAATTGTCAGAGAATTCGGAGAAAGTATATCAACTCAAAAAGAAATCGTCTGAGTTCTGTATTCTATTGTCATAACTATTGGTTTTTAGCTTTGGTAAGTAGGTAGGCGAAATAATTTATAAGACTTGATGTGAAATTATTTTATCCCCAGTCCCCAGTCCCCAGTCCCCAGTCCCCAGTCCCCAGTCCCAAAATAAGCTATCTTATATTGAATTACACCCACTTACTTATGTTTTGGTATGACGGTCGGCTGATTGATGCAGAAGAACTCAAGCTAAATGTCAGCGATCCAGGATTATGTTTTGGTGCTACAGTGTTTAGCACCATGCGGGTATATCAAAAGTCTTTAGCTGATCCCTTAACCAGTTGGCAAGCTCATTGCGATCGCCTTGAAGACACCCTCAAAGCATTTAATTGGCAACAACCTGATTGGCAACAACTGCGGCGGGGAGCAGAATTATTAGCCCAAAATTTTGCGGTGCTTCGTTTAACCGTATTTCCCAATGGAACAGAATGGATCACAGGACGTAGTTTACCAATCGATCTCCATCAACGCCAACAACAAGGCATTACAGCTTGGATTGCTCAAGATTGCCAATATAAAAGAGAATTACCCCAATACAAAACTGGTAACTATTTATCACCTTACCTAGCACGCAATCAAGCATTGAAGTTAAATGCCCAGGAAGCTATTCTGACAGATGCTCAGGGTAACTGGTTAGAAACTAGTACAGGTAATCTATGGGGTTGGAAAAAAGGGTGTTGGTACACTCCCAGCTTAGATTCAGGAATCTTACCAGGAATTGCGCGATCGCGCTGGCTTAGTTATTTCAAGGCACAAGGATATCAGGTGAAGGAAAATACTTGGACAGCAAATTTTTGCCAGAATTTAGAATCCTTAGCCTATAGCAACTGTGTAATTGACTTTATTCCCATCAAAACTGTCATTGATGCCAAAGATCAGCTTCATTATTCAATTCAACAGCCTTAAAAAGAAGAACACTTATTGAAAAATAGTAAACTCAGCTACACATTTTTTTCCGAGTATAACTGTTGACTTTAAGCAACACTTAATTGGTTGATAATTTGCTCCATTTTGCTCAGAGCATCACTAGGATTATTTTCATCATGAGCCAGCATTGACTGCCTCATCTCACTAATTTGATGATTGATTGTATCTAAATTATCCTGTATTGGTTGCAATTGCTCCTGGTAAAAGTCAATTTGAGACTGTATTTGCACGCTCTGAAGATTGAGATTTTGCCAATTATCCTGTTGCTGATCCATTTGGGATTCCAATTGACTTTTCTGAGTCTTTTGCTCCGTTAATTTTGCTTCTAAACCTTGAACACTTGACTCTATTTGAGCTACTTCCTCCGCCAATTCTTGCCGTTGATTGATTAGCTTCTGCTGTTGTTGCTCCAAACCTTCCTTAATCGGAGTTAAATCAATATCTTGAATTTCTGACTCAAAATCAAAGTCAACTATCCCTTGGCGACGTTTCAAAACTCTTGAATGCTGTAGTAATACTTGATGCCTTTCCTTAAGGGAGCGACGTTGACCAACTAGGGTTTGATCTAACATTTTCTTAGCCTCTTTCTCATCAGCTAACTCTTGTTCTAAAGTCAAGCGTTCAAAATCATTTACGTTAGCAATTTTTGTTTCTAGCTCTTCAACCGCCTTACATTGCCAATCTAGTTCTTCTTCCTGGTCACTAACAAATCTAGCTACCTTTTCTAAGTCTTTCTTCAGTGTTTCCACTGTTGACTCTAAACTAGGTAAGGGCATATTTTCTAATTCGTTGATATCAGTCTTAGAAATACCGTCTGCTTCTAGCTCTGAACCTGCCAACATTTCCAGCATTCTAGATTGAGATTCAGATTGAAGATTAAGAAACTGCGTCAATTCTTGTTTAACATCCAAAGACCTGCGCTCAATTACCAACTGCTGTTGTGTCTCAACAATCGAATCGTGCAGAGTATCAATTTGCGTTTTTTTCTGTGATATTTCTTTGGTGATATCTTCTAGTTCTTGTCTTTTTACTACAATATTTTGAGAGTTTTGCTGTAAATTATCCCAATAATTCTGTAAAGTTTGTTGTTGTTCTTTCCCAGCAGATTCGGCATCATTTAGCTGTTCTTTGAGGGAGTTAGTAACATCTATAGCATTGCATAGAGTAGTCAACTGTTGTTTAATTTCAGCAACTTGAGTCTCATCTAAAACTTGTGCTTGTTTTAACTGCTCATCAATATTTTGCTGTTGTCCTCTTAATTGCGACCAAGCCCCTTCAAGCTCCGCAGATTTTGCCTCGAATTCAGCTCTGATTTTTTCCGTCTCTGCCTTTGCTAGCTCAATTTCTGAACGTTGTTGTTCAAACTGTTTAAATTCTTCTTCCATCTGTTCAACTTGTTCCAGACGGGTTTCCATTTCAATTTGCCGTCGGCTTAGTTCTTCACTTTGGATGGCTAAAGATTCTTTCCATTGATTAATTTCTTGTTCTTGCTCCTGATTTTTTTCTAACAACCGAGAAAAATTTTTCAGAACTCCAATGATTTTTTGTGATGCCAGTTCAATTTTTCCTTGTAGCTGACGGTTAACACCTAAATTTAAAACAACTAAAGCACCATCTCCAAAATCATTAGCTTCTTCAGTAGTAATCGATTCATTGTTTACTAAACTCCAACTTTGGTCGTTGCGTTGACAGGCTATGAGCTTAAGCTTAGTCTCAACGCCACCAAGAAAACTTTTATTATGTTTTTGTATTTCTGCCAGATATAGCACTATGCGCCTTCCTCTAGATTTCTTCTGTGCAGCAACTCAGAAAAATTAAGCTTTTCCAGTTTACTGCTGATTTACTAAAATAACCAGATTAAATTAAATTAAAATCTGTTTGGTGAGTAGCAAATTAAGTGATTTAGTTTAGGTTAGTCCTTATTTGTATTGTCTATGAATGTTAGTTTTCTAAAGACAGGTTGTTTTTTGACAAATAAAAATCAAATTTAACCTACTTGAAAATACTGAGGTTTCCTCTATATTTCTACAAGACTGTTTGACCAAGAAATACAATGTAAACCTAACTACTTTAACGAAATAAAAACAATCTTAATCTTGATGACTATAAAGTAGCATCAAAGTTGGTAAAACAGCCAATTTTATTATGGATGAGATTTGTCTGGACGGAGAGAGTTATAAATTATCCTCAAGCTGAATTTGACTGGACACGAGATGAGTCAGCTAAAAAACAAATTTAACTCAGATTATATTGATCATTACGTGGCGCTTGAATAAAAAGTAGAGTATATTCTGAAGCGAAGAGGGTACCAATCAAGTTAATTTATTAATAATTAAGTGAATTAAAGTAGAGATTTAACTTGCGTTGATTTAATTAATGGTTTGCCAAGTAGACTCAAGTTAAGTGTGACTTTTCATAGATAGCGTGTTATGAGCAAAGTTCTAATCGTAGAAGATAGTTTGGCGCAGAGACAAATGATTTCTGATCTCCTTAAAGGTAGTGGTCTTAAGGTAACGGTTGCCTGTGACGGAATCGAAGCTTTAGAGCATTTAGAAACATTAAATCCTGACATAGTGGTAATGGACATTGTTATGCCCAGAATGAATGGCTACGAATTATGTCGTCGCTTGAAATCAGATCCGAAAACTCAAAATGTTCCTGTTGTAATGTGTTCTTCCAAAGGTGAAGAGTTTGATCGCTACTGGGGAATGAAACAAGGTGCAGATGCTTATATCGCAAAACCTTTTCAGCCAGTAGAGTTGATTGGCACTGTCAAACAACTACTCCGAGCCTAAATCGCCATCATCTTTGATAAAAATTGTTACCAGTCTGAAATAGTATTTATCAACAAAAATTATGGTTACCGACCCAGAATTGTATACCGACAGTGGCTTAGATCTTTCTCTAGATATTAAGCCGTTAGAAAATCCTGAAGGTGAGTTGCATCTCCGTTTTTATTTGGCATCAGGAGAGGCTTGCGCTTTTCCTGCTACGGGTATAGCCGAGGTCATGCAACAAACTCCTGATCAAATTGCTCCAATTCCTAACGCTTCTCCTTTACTATTGGGAACAATTAATTTAAGGGGTAGAGTAATTTGGGTTGCTGATTTGGGTCAGTTTTTAGGCGATAATACAGCTTTAAAAACTGACCGTCCCACTATTCCTGTAATTGCAATTGAAGATCAAGAGCAAATTTTAGGGTTGGCAATTAGCAGCATTGGAGATATGGATTGGCTTGATGTTGATAAATTAGAAGTTTATCATCCTCCAGCAGATAACATGGCTCCTTTCGTTCAGGCTCAATGGCAACCCGAATCAGAACCCGATCTAGTCGTTAACTTGTTAGACCCAGCAAAAATTTTACGGTCTGCTCGATGGGCAACATAGCTGTAGGAGCTAGACATAACATTATTAATTAGCATTTAAGTTAAAACTTATACTTATTGAGCAATATTTAAGAAAACATCATAATTAATTTGGTTTTCTTATATTTCATATTAAAACTTACGGCCATCGTAGAACTGAAGCTTTGGAGTAAATATCTCTTGTAGCTCACGCAACAAAAATTTAGATTAATTTGGCAAGAAGCAAAATGGCATCAGGAACTAATTATTCACAGGAATACGGACAAGCAGAAAAAGCTTATTTAGAAAGTAATTTTGCTCAAGCAGCAGAAATAATCGATCATTTAGCTGACGAATTTCCCAATGATCCAAATGTCTTGTTGCTAAGGGGACATATTTATTGCTATGGATTTCAAAACTATGATTTAGCAAAACATCAATACGAATCTGTACTAAATCTTAGCGATGAGCGAGACCTGATTGATTTTGCTCGAAGCGGAATTGAACAATTGGAACAACTTCAACAGCAAGAAGATTTAGAAGTAAATGAGCAGGGGTTGGAATCTACAGACATGTTTGATGATCAAGCCCTAGAAGTTGAAGATTCTATTGATATCGACTTTCCTGATGAGGCTGCATATGAGGAGGGTTTTGAGAATGATAACAACGACTATGGTTCTGAGCCAAATTATGATGCTGAATTGGAGGGTACTGTTCACCAAATGTCAGAGCTAGAAGCTGATTCGGGTAGCATCATAAGTTCTTCATCTCATTTGTCTAGTAATGGTGACGGCGGAGTCTCTCAAACTGAAAGCGAGATTGAAATAATCTCTGACTCGGGTCTTGATCATAGTTTTGTGCCCACTGTTGAAGATTCTTTAGGCAGTCCTTTTTCTGAAACATACGAAAACTCTGAAGATTCAGCATCGATAGGGGACGAGTCAGAATTTGAAGATCCCTTTGCTGAATTTGAATCAGAGTCAACCTTTGTACCCGAAACAGTAACCAATTTGCCAGAGTCAGAACCAATAAGCGTTCATACTACTTCTACTTTTATGGTGGATGCCGAAGAAGACGCTGATTTCCCAGAGTATACAGAGTCAGACTTTACGGTAAGCCAGACTGAACATGAGTATGATGATAGTTCAGAATTGGAAATTGATACAGTCTTAACTGAACCTCTATTTATGGAAAATGATGAAAACTATAATATGGAGGACATTTCTGAACAAGAAAATTTAGATTATCAAGATGAGTTGGAATTTGATGAAATTGATAGTAGTTTCTTTGATCTAGAAGAACTTGAACAAGGATTACCTGACACTGGGTTGTTCAATGTAGCCGAAGATAATAGTAGCGCCAGTTTAAACGTTACGCCAGATTTAGTTGATGAATCTCAATCCTTTGAACCAGATGAGATTGCTATTAGCGATGTCAACCCTAACACTACAACTTCTGTCACCACAGTCAAAGAAGAGCCTCAAATAGAGGTTCAGCAAGGAACTTGGTCAAACTTCATCAACGCTCCAATCCAGAAAAAACAATTTATTACTGCTGGAGTTACGGGATTGGTATCGGCGATCGCTGTTTTAGGAATTGGTATCATTGGCTCAAATCTAGCTACTCGTCAAAATCCACAGCGAACTTTAGCAGAAGGAGTCCAAAACAGTCTTTTACTGGCTTTAGTAGCTGGATTGTCTAGCGCAGGCACAGCAGCAGCGTTAGGCAGTATCACGGCTCGACATGTGACTAAAGCTAGCCGAGATTTACAAAATCAGTTTGATGATGTTTATCAGGGTAATCTTAATGCCAAGGCAACAGTCTATTCTCAAGATGAGTTTGGACAGTTAGCCGCTGATTTTAATCGTATGACTAGAGTAATCTTAACTACCACTCAAGAAGCTCAAAGACGTGCCGAAGAAACTGAACAGGCAAAAGAAGATCTCCAACGACAGGTAATTCGCTTGCTAGATGACGTTGAGGGGGCAGCTAGAGGAGATTTGACAGTACAGGCTACTGTAACTGCCGACGTACTGGGTGCTGTTGCTGATGCCTTTAATTTAACTATTCAAAGTCTGCGAGAAATTGTGCGTCAGGTAAAAGAAGCCGCAGAACAAGTGAACCAAGGTTCTACTGATAGTGAACTATTTGCTCGTAATCAATCAAGTGAAGCGTTACGCATGGCTGAAGAGCTGGCTGTCACCTTGAATTCGGTACAGATGATGACCGAATCTATTGAAAGGGTAGCCGATAATGCACGAGAAGCTGAGGAAGTTGCCCGTTCGTCTTCGGTAACTGCTCTTAAGGGTGGTAAAGCGGTAGAACGTACTGTATCGGGAATTTTTCAAATTAGAGAAACAGTATCAGAAACTGCGCGTAAGGTAAAACGATTAGCCGAAGCATCACAGGAAATTTCAAAAATTGTACTGCTAATTTCGCAAATTGCTGAAAGAACCAACCAGCTAGCTCTTAATGCCTCGATTCAGGCAGCAAAAGCAGGTGAAGCAGGTCGTGGCTTTGCCGTAGTTGCGGATGAGGTTAGACAGCTAGCAGATAGATCTGGGAAATCCCTCAAAGAAATTGAACAGATTGTACTGCAAATTCAAAGTGAAACTGGGTCAGTAATGACTGCTATGGAAGAAGGTATTCAGGAGGTAATCGACGTAACCGAAAGAGCAGAACAGGCAAAAACTGCCCTGGAAGACATTATTCAGGTATCTAATCGCATTGATACTTTAGTACGTTCAATTACGGCTGATACCGTCGAACAAAGAGAAAATTCTAGGGCAGTAGCTCAGGTAATGCAGTCGGTAGAATTGACGGCTCAAGCCACATCTCAAGAATCACAACGGGTTGGTGGTGCTTTACAAAGCCTGGTTGGTATTGCTAGAGGATTACTTTCCTCAGTGGAAAGATTCCGTATTGATAAGGGTGAAGAGTAAACAGCTAGTTGAGTCAGTTGAAATCTATCTTGCCTGATGTTAAAGATAAAATTTGCTCTTTCGTCCACAGGAATTTTATGATTCAATAGTTATCTGCGCCCTATTTTAGATACTGCTTTATGTGTGCCGAAAGAACCTTGCCCAAATTCGACTCCAGCTCCGTCAAGATTACTCAGTCAGAAGGCTTCATTTTGTATGAAGATATGGTCTTGGGTCGACTATTTGAGGACAAGTGCGCCGAAATGTATTATCGGGGCAAAATGTTTGGCTTTGTCCATCTCTATAACGGTCAAGAGGCGGTTTCTTCAGGGATAGTTAAAGCCTTGCGTACCACAGGTGATTATGTTTGCAGCACTTATCGCGACCATGTCCATGCCTTAAGTGCAGGGGTACCAGCAAAAGAGGTGATGGCAGAATTATTTGGCAAAGAAACAGGCTGTAGTAAAGGTCGCGGTGGTTCAATGCACATGTTTTCTGCTGAACATGGTCTTTTAGGGGGTTATGCTTTTGTCGCCGAAGGTATTCCTGTGGCTACTGGGGCTGCTTTTGCCAGCAAATATCGCCGAGAGGCAATGGGACAAGATTCTGATGCGGTGGCTGTCTGCTTTTTTGGGGATGGAGCCAGTAATAATGGTCAGTTCTTTGAATGTTTAAACATGGCGGCTCTCTGGAAATTGCCGATTATTTATGTAGTTGAAAATAACAAATGGGCGATTGGCATGGCACATGATCGCGCTACTTCTCAGCCTGAAATATACAAAAAAGCCAGCGTGTTTGATATGGCAGGCTATGAAGTTGATGGGATGGACGTACTAGCGGTCAATACTTTGGCAAAAGAAGCCGTAGCTCGCGCCCGTGCAGGGGAAGGTCCTACTTTAATTGAGGCTTTGACCTATCGCTTTCGCGGTCATTCTCTTGCCGACCCAGATGAATTAAGAGATCCAGCGGAAAAAGATTTTTGGGGTCAACGAGATCCAATCAAGCAGTTTGCTAGCTATTTAATCGAGAATAGTTTGGCGACGGCGGATGAGCTTAAAGAAATTGATAATAAAGTTCAAGCTACGGTAAATGAAGCTGTTGAATTTGCTGAGGCTAGTCCTGAACCTAGTCCTAGTGAGCTACGCCGTTATATTTTTGCTGAAGATTAATTCTGAATACTTCTGGCAGATTCACTAAAATACAAGTTAAGCGTCCCAAGATAAGTTAAGTTCTCTTGAGATGTTGTCGTGCAAAGTTAAATTAGAACAAGTTTAGCTATCTGTAGTAAAGATGCTTTAAAGAATACTCCTATTTAAAGGCTGTAGTTACAATTTTGCATTTTTGTAGCATAATCAGTTTCAATAAAGATTGGTTCAACTAACAGAATCTTGGCTAGTTTTAGCTTAATTACAAAAAATTGCTGTGTAAACGATTACAGCTTTGATTGTTACATATTAGTATTATGATTAACCTATTCTAGCGTTTGAAAATAGTATTTCATTACTGATCAATTTTTTCTCGTCAATCATTGTTTGTATTCATCACGATCTATGCAATATTCACAATTGTTAGTTAAAGCTGCCGATCAAAGTCTTGCTCTTCTTGATTCAGAGGAAGATTTAGTAACCAAGATTAAAAGCTCTAAAGAAAAATTTGAAGTTCCAGAACAGTTAACTATTCAACTATATGGAGTAAGCCAGGCTGGTAAATCTACGCTATTTTCCTGTTTGACTTTAGGTGAACAATACATTCCTATAGGAACTGGGACAGCAACAACAGCCGTGAAAGTTGAGTTAATAAGCGTTGCTTCTCCGCATGAGCAAAGAGCAGAAATAGAATTGTTTGATCCTAAAGAACTTTTCAAATTTGTAGAATCGCCAATACAGAAATGGGTTTTAGAAGAATATGAAAATGTAAAAAAAATTAAACTTTCTCAAAATCTAAGTAGAGAAAGAGAAGTATATAAAGAAATATTAAATAAACAAAGAGAATTTTATCAAGAAGATGATCAAAAACAGGTTGGTACTAACAATGATATTAAAATAGCAGAAGTTATTCTGTCTCATTATGGTGAATACGCCAAAGAATATCTAGATTACTATAATGAGTCTCAAAAAATAAGTAAAAAAATTATTGGTATAAACGAGTTTAATGAAATTGAAAATTATACCAGGCAACCCATTGATTGGGATACAGTAAATATTGAAGACATTAAAAAATATGACTATAAAAAATTAAAGAGCTTTTTTACCAAAAAAATAAAACTTTATGTATCTACTATTGAAGAGCTAGAAAATATTTATGTACTGGATACTCCTGGTTTTGGAGTCACTAACATTCATGACACTATTTGCCGTGATGCTCAATAAAATGAAGCTAAAGCGATAATTTTTATTTTTGGACGACAATTAACTAAAGATGATTTAGATGAAGTTAAGTCATTATCAAAAGCTCAAGATAAGCAACTCTCAGAAAATCTTTTCATTATCTATAATCCTAAAAATGAATCTAAGGAAAATGCTAAAGATAATTTGAAATCGCATCTTGCTAAATTAAGAAAAGAAGCTGGTATTGATGTTCCTGAAGAAAGAACTGTAATTGCTAATTTATATTTAGCCTTGACAGCAATGCAATGGAGTAAACTTCAGTCTGGTCATAATTTATCAATAACTACGGAACAATCTTTAAAAAAAATTATTTATCGTAAATTTGGAAACGATATTCCCGAGGATTTATCATTAAAAGATATTCTTTTTCTTGAAGCTGAAAGTGCTTTTAAAAGTTTTGTTAGTAGGTTTACAAAGGTGTCTGAAGAAACTATTTATAAATATTCAGAACCTTCAGGTTGGTCAGAAGTCCGCACTATTTTTAATAAACTAGATCGGCGATATAAAGCTCTCAAACAGATTAAGTTTACTAATGACATACTAGATTATTTAACTTCATATCTTGAAAGGTACCCTACTCTTAAAGATGAATATAACAGAATAAACAACACAAATATTCTTAACAATATTCTCGATAATTTTTTTGACAAGCGAGATGAATTGAGGATGAACATGGAAACAAAAATTAAAGATGACGAGCTTTCAATTTTTTCTGAGTTTTGTAATTATTTGACTGATGAAAGAAATTTAAGTAATTTACAATCAAACATTGAAGCAAAAGTCAAAGGTGAAATTCATTATTCTGCATTACCTAATTCTATTAAATATTTAGTTAAAGATCATATTAAATCTAGATGCGGGGTTTGGGTAAAAGATTTTAATTCTTTTAACACATCAAAAAGTGAAGATGCAGTAAAAGGAAAGCATGATTTGATTATTCGTCAATTTAAAAACTGGATTGGTCAGCATAAAGTAATAGTTTCTCCAAATGTTTGTGATACTGCTGCCAATTGTCTCGAACTAGAATTTACTTCAACACCAAATCCAGATCGATTAATATCTGAAAGCTTTTTAGATAGATTTTGTGAGTGGATAGAACCAACTATTGAAGAGACTTTTAATGAGAACTGGTGGGGTAAATGTTTGACATTGGGGCAAGAGGTTGCCAATGAAACTGGATATCAGGCAAGAAGATTTGTTAACTCGATTAGAGGTTTTTTTACAAACAAAAAATACGAAACGAAGAAAAAACCAAGTTTTAATCAAAATGAGGCAATTCAAAATACAAGAAAAGGTATAAATGATATTTTCAATACTGCTAAATTAAATGAAATTTACAGAGAAGGTAAAGGTAAAATAATATCTGATTCAACACAATCTGAATTACCTTCTTCTGAAAGATATATAAATACATCAATAATTTTGGGCGTAGTTGGGTATGGTATAAAGTTATATAAAGAAAAACAACTTGATTCTCATCAATCAAAGTGTAAAAATCTATATTATATCTGGCAAAACGAATGTATGGATTGCATGACTAAATCAGTCAATGAATCCTTTACTAATTGGTCGAAAGCTAATGAACAAAATTTAGAGATACGCAAGAACAATTTAGAGTCTGGTAAAAAATCATTAGCTCAAGATCATGTTCGCGAAATTTATAATGTCGTTAACTTGATTCATGAGATTAACTTTTCGGATCGAGACTTTAAAAAAAACATTAATACCTTTAAAAAAAATATTAATACCGTACACAGATTGATTGACGCAAGAAGAATAAAAGATGAATCAACGGAAAATTAGAATTTCACAAAGTGGCGGAAATTAAGATGAATTTCATACTTCAGATTAGCAACATTTTGTTTAGATATAGCCGAATTCAGGTTATTTCTTATGGTAGATCGAGGTTTCAAAAGGCTTTAAGATTTTGGGTAAATCCATAATTGCATTGGATTTATAATCGGTAGATAGCAATACTTGCCAATTTTTAAAATCAAGATCTTCATCAACCTTTAATTCTTTCTCATAGGAGAAATTGATTACTACTAACACTTGTTCGGTTGAGTTTTCCCTAACATAAGCTAGGTGTTCAAAGGGATAATGAATCAAAGTGCGCCAGTTACCATACTGCAAGACTTGGCTTTTTTTCCTAACTCTAATTAAGGCTTTATAGAAATTGAGAATTGAATCGGGGTCGGCAAATTCACTCTTGACGTTAATTTCTGGATAGTTTTCGTTTACTGGTAGCCAGGGTTCGACATCTTTACCAAAGCTAAATCCTGCATAAGCCGAATTGTCCCACTGCATAGGGGTACGAGACCCATCTCTAGAAGCTGATTCTCCTTCATGTTCAATGGTAACGCGATCGCGCAATTGATCTGAGGAAATATTTTCGTGATCGACCATGCCAATTTCCTGTCCGTAATATAAAACGGGAGTTCCTTTGACGGTGAGCAAAATAGTCGCAGCAGCCTTGGCAATGCCTACGGGATTATCACAGAGGCTACAGTCAACCCAACGGGATAGATGACGGTCAAGATCGTGGTTGTCTAAAAAGTATACTGACCAAGCATCATCAGGGGTCATCAACTCTTTCTTGATAATTTCTTTTTGGAGATGACCTGGGTACCAAGGACTAAAGGGAAAATCGAAGGTGAAGGGTAAATGTAGCTCATCGTTCACCATCCCCATCAGCAAAAGTTCGAGGGAAAATCTGATAGATGACGCTATTTCTTCACCATTCTTCAGATCTTTGAGCATTATTGTTGGTCATGGTTGTCTGGTTTTCTCTCAAGGATGTCACTGTAAAGTATGGTTTGAAGAAGTCAACGCAGGAAAGAGCGATCGCAATACATAAAACTGCTATCAAAGATAATACGATCGCATTTATTAGATAAATAATCCATCGATAGTTGCGCTAGTTTAGGCTTTATTTTAATTGAGCCACTCTAATAAGATAAATAGTAGTTTGATCAGGGTAATCGCGATCATGGCTTCGGGATTTAGCCAGCTAATTAGAGTGAGATTTGAGAATTAGTTGCTCACAGGGGTCAAGACTTTAGTACATTTATATAGTGTCTCTAGATCTGAATAAAACACTGTGAGCGATCAATCTACTGGGAGAATGTTACTCTCTCACAACTTCAACTTAAACAATAATGAACTTCCTGCCCTCAACAGAGAGGAGTTTGCTCAAGTATTTATAGAGGGATTCCCAGAACAAAAGAATATTCAGTGTAGCTATATTCAAAATCCTCATTGGGTAGTAGAAATTAAGTTTCCCTTAGACAAGTTTGCACCGCAGGAGATTGGTCAGATGTGCGGCGAGATTTTGACCAACAAGCGGCAAAATCAGTTGGGGTCAGAGTTAACCACCGACACTTTAATCTTGGGTGGCAAAAAAACTACTCCTGTAACTAGCGCTTCTCCCACCTCTCTTCAAACGGGGCAATGGGGCGTAGACGTGGTAGAAACTGCTCAAGCTGAATCATTTCTAGCAGCGATTAATTGGGATACCATGACTGCCGATAAACCCAGTGATGGCATCTTTAAAATTGAATTTATCAGATCCTAAAATTGACTATATTTTTATGAACACTTCTGTCTTTGAGCAATTCTTCCGCGACTGTGTCGGCAATTGGGAGTCTGATCGCACTTATCATTATCTAACTCATCAAGAAGTAGAGCGATCGCGAACTACCTTTGAAGTCGAGCCACTGACTAATGAGCAAAAAGCTCAGGTAATGTCTGATAATGCCTATCAACAGCTATCTAATCTAGAAGATCTGCCAGGGTTTAATCTGGGTTTCTATACAATCTCAGAGAAAGGGGAAGAGAAAAAACAGAATCTCAATTTGATGTTTGTCCCCAAATCAGAAACTGGTATTGTTTTGGAAGGTGATTATTTACGCGATCGCGCTTATGAAGAAGAACGACCTATTATTTCTCACTTTAGTTTCAATTCCGACACTAGAGAATTACTGATGACCACCAACTACACCCGCGTAGTTTCAGTTGATTCGATTACTTTAACTAATCCCACTCTGCGCATCCGTAAAATTCTTAACTACGCCAAACCTCCTGCGGGTCAACCCTTAGAAAATGTTCTTTTGGTTGGCTTTGGAGTTGAGAAAAAAGCTATTGCCTAATTAGAGATAAACTTTTCGTGTCGTAGTTTACATTAATTCATATTGCTCTCATTAAGTTTTACAAAACTTGATAGGAACGGTACATGCCACATTGTATAAATGAACTGTAAATGACAGTGTAATTCCTAACCAAATTGGAATCACAGACATTTAATTAGGGTGTTATAAAAGATCAATTTATAAATTTGCCTGACTTACAAGGCTTAATATTTAGATCGAACACCTGTTTAAAATTGTGCTTCATTAAAAAAAGTACATCAATATGATGGTGATAGTCACTCTCAACCAGAGTGATCTAGCCCAAAATATTTGTAATTAAATAAATTGGCGCCATGAGATTTTAAGTAACTGTTGAGCAGCAAAATATCGCACCAAGTTCGTGGGAGATTTTTCTACTTTGCTTTTGCCTTATGATCCAATTTGTGAACAGTAATCTGCCGCATGTACGACAGGGAACTGCGTTCACATTGCCAAATTAACATAAGTTTCCGAGTTATGGAAACCTAGCTAAGACAAGCAGTAGCAAGTTATAGATAGATTCTATATCAAGCATTACTTGTCGAGTTTGTGTATTTACACAACACGCATCATAAAAAGATTTGTATAACTGCAATCTAGAGGAGAGCAATCGATTAAATCGATGTGTAACTAAATCTAAATTGTGGCTATTACAAGCTGTAAAAATTAATTCCTAAATTAGGGAGATTTATTAAATGACATTTGGACCAGCATCCGAATTAGGTGTCGGCTTATTTGAAGATACCGCTCCTTTTGAATACGTACCTGGTCGTTCAGAAGAAGAAGTAGCCAGCATTAT
>JBCDDK010000056.1:0-40879 GCA_039180345.1 Cyanobacteria bacterium P01_G01_bin.39 | reverse complement strand
TCTTAATTTACTGCGTCAAGATACATCTTCTGGCAGTCTGAAGATGAAACGTTATCAAGCTGGTTTGAACAACAATTTTCTGCTTCATATTTTGTCTAATTCTGGCATATTTTGATTGAATATTTTGATGCGATTACCCTGCAAGACAGATAATAGTTTGTCTATCTTTTGTCTTTCTATTACAGCAAGTTCTTGAATAAATTTTGCTATATTATTAGTATTTTTAAAAAGTTGTTCAAAATAACTATATTGCTGTACATCAACTACTGCACAAAGCGCAGTTGAATCATTTATGATATTTTGCCAAATATGCTCTGCATTTTTATCAGTATGTATTTTATTTTCATTGGTATACTTAGCCCCTAAATTTAATAGATAACCAATAGGAACTGACGGTCTACTATATTGTGATGGAACCGCACTAAGTTTTCTTCCTAAATGGTATCTACTTTGTTGTTGATCGTAACAGTTATCTATACCCTCGAATAGTTTTCTCAAAAATTCTTTTCCACCGAGATATTTAATGTTAGACTCTATGCCCTTAGCAATTATTCTAGCATCGGATTCTAATATTGAAATTCTCCCCTTTACAATACTAATTTTACAGTCATACTTTTGTAAATATTTAGTAGAAGCAGCAACCATAAATTGCCTTTTATGAATTCTTTCTAAATGTTCCAAATTATCTTCTGTGATTTTTGGATATATTACTATATAGTCCCAAGCAAATTGTAAGGCGGCTCTCCATTTATATGTATCTGCAATATTGACTATATTAGTATTTCTGGTGGCATCTATAATAATATCTAAAATGCCATAGTAAGGTTGTAACTCTTCTTTTTTTATCAAATGACTTAGAAGAAGATGTTCTCTTAAATCCTTAAGTTGAGCAAAGCATATATCTTCACCTGTTAAATAATTTTTAATATTTTTGTATAAATGATCTGTAACTGTTTGAGAAGTAAAGCCATTGTCATGCTGTATTTGAAAATGCTTGTAATAGTCTGTCAGATTATAGTCAGTGTTAGAATGTAACGTTGGCTGAGTAGAATCCACTAAGCTTCTAAAATCTTGATCCATTTCTGTACAGAAAACTAAAGTTTAAACTAAAAAAGCTATCAGTAATTTGGCAGTGCAATTACTAATACGATATGACTTTTAATTGAGAGAATTGACTACTTTTATTAGTCAAAATTTTCAACTTATGTGCAAACCAACTACGATAATTGCCAGCGCGTTTTTTAAATACACTTAATAGTAAAGTAGGTCAAAGAAGCTTCTCCTCTCGGTTGCCAGTAAAAATATAAATTAATCTGAGGTGAATGCTTTGGCAATCGTCATTGATATCTGTGTTCTCGCTCAAGCATGTATCTCTACAAATAAATAGTCAAACTTGCCCCAATGTGAGCCTGTAAGACTATATTGTCAATCTGCAACATATTCATACTAAAGATAATGCGCTTTTGCAGATAGCTTCAATATGACGAATATCTGTACCGCAACAACCACCAAGGATGTTTAAATTGGGCAGTAAAGTTTGTAGTTTACGATATTGGATACCTAGTTCTAGAGGATTACCATCATCTAAAATATCGGCTTCATCTAGTTCGGTATGACTTTTGATTGAAGCATTAGCACGGATAGCTTTAATTCGCTCTATCCACTCACCACCTGCTTGAAGAATGTGAGCAAAATGAAGAGGATGAGCGCAGTTAATCATATAATAAATTGGAGCATAATCGGTAGCTTGGTCTACATCAGCGATCGCATCTGCTAAACTTTTACCTGTGGGTAGTTTACCATCGGTTTCTAGGGTAAATGAGATAACTACGGGGATATTTGCTGTTTGAGCTGCACGGCAAATACCGACCGCTTCTGCGGTATGGGTAATGGTCATAGCTGTGATAAAATCAGCATTAGTTTGCGCCAAAGTTGTGATCTGGTGGCTGTGATACTGTTGAGCTTCCTGAGGACTCATCAATTCTGTAGGGTTATAACCATCCCCTCTAGGCCCTATACAGCCACTAATTACCATTGGCGTTTGCTTAGTTTCGTATTCATCGCGGATATCTTCTAATAGAGCAATCGCTAAACGATTAAAGGAAGCAATATCTACTTCGGAATACCCTAGCTTTTTGCCCCAGTCTTGACTCGCTCTCCAGGTAACGCTTTCTAAGATAAAACCTACCTGATATTTTTGTGCCAATTGAGCATAGCTGCGGAAGTAATTAATCAAAACCTCGTAACCAAAAATATCTTTGAGTAAGTCAAAGGCAGCAAACTCAGGTAAATTCAATCCTTGATGAAAGATGAGTGTAGTTTCTGTTCCACCATCGGTTAAAAAGAGTTTATTCCCTAGTTGGGGTAAATTGTGACGATATTTGCCCACCATTGATGCTCCTCGATATTTTAAAATTAATTTTTGCTCTAGATAGTTAAAAGTTTATAAAGCAATGGAGAATAACTAGGGATTTTTGTTGCTTACGCCTTAGTGCTTAGGGATTAAATTTCTCTACTAGAGTTTAATTATCTAGCATGCGATTAATCTTTGGATACAATTTGCGATCGCTCAAAAAAAAAAGATAGTCCAAAATTAATTTAAACTATCAAATATGATTTAGTATTTAAATAAAATTAGAGAATTAGAGATAAAATAATTATCTATATTTAGATCTTAAAATGCGTTTAGTTGACCAAAATTATCAGCAGTAAGCTGTTGTGAATTAATACTAGTTAAAATAGCTAATTCCTGATCACTTGAACTAATTACGGTGCTGCTTCCCAACTGAGTTAATTGAATATTTTCGTAAGTCAAATCGCCAACTAAGCCGATGTAATCTTGCTCGACATTAAAATCTTTAATTACGTCATATCCCGTGTCTGAGACAATATAAAACTTGTCATAACCTTCTCCACCATAGAGAATATCATCACCAGCATCACCGTATAGCCCGTCATAACCGTCGCCTCCAGAGAGAGAATCATCTCCCTTTCCGCCGTAAAGAGTATCATCACCAGCGTTGCCGTAAATCAGATCATTGCCGTCTTCGCCATACACAACGTCGTTACCCAATTGAACATAGATCTTGTCGTCACCTGCACCACCATAAATCGTATCGTTACCACCGACCTCATATCATCTTGTTTCTTTTGCTGGAGTCAAACAAATTAGTAATCTTACTAGCGAACGAAGTCATATTCTTCAGTTCTTTAATTCCTATTGTCGTCAATATTATCTGCTGTGTTAAATTTTTCTGCGGAATGTGGGTTATCTTTTTTAAGATATAAATAAACATAAAAAAGCTCATTATAATAATGAGCTATCGCGATTTTAAATGAGAGATTATTACAAAATTTTTCTTTTAAAGCCTAATATCTAATAGCAAAAAACAGTATTGACAACGCTTTTACAATTATTTATCATAGGATCATATACATGTTAATTTACCTGAAATCAAGACCTATTTAGCTACTAATTGATTAGGCTTTGTAGTAAGTCGCTGAGAACTTGGAACATTACAGAAAGTCGCTACAGATGGTGCGCTGATCATAATTATTCTCCTTTAGATTGACTTGAGATAGGTAATGCCGCGATATTGAAGGATATTTGGCTGAAGATCAATTACAACCTTGGATTGATTACAATCATCTACCCCTTGGTATCCGTTGATAATTTTCGATACGATTGAGTTAATTTGCCCAACGGGACGATAATAACTATTGCCTCGATAACAAAAATACATAATGCCAAGTTCCTAATCTTTAACTCTATGTTCAATCTAGGATGTGATCGCGAATAACCCGAGAGAAAATCGAGAAGAAGTAGAGAAAAGTAATTAGGATATTGCTTGATGGAGGTGATGAAGTCCAAGCCAATACTGTTTCTGGCATTTGGCTTTTAGAAAGTTATTGTTTGCCAATGAATAAGTAAAATGGCTATCTAGTTGATACATTTTGTCTTAATTTTACTCTAAGCATTTGTACCTGCTGCATAAATGGGATATTTCCTATATTGGGAAATTTTTCCTCTACTGTGCCTAGCCGTTTCTCTATTGAATCTATCTCAGTTTTAACTGCTATTAGCCTTTGATCAACTGAGTCTACTTTTCAGTTAATTTTTCAATCTGATTGTCTATGCGGTTAAAGCGATCGCTAATAAATTGCTTTAATTCCTTTAGTTCTATATTTTGTTTTGTTGCTATTAATATAAAAAATTATGCAAAAGTTCAATCATTTTAAATCATCATGATTATTCAGATCAAAATTAGCTATTGCTTGAGCTGATTCCTGTAGCTGAAGCATATTAGTAATTTGCTTTAAAAGATAAACAGGAAAGCAAACTATTAATAATAATTGCCATAAATCAAACTGCCAGTTACCCACATAAAAAATAACTCCTACACTATAAAAACTTAGATAAAGTAACAGGTAAAAAAGTTCATTACCCAAGATTAATAAATCCAGGAAAGACTTATTACCATAGTAAAGTTTTAATAGTCTATTGCTTGCCCACTGAGATGAGTCTTTATGGCTAGCTTTACCTAAGACTCCCGTTGCATAAATTAAATAGTAATGACTGCTAATATCAAGAGCGATCGCACCAATAAAAAACAGTAGATAATTAGGATATAATTGCGCCAAAATTAGGCATAAACCAGCAGTAGCAGAGCGATCTGCTACCATATCTAATGCCGCACCAAAATTGCTGCTTTGATTGTATGACCGAGCTGCACGACCATCAAATTCATCAAGAATAAAAGCCACTGCATAGGATACTAAACACAACTGCCAGTTACCTAAACTATGACAAATAAAGCTGATCAAATAAAACAAAAACCTGACATAGCCAATAATATTTGGTATGTAAAGAAATACTTTGTTGAGGGGCATATTTATTCCAATTTAAGTTCATTGATTAGTTTATATCCTTGCTCCAATTAGTAAGCTATATCCAACAGCTATTAACAATTAACAATTAACAATTAACAATTAACAATTAACAGAAAGCGATATTTGTCGAACCTACTTCAAGCTAATCAAGATTAATAATTTCTACAGGATCGATATTGTCTGCTGGCTTAAAGCCAAAGATCCGAGCATAAAAATAAAATTCACTATCTAGAGCCTTCTTAATATTTTCTGCTAGTCTAAAACCATGAGCTTCTTGCTCAAAGGAGATATAAGCGACGGGAACGCCCTTGTCTTTAATAGCTTTAAACATCATCTCCGCCTGATTTGGTGGCACTACTTTATCCTGTAAACCCTGAAAGAAAATTACAGGACAGTTTAACTGTTCAGTATAATAAATCGGCGATCGCTCTTGATAAATAGCCTGCTCCTCAGGATACTTACCCACCAGGCGATCTAAATAGCGGGATTCAAATTTATGAGTGTCTTTAGCCAAAATTTCTAAATCACTAACCCCATAATAACTAGCCCCCGCCTTAAAAGTGTCACGAAAAGTCAATGCTGCCAGAGTCGTGTAACCACCAGCGCTACTTCCTGTAATCACAAGGCGATCGCCATCTACTCGATTCTGATTGACTAAATATTGAGCCGCATTGACACAGTCATCAACGTCCACAATTCCCCACTGACCCTCCAATCTTTGGCGATACTCTCTGCCATAACCAATGCTGCCACCATAATTGACATCTAAATAGCCAAAGCCGCGACTAGTCCAATACTGAATCCGTAGATTTAAGTTGACGCTAGCGGCAGCAGTAGGACCCCCATGACTTTTAACCATCAACGGTGGCAACTCCTCAACGGGTGCTTGATAGTCTTGATTCTGGGGTGGATAATACCAAGCATAAGCGGTTAAATTATTCGTCGTCGGAAAAGTAATTGCCTCTGGCTGAGACAGATAACCTGAATCGAGATCAAGTTCTCCCGTACGCTTGAGTATTTCCTCTCTCCCTGTTGTCAAATCGAGCTTAATTACTGCGGTAACTTCAGTAGGAGAACCGCCAACAAACACAGCAAAACCTGCATCACTCCCTTGCAGATCGGAAATATTGGTATATCTAGTTTTAATTTCTTTAAATTGCTTGGTCTCAAGCTCAATCATGCCTAGGTGCCAACATCCCTGGGACGAATAAGCACAGATTAGACTCTCATCATCTACTAGAGCATAGGTAGACAGACCAAATACCCAATGAGGATAGGCAAATTCTGCTGCGGCATCCCATAAAATCTCTACTTCCCCGCTAACCTTACGGCGATAGATATTCCACCAGTTAGTGCGATCACTGGAAAAATAGAGGGTTCCCTGATGATCCCACTTTGGTTCACAAACAGATTCGGCTTCTCCCCCTGCTACTATTTCAGGCTCTAGGATCATGCCAGCTTTATCCAGCCTTGCCAACCACAAATAGGTACTATCCCAGGGCATATCGGGATGATTCCAACTGAGCCAGGTTAAAAACTGTCCATCAGGGCTTAAGCGAGGTGAAGTATAAAAATCCTCCCCTGCGATTAAGTGTTCTACTTTACCAGTGCTTAAATCGATAGTTACAATGCTATTCTGGGGTTCCCCGTCAGTTTGATGAGCTTCACAGATACCAATCAGCCGATTTCTGTTACGATCAACAACTAAGTCTGTATAACGTTGAGGCAACTCCTCAGTTAGAGGCTGTGGTTGCTGATTAATTAATTGTCGATAGATCCTATCATCTTGATAGTTGGAGAAATAAACAGTATCTCGGTCTATAATATATGCTCCACCACCATATTCGTGTACTTTGCTCCTGACGCTGTAGGGAAGAGGCGTAATATCTTGGGGACTCCGGTCATTTGACAATGCAACTACTACATTTCGCCCCTGTTCTTGGGGACGTTTTTCTAACCAATAAACATTGTCTTGATTAACGATGACATTTCCAATCCCAATTGTTTGGTCAACAATTAAGTCTGAAGTTATAGGGGATTTCCAGGAACCGAAGGGGCTAATCAAAGATGTTTTCATAAAATTGCCAGTTTCATCGACTAACAGACTAGAAGTTGATTACGCTTAATTATTTTTACAGCTTTCTTGAGCCTATTCCCGTAGTAACATCATTTAATAAATGGTAGTAAGAAAATAATGAGCAGTTGCAACATAGCCAACAAAATTCAAGCTGAATTAGCCTAATCAACAAACTAGCCTTAGTTTACCCTCATTCGAGTACAAGCCTTAATTTGTTCTATGAGATCTACTTGGGGAGATTATATTAAGTAGGATGGTACCAGCAAGATCCAGAAACTCAAGCTAGATTTCCTTAGCGACTTAAAAGTAAATGGATAAATTCCTTTTGAGTTCTAACTGATATTAATACTACTGATTTTATATTTAAAGTTCTTTAGCTACTATAAATGTAAATGCTAAGCATAGTGAATTTTGAATATTAAACCAACGTTATTAGCAGCAAAACCTATTATCTTCCTATTTTTGTTGTCAGTGTTGCATTTTAAACCAAACCTTATCTGTATGATTTTGTAAACTAGCTCAGCTTGATCCAACTCATTTCCTTAATTTTGAGAAAAATTTTCATAAAGTTTACACAAGTTAATAAAAATCATGTATCGTAAAAATTATGGGTTTAAGTGAACTGAATATTTGAATGCAAGCTCTGCGTTTAATGTATAGCTCAATCAAGAAGCAACCTAAAAGTTAATAAAACTCGCTTACGCTTAAAGTAACTACATCTTCCTTAGTAAAACTTAGTATATGCTCTCATAAATTTTGCCACCCCGTTCAATTAAAGAATTCTATTTGGCACAATCAACTCAACATCAGTAAGCAAATCGCGTAATGAAAACAGCACAAAAATCTAACGATTTAGTTAGAAGCTATCTCAAAGAAATAGGTCGTGTTCCTCTGTTAACTCACGAGGAAGAAATTCTCTATTCTAAAAGAGTGCAGCGGGCGATCGCTTTAACTAAGGTAAAAGAATCTTTAGTGGAGACACTAGGCGTAGAGCCAACAGTCGAGGAATGGGCTAAGGCTGCCAAGATAACTCCAGGAGAACTCGTGTCCGCAATAGATGCGGGGGACTCTGCCAAGCGAAAAATGGTGGAGGCAAACCTCCGGCTGGTAGTATCAGTAGCCAAAAAGTATCTCAAGCGCAATCTGGATCTGCTGGATCTAATTCAGGAGGGAACTATCGGCATGCAGAGGGGTGTGGAAAAATTTGATCCCACCAAAGGATATCGATTCAGTACTTATGCATATTGGTGGATACGTCAGGCAATCACTAGAGCGATCGCTGAAAAAGGGCGGACGATTCGGTTACCAATTCACATCACAGAGAAGCTGAACAAAATTAAAAAGGCACAACGGCAGTTGGCACAACAGAAAGGCAGAACTGCGACCATATCGGAGTTAGCTGACGAATTAGAGCTTACTCCCAAGCAGGTGCGGGACTACCTCGAAAAATCCCGCCAGCCCATCTCCCTTGACGTTCGAGTTGGTGACAACAATGACACTGAACTAGGAGACATGTTAGAAGATTCGGGTCAGTCTCCTGAAGATTATGCAACATCTTCTTCCTTAAAAAGAGACCTAGAAAAATTAATGGCGGATCTCACCCCGCAACAAAGAGAAGTAATCTGCCTCAGATTTGGTTTGGCTGATGGCAAGCCGATGACGTTAGCCAAAATAGGCGAGTGCTTGAGCATTAGCCGTGAGCGTGTCAGACAGATAGAGCGAGAAGCACTGTCAAAATTACGTAAGCGTAAAGTGGCTATTAGAGAATACTTAGCCAGCTAAGGAGTTTTGACTAAGTCAAAACCCGAATGCTAATTCAATCACAGTCTGATCTATCTGGTTACTCGACTAAGCACTAGATCGGGAATTTCTCTGCCAGTAGTTCGGTTCTACGTAACAGCGTATCGACTCGATAATGATTTAATTAAACATAAGTTTAAAATATATTGAACAAATTTATTGACAAGAGTCAGAGAGATCCCGCCGTAAAAGCGAAGCGAGGCGGTCTTCGGTCACTCGGAGTGCTGCGAAGACAAGGACGTGGAGGCGGAAACAAGTTCCGCCTTTTAAATCGTCCGCTTCGTCTTGGGGGTCACATGCGGCTTACGCCTTTGTCCCATGAGCCATCGCTTCAAGAAAGACGGGGCTGACTCTGACTTCGTCAATCCCCTAGTCACATTAAAGCCCAGTCAGGAGGGTATACAAAGTGCAGAGTGAAAACAGTCCTCAGAATACTTTTAGGTACGGCGAAGAAAAGAATTCCCTATGGCATTATGTTAAATCCCTAAGTCCAGAGACTATTGCTCAACTTTCCCAGCCTGAATCTCAAGAGATTTTTCAGATTATTGAACACAATATTACTGGATTACTAGGTAATATGCCCTCAGAAAGTTTTGATGTCCAAATCAGCACTAATCGAGAAGATTTAGGGCGATTGTTAGCATCAGCAATGATGAGCGGCTATTTTTTGCGTAATGCGGAACAGAGAATGGGATTTGAGGCATCTTGGTTAGATACAGCTGGAGATCGCTAAGAGTAAAGATAAAATAATTTAAACTTACAATTGCAACCTTTATCAAAATCATGTTGAGGGTTGCTTTGTAGTAATTAGAGTTCTAAACTAATCTTAATTGATCAGTTGAGTTCTATACTCTTTATGTCATCAACATTATCGCCTTTAGTACATAAGCAAATCGGAGTAGCTGTAATCAGCAATCAAGGAAAAATCCTGATTGACCGTAGAAAAGAACAAGGCGAAATGGGCGGTCTTTGGGAATTTCCAGGAGGAAAAATTGAGGCGGGAGAAACCGTCAAAGAATGTATCAAACGTGAAATTAAAGAAGAATTAGCTCTCGACATCACAGTTGGCGATCGCTTGACAACTATCACTCATGACTATAAAACTTTTAGAGTAACCCTATATGTTCATGATTGTAAGTATTTAGGTGGTATTCCTCAGCCTTTAGAATGTGAAGAAATTCTTTGGGTAGAACCAGCTCACATTAACCAATACAAGTTTCCCCAAGCCAATCAGCAAATTGTTAATCTTCTCCAACAGCGGGACATAAAGAAATGAATGCCAGAGCCACTTCTGACAATCTAATCATTAGAGAGTTTACTGCTCCAAAGCAAATTAAGTTATTTAGCTCTTTACGAGAGGCTCAGGTAAGTGGACAATTGACCTTTACCGACCCCATAAAAGGAATTGAATGGCATTTGTATCTTGATTCAGGCGAAATTGTCTATGGTTCTGGAGGAATCCACCCCATCCGTCGTTGGCAGAGAAACCTGATTTTAAACTTGCCTCAGATACCGTTTCAGCTTGCTAGTTTGCAGGAGGAATTAACTGAGCGGAAAGCCGATTTAAATAATAATACTTGGGAATACGAGCAAATATCCCACTGGGTAGAGCAACAAATCATTACTCCGCAACAGGGAAAAAACGTTATCGTCTTTGCAGTCAGTGAAATACTCTTCGATCTTACTCAGGCAAGGCAAATAATATGCCGTCTCAACCAAGAAAATGTTTTATTGCCAAAATTGGAGCTACTCAAGCCTGAAGATTTGATCAATCAGACAGAAAGTGTTTGGCTCGCTTGGGAAGAAGCTCAGATTGCTGATAGATCACCCAACATGGCACCTGTAATTCTGCAATCAAAACAACTTCAACAGAAAACTTCTATTTCTGCTTATCAAAGCCTGTGCAAACTACTCAATGGCAACCGCACTTTAAGAGATTTGGCAGTTCAGCTTAGAACGACTCCACTACAGGTTGTTCGCTCTCTTTTACCTTATATTCAATCAGGAATTTTTGGCTTAGTCGATGTTCCTGATTTGCTAGAGCCAATTGACCCAGCAAAAGCTAAATATGGGAATCAAGATTCCCCTCTGGTTGCTTGTGTGGATGATAGCCTGATGATTTCTCAGATGATGGAGCAAATTATCACCATGGCAGGTTATCGATTTATGGCGATTAACAATCCTTTAGATGCCGTAAGCATACTTCTCAATAGCCAACCTGACTTAATCTTTTTAGATATTGTGATGCCTACAGTAAGTGGGTATGACTTGTGTGCTCAACTACGAAGATATCCTGAATTTGCCGAAACACCAATCATCTTTTTAACTAGTAACTCAGGAATTATTGACCGCATTCGTGCCAAAATGGTAGGCTCCTCTGATTTTATGCGTAAAACTGTTGATGCAGATGATTTACTAGAAAAGGTTTCCGAGTATTTGTCTTAGTAGTAGTCTGTCAACTTTTAACTTACTGGTTAGAGCAAGACAAGAGAGACAAGGGAGATAAGGGAGACAAGGAGACAAGGGAGACAAGGGAGATAAGGAGACAAGGGAGACAAGGAGACAAGGGAGACAAGGGAGATAAGGGAGATAAGGGAGATAAGGAGACAAGGGAGATAAGGAGACAAGGGAGAGATTTTCTCATAGTTTTACTTTCTAAAGCTGAGGCTTCAGAATAAACAGCTATGAACTAATAAGTTGTGAAGCTATTTTGTACCAAGCGTATTTAGACTATGAAGGCTAAAATGGCGGCATCTTAATGCTCTATTTTTAAAGCTTATGAAATCGCAACAAATTGCTAAATTAACTGTTTTAACTACTTTAATTACTATTGCTACTACGGTCAATGTACCTGTCTTAGCTGAAAACTTAAACGATTTGAACCAGCTTTTGAGGACTAAACAATGTCCTCAATGCGATCTGAGTAATGCGGGCTTAGTACAAGCAGATCTGACAGGTGCCAGTTTTGTCGAGGCAAATTTAGCTGGAGCAAATTTAAGTCAGGCAAATCTACAGGGGGCAGATCTTACGGGAGCGAATTTAGTAGGAACATCTCTCCATGGAGCCAACTTAACAGGAGCCAACTTAACAGGAGCAAATTTAGCGGGAACCGACTTGAGAAATGCCTATATGGGGGATGCTAACTTGACCGAGGTAGATTTAGATTCTGCTCATTTAGAAGGTATTAGAGGTCTATCAGAGACAGCAGCGTCGGCAGAACAGTTTCATCGCTGGGGAGTAAAAGAGTCTCAACTAGGAAATTACAATCAAGCGCTCGCTCATTATCAAAAAGCAATTAAATTAGACCCTGAGCTTGCTCCGGCATATTTGGGTTTGGCGATCATCCAATACAATTTCGATCATCGTGCCAAAGCTAAGGCAAATACCGAAAAAGCAGCAGAATTGTTCAAACAGCAAGAACATGAATTAGGACATCAAACAGCCATGAATTTTCAGGAGCAAATGACTTTAATTCAGGAAGCGGAAATTGATGCCGCTAAAAAAGCAAGTGGAATGGGACAAGTCGGTAAGTTTATGGGTGGCGTTGGTTCATTGTTATTACAATTCTTACTCTAAGTTCTGTTCGTAATGGCGATCGCTGTCGGACATCAGATCGGACTCAATCAACCTGGAATTGATCGATACAATAGTAAAGCTTCTTTTGTCGTAGATATAGAATGAGTAAAAAACTATTTTCTTGGTTGGGTCTGGTATTACTGGCGGTTTTATTATCCTTTACCCCACGTATAAGCGCGATCGCCGATACCCCCAAACACTATACAGAATTGGATTTTGAGCCTTTACCAGAGATTCAGTTGCCTGACTATGAGCGCTATGAATTGGATAATGGCATGGTGGTTTATCTCCTAGAAGACCGAGATTTACCTTTGATTAGTGGGACGGCAATTATTCGCACTGGTTCCCGTTTGGAAGCAGCGAACAAAGTCGGTTTAGCAAGGTTAACGGGGACAGTGATGCGGACTGGTGGCACCATAAATCATCCTCCAGGCGAATTAAACACTATCTTGGAGCAGAAAGCCGCTAGCGTTGAAACTAATATTAGTACAACTTCTGGTAGTGCCAGCTTTAATACTCTAACCGAAGATTTAGAGACAGTATTTCCACTTTTCACAGAAGTTCTGCGGCAGCCAGCCTTTGCTGCTGATAAATTTGCGATCGCCAAAAAACAACAGCAGGGGGCAATTGCTCGTCGTAACGATGACCCCAAAGCAATTGCTGAACGTGAGTTTAATAAGGTTCTCTATGGTGCAACTAGTCCCTATGCCCGCACTGTTGAATATAGTACCTTGGACAACATTTCCCTGACTGACGTGACCAATTTTTATCAAACCTATGTTCGTCCTGCAAACATCATTTTAGGGATAGTGGGTGATTTTGAGTCAGAGCAGATGATTGAGCGAGTTCGAGCTGCTTTTAACGATTGGCAAGTTAACACCTCTATCCCAACCTTAACTCCACCGACAACCAGCCAAAAATATAATCAAGGGATCTTTGTTATTGACCGCCCTCAGCAAACCCAAAGCAATATTTTACTAGGTCACATTGGGGGACAATTTGATAATCCCGACTATCCCACTCTCAGCGTCCTTAACGGTGTCCTCAACGGATTTGGCGGTCGTTTATTTAATGAAGTGCGATCGCGACAAGGTCTAGCTTACAGTGTCTATGGTTCTTGGAGTCCTAGTTACGATTTTGACGGCATGTTTATTGCTGGGGGACAAACTCAAAGTAGTAATACAGTTCCTTTTATCAAATCTGTCGTTCAAGAAATCAAAAAACTACGAACCAGCCTGATCAGTGAACAGGAACTAGCAAATGCAAAAGAGTCTATTCTCAATTCTTTTGTCTTTAACTTCCAAAATCCTAGTCAAACTTTATCTAGGCTGATCCGTTATGAGTATTTTGACTATCCCGAAGACTTTATCTTTAAATATCAGCAAGAAGTTGCCAATACCACCCAAGAGGATATTTTAGAGGTTGCCCAAGAATACCTCCAGCCAGAGCAGCTAGTAACGGTAGTTGTGGGCAATATTCAAGCTATAGAGCCACCCCTAAATAGTCTCGAACAAGAAATTAATTTGGTCGATGTATCAAACTCCCCCGTTAAACAGAGTTAAAAGTTAATTACTTTGTTCTTCCTGTTTAATGGGAAAATGATCATTATATTTTTCCTGATCGTAATAGTATAGAGTACGGATAGGATAAGGAATACTGATATCAGCCTGATCCAGAGCTTGCTTAATGGCAATCATAGCTCTGGTCTGCACCTTGCGCAGTTGTTTCTGTGGTGAATTACTCCAATAGCGCACCACAAAGTCGATTGAGCTATCACCAAAGTTAATCACATCAATTTCAGGTGTAGGCTCCCTCATTACTCCAGAAACATCTGTGATAGTTTGTGCTAAAAGTTTACTCGCCTGCAATAAAGAAGTGTTGTAATCAACGCCAACCGCTAAATCCGTTCGACGATAGTCATAAGCTGTGACTACTTTGACCGCATCAGTAAAAACACTAGAGTTAGGCAACAGCACTCTTTCTCCTTGGTAGGTACGAATTTTTGTAGTCCGAATACTGATGTTCTCAACTTTACCTTGATAACCACCAATTACAACTTCATCGCCAATCCGAAACGGTTCTTCTACTAGCAAAATAATTCCCGCTAAAAAGTTTTTAAAAATATCCTGGAAAGCAAAACCAAAAGCGACAGAACTAACGCCAAGAGTAGCAATAATATCGCCTAACTCAAACCCTGGAAACGCTAAGACACTAGCAAGCAGAATACCTACAGTCCAAACCCCAATACGACATACTTTGTCTAATACTAATTGCAGCGATTTACTTTTAATTGTTCGCTTTCCTGTCTCATGAGCAATTTTGAGAACTACTCTGACAACATATCTGGTTAAAAACAATACCACCAAAGCAGATAACATACTCGGAAACGCTTTAATCGTTTGACCAAGTAATTCCAACAGCGCATCAACAATAGTCTGGATAATTCCATTCATGCTTTATCTACTCATCAGGATGTGGTTCAAGGTATCTGTTTTAACATCCTTCATCAAGAAGATCTCGTTCTCATAAAGTTCGATTAGGCAAATAATCGGACAAGAGATTAATTAGTTTGTAACCTGCGATATTTCCGTAGGTTAAATCAACTAGAAAATAATAATTAACTTCTGGTGTCTCACCCTGTAAAATATTATTAGGTGGAATTTTAGTCACAATTTACTGCTTTAAATCCTTACGGATGCGGCATGACAGGAGTTTAATCAGTAAATTTACACATTGTTTACACAAATACTCGAAGAATTACGCAAACTTTACAGCTTACCCCTATATTCACGGATATACTTAGATTAAGAAACAAAAACTAACGCAGTTATTCTGTCAAACTCGCGCGTACATGCGGCTAAAGCCTTTGTCTTGCGACATGCGGCGAACTATGCGCCTTTGTGTCGGCGACGCAGTGAGACAGTCCGTTGCGGAGGTTACCTCTGTTGTAGGAACTGTCGAACCCTTTAGGGGGTTGCTCGTCATATTTATCAACATATCAGTAAATTCATGGAAGATATTAACAACTACATTTCATCTATTCAACAAGAGATCGTTGCTGAAGAAAAAACAGTAAAGGTCGCTAGATTAATTATTCTCTTAACTAAAATTGAGAAAGAATTAGCTACGGTTAAACAAACTTTGGCTAAACTACAAAAGCATCAGCAAAAATATAATCAAGATTCGCAGTTGTCGGAACAAATAGAGCAAAAAATTGCTACTGTTAATCGCCTTTCAGCCAAAATTAGTAAGGCAAGATTAAACCTCAATTACTATTTTATTTAAATAAAAATTCAAATCTTAAATTAGCTGCTAGTTCAAATAAGCATCGTCTATTTACTGGTTCCTTTTTCCATCACATACATAATTTTTTAAAAACAATAATAAAAAGAGTACAGATAACTTAGCGTGATAATTTTAAGGTTGGTATATTGCCAACCTTTTTTGCTTCTCAGATATAATTTCTAATTAATTCATCCTACAGCCCAACTTCATCATTGAATTTATAATGATCTCTGAATTAGGTACCGAACGACGAGATTCACGATAAATATCACAGGCTTCATTATATTGAGCATTATTAGTATAAATAGAGCCTTTAGTTTGCCATAGTTCAGCATCTTGGGGCTTAATCTCCAGAGCGCGATTAATAGCAGATAAAGCCTGCTGATCTTGACCAGTTGCTGCCCAAGCTTGGGCTAATCCCTGCCATGTCTGAGCATCATAACCTGCCAGACTACTGGCTTTAGATAGAGATTTGAGCGCCTGAGCGTATTGTTGTTGCTGATTAAATGCCAATCCGCGATCGCGCCACAAAGGAGCGTAGTCAGGGTTAATCTCAAGTCCTTGGTCGTAAAGTGCGATCGCCTGGGTAAAATCACCTTGATTTTGAGATGCTAAACCTTGAGCCTGAAGAGCAATATAGGATTGAGGTCGAATTTCTATGGCTTTGTTGAGGGAACTCTCTGCCTGCTGGTATTGCTCTAGTTTGATCAAAACCTGTCCCTTAGCTAACCAGGCTTGATACATATTTGGTTTCAGCTTGAGAGCTTGATTATAAGAATCAACTGCCTTTTGATACATGTTAGCCGTAGTAAAAAAGTCCCCCTGAGCCAGCCAAATCTGCTCATTTTTGGGTGAGCGCTGCAAGATTTTAATATAACCGTTGTTTACCTCGCGAAATACTCTATCAGCTTCTTGAGGACGATTCAGAGCTTTCAGCACGAGATATTTATTTTGCCATAGATGCAAACTTTGCTCTTCTATTGCTTGAACTCGATTGAAAGTACTAAGGGCATCATAATAACGATTTAACTCCAATAGGTTTTGGGCACGGGCGCTTAAATATCGAGGGTTAAATCTTTCTAATTCTAATGCTGCCTCTTGCATTGTCAAAGCTGATTGATATTGTTGGAGTTTCTCTAGGGCTTTACCCCTGCGATGATAAATTTCGGCATTATCTGGCTCTAATTCCAAACCTCGATCATAAGCTGCGATCGCATTAGTAAATCTTTCTAATTGATCTAAAATATTTCCTTGTTTAAGCCAATTTTCTACATTGTTAGGATTGAGATCGGTGGCTTCAGCATAGGCTTCTAAAGCTTGAGGATAGCGCTCAAGTAGAGATAAGGCATCACCTCTTCCAGACCATGCCATAACACTTTGTGGTTTTAAATCTATTGCTTTAGTAAAAGTATCCAGAGCATTTTGCGGCTGTTGAGACAGCATTTTTTGTCCCTGATACCAATAATAGGCTGGTCGAATAGTGGGAAAGGCAAATTCAATACTGCACAATAAACAACCTATGCCGACCAGACTAATGAAAATTGGCAATTGGGCTGATCTTCTCCTATTGGATCTATCAACAGTTTTTTTACCTGAGTTGGATAATGGTGCCAAATTTAAGTTGGCAAGATTAATTTTTTGCAGATCTTGGATAACTTTATCCGCAGATTGATAACGTTGCCCTAAATCTAGCTCAATCATTTTGTTGATAATCTTAACCAAACGTCGGTCTAAATCAATATTTTCGGACCAAAGTAATTTTCCTGTCTGAGTTCTAGTAAACTTAGCTGGTTTGACTCTTGTTAGAGCCTCAATTGCCGTCATTCCTAAAGCATAAAGATCACTGCTGATGGTTGGTCTGCCAGCAATCTGCTCTGGAGACCAATAATTTTGTCGAACCTGCTGTTCACTCTGTTCTAAAAGATGATGAGGAAGCGTTTTAATATCATTTAAAATACCAAAGTCAGTTAGAATTACCCGTCCATCTTCATCGTTAATAATCAAGTTAGAAGGCTTAAGATTGCGATGAATAACACGGTTATGGTGAATAAAACTAAGGACAGATAAGGCACTAACTAATATTTGTACTATTTGGGTTGCTGATAAATGATCTTGCGCTATTTTTTGAGCTAAGTTGACTCCAGTGAAATATTCTTGAATCAAATAAAATTGCTCGTTGTCTTCAAAATGATCCCAAACTTGAGGAATTTGCTCGTGATACCCTAACCGTTCTAGAATTAAAAGCTCTTCAGCAAAACGCTGTTCTAGCTTGATCTCTCCATCGCCACTGGGTAACTCAATCTGCTTGACTATACAAGGAGATTGGTATTGGCGATGCAAATTCTTAGCTAAGTAAGTTTCAATTTTGACGCTGCCTCCTAGATAGTGTGTAATTGAGTAACGTCCCCCCACCACTTGCCTCAGATTTAATAAAGGACGCAAATCACTCAGCACTTCAATAGCAGAACCGTAACGCTGCTCTATATCTATCGACATCATCTTGCTTAAGATTGCCTCTAGCCTAGGACTAATTTGACACTGTTGCTGCCATTCCAGGTTTGCTTGCTCCAGCTCTTGAGGAGATTTTCCTGTCAAAGCATAGACCGCCGTTTTGCCCAAAGCATAGATATCACTGCAAAATACAGATTCTTTGCTCTTTTGCTCTGGTGCAATATAAGACCAGTTTCCATAAGGACGATCACAGACTAGTTCTCCCTTGAAATTTATTTGCGTTGATTCAATTTCTCTAATTGCTCCAAAATGAACTAGAGTAAAAGTGTTATCTGATGTACGTCTAATAATATGGGATGGTTGAACATCACGATGTATAACATTGGTTTTGTGAATAAAATCTAAAATTCTCAAAACATCTTGAAGCAGTTGAATCGTATCAGCTTCATCAAATACCTTGCCTTCAACTTCTTGCTCTAAACTATTACCATCTATATATTCTCGAACCAAATAAGATTCTCGTTCTGCCGTCAAATGATCATAAAACTGAGGAATTTGGGGATGATCTCCAAGTCGTTTCAGTACTGCCACTTCATTCAACAAGTGCTGTTGCAGAATGTGCCAATTTGCCTCATGCTCACAGTGAAGACTTAACTGTTCTACAACACACCTAGCATTAATAGTAGCTTGCAGATCTTTTGCTAGATAGGTCTTACTTTTGTCCGACCTACCTAACTTCTGAATAATCTGATAACGATTATCAATAATGGAGCCAGGAAAGTGCATCATGTTCTCAGAGTTAGTAGCTGGTGTAGCAGAATCTAATAAATTGGATGCCAACTGCATAGCATTTATAGCTTAATGAATTAATAACTAGTGTTACCCTCGATTGTGTTCATTTTCCCTGAGTTTGTTAGCTATCAGCAACGGTCACGGTCGACTGAGGAGTTTGCGGTAAAGAAATTATAAGCGCGGTATTGCTCTCTCTGGCAACTCTCACTAGTAAACCCGCTAATAGTAATGAGGCAATGATGGAATTAATTCCATAGCTAAAGAAAGGTAAAGGCAAGCCAGTTGTTGGTAGAGAACCTGTAGCAACGCCAATATTAATTAGTGATTGTCCCACAATAAATACCATTGCTCCTACAGCTATCAATCGCGATACATTATTGCGACACTTAATTGCTACCCTTAATGCCAGAGTTCCATAGCCCATAATTAACATTAGTAATAAGACACACCCGATGAAGCCGAATTCTTCAGCATAGACGGAAAAAATAAAGTCTGTAGAACGAATTGGTAAATATGATAATTTCTGTTGAGAAAGACCAAAGCCTACCCCATCAATACTTCCAGATGCGATCGCCAATAAGCTTTGAATTAGCTGATATCCATGGTGATGATAATCTTGCCATGGGTCAATAAATGAAGTAATTCGGTCTAATTGGTAAGTATTAAGGCTAATACTAAGGACAGCGACACCAAGACCCCCTCCTGCAACCATAATTAGCTGGCTCCATGGTAATTGCGCGGCAACGGCAATCAGCCATAAACACATTCCACACAAACCCGTAGTACTTAAATTAGGTTGTTTTAAAATTGCTGCCAAAACTAAAGCAAAAATGACTAACCATACTATTTTCACCTTAGAGTGAAGTCTATCCCAACTAGAAAACAGATATGCTGCCTGCAATACTAAGAAAGGTTTAATCAATTCCGATGGCTGTAAAGAAAATGGGCCTAGGGCAATCCAGCGGCTGGCTCCCATAGTTGTTTTGCCCAAACCTGGTATTAAGGTGGCAATAATCAACAGCAGTAACATTAGTATCATTAGTGGAGCAATTTTAAGGGTTTTACTTAATTGACGCTTGACAATAAAATTAAACCCAACGATTCCGATAAAAATTCCGATTAGCTGACGTTTAAAAATATATAATCCATTACTATTATTGACTATGCCCTCAGGATAAGAAGCAGAAACTAGAGTAACTAAGCCGATAATCAACCAAATGCAAGTCAACCAGTTTAAAAGACGCGCTTCCCAGTTCCAAGACTTGATTTGGGGAGCGAAGAAGGGGATAAAGTAGTTAAGATATGATTTTATTAGTTTAGCTGACACAGATACTAATGCTTAATTTCTATGATTTTGCTGTTCAAAGGTAACAAAGATCATAGACAATTAAGCTATTTTTAAGATTAGTTTGCTTGATTAATTTTAATGGACAGGGAAATTTTGTCGATAACTGTTCTCAAACGCCTAAAAATATAAAAAAGAGGTCAAACTGACCTCTTGATAAATCTCAATCTTGCTCAATTCAATTCAAGACAATCCAGTATTCATACCTTGCTTGCCTGTGTCTAAACTAACTGAGATAATTTTTCCGCCCATTTTTTGAATACGTTGCTGTTCGCGAAACCAGTTGTCGTAAGGTACCAGCTTTTCAAAATAAGTATTTTGCAATTCTCGTTGAGTGCGGATTCTAGTTTGACTGGGAACACAAGCCTTGACTCTAAACATACGCATGAGATTGTTTCTCCTATTAAATAAAAAAGTTAAATATTTCTGTAGTAAATCTTACTCTTCTAAAGTTATCTTGACTAATTTGCCGCATGGTAGCTGAAGGGGTTTAAATAATAGCGATCAAAAACATCAAAATTCGGGAGTCAGAAGTCAATACTAGATCTCGTCTAAACTTATCTTTTCTTTCGCGCTCGAAAAACTAAGCTTTGTTGGAACTAGCACTCACTCTAGACTTCCCGAATCTTTGCGACTGCGCTTTTGCAATCAGCCCCAAATGCTAATTAGATTAGCTTAAGCCAGAGCAGATGTAGTCAAAATAGACTCCCATCTCTTTACCAGCATCAGCACCAACCAGGCTAGCAGTAACTTCTTTCATTGCCTGAATTGCTTGAACAGTTGAAGCAACAGGAACGCCTAAAGAGTTGTAGGTTTCTTTCAATCCATTAAGCACGCGCTCATCAAGGATAGAAGGATCACCAGCCAACATGGCGTAAGTGGAATAGCGTAAATAATAATCTAAGTCGCGGATGCAAGCTGCATAACGACGAGTGGTGTACATGTTGCCACCAGGACGAGTAACATCAGAATATAGCAAAGACTTTGCTACTGCTTCTTTAACGATGCTGGCAGCGTTAGCACTAATAACGCTAGCTGCACGAACTCTTAATTGACCAGTTTGAAAATAGCTTTTTAGCTTATCCATTGCAGCACCGTCGAGGTATCTGCCTTGAACGTCAGCTGAATTAATTACAGAGGTAATTGCGTCTTGCATAGTTTTATTTCCTTATCTTACCGAGTCTTAAACTGTTTAACACTGATAAGTTAGTGTATTTTTTGAAAAAGTTTGTTACTAGTTATTCAGGCAGCAGAGTAAAACTACTACTGCATAGCTCCAATCACGTAGTCGAAGTAGGAAGCAGCTTCGGTAGTGTCATCAGCAGACATCATGGAAGTAGCAACATTCTTCATCTCACGGATACTTTGAGCCATTGCTCCCACATCAGTGCCGAGTGACTTGTACATCTCTTTGGCACCAACTAAACCAATCTCCTCAATTGGAGTAGTGTCTCCTGCAACTACACCGTAGGTGATTAGGCGTAAATAATAGTCCATGTCTCGCAAACATGTTGCAGTCATCTCTTCGCCGTAAGCGTTTCCACCTGGCGAAACAACATCAGGGCGCTTTTGAAACAGTTGGTCTCCTGCTTGTTTAACGATACGCTCACGTGACTCAGTTAGAGTTTGAGCAATACGAAGACGGCTTTCACCAGTAGTTACAAAAGACTTAATTCTGTCTAATTCGCCAGGACTCAAATAGCGAGCCTCTGCGTCAGCATTCACGATGGATTTCGTGACTATACTCATCGATGGATTCCTCCCAATACAATGAAATAAAATTAATAAACAAACTATCTTTATTTTTGATAGCTTTCGGTTAAAAAGCATTCTTTTTAACCATTACCTCAAGCTTTAACACCAGAGCAATTACTCAAAATCGCTCCTGGCGCGACCGCTCAAATAAACCAAATACTAGTTTACGAAGACTAAGCTATTGTGGTTACGAGTTAAATCTATCTAAACTATAGATTACTCCGTTTTGGCACCTAGTTCCTAAACCTTGGGTTCAAATTAGCTTAGCAACTCTCCTCAAACCAATGTGGCATGATTTAGCCGTCTTAACTAATAAACCTTTACATAACGCAAAGCTATCGTAATACTACGCTGCTTTTATACCCATATGTAAATTTGCTCTAAAGATCTTTTAGTAACAAGCATTGTTGCTTATCCTAACTATCTAACCATTAAGTCGGAGTGATTACCCAACTTAACCATAATCCTTTATTTCGCTACATTTAATTGCTCTTCCTTAACAGAATTTAATGTTTGCCGCTGCTCTCCTCATAAATTTTCTTAGTAAAAAGAAAAAGCGATCAATATTAGCGATTTGCTACCCAGCTTTTTAGGAACGGTTAAGTAAAACAAGTCAGCCAAAGTTAAAACAGCACGACCGCCACTAAATAACGTCAGTTCGGGATAAGACAATTGACTGGTTGGGGTAGCTGTTCGCCATTAGCCATTAAAGTATTTAAGATGAAGCCAACACGATTAATTAAACCAGAAATTATCGATTTCAAATGCTCATCCAATAAAGGTTTCAGCTTAAACCGAACTCACGTTAAATACCTGGACAAGATTACTAACAAATAAGGTTTAGTGAGCGCAGTTTCGGGAAAGTCTAGAAACTACGCCAGCCTAATTTCACACGTTTAACTTTGTTGGTTCAAAGCTGGGAACAACTATGTCATTATTTTGCTTTGTTAGCTGATTATAGAGTCTTTCAGTGTTTGGGAAATTGGCTGCTGGTAAAGTAGGAAATCTACGGAAGGGAACGGTATCTTCGCCAAATACCTGGATATATTCCATACTATTAACCATTGCCCCAATAAAGGCTTTTAAACCTTGAGAAGCCAAAATTTTATTGTACTTTTGAATTTCTCTTTGATTTAGAGGAGCTCTCCCCAAGAAGTGCTTAGTTCCTAACTCGATCGCCTTGGTATTAGGATAGGGAGTATAGAATTCTTTGAGATATAGCTCGGAACAACCCAACCCTTCGATGAACTCTTTAACGTTGATATCAGAATTGCCTAAGCGACTTTCAAGGACGGCAAACTGGGTTTGTACTATATAAGGGTCGATATCACGCTCGAATATCTGACGGTAAGCAGCCTTAATTGCGTTTTTAACTCCTACCTTATCGTCAGTGCTAGTCAGCTTGAATACTTTATTCTGCTGACGCTGTACGCTTACCCCTTGAGCAACTTTTTGTTTAACCTCTGGAGTAGTACGGAAGGTATTTACCTGACCTAACTCGACAAAACGAGGAGTTTCCTCTTTTTCGACATTGGCACCAATACCTTCTTCAATAGCACCAGGGCGAGCTTTACGCAGTTGAAGTCCCCCAGCAGTTAAGTAACGCTCGTAGGGGACAGTATCTTCTCCAAAAGCCTCTGAATATTCGGGGGAATCGATTATGGCATCAACTAGGGCATAGAATCCTTGTTTAGCACAAATATCAAAGTACTTGTTAATTTCTTGGCGACCATAAGTAGGACGACCTAAAAGACGACGGTGAATATATTCCACCGCTTTAACTACGTACAAAGATGTCCAGTATAGATTACGGAACGTGTCAGATTTTGCTAAGGCTCTGATAAACTCACGAACGGGAATATCACCGTTTTCTAGCTTAATTTCCGCAACTTTTAGTTCTTGTCCTTGATAAACATCACGACCAAATACCTGACGATATGCCGCACGAATCAGAGCTTGAGTAGAGTTCTCGGAGAATTTGACGCTACCGCCGTTACTAGCACCAGGTAACTCATTATTAAGGCGGAATACTTTAGCTCCTAAAGAGCCAGGATATTCGGCTCTAGCACTAGGATTGCTATTTTGGTTATTGATACCTGCACCGCGATGAATCAACAGACGTTTTGTGTCTTTATTGAAGGGTGCTGGACTAGCACTAGGATTACGAGTTTCTTTGGGGAAAATTGCGCCAAACTGAATTTCTAGAGGATCATTGCCTGAACCATATACATGCTGATCTGGTAAAGGACGATCATAGCGAGCAAAGGTAGTGACAAATTGAGGTACCTTGCGGAAAGGAGCGCTGTAGTTCAACAAGTCCTGTTGCATTCCCCAGTTACGACATTCTTGAGCTTCCTGTCCTAGACCTCTGAGGTAGGGAACTGTTTCCTCACCAAAATAATCAGCATATTCTTGAGAATCAACTAAAGCATCAACCAAGCCAGCCAGTCCTTTCTCTGAGACGATGGAGAAGTAATCTTGAACTTCTTCACGAGATGAGGGCCCGCGACCCAGAATATGACGGAAGGCTAATTCTAAAGCCCGACTATTGATAAACGGCTCAAAAAACTGCTTGCGATACAGTTCAGATTTACAAATACGACGGACAAACTCTTTCATTGAGATGTCGCCGTTTTTGACCTGAGACTCAAGGTATGAAATTGACTGACCATATGCCCGAGTGATATCACGCTCGAAAATTTGTCTATATGCCGCTTTGATAACTAACTGCTTTTCCAAAGTGGATAAACCAGTTTTCATCACAAACTTTTGACGATTTTCCGCCGCATTGAAATAGCTTTGGGGTAGCTGTAATCCCTGAACGTCTGACGAAGGACGTTGACGCAATTTATCAGAAGGGGTAGCTGCCTTAAATTCTGCGATCGCTACATCAAAGTATTGAGTGATAATATCTGTAGCGGCTTGATCTTTACGGAAATAATCCTTAGACGCAGCTCGCATTTCTTGTAAAGCAACAATTGTCGCAGCGCTACTACAGGCCCGTTCAATAATTTCTCGCAGCCCTCGAATATTAACTACCAAAATATTTGGGTCGCCAGCAACGATCGCATAGCTGATGTAACGTAAAAACCAAGCCATATCTCGCAGGGATTTCTGCATATTCCCTGGACCATATTGAGAGACATTAATTGGTCTAAACCCAGCAGGAACAGGGCCCGAGCCTCCTGCAAATAGAGACTTGAATGCCCCTAGCAATCCGCCACTAGTATCACCACCATTGTCTTCTTTCTGCTGTACGATTAATTCTCCAGGGACGTTGGTATTTCCTCCTGAAGTCGCCATTGCCATCTCTTCTACTTCTGGAGGCTTCTCCAGGTAAGACATGGGTGAACCGCCTGTAAAAATGCGGTTCGCTGCCCTAGAGACAATGATATCTGCATTATTAGTAATGGTTTGGGCGATATTGATACGTTGAAAACCAGATTTATAATATGCTGTTAATTCTTTGAGTTCGCCCTGCTCTAGATAGCGATCTTGCTGTTCTGCTTGCAAGATTGCAGATACTGCTACAGTTTGATAGAGCTGAGGGCGGGCTAATGAACTGCCACCACTTGCCGTTACACTCATGTTTAGTTTTATTAGTTTTTACTTATAGTTCAGCTTTTAGATTAAATCTTTTCGGCGTTTCTGAGGGGATTTATTAAGAACTATGTACTAAGCAGTTGATGCTTATATCGAGCGATCGCCTTAATAAAAAACGACAGCACCAAAGAGTATTAGGTAGTTTCAATCTAAATCATAGATTGTTTACTTGACTTTTATGCTGATCGACAAATTGGTCTGTATTAACTTTGATTAAGACTGTCAAGGCTTTAATTTGTAGTTGATCTATCATCTGGTTCGCAATTAACTACAACAAGTGCTTAGAAGATACAGCCGAAAGCGCTTAAAATGCTCTCGAATTGAACATATTAGCTTTTCTACAATACCTCTGTACTGTTAAAGAAAACTGATGCTAGAAGGTCTAGATGCTATTGACTGGGAGAATTTAGAATCTTTTGACGACGGTTGTTTGACTGCATATGAACCAGTTAGCGAGATTCCCAATTATCTACGGCAGTTATTAAGCTTAGATCCAAAAAAACGTTCTTATGCATTGAGAAGATTATGCGAGAACTTGCTTCATCAAGGAACACAGTTCGGTGCAACTCACTATGTCATTCCCTTTATCATCGAATTGTGCGGCGAGCCATCAGTTCCTAATCGCGCCAGTTTACTTTACTTTTGGAGTCATGCCATTACTGGCTATTTTAATATTAGAGAACGTCCTACGTGAGGTGACGGCAAGACACTCTATCGTAATGGGGAAGTCGATCACTGGGCGATGAAACACGGAGATTTTCAAGGACTGAATCAAATTTATCGAAAATCTTTGAAAGGGAAGGACTTATTATACAAATTGTTAAACGACGGTGAACCAAGTATCAGAGGAGGTGCAGTATCAGTAATTGCTGCTATGCCTACCATCGCCGAATCTTCAATACCAAAATTAGAAACTCTCTTAAAACAAGAAGAGATTAACTGGATACGTGGAGGAATTGCTTTTGCCTTGGGAGAATTTGGAGCATCGACAACACTAGAGAAAATTTTGACTTCAGATGAATGTTTAGCTGTTAGATGTATTGCTGCTTGTCAATTAGCCAGAATTGCTCCTCAAGAAAGCTTAATTGAACCCTTGCTGTTATTCACTCGACAGCCGATTGATGAATATCAATATTTTTTTGGGGCAGGACTTAGATCCACAGATGATGCTGCTTTCGCCCTCAGTGGGTTAATTAAAACACTTTTATCAGAAGTATTTGAAGAGCGTGAGCAACCATTAACCAAATTAACAAATAGTCAGAAACTAGTTCTCAGTCATTTGCTAGTGATAGGCGAAATTTGGTCAATGCCAAACCTACTTAAAATCTTTTCTACCTACGGATTGTTAGATGGCTGCTCAAATTTAAACAAAAAAGTACTCTGCGCCAAGCTAGTGGGAATTGAGCTTACTCCTGATGATGCTTTAAAAGAAGTTCGTCGAGGAATGGGGCTAGCCAAGATGAATTTCTTACCCCATGCACGGGAAAGTCTTCTCAAAGCTATTGAAATGGATGCTACTGTTTTTGAGCGAGTACCAACGCCTGAAGAGGGTTGGCTGCTATATGCCAAAGCATTTGCTGAATGCAATCCTCAACAAGCAGTGACAGCTTTTCGACGTGCCTATTTGATCAACCCTGCTATAGAGCGGCAAGTTGCTCCAAATTGGTGTTTAGCCAACTTACTACAAGAATATGATTTTTAGTATTTCCCAGCAGTACCATTAAGAAACATGGTATAGCCAAACAACTAAGAAATTTGTTTCAGTTTGCCAATCCCTAGGCAAAAAAAAGACAGGTATTTAAACCTGCCTTAAAAATTAATTTAATTACAGCCAAAGAAACCTAGAAATCCATTTCTGCGGCTTGAACTCGTTCTACTTGCTTTTTCTTGAGTACTAACATGATCTGGCAAATCATAATACCGCCAGCAAAAGCCATTAAGCCCCCGATACGGGCAGGGCTTTGAAGTACAACTTCTGTATCTTTCTGACCAAAACCGCCAACGTTAGGATTATTAGTCAATGCCTCACCAGCAGCAATTTGTTGACCTTCGGCAACAATTAGTTCAGGTCCTGCGGGAACCATATCAGTTGTCGTGCCATCTTCACCATTGATAGCCACTTCATAGCCACCAGCTTCTTGAGGTGTAATGGAGGCAATTGTACCAGCAGCAGAAGCTTTGATTTGATTATTATTACTAGCTTCTCCAGTAGGATAAATCTGTCCGCGTCCTCGATTTGCACCTAAGTGAACAGCATACTTACCAAAGTTGATGTTCTTATCAGTTTTGGGGTCGGGGGAAAGTACTGGGAAAATAATTTCTTGGTATTGTTCTCCAGGAAGAGGTCCCACAATTACTACGTTATCAGCACCCTCTTTGTATTCTTGGAAATAAACTCCACCAGTCTTTTCTTTCATTTCTTCAGGAATACGATCTTCGGGAGCGATTTTAAAACCGTCAGGTAGCATCAAAACAGCACCGACGTTTAAACCACCTTTAGAACCATCACCTAAAACCTGCTGGCTAGCTAGATCGTAAGGAATTTTAACCACAGCTTCAAATACTGTATCAGGTAGTACTGACTGAGGAATTTCAACTTCTGCTTCTTTTTCGGCTAAATGACAGTTGGCACAAACAATTCTGCCTGTAGCTTCGCGAGGAGTTTCGGGGGCAGTCTGTTGCGCCCAAAAGGGATATGCCGCAGCAGACTGGGATATTAGGATGTCGCTAGTGAAAAATACCACTAAAGTAGCGATCGCTACTACAGTAACTTTAGCAATTATTGACTTGGTAAATACTACCAATGATTTCAATGTTCTCATGTGTTCGATCAACAATCTCAAAAAGATTAATTTTATGAATAAGTATTTCGGTGTCGATAAAGAGATTTAGTAAACAAATTTTGAAGATAGCTTCTTCATCCTTCATCCTTTATCCTTCATCCTTAAAACTATGCCCAGTAAGGTTTTTCTCCAGTGCGGAAATCGGTATCTGTCCACTGACTGAAGAACAACTTGTCGTCTTTTACTTCGGCGTTGGCTAGTGCCAGTGATAAAGGTGCTGGACCTCTAACTACTTTGCCAGTCTCATCGTATTGAGAACCATGACAAGGACACATGAATTTGCCTTCACTAGCGTTCCAGGGAACTACACAACCGAGGTGAGTACAGACAGCATTAATACCGTAGTTACGTAGAGTAGAATCTCCTTCAACCACCACGTAGGTAGGATCTCCTTTCAGACCTTGCGCCAAAGTGCGATCGCCTGGCTGATGTTCCGCTAAGAATTCGCTGACGACAATATCATTGCCTAAAGCGTCTTTAGCAGTTACGCCGCCAGCACCACCGCCACCTGTATTAGGAATGAAATATTTGACTACTGGATATAAAGCTCCCAAAGCTACTCCTGTGATTGAGCCAAAAGTAAGCAAATTCATAAATTGCCTACGCCCTAGATCAGGAACATTATTGTCGTCCATGTTAGGGACGTTACCAGAAATTTGAGACATGACTTAAGAGATAAATTGTATTTTTTTGTAAACGTAAGATAATGACAGGGAGTATTAACTCATCCATTCCCCTTAGCAGTTGGGGAGATCTCCGCCGTTAAAAAAGTTAGTAGGTTGAGGACACGTCTGGCAAGTTTATTTACCTTGCTTGGAAGATGTCCGTGCGGTTAAAAGTTTGCTTCCTAGTCTTCACCAGCAATCTGATCTGACTCGGTCTAGGTTTGCCTTACTTAAAATGCAATGTGAACCAATGTATTAAATTATTACAGAGATTGAGTATCCATTCCACTCGGAGTTTGTGGCTTTAATAATAAAAATTATGATGACAGGCGAGCAATTACACCAACTTTTATTATCAAAGTGGGGCTGTTCCTACGATATACAGCTACGCAAAGTTAAGGGCAAAATCTTTGTTCAGGTGATGTGGAAATACCTCGAACAAGCCTCTTTCCCCCTATCTCCCCAGGAATATGCGGAAAATCTCAATGCGATCGCTAATTATCTTAATGCTTGGAACGGCGTAGACCAGATTAGGTCTTATATTGAGGAAACTCGTGAACGTCCTCGACTGGGTAAAGCAGTCAGTATTCAAATCAATCTTGGAGAACGTAGTTCTGAATGGATTTTGGATGATAATTAAGAGTCTTGACCAGAAATTGTTAAAAAATATTACAAATCAGAGCTGTTATTAAGTAGTGGTTAGTGGTTCATGGTTATCGATTGCAGATTGGTTGTGTATCTCACCAATTTGATTAAGGTCATAAATAGTAAACTGGTTAACGGTCGCATAGCATAAGTTCAAACTGAGATGAAAAGTAAACGAGTTGGGGTTATTGGTGGCGGACAGTTGGCTTGGATGATGGCAGCAGAAGCCCGCAAGCTAGGTATTGAGCTAATTGTGCAAACCCCAAACCAAAATGATCCAGCCGTTCGTAGAGCGCACGATGTCATTTTTGCCGATGTTGATGATGCTGAAGGGACAGCTAAGTTGGCACAACACTCCGATGTAGTTACTTTTGAAAATGAGTTTGTCGATCTTAAAGCACTACATAAAGTAGAAAAAATGGCAGGAGAGGCGCATTTTTACCCTGCTTTATCAAGCCTTGTACCGTTGTTAGACAAATATGATCAGCGTAGCTATCTCAAACATATAGGTATTCCTGTTCCTCAATTTGATCTTCATCCACAGTCAGAATATATCGCTTCTCACTATTGCTTTCCCATAGTTCTAAAAGCGCGTCGTCATGGCTATGATGGGCAAGGAACTTTTGTGATTAAAGATCTTGAGGGTTTAAAAAAGGTAGCAAAAACTGTTCCCATTCAAGAATTATTGGTAGAAGAATTTATCCCCTTTAAAAAAGAATTAGGTATTATTGCCGCCCGCAGTATGTCAGGAGAGATGGCGATTTATCCTGTTACCGAAACCTATCAAAAGAATCAGGTATGCCATTGGACAATCACCCCTGCTGATGTCACCAGCGAAGTCGCGACAGAAGTAAAAGCGATCGCTCGTAAGATTTTAGATAAATTGGATGTCGTTGGTGTATTTGGCATCGAATTTTTCCTAACTAAAGATAACCGAGTTTTAGTCAACGAAATTGCTCCCCGTACTCATAATTCAGGACACTACACTTTAGATGGCTGTGAAACTTCCCAGTTTGCCATGCAGCTTCAGGCGGTAACTGGTATGACTCTCGGTTCAACAAGTTTAAAATCTGCTGGAGTGATGATGGTTAATCTATTAGGGTTTGAAGAATCTGACTCAGATTATCAGCAACGGCGCGACTGCATTTTGCAAATCCCCCACAGCTTTGTTCATTGGTACGGTAAAATTTCTCGACCTGGTAGGAAATTAGGTCATGCAACTGTTCTATTAGATGCTAAACAACTACCACAAGCTAAATCAATTATTCAGAAAATTGAATCAATTTGGTACCAATAATTCAGTAATCAGCGATCATTAATATATTGCTAAGATGCCTACAGTCCTGAGAATAGGAGCATATCGTTTCTTGATGCAGTCGCTACAACGGGGGTTCCCCCCGCAACGCGCTGCATCGCTTTTATTTCTACAGTCACGAACCTAACGAACCTCCTCATATTCACATTGATCGAGATAATCTTTCTGCAAAATTTTGGCTAGAGCCAGTTACGTTGGCTAGAAATATTGGATTCAGAGGCAAAGAACTAAGAAAGTTAGAATCATTAGTACAAGTAAATCAAACCAAACTAGTAGAGGCGTGGAATGGGTATTTTAGTAATTAGAGCTGACGAAAGAGTACAGAATGTCTACTTTTCAGAAGATACTATCAGCGTAGATATGCAGCACGCAGCAGCGTGCAAGCGTCGCTTAGACGCGACTTGAGGCGATAGCCTCTGCGATGGAAGAACTATTACTGTTCCTTTGGTTTGGTATCCGAGACTATTAGCGGCTACCCCCGAACAAAGAGAAGCGTGGTCAGTTTGTGGAGGTGGCTATGGTATCCACTGGTCAGAAATTAACGAGGACTTAAGTACAGAAAGGCGCTTAGTTTGCCGCATCTAGGATTATTACGAGGCGCACCAGCACCACGCAGCCAATTTAAGGATAAGTAATCCTTTCGTTGCGATCTCCTCCTGCAAATTTCCCACAGCTTCGTTCTATAGTTCATAGTCTATGAAAATTGATGTTTCTTCGTAAATATTGCTTACATTAGTAATCCTGAAGAATCATCATGATTAGTAAAATTGCCAATAATTATTCAACAATCTGGGTTTTGTAACGAATTGCAAAGTATAATAATCAAATTGAGTCGCAAAATATAGCGACTTTTACAAACCGTTATTTGAGATTGATATTTGTAAATGCGAGTTGCGATCGCCGGAGCAGGGTTGGCAGGATTAGCCTGTGCAAAGTATTTGGTAGATGAAGGACATGAGCCGATTGTCTTGGAGCGTCGAGATGTTTTGGGTGGCTTAGTGGCTGCTTGGCAAGATGAGGACGGTGACTGGTATGAAACTGGGCTGCACGTCTTTTTTGGAGCTTACCCTAACATGATTCAACTGTTCCAGGAATTGGGCATTGAGGAACGTCTCCAGTGGAAAGAACATACTTTAATTTTTAATCAACCAGAGAAGCCAGGAACTTACTCTCGGTTTGATGTTCCTGATATTCCTGCTCCTTTTAACGTCATCACTTCGATTATTCGCAATAACGACATGTTGACCTGGACACAAAAGTTCAAGTTCGCTGTCGGCTTACTACCTGCAATTGTGCGCGGTCAGCAATATGTCGAGAATATGGACAAGTATGATCTACTGGAGTGGTTGGAGCAACAGGGAATTGATGAGCGAGTTAACAGCGATATTTTTATTGCCGCTTCTAAAGCGTTAACTTTTATTAATCCAGAAGATGTGTCAGCGACCATTCCTTTGACGGCAATTAATCGCTTTTTAAAAGAGCGTTACGGTTCTAAAGTGGCATTTCTTGATGGCTCACCGACGGAAAGATTGTGTCAGCCCATGGTAGATTACATCACCGCTAAAGGTGGAGAAGTTCGCCTTAATGCTGGGCTAAAAGAAATTATGACTGCTGAAGACGGTACGGTCAAAGGCTACCTGATTCGTGGTTTAAACGGCGCAGCAGATGAAGTGATAACCGCAGATGCATATGTTTCGGCAATACCCGTCGATCCTTTAAAGCCACTGCTACCCCAGGCTTGGAAAGAACAAACTTTCTTCCAGTCAATGTCGAAATTAGAAGGAGTTGAGGTAATTAATCTTCACCTCTGGTTTGACCGCAAAATTACCGAAATCGATCATCTATTATTCTCCCGCTCCCCGTTACTCAGTGTCTACGCTGACATGAGTAATACCTGTAAAGAATATGCCGATCCTGACAAATCTATGCTAGAACTAGTTCTGGCTCCTGCCAAAGACTGGATTTCTAAGTCAGATGAAGAAATTATTGCCGCGACTATGGCTGAATTGACCAAGCTTTTTCCACAACATTTTGATGGCGATAATCAGGCTACTCTACTTAAATCAAAAGTAGTCAAAACTCCCAGATCCGTCTATCGAGCCTTGGCTGGTACTCAGTCGGTTAAACCAACCCAAAAAACCCCCATTGCTAATTTTTATCTTGCGGGTAGCTTCACCAAACAAGAATACTTGGGCAGTATGGAAGGTGCAGTACTTTCTGGTAAACTAGCAGCAAAAGCGATCGCTGAAGATTATCCAGCTGCGATCTCAGAAAATAAAGCCGCCGCTGCGGTTGCAATTTAGTTTTTGTCAGACAGACCCCGCCTTACAAATAAAGGGCTAGCCCGCATGTACTAGATGCAGCTCAAGCCTTTGTTTGTCCGCATGTAGGACGGGGCTGACATCACGACTTCGTAAATAATTACTTGTTATATGTCCCTAGTAGCAATAGGATAAGACAATGCTATCTGGCTAGGGCAAATAATAATATAGCCTCCCCTAACTCCTGCTAAACAAAAGACAGTAATTCTGCTTGCTTGGTGAATGTTGCAATTACCAAAACCTGAAACAAAAAAAAACCTAGTCTCGACGGACGAGGCATATGAAATTTGTCGTCAAATTACGGCAGAATATGCCAAAACTTTTTATCTCGGCACGTTATTGATGCCTAAAGAAAAGAGCAAGGCAATTTGGGCAATCTATGCCTGGTGTCGCCTCACTGATGAACTAGTAGACGGAGCTAAAGCCAAGTACACTACCAAGGAGACTTTAGCCGCCTGGGAACATCAGCTAGAATCAATCTTTACAGGATACCCAATTGACGATACTGATGTAGCACTTGTGGATACAATTCAAAAATATCCCATGGGCATTCAACCTTTTCGGGATATGATTGCAGGTCAAAAAATGGATCTGATCCAAAATCGCTACCAAACTTTTGAGGAACTTAAGCTCTACTGTTACCGTGTTGCTGGTACTGTCGGCTTGATGTCTAATGCAGTATTAGGTATCGGTGCTGACTCCAACGGTGTCCCTTGGGAAAAAGACCAGCCCATTTATGTCCCTACAGAAGAAGCGATCGCTTTAGGGATGGCTATGCAGTTAACTAATATTTTGCGTGACGTGGGGGAAGATATCCAACGCGATCGTATTTATTTACCGATAGAAGATTTACATGCCTTTGACTATACTGAGCAGGATTTACTAGCTGGAGTAATTGATGATCGCTGGAAGGCGATGATGAAATTCCAGATTAAACGCGCGAGAGAGTATTATAAACAGGCAGAAGCAGGTATTCGCTATCTCATTCGCGATTCTCGTTTGCCAGTTTGGGCTTCTTTGATGCTTTATCAAGGCATTCTTAACGAAATCGAAGCTAATAATTATGATGTTTTCAACAAGCGCGCATTTGTATCTAAGCCTAAGAAAGCTTTGTCTCTGCCTATAGCTTGGCTTAGAGCCCAGGTACTATAGTAATTCAAAAGCTATTGCTATTAATTACAAACTATAATCAATGTGAAAAGTCATTTATCTGTTGATCGCCTTTAATTTACCAACTAATTACTAAAAGGCGATCAGGATTTTCAACATTTAAGCGCGAATTTTACGTTCTGAACGGGAATCTATATACTCTAGTGCTGCATCAGCTAACAACCCAGAACGAGATTGATTTGTATTTTCAGTGAAATAATCAATTTTGCTTAGGATTCTTTCGGGAAGCGTTATATTAACTCGTTGAGTTTTTCCTCCAAGTTTAGACAAATCTGCTTCAACTAATGCCCAAGTTCCGCCTTGATAGTCTTCCTGAGAGACATATTGCTCCATATCTTTAGCGATTGGTAATTCTTCGTTGTCTATTAATATCCCCTCTACTAATATCCCCTCTACGTGGCACTCAATCGCTTCCATTGCATTTTGTACCGCTTCTTGCATCGTATCTCCAGCAGAAAAACAGCCAGGTAAATCTGGAACAGTTACACCATATGCTGTATCAGGGTCTTTGTGAATGACAATAGGATAAAACATTATTTTTACAACCTCTATCTTGAATTCCAATCCCATTCAGCTTGCTTAAAGATATTTTAAACGTCTGATTGGTCAGCGTTCAAACAATCCGACCGCTGAATTGCTATGAAGGTGGTTTAATTCGGGTTAAGCTGAAGTAATAGAGTACTTATTACTGACAACTATCGTTTATGAGACTCCGATTTCTAGCAACACTAATAATTTCTATTTCTCTGTGGTTGGGTAGCTGGATTATGACTCCACCAGCAGCAGCAATAACTTCAATTAAATTATCCAATCTTTCCTATGAGCCTTGTGAAGGAGACGAGGCAGCAGGAAGCGTGACTAGTGGCGATATTCGACCTGTAAGCTGTTATACCATCAAAGGCAAAGCTAAAAATATTTCGGGTAAAACGGTAGTTGATGCTGATGTCTTTGGTCGCATTTACGATGCTAATGACAACTCGACTTTTGAGAATCGGGGGCGTATCGGCACGATTGAAGAGGTTCCCCCAGGAGTTAGTGATTTTGCATTTAGAATAAGTGTTCCTGCAAATCAACCAACACCGCTAAAATTAAAAAATTTCAAGGCATCTGGATTTGCAGAAAGAGTTCGTCCTTATTACTATGACGATTTTGAATATAATGAATAAACTTAGAATCCGCTGGCAAAAGAAGCAGCAGAAAATGATGCCAAAGAACTCTGAACAAACTGAAGTAGAAACAACGCCAAAATTGCCGAGATATCAATACCTCCTAAAGGCGGGATAATTGAGCGGAAGATATTGAGATAAGGGTCGGTGATGGGAGCAAGGAAAGAAATAATCTGTCCCGCCCATTCCGCAGTTTGAAACCATGAAAGCAAGATTCTTACAATCAACAATACCCAATAGATTTGCAGAAAGCTAACAAGACTAGTAACTATTAAATTCATAAATTTAATGAACTCCGATGTAATTTAATATTGGTTTTGTGTAATTATCATAACCCCCTTATTTTATAGGAAAAGTTCTTGAGATTGAAATACCGAAAAACTAGTGATTACCGACATTGATAAAGAATAAAGGATCAGGAAAGACAAGATATTCCTTCGTCCTACATGCGTCTAACCATATGCCTTTGTTCCTCGTTCCTCAACCCTTAATAAACCCTCGCATTTTTCCTGGATTGAGTAGACCAAAAGGATCTACTTGTTGTTTGAAAGCTACTTTTTGGCTATCGATTTGCTTGTTGCCACCATCTTCAATGGTATAGACATGGGGATTAGCAATGAATGCTCCTTGGGACTCATGCTCGGCAATTATTTCATTTAACCTGGCTGCGGTAGTGTATCGAATTAGCTGAAGTCCCGCAGGGATTGCTTTGCCTCCTGAACGCAAAAATTCGAGATGAATCATGACCTCATCTCCTTCCTTTTGATATAGTTTTTCTAATCTTTCGAGGGTAAAGTAAAAGGTTTGCAAATAGGTCAGATTACGATCGCAACTACGAGCATGAAGGGTGGTGTGATTCCAGGTAAATTCTAAGAGACTAGTTCTTTTGATAGCTTCCGCAGCGGGTTTACTATAAGTTATCGTTCCCTGATATTCTTTGACTAGATCTTTAAATGGTGCAAAATCATGCTCTGAAACCATCAGCAAGGCACAATGTTTGCCTTGAGGTATGTATTCTTGCAATGGGGCAAAATAATTAGGAATTGGCGCGCCATGGATGCTAACCAGCTTTTTAACAATACCGTTACTATCGCTAAGGGCTTGTCCAAACCGAGCCGCAGTCATGAAATCATCAAAAATAACGATCGCTTCTTGCCAAGGATAAGCAGGTGCGAGGGGAATTTCTAGCTCGGTAATAATTCCTGTGGTACCGTAGGCGTGAAGCACATTTTGCACTTGATCACCCTCTAATTCCATAACTCTGGGCTGTTGTTCTAGGGTAACTAAGCGTACTCTTCTAAGATTACCGCGATCGCTGATTTGTCCATAATTTACTGAACCCATGCCCACACTGCCACCGCCAATAAAGCCACCGATAGTTGCTGTACGGTAGGTCGAAGGAGCCATCCGCAATTCCCAACCCATAGCTCTAGCTTGTTTATCAAATACAGCCATCTTTACTCCTGGCTGCACCACAGCTATTCCAGGCTTTAAACTAACAATCTGATTCATCTTGCTGGTATCGAGAATTATGCCCCCTGCTAGAGGAATACATTGTCCATAGTTACCTGTACCTGCACCTCTTACTGTCAGGGGAATTTTTGCTTCAACGCAAACTTGAGCAATTTGTAGTACCTCCGCTTCACTAGTGGGAAATACGGCTAATTCACCACGCTTATCCTGTAGTTGCTCCTGAAGGATGGGGCTGAAGTGATAATAATCTAATGATAATTTAGCCAGGCGATCGCTATCTCTGGTTGTTTCAATTCCTGATAATTTATCAGCGATCGCTTGATAATTAATATCTGTATTTATATTCATTAATTTAAACTTTTTGTTTCAATTTATTGTGACGCAAACTCTTTTATCAAGCAATTGCCGAGCTATCTCTAATAATTATCTCTTCAGGACTGTATTCAGATCAACAACCTATATTCAACTTTTAGATATACTATAAAAATAAGATACTAATGACAGATTAAGATGGCTTCAGGAATTAAAGATGATCCGCTAAATCTCACCTTGACAGAGGAAAGCATTCTCAACGCACTACTGTTTAGGGAAAGATACGGCTTAGAAATTATGAATGCGATCGCCGAAGCTAGCAAAGGTAAGAAAACTATTGGCTTTAGCTCTCTCTATCCCAACCTGCGGAAACTAGAAAAACGGGGCTTTGTAGCCTCTCGTTGGGGAGATGAGACCCCAGAAGCAGTTACAGGTGCCAGAAGACGCTATTACAAAATTACTGGCTCAGGAATAGCAGCAGTCAACCAGAAACAAGAATTTTTAAATGCCTTACAGCATCTAACTCCAGCATTAGGAGAGCCATAAATGAAACCAAGAACTTTAGCAAGAGCCTTTAGGTGGCTGAAAAAATTATTACGTTCGGGTTTAACTTTATTAAAAGCGATCACCGTTGGCATCAGAAAGTTTTGTCAATTTGCAGTGAGGCAGATATTAACCGAGATCACTTTGGCTATTTTGGTTATCGGATTTTCTTATCTGCTTATGGCTTGGGGTATGCCCCTGAATGCCGCTTTTATTTTAGCAATCGCTCTGACATCAGCTATTGTAGCGGTTGTAGGAATTATTTGGCTCAAATTTTCTACCAATAGCAAACTAAAAGGAGAGCTAAGATTATCTCATTTAATTACTAAAGCTCTTACCCATGAAACCTCTAGAGAATGGGATGAATATCAAGACTGGTTGCATGACATTATGTTGTCCCGTCATCAGCTATTAGACAATCAATGTCCTCAATGGAAAGTTAGCTTAATCACCTATAGGCGACTCAGTGCGTTTTGTATAGTAGTGGGAATCAGTAAAGTTAAACATGTTGCAGCTAGTATTAGGCGATCGCTCTAACTTTAAAAGCTAATCCCTAAAGAGAATCTAAAGGCAGAAAAGCTAATAGTTAGCAAAATAAGATGGTTGTTGTGCTTGTTTCGTCTAAAGATTGTCGCGGAAACCTTCTCCCTGGTCTAATCTTGGAGTTCGAGGGGTTGATTCTTGAGGAGACTTCAACTCAAACTGTGATTTGGGGCTATTTTGCTGGACTAACCAGTAGATAATACCAAAGATAACTACTCCTAATGCAATGGCTAAAGCAGCAATAGACCTGACTTTAGTTTTTGGCTCTGATGAAGTTGTAATTCGTAAGGGAAGATCAAGCTTAATTGCTGCTGATTGCTGATCTACTGCAACTAGATCTTGATTTACGCTAGTTAAATCAACCTTACTGTCAGATGTCAACGAAGAAGAAAGATTACGCTGCTCAAGTCTGGGAAAAGTAACAGTTTGTGCAGCATTACTGGTCAAATTATCAGCTAAAGAGGGAGCGATCGCCGTATCTAGTTTAGACTTAGTTACATCAAAATCATTAAGAACATTGAGAGCCTGTAATGCTGCTGCTGCCGATTGATAGCGATCAGTAAAATTATATCGGGTCATGGTTGTGAGAATTTGAGCCAACTGGGGACTTACCTGACTCAGATGTGACCATCGAAGTTCTCCGTGATCATCCTCCTCTAATGACAAAGGCTCAATTCTAGTTAAAGCTTGAATAGCAATGATGCCCAAAGCATACAAATCGCTGGTAGCCTGAGGTTTTCCACGAGCCTGTTCTGTAGGCATATAGCCTTTTGTACCCACAGGTATGGTCAACTGACCCAGATTAGCCTGTCCCTGAAGCATATTCTTAACTGTACCAAAATCCACCAAAACCAACTTGCGATCGCACTGACGACGGATTAAATTAGCAGGTTTGAGATCACGGTGAATTACCCCTTGAGAGTGAATAAAATCTAAAATTTGCAGAACATCTATCAACAGCTCAATAATCTCAGTTTCCGACCACACAGGTTCAGAAATTAGCTCTTGTTCTAAAGTTTGACCTGCTATGTATTGCTGTACTAAATAGAACTTTTCTGCTTCTTCAAAGTAAGCTAATAGTTCGGGTATTTGTTCATGATGACCCAAATTATGTAAAGCAACGGCTTCTGCTTTGAATAAGCGTCTAGCAATTGGCAAAACATCAGGTTTTTCAATAGTGGGAGAAAGTTCTTTCACCACACATAGATCCTTACCTGGAAGCTGAGTATCCTCTGCTAAATAAGTCTTGCCAAATCCGCCTTTAGCAATGTCTTTGAGAACTTTATAACGAGAGCCTAAAATGTTTCCTTTCACAATTGAGCGTTAATTGAAAATTTTGTCTATTATGAAAGACAAAAGTATCTTATCAGCTAATAAACGAAACTATTTATCATGGGGTGCTTGATTTGACTTGATTATTGCAGAGTTACTAATTTTAAATTTCTAAATTCTACGATCACCAGCATTACAGTATGTTTCGTTGTGTTTCACTTTTAAAAAAAGATCATAACCAAGACCATGTGAAATAGGATTAGCAAAATATTCTTTGCAAGACAACACCTGCTCATAATCTATTGTTGTCTGTTCTCCAGTTCTCAGTTTCTGATATTTATCCACTGTAGAAATAGCGCCAGTATAATCAGAGTTTAAACTTTGCTTGGCAATGGTTAAATAACCGACTTAAAATCTTTAATCGCTAAGGTAGAACTACCGTAGTCATTCCAAACACTGCCTCTTGAAACTAAAGCATTGTATTCTACTAACTTCTTACTACCTGTATAGTGAGCCAAAACTATATCATAAAGATCAATTGCTAAATCCCTTCTTTTATCCCTATTAATTACCCAGTGTGCTAATTCAATTAAAATGTATGCTTCTTCTGTGCTTAAGTTGCTAATAGAGGCTACATTTCCATTTCCATCATTTTCTCTGTATTTTTCTAGAATAGCTTTATATTTAGCTAAATACTTATCAATAACTTTTTCTTTATATTGACTAATTGCCGAAGGACATGTTTTAAGAGGATTTTGGTTCAATTACTCGTTGCTGAAAATCCGACCAGTATACTTGATAAAATAAAGCTCTTGGATTATCGGGAGTAAGGTTTACTGCATTGGTAAAATTTTCTTTTACGATTTTAAGTCTAGTCTGAGGAATTTTATCTTCTCCCCAACGAACAGTTAATGGGAGCATCCCATTTTGGAAAATAGACTAAGCAGCAATCTGTCCATTTAGATAAGCGCAGCGTAATCGCAGCATTGGAGTTACCGAAGAAGGATTCCACTGCGCTCCTGAAATTTTCAGACGGC
>JBCDDK010000055.1:0-40890 GCA_039180345.1 Cyanobacteria bacterium P01_G01_bin.39 | reverse complement strand
TAGACATTTTCCCTAACCACCATTTAATACTTGGTTTTCATCAACTCATTAGTGTCATGAATCAATTTTCTTTCCATTTCCCTGATGGCTAAATTCTATTTTCCCTACTTTTTAGTCTCGGAAAGTGACAAAAGAGGGATAAACACTCGCCTCTTTATGAGTCCCTATCTGGTCGGGTTTCTTAGACTTGCTTGTACAGGACGTTAAAAACCTACCCTTGTGAGGGGGCAGGGGGGCAGAAGAAATTATCCTCACGACATACCTTACTCATCTGTAGCAAACATGATCGTATTTCATATGAATAAAATACAGGATATTGTAAGACTTTCCCAGAAAATTAAACAGTCGAGAAAACTGGTATAACCAGTTTTCTCGACTGCATCAGAATAAAATCGATCGCCTGTTCGGTGGTAAGATTAATTTGAGGAATATCTCGAACCGATAAGATCCATCTGTCTTCAAGTTGCTGTAGTTTCCACCTCTGCTTTGCCTGCTGAGGAAGAATCAACCAGGACTTTGGTTCTTGATACTGACAGATAAATCCTAAACTTTTGGCTCTACTGATAACAAGATTGGGCAATTTACAATCTAAAAATAATTACCTGCTGCTCAAGAAAACTTTAGAGTTATCTCCACAGTACAACTATTTTAGAGAAATAACAAATTTACAACAGATTAGCTAAGTTGGTCGATTAGTTGAGCCACTCGCTCTTTAATTTCATCTCTGACACGGTGAAACGTTTCTATTGGCTTGCCGTCGGGGTCTTCTAATTCCCAATCTTCAAATACTTCTTGTGTGACCCATTCTGGGGGTAAGCCCGCACCACAACCACACATAGAAATTACTGCATCGTAATCATCAGCCTGAAAATTAATTAAAGGATCTGAAGTTTGGTTACTAATATCAATTCCTATGGCTGACATCACTTCAATTGCGGTGGGGTGGACTCGACTAGCTTGTAAACCAGAAGATGTAACCTCAATTTTTCCTGCGCCTAATGTCTGACCAAAACCCTCTGCCATCTGTGAACGGCAGGAATTACGACGACATACGAACATTACCTTTTTCATATTTTTAATATTTCTAGATATTATTAATTTTTGCTTTCTGCTTTAGCTTTACGTTCACTATGGCGGTCGGTTAAGTAATCTACCTGATCTCGCAAGAGCAAAGTGAATTTATAGAGTTCTTCCATCACGTCTACTACTCTATCTCTGTAAGGAGAGTCTTTCATGGTGCCGTCTTCGTGGAACTCTTGATAAGCTTTGGCTACAGAAGATTGATTAGGGATGGTAAACATTCGCATCCATCGTCCTAAGATCCGCAGGGTATTAACCGCATTGAATGATTGAGAACCACCACTTACCTGCATCACTGCCAGAGTTTTACCTTGAGTTGGTCTGACCGAACCAATACTCAGAGGTATCCAGTCGATCTGATTTTTAAGAATCCCTGTAACATTGCCATGCATTTCAGGAGATGACCAGACTTGTCCTTCTGACCATTGGCTTAACTCTCTTAACTCCTGTACCTTGGGATGAGTCTCCTCAACCTGACCCCGTAGCGGTAATTCATGGGGATGAAAAAATTTAACTTCTGCACCCATGTCTGCAATAATGCGGGCTGCCTCCTCTGCTACTAGGCGACTGTAGGAACGCTCTCTTAAAGAGCCATATAAAAATAAAATGCGCGGTGGATGGTCGAAACTGGTCATTTATGCTTACTATACTGATTTATCTTAATAACTGCGGTAATTGCTTTAAGAACTCTTGTTGAGCCTCTCTTAATTCGGCGGTCGGACGAGCATTTTTGATCATAGCGATCGCCTGTTCTGGAAGTTCTCCCTGCGCCACTAAATAAGCGGCAAGTAGGGTACCTGTTCTACGGTTGCCACTGGTACAGTGAACGGCTACTGGTTGCTCATTGTCAATTAATGGTTGAGCAAAGTCCACAAACTGTTTGACTTGCTCGATAGTGGGTGGTTTGCCTCCTGTGACTGGTAGCCAGAGAGCCTTAAATCCGGCATCTTTATATTCTTCAATCCCTGATGGCTCATCCATAACTGAAACAATACCCTTAAGACCTGCTTGATTAAGCTGAGGTAAATCTTCTATGGGCGGGCGTGACATTCCTGCTAGTTTATTTGGCAACAACCACCAAACATATCCAGGATAAGATATTTGATCTAACATTTATGATCTCTACTACCGTTTATTGATACTAAATTGACGCTAAGACTTAAACTAGACCAACTATTGAACTTGTTAAGATGAGGCAACATTTAGGACTTGCTACCCTCTGAAAATAAATGATAAATGTTCAATAATCAATGCTAAATGAAACGACTGTTTATCGATAAGGACTTACACAACGGGGATCGAGCAACGTGGCTTTTTCAGGATGTCTCGGAAACCAGCCTGCGGTACGCTTACAAAATTCCACTAGCATCAACATTAAAGGGACTTCAATCAATACTCCTACTACCGTGGCTAAAGCCGCACCAGAATTAAGCCCAAATAAAATCACCGCAGTGGCGATCGCAACTTCAAAATGATTACTGGCACCAATCAATGCGGCGGGGGCTGCGTCTTCGTAGTCTAGTCCTAGTTTTAAACCTGCGACATAGGTAATCAGGAAAATAAAATTTGTCTGTAAGAATAAGGGAACGGCAATTAACAGAATATGTAAGGGATTATTGACAATTAATTCTCCTTTAAAGGCGAATAACAAAACTAGAGTTAATAATAAAGCAGCGATCGCTACTGGAGAAAGATAGTGTAAAAATTTCTCTTCAAACCACTGTCTACCCTTGTTGTGCAAAATCCAGTAGCGACTCATTACACCAGCTAACAAGGGTAAGCCAACATAAATCAACACAGAAAGTACAATTGTCTCCCAAGGTACAGTCAAGTTATTGGCTGAGAGCAACCATTTGCCCAAGGGTGCATAAAGAAACAGCATCGCCAAAGAATTAACCGCCACCATTACTAAAGTATGACCTTGGTTACTATAAGAGAGATAGCCCCACATCAATACCATAGCCGTACAGGGGGCGATCCCTAATAAAATTGTCCCTGCTATATAGGAATTAGCCAGAGAAACTTCTACCCCCCGAATCAGTTCTGTTGATGATAACCAGGGTAGAAATAATCTACCCAGAAAAAACTGAGCAAAAGCTACCATGGTAAAAGGCTTAACTAGCCAGTTAATCACCAAAGTTAATAATACTGGTTTTGGCGATCGCGCTGCTTTTTTGGCTTGAAAGAAATCGATCTTCACCATGATGGGATACATCATGAAAAATAAACAAATCGCAATGGGAATCGAAACGTTATAAACGCTCATAGAATCAAGGGATTGAGCCACCCCTGGAAATAGTTTTCCCAAGGCAATTCCCGCCGCAATACAAAGAGCAACCCAAATAGTTAGGTATTTTTCAAATAAGTTTAATTGACCGCCAGCTTGTACAGCCTGCACATTAACTTGTGGATCTGAGTTCATATAATTGATTCGGTTTGATAATTAAAATTGAGCTTGTTTGCGTAATAGTTCAGGTATCGTCAGGTTGAATTGAGACTGCCCCTCGAACACAGTTCCCACCTCACCTTGGTGAAACGTCACTTTATTAATTTGATAGGCTTCTTCTGGCAGGGGAACATAGCCTACTTCTGTTACCAGTCCAGGTGCTTGAGCAAGATAAAAATCGATAAACTGCCTCAAATCCTGATTCTTCTGCGCAGAAGCAGCATTGACATAGACAAACAAAGGACGAGACAACGGCTGATATTGAGCTTGTTCTACGGTTGACACTGAAGGTAAAACCGCCCCTGCACCACTATCAACTGCGATCGCTTTCATCTGACTAGCCTGTTCCTGGTAATATGCCAAACCAAAGTATCCCAGGGCGTTAGGGTCTTGGCTTACTGAGGAGACTAAGACATTATCATCTTCACTTTGTGTGATATCGCTGCGACTTGCCCCTGATTCTCCTACGATGGCTTCTGTAAAGTAGTCAAAGGTACCTGAATCTTTACCTGGGGCATAAAGATTTAGTGGTTGATCGGGAAAACTAGGTCTAACTTGATTCCAGTTAGTGATCTGACCTTCGGCTTCAGGTGACCAAATTTGCTTTAGTTCTTCAACACTAAGCTTGTCTAACCAATTATTTTGAGGATTTACTACCACCGTTAGGGCATCAAATGCTACTGGAAGTTCAATAAAACGCACCCCTGCATCATTACAGGCTGACATCTCATCTAGTTGAATTGGACGAGAAGCATTATTAATATCGGTTTCTCCCTGACAAAACTGCTCAAACCCCCCTCCAGTGCCAGAAAAGCCCACTTCAATCCCTATTGGCTGTTCTTTGTTGGCTTGGTAATCCTCAACAATTTTTTGGGTAATAGGATAAACGGTACTCGATCCATCAATTTTGATTGATTCAGTTTCTTGGGCAGTTAAGGAACTAGCAACTGTTAGTAACATTGCTACAAGACCTACAGCAAAAAGTTGAATCGATCTTGATCGTATTTTCGCTCTTATCTTCATTTTCTCTTGCTCCACTCAAAACGCTGTGAGTAGTCTTATCTTACATCAACTTTATTTGATGTATCAAAAAATATTGATGTATTAATTCATCAAAAGCGACTATTGCTTTGTTATCAATCTGTTGTGAGTGTCAAGTAATTTATACGCTGTTGAGTGCAATCAACGATTAACAATCAACATGAAATCCCACCCATGAATGAAGTGGGATGAGCTTAAGGTTTTATAATTTAAATCAGAGCCAAGTATCAAATCTATTTACATTCTCTGGCTGGCAAAATATCGCTCAAACGCCTATACTCAGCTAGATACTGCTCTAGGATCACAAATTGAGACAAATTGAGACTATAGTAAATCCAGCGTCCTTGCTGACGTGAGCGGATTAAGTTAGCTTCCTTAAGATTTTTCAGATGAAAAGATAACTTCGATTGACTGACATTTAGTTTGGCACAAAGTTCGCAGACGCATAGTTCCTGTAAGCGCAGTAGCTCAATGATTTGCAGCCTCAGAGGATCAGAAATTGCACGAAAACCAGCTCCGATTTGAACTACGTCCTGGGTAATAGCTTGCATCAAAATTTATTGATATGTTTTCTTCTATATTAAGATATGGTTAACAAATCCGCTATATAAAACCTCATAAGTAGGTGGGTGTAATTAAATATGAAGTGGTTTAGCTTGGGACTGGGGACTAGGGATTAGGAAATAAAATAAGGAAATTAATTAGAACGACTATACAATCGCGATCGCTGGTTAAATAACTATTACTAAGAACTGTTTATACTCTTAAGGCTACGTCTTTTTGAGTCAGGTTAATAAACTTAGCTGATTAAGCTATTGTTTTCTTCAACTACTCATTAATGATCAGAGTATTGTTGAGGGTAAACATGAAAAATCCCACTGTTCAAGCTACTGAACGTGGGACAGGATAAAATACCACAAAACACACAAAATCAATAATCCACTGGCAATCCAAAACGGCTAAAAAACCTTGAGCATCAGTAACTAGATTAAATAGCTTAATTAAATTTCCAGGTTGAATAACCTAGTAGAATTACTTTATTTCTTAATTATCATTATAATCACTTTTAGATGAAAATATCGAGAATCATCATTTGCTTTATCTAACCTTTAAAATCAAAGATTATCAATTGAATAAATGGCTGATTTCTTTGCTGCTCAAAGGTTCAAGTCAATTAATTCGTGATTCAAAGCTGCTCAAGACTTACCCGTTGCCAATAGTCAAAAGCTTTGCCGTATAACCTTTAGTAGCTATGGATAGCAATATAAATAAATTAGATTAACCTTTATTTAGTTAGTTTATATTATTACCTTAACTTTATAAATTGTAATTCTCAATTACAATTTTCCTATAGCTAAAAAGCCATATATATCAGGGTTTATGGCTAATTAGTTAGAGAATTATCTCAATAGTAGATAATTTTACTGATCAATTAGACTAGATCAAGTTAAAACCCCATGAAAGCCTTTGATTTAATCATCTTGAATGAAACCTCCATAGTTAAATTTAAATCGTTATTAAAAAAGATGAAAATTACCAAACTAATCTTGGTAACCATAACAATCTTTGCTGTAATCGCCATACATAATCTACTAATGACCTTTACTTCAGACAAGCAGGGGGTTGACACCTCAAAGTATTCACTTTTAAGCGATCCTTTTTTACAGTTACCTACAAAAAACACAGTAAACGTAGTTTGGTTTACAGAATTTTTGGGCAGCGACCATGTAGTCAAATATGGTGTAGAATTTGATCAAAAAGCGATCGCCAGTACTACCAAGCTAACTAGGGTGCGTGAAGATGAAGATTCTCACTTAGATTCTCCACCAGCAAAGTCCAAAAGAGATATTTGGCGGCATGAAGCCACCGTTACAGGTTTAGAGCCTAATCAACGCCTACCTTACAAAGTAGAAAGCGTTATCGAGGGGCAGGTTATTAGTAGCGATGTTTTTTCTCTTGCTGGCAACCCCACCCCTGAAACGGCTTTGAAAATTTTATTAACCTCAGATCATCAATTGATGCCCATGACCCCTGCTAATTTGTCTCAAGTAGAACAGACTATTGGGCGGGTTGATGGGGTTTTTCTTCCAGGAGACTTGGTTAATATTCCTGACCGTGCTTCTGAATGGTTTGATGATGTTAGAGGTGGTGCATTCTTTCCTAGTCTACAGGGAAGAGCTAATTATGAACTTGAACAAGAAGGTATTACAACTACTTATAATGGGGGGCAAATTATTCAGCATGCGCCTCTATTTCCAGCTATTGGTAATCATGAAGTTATGGGTAAGGTATCTGCCCAGAGTAGCCTCAAAGAAGAGTTTGGACAGCCACAGCCCCGTAAAGTGGCGCAAGAGTTTTATCAAGCAAATATTGCTCAAATTAATCCGACTAATGATTCTCAAGTAAAGACCGACTGGATCAAAGACAACTCTTTTAACTCTGATACCTATGAGGAAATTTTTAGCCTACCTCAAAGTGAAGCTGGGGGAAAACGCTATTATGCAACTACGTTTGGCGATATTAGGCTGATTTCACTTTATGTTACCAATATTTGGCGCAGTCCCAGTTTGGCAGCAGATGCCATAGGAAGATATAAAGAAAGCGATCAAGATATCAATAATCCTCAAGCATGGGGATATGGACAGCATATTTTTGAACCCATAGCTAAAGGAAGCGCCCAATATCAATGGCTCGAACAGGAATTGCAAAGCGAAGCCTATCAACAGGCCAAATACAAAATAGTGATGTTTCATCATCCACCTCATACTCTGGGGGGTAACATTGTTCCTCCCTATACTGATCCACAACCCAGGCTCTATTACGCTAATAATGATCAAGTACAGTCACGCTACTACGATTACCCCATCGAAAACGATTATATAGTTCGTGATTTGCTTCCTCTTTTAGAATCAGCAGGAGTACAGTTGGTCTACTATGGTCATTCCCATCTCTGGAATCGATTTCAGAGTGAGTCGGGAATACACTTCTTAGAATCTTCTAATGTAGGCAATAGTTATGGCGCACACGACGCTGATAACCCCAGACCAATCCCTACCTATAGCCCCGAGAATTTTATAGCCACGGGAGATCCTAACGGTTTGAACCCAATTGTTCCCAATATTGCTCCTTTAACAGATGATTTAGGACAGCCCTTGGCATACATTGCTAGTGATGAAATTACAGTATTTAGTATTTTCGAGACAGCAACGGGGACTGTGAGTAGTTATCGCTTTGACACTCGCCTGCCAAATTCAAAGGCAGTGCTGTTTGATCAGTTTGAACTAATAGCTAACTGAATTCTAGATATTTCAGCAGACTTCTTGTATAAATCCTTCACGAGGTTAAATATTATTTGTGCAAGAGATGCCATGAACTGTCGTTCACAACTCAGGGATGAAAATAGGGCGTTGCACAGTTATGGGATGATTTCTACAGTTATTATTGTTTCCTTAATTACAAAAAGCTAATGGCTAATGGCTAATGGCTAATGGCTAATGGCTAATGGCTAATGGCTAATGGCTAATGGCTAATGGCTAATGGCTAATGGCTAATGGCTAATGGCTAAGAGACCTGTTCTAGCTTCTATTTTCAAGACAGGTCTAGTTAAAAACTTATCTCATTGATTAGATAGATCCGTCTTTTTCTTATTTTCAACTTGAGAAAGGCAAAATCCATCAATTGCGACCCCCAAACCCCAACCAAGAATTGGATAAACACTCCAGAAATATTGTGGTGTAGTAACCAGGTTTAGGAGTATCAGAAATATATTTACGACTATATAAGGGATTAAATGCAATCTGATAAATTCTCGTTTCCTTTTAGCTTGTCTTTGGCTTTTTTTTTGTCTCTCTAACCAAGCTGTTTCAGCTTCTTTCAAGGTTGTGGCTGAAATACCAACTTCAGCTGCTATTTCTTGTAATTGTGACCGCGAGATATCGTTATCTTGGTCTAGGATTATGGCTTCCTGCAAGATTTGTTGTACTGCTTCGTTGCTGTATGTTTTTAACATTTTTCTTGACATGTAATTTGTGACATATAAACCAGAATGAGAACATCTAAAGTGACTCGATCTTGGCAATAGTTCGATCAAGCCATTGCAGATACATTCGTTCGTAATCAAGACCAAGATCGAGAGTCATGCGCCAAAATTCGGCTTCACGATCAAAACTAATATCATTATTTTCTGACCTACACTGCGACTCCTCTGCTTCTGGTTTAATCCGTTGATATGCTTCTAATTGTTGCTGATGTAGCTGACGCTGAAACCTCAGTTCGTTGATAACTTCCTCAGTCGATCTTGAACCAGAGAAAAACAACCGAACCAGCAGACTGTCTTTACTAGGTGGCAATTCTGTAAGACTTTTTCCTAACCACTTTTTCAGTTGGGATTGCCCCTGATTAGTTATTTCGTATATTCTTCGTTCGCGCTTCTCATCACTATCATCAATCGTCGAAGTTACCAGACTATCCTCCTCCATCCTGCGTAAGGTGGTGTAAATCTGACTATGATAAGCATGCCAAAAATGTCCAGTAGAACAGTCAATCACCCGCTTGAGGTCGTACCCCGTCATCGGTTGATAATTGAGAAATCCTAACAGAATATATTTCAGCATAGTTTTACTCTAGCTATTAAATTTTTATATGTCAATAATTACATGTTAGTAATTTTTAAATATGAGTAGTGCGATCGCTCTGCTGATGATCTAATCAATATAATAGAGCGATCGCCTCAAGTAGAAAGCAAATTGTTTAGAAAATAATTTAAACTATTGTCTATTAGGTCTTTAACGACATAGATTAAATTACGTTATGGAAAAAATTGAAATCAAAGATTTTGTCGGCATTAAAGATATCTCAATAGAAGTAAAGCAAATAAATATATTAATTGGTCCTCAAGCGAGCGGAAAAAGTATTATTGCCAAGTTATTGTATTTTTTTAAAGATTTTATATTTGAAATTATTAATGCAGCATTACTATTCGAAAGTAAAAGAGACTTGGATAAAGAATTAAAATTAAAGTTCAGAGAATATTTTCCTGTATCATCATGGGGGAAAGAAAATTTTAAAGTTAGATATTCTCTTGATGAAGAATTTATTGAAATATCTCGTAAACTATCTAAAAAACAACATTCATCAATAGTCTTAAAATATTCCGATCTATATAAAGATGCACTTACAGAGCTGAGAGATTTCGCTAAAAGAGAGAAAAAAAAAGAATTAGAACAAACGGATAGACTTGGATTACAATCACAGATGCAGCTTGACTATGATATTAAAAGAGCTTTTTTGCTTGTGTTAGCAAAAGAAAATAAAAATGCGGCTTTTGAGCAATTATATATTCCTGCTGGCAGATCTTTTTTTGCCTATCTTAAAAATACTATATTTGCATTTTTATCAGAAAGTAATGCTGTAGACCCATTTTTGGCTGATTTTGGGACATTCTATGAAAACGTCAAGCTTCCGATGTCACTTGAAATAATCAAAGATGCGGCTCTAGAACAGAAACAATTATCAAAAGAAATAAGTTTATTAAATGATAAAATTCTTTGCGGTAAATACTTGAAAAAAAATGGAGAAGATTATCTTCAGTTAGCAGAAGGAAGAACTATAGAAGTTGCTAATTCTTCTTCAGGACAGCAAGAAACACTGCCACTGATAATCATTCTAAGAAGACTAGCATTTGTACCATTGGGAATTAGCGGAAGTTCAATCTATATAGAAGAACCTGAAGCGCATATTTTTCCAGCAGCACAAAAAAATATAGTCGAGCTTATTTCTACAGTTTATAATGCCCGCAAACACAACTTGCAATTTTTCATTACTACTCACAGTCCATATATTTTGACCGCATTTAATAATTTGATTCAGGCTGGTATCTTAGCCGAAGATGCTACAGAGAAAAAGATAGAGCAAATCTCTCAGCATGTTCCTAAAACAAGATTTCTCCATCCTGATAAAGTTGCTGTCTACTCTTTAGAAAATGGTTACTGTAAATCTATTATCGACCAAGAAACAGGGTTAATAGATGCGAGTATTATTGATGAAGTTTCAAATGAATTAGCTATCCAATTTGATGAACTTCTAGATCTTGAGGAATGAAAAATTTTGGTGATTGTGAGTCAATTAGAAAAGATCCCAAGATAGTAATTAAAGATCCTGGAAGTGGCAATAATCGCAGTAAGTTTCGATTAGAAAATTCTAAGAAATTAAAAATTAGCATAATTCAGGTAGATGATTGTGTTATCAAACAGGGTTTGAGATGCGATTATTTGGTGGTTGTACCTGATAAAAATAAATCTTCTAAAGGTCAAGAGATTTATATAGAGTTAAAGGGTTCTGATGTAAAACACGCTGTCGAACAACTCTCTACAACAATTCAAAAGTTAACTAAAGATATGTCAGCATCTAAACTTTGCTTTGTAGCCAGCACTAAATGCCCCATAAATTCAACACAAATTCAAAATATCAAAAAGAGATTCAAGAAAAAGTACCAGGCAAGACTAACTATTAAAAATGGAGAAATTGTTCATAAAGTTTGATTTTTTATTTTTGCTAAATATTTAATTAAAAAAACGATTTTACAAAGCGAGTTACTGCGCGATCGCGAATTAATTAGACTTACTAATCTTTAGTAGCATCTATAATTGCCAAATCGTTTAGGCGATCTTTTTCCTAATTCGCATCATGTTAGAGATGTGGGGTTGAGGTTGTAAAGATGCGATCGCGATCATCTATGATCTTGAATCATTTAAATAAAATAAATTTATAGACATACATTATATATTAAGTAATAAATATGGCTTTAACAGAAATTATAATTACTCGTGCTTTAACAAAAATAGCTAGCGATCCTCAAGTTATTGGTCGTCTGCTAAATTGTTCAGATTCATCAATGCCCAATATTGAAACTTATACTATGGGCGGATATTTTTTCTGGGATACTATCGGTAATGTTAATGGATGGAGATTACAAAGAAATAGAGTGTTTGGCAACTATAGAATTATTGACCCCGACGATATTAGAAAAGCATGGGGTGGAGAAAAAGCAATAATAGAAATTTTCAGGAAAATCTGAATAATTAATTACCTAATTATTTTGTGGTCTACAGCCTTATTACTTGAAAGTCATACAAACATGATCGCTTAAACCAAAAAACAGCTATAGACAATTAACCTAAATAATGCGATCGCTATTTATTGAAATTATATTAACGCCTGAGGTTAATAACGACCAACGTTAATATACAAACCTGATTGTTTTATTTAAGTTAAAAGAAACAGAAATAACATTTTGTGGTCGATATTCCCGAAGGTTGGCGCAGAGTATTCAGAGGATTGCTGCACACAAATTAGAACAATTAAATGCGGCAACTGTTATGGATACCTTGCGTATACCACCAGGAAATAGACTAGAAGCACTTATTGGAGATCGTAAAGAACAGCATAGTCTTAGAATTAATGACCAGTGGCGAATCTGTTTTATTTGGCGAGATGGCAATGCTTATGATGTAGAGATTGTAGATTATCATTGAAAAACTGATGGATCAACGAGAATTTTCACCAATACATCCAGGAGAGATATTATTAGAAGACTTTCTTAAACCGATGAATCTCAGTCAGTATTCCGTAGCGCGATCGCTGGGAGTGCCACCACTTAGAATCAATGAGATCGTACATGGTAAGCGTGCGATTACTGCTGATACTGCTTTGAGATTAGCACGTTTTTTTGACATAGAAGCTCAATTTTGGATGAATTTACAAAGTAGATATGATCTTGAAGTCACTAAAGAAAGACTGTTAGACAGATTAGACAAAGAGGTTAGTGTTTATTCAGCTTAACAATTTACAAATACAGTAGTGCGATCGCAATATTTAACCAAAAAATTGCTTGTAAGAATCAAAAATTAAAGGCTTTGAAAATTTAACAGGAGATGCTTAATAATTACCCTCTACAAGCTGAACTTATAGAGGGTAGGTAAAGTTGAAAGAGATCGTTAGAGAAACATTATGCTGTGACCGTTTCTTTTGGAGTCGCTTCATTAGTATCGCTAGTCTCTGACTCTAGATCACCTTCATATGCTGAGGTATACAGTTCTTGCAAATCTTTAATCAGAGGATAGCGAGGATTTGAACCAGTACACTGATCGTCAAAAGCTTGTTCGGCTAAGGTTTCCACCTGGTCATAAAACTCAGCTTCTTTCCCTGGCATGGCTTCTTTGATACTCAAAGGAATATCAATTTCTAGCTTCAGATTATTAATTGCCTCAATTAATTTATCGACTTTTTCTTCAAGAGTATCGCCACCAAGCTTTAAGTAGTCGGCAATTTCGGCGTAACGTTCTTTGGCATGGGGATATTCATACTGAGAAAAGATAGTCTGTTTAAAGGGGGCATCAGTGGAGTTGTAGCGCATGACGTGGGTAATCATCAGGGCATTAGCTAAACCATGGGGAATATGGAAAGTGGCACCTAGTTGGTGTGCCATCGAATGACAGATACCCAAGAAAGAATTGGCAAACGCCATCCCTGCAATGGTAGCTGCATAGTGGACTTTTTCTCTAGCAATAGGATCCTTTGCCCCTAATTTATAAGAACGGGGTAAGTATTCCATTAGTAGAGCGATCGCCTGTAGTGCTAAACCGTCAGTGTATTCCGTTGCCAGTACCGAGGCATAGGCTTCTAAGGCATGGGTTAAAGCATCAATACCACCAAAAGCAGTGAGAGACTTGGGCATATTTAAGACCAGTTCGGGATCGACGATTGCCATACTTGGAGTGAGGGCATAGTCTGCGAGGGGATATTTAATGTCAGCGCGATCGTCGGTAACTACGGCAAAGGGTGTAACTTCCGAACCCGTACCCGAAGTGGTGGGGATGGCTACCATTTCGGCTTTTTTACCCAACGGTGGTAACTCATAGACCCGCTTGCGGATATCCATAAAGCGGGTGGCGATACCTTCAAACTCTATTTCGGGATGTTCGTACATTAGCCAGATGATCTTGGCTGCATCCATCGGCGAACCACCACCAAAAGCAATAATTACATCGGGTTTAAAGGTATTGACCCTAGCTAGTCCCATTTCAATAGTAGTAAGGTTGGGGTCGGGCTGTACGTCGTAGAAGAGTTGATATTCGATGTTGATTTCTTCTAAAGCCTCAGTGACTTCTTTGATCATGCCCAAGTCATACAAAGGCTTGTCGGTAACGATAAAGGCTCGTTTTTTGCCCTCTAAATCTCTTAGTGCTACAGGTAGACAACCGTATTTAAAATATACTTTGGGGGGAACGCGAAACCAGAGCATATTTTGGCGGCGTTCGGATACGGTTTTGATATTTAGTAAGTGATGTACGGAGACATTTTCACTAACTGAGTTACCGCCCCAGGTACCGCAACCTAAAGTAAGAGAAGGATCTAACTTAAAGTTATATAAATCTCCGATCGCACCTTGAGAAGAAGGAGTATTAATTAATACCCTCCCTGTAGAGACATGGGTATCAAAATAATCAATGCGATCGCTATTATTAGGAGCAGTATATAGTACCGAAGTGTGTCCCCGTCCACCGAGTAAAATCAATTCTTCAGCCTTTGCCGTGGCTGCTTTAAAGTCTGCCACCCGATATAAGGCTAATACAGGAGATAACTTTTCAATAGAAAATGGTTCGCTAGTTCCTACATCATCAATTTCCCCAATCAGAACTTTACTACCTGGAGTTACTTCAATTCCAGCTAATCTGCCAATATCAGCTACAGATTGACCGACGATCGCAGGGTTGATATGTCCGTCTTTGATTAATACTTGGCTTACCTTGTCTCGTTCTTCAGAACTTAAAAAATATGCACCTCGTAAGGCAAATTCTTGCTTGACGCGATCGTACATTTCATCAACGACAATCACCGACTGTTCTGAAGCGCAAATCATGCCGTTATCAAAGGTTTTACTCAATAAAATTGAGCTTACCGCCAGCTTAATCTCGGCAGTTTCATCAATCACCGCAGGAGTATTACCTGCACCCACTCCTAAAGAGGGTTTTCCTGAAGAATATGCCGCTTTAACCATTCCAGGACCCCCCGTAGCCAGAATCAAATTAACGTTAGGGTGCTGCATCAAAGCTTGAGAAAGTTCCACCGATGGCTTATCAATCCAGCCAATGAGATGTTCGGGGGCACCTGCTGCTACTGCCGCATCGAGGACTGTTTTCGCCGCTGCGATCGTACATTCTTTGGCTCTAGGATGGGGAGAAAAGATAATTGCGTTACGGGTTTTAAGGGCAATTAAAGCTTTGAAAATTGCCGTAGAAGTAGGGTTAGTTGTTGGTACAATTCCCGCTAAGATTCCCACAGGTTCAGCAATCTTTTGAATCCCAAAATGAGAGTCAGATTCAATTACGCCACAGGTGGGTTCATGTTTATATTTGTTGTAAATAAACTCTGAAGCAAAATGATTCTTGATTACCTTATCTTCTACTACTCCCATTCCCGTTTCATTCACTGCTAATTTTGCCAAATGAATCCTTTTTTCATTGGCAGCTAAAGCAGCTTTTTTAAAAATATCATCTACCTGCTGTTGATTAAAATTAGCATACTGACTTTGAGCAGCTTTTACTTTTTGTACGAGAGCATTGAGGTCTTGAATATTATTAACTTTCATTATTTATGGTTGGTGTTTGGTCATTAGTTATTAAAAGGCAGAAGGCAGAAGGCAGGGGGCAGGAGGCAAGAATTATACCGCTACCAAGCTTGCTTAAGAACTTAGGTTAATTAGTTGTCAAACAACGAACAACAAAGAACAAAAGACAAAATCAATAAGCTTTAATGCCGTGTTCTTGAAAAATCTTTTTGGCTGTTTTAACTAATTCTGGAGATGCGGAGGGCGTATTCTTTAGCTGATAATCGTATCCCAGTTGTTCCCACTTATATTCTCCCATCTTATGAAAAGGCAGAATTTCAACTCGCTCAATATTACTTAATTCGGAAATAAATTTAGCCAAGCCGTTTATATTTTTAACAGCATCGGTCAAAGTAGGAACTAAAACAAATCTAATCCAAGCTGGCTGCTTAATCTCATTTAGATATCGAGCAAATTTTAAAGTTGGCTCCAAAGAAACTTGAGTAACTTGCTGATATGTTTGTTTGTCAAAAGATTTAATATCTAATAACACTAAATCTACATACTTTAATACTGGTTTTGCTGTAGCTAAATTAACATAACCCGAAGTATCTAAAGCGGTATGAATTCCTAACTCTTGGCAGCGACGAAAAATCTCTGTTATAAACTCTGGCTGCATGAGAGGTTCGCCCCCCGTTACGGTTACTCCACCTCCCGAAAAATTCATGTAAGACTGATATTTTTGAATATCAACAATTAATTCATCAACCGTAACTTCTTTGCCATCTTCGGGATGCCGACAGTCAGGATTGTGGCAGTAAAGACATCTTAGGGGACAACCCTGAGTAAAAATGACATAACGAATACCAGGACCATCAACCGTACCGCAGGTCTCAATGGAATGGATTCTACCTTTTTGAGTTGTTATTGTGTTTGTCATCGGTTATTAGGAGGCAGAGGGCAGGGGGCAGGAGGGAAAGACAATTAACTAATCTTGTTGATGCACCAGTAATACTGCACAGGGTACATGGTGCGAGACGTAGTTACTAACACTACCTACTATCATTTCGTTTAAACCTTTTCTGCCATGGCTGCCAATAACAATCAGGTCGGCTTGCCACTCTTTTGCCGATTCGCAAATTTGCTGTGCTGGTTGACCAATTTCTTGAATCAGATCGGTGGCAATTCCTGCATCTTCAGCCTCATTTACTAAAGTTTGCAGATAGTCTATTCGGTTTGCTACTAGCATCTGCCATTCTGCTTCGGCAGTTTCGTTAGTGCCAGTACTACGATAGCCACTGCCAATTAGAGATACAGTGTTTTGATATTTTGCTTCTAAGGGAGAAACAACATTAAGTAATACGAGTTCAGCATCAAATGCTTTGGCTATTGCTAGGCTTTGTTGAAATGCTTTACGACTAAGTTCGCTTTCGTCTAATGCGACAAGGATTTTACTGTACATAATTATTTTTTTGAAATAAGGACAGAGAAAAGGTAAAAATCTTTTATTCGTGTCAGCTATCTGCTAATAGCCTTATGTCAAATACTCTGCTGGAGAATGGGGACTAGTTAAATTGTGTTTAGCGTGGGGTTGTTGACAAGCCACCATAGTTTTCATGTGAGTTTTCATGTGTTCTGCTTCATCGTCACGAATATTGGTAAACACATCATAAAGATTGTCGATCGCAGGACGACGTAATTCTTGCTTTCCTGTCTGAAATTCATCAAACATGTATAAATCGCCATCGCGATAGTAATCAATAGCTACCTGTGGTGCAGGTTGAGATTTGAGTCTAGCTTGATGCTTGTCTAAAAACTGGTCGTAACTTTTATAAGCCTGCTGTTCGACTAACTCCATAAACCGATAAGCTGCACTGGGAGAAACAAAGTAAACTCCCACAATAATCCAGTAATAGACCACCGCCGTAGCACGGGCTAATAGACGATCTAGCCAGAAGCGATGCAGCGCGCACATGCGGCTAAAGCCTTTGTTGGGGGTTTCCCCCATGAGCGACACAGAGGCTACCGCCTCAAAATCCCTTCGGGACGCTGGCGCGTCAGCGCCGTTCAAGAAGTTATCGCCTCCTAATGCTTCCATAATCAAGAGATGATGTAGCTCATTCCAGGATTCGGCAAAGTGGATCTTTAGCCAGTCAGCTTTGCGCCACCAGCCTAATGTCTCATAGAGATGAAGTACGGATATATAGGCAAAATAAGGAACTCTAGCAACAGTTTCTAAGACATAAAAACGGGCATAAGGGCGATCGCGATACAGTACATTGATTACAAATACGAGTAGGTTAACTAATACTCTAATCATCTATTTCTCCTCGTATTATTTAAGCGACCAACTTTAATAACAAGGCTTGCAACTGTCTCACAAAACTATTATAAAAAAACATTTTCAATAATTGTCTTTTCTTAATATTTTCTTGATAAATTCTATTTTAAAAACAGGTTGCATAATTGTCACTAACATCAATAATTATTAAACTCTGACCCATTTCTAATCTAAAAAATTAAAATATTAATTAAGCGCCAAAATAGTTATATTTCTCTGACATAGTTATTTATCTATAGATACAAATCAGGTTGGCAAAAATAAGATGAGTAAAACCAAAATCGATCCTTATCTCCAGTTGTTAGAAATTCCCCCAGGACATCTTAATACTATGGGATACGTTGATGAGTCAGAAGTTAACGGTCCTGATAGCCGCGCAGTAGTTTGGCTACAGGGCTGTCAAAGAGAATGCGATCGCTGTTTTAATCCAGACTCTTGGTCATTTGAAATTAATAAGCTAATTTCTATTAATGATCTAGTAGAAAAAATATTAAGTAATCCTAATAATACTGGAGTAACTTTTTCTGGGGGTGAACCTTTTTGGCAAGCACCAGCTTTAACTAAAGTTGCTAAGAAAGTTAAAGCAGCAGGATTAAACGTGATGTCCTTTACTGGCTTTACCCTAGAAAGATTACAGTCAGAATATGCTCCTGCCTGTAGTCAAGAATTAATAAACGAACTCGATATTTTAATTGACGGTGCATTTGTGTCGGATTTGGCAATTAATGATCCCAACTCTTTAGTTTCTTCTAGTAATCAAACAGTTCATATTTTTAATCCCGAATTCCAAGATAAACTCGACTGGGCAAGTGACCAGATAGAAGTACATATTCAAAAAGATGGTAGTCGAATTATTACGGGTTTTCGCGGTTCGTTGTAATCTTCATTAATTATTGAGGGCTAAGCATGATCATGAAGCTAAAAGCTTACCAAAGATTTTGGGTTTTTATAATTATCTATTGCTTGGTTTCTTTAATCAGTTTTGCTAATCCTGTCTTAGCAGAAGAATCAGCAGTAGATGTTTACTTTTTTCATAGTAAGACTTGCCCTCATTGTCTCAAGCAAAAACCAGTAATGGAAAATATTGCTGGGCTTAATGCTGAAATTAAATTGCACGATTATGAAGTTAGCGAACATCCTCAAATCTGGCGGAATTTTCTAGAAGAGCATCAGCTAAAATCTACAGCGGTGCCTCGTACTGTAGTCGGGAACCAGCAATTTATTGGCTATAGCGAAAGTCAAGGAAAGTTAGAATACAATCGTGTTTATCAAGCTTACATTGGCTACAAAAATCAAATTATTGCGGCGATTGAAACTGAATTAGGACATCCAATTAACTTAGAAGCTGCGGAATTCTCTACAAACAGTGAGGTTTCTGGTTCATCTTTCCCTTGGCACATATTAGCATTGCCAATTATATATTTACTGTCATATCCTTTAATTCTCAAAAAATTGCTGAGGAATCGGGGCAAGTCGCGCTTTGGTTTAGGATTAATTGCAGTTATGGTGATTAGTCTTTTTTGGTTTTTCTCTGTCACTCCAGATGTGACCATTAAAGAGTTTGCTCAAAGTTTACCTTTTCCCTTATTTGTTTCTATAATTGCCCTGGCGGATGGCTTTAATCCTTGTGCCTTTACGGTGCTAATTATCCTCCTTTCGTTATTGACTCATACCCGAAGTAGAAAACAAATGGCAGTTATTGGTTCTACTTTTGTCGCCACTTCAGCGATTATGTATTTTGTATTTATCATGGCTATGGTTGTAGTTGGTTCTTTATTTTTAGAACAATACGGAACGATCGCCATGTTGGTCTTAGGGATTGTTGTTGCGATCGCAGGATTGATTAATCTCAAAGATTATTTTTGGTTTAAGCAGGGATTTTCTCTATCCCTCTCGGCAAAACAACAATTAGCCGTGAGCAAAAAAGCTAGTCAAATCTCGAAAAAACTTAACGCAGCAGAACAAAACCAGACTATGTTTTTCACTGCTTTAGGTGGGACAATTTTGTTGGGGATCTTTGTCAATATTATTGAATTAGGCTGTACAGCTATTTTACCAGCGGTTTACATGACTAGCTTGCTGCAATATTGTTCTTCAAATCGTTGGTTATGTTCCATATTTTGGACGGGGATTTATGCCCTGATCTATGTCATTCCCCTAGTGGTAATTTTAGCCAACTTTATTTACTCTTTTAAATCATCAAGACTGAGTGAATCTCAAGGAAAAATTCTAAAATTAACCGCAGGAGTATTCATGTTATTTTTTGGCGTATTAATGATCTTTAAGCCAGAATTACTGACTTTTAGTTAGTTAGTCGAATTATAGCAGTTCTTATTTTGGTGAGATACAAAGTTGATCGTTTTGAGGCAGGGGGCAGAGGGCACAAAGGCTTTAGCCGCATGTAGGCAGATGTACCTAATGAATGTGAGAAACGCTTTCTTTAGTTGCTGAAAAAACGCAAAATCAGCCACATAATCTTACTTTTTCTCAGTAATTTCCGATGGAGAATTATCTTCAAAGCTGCCGATTTCGCAATTGACTTCGTAGAAAGAAGCAACTGGAGGTTTGACAAACAGGTGTTTCATCTCTTCTAAAATAGCTTTATAGGTTTCGGAGATATTATTATCCATCGCATCAATCTCATCCCACATAATTACAGCAATCCCTTCATCGGTACCTGGTTTTTGCAGTAAGTAAGCACCTTTAAATCCCTTAGTGTAAGTAGAAACTGCCCGTTCGTACAATTCTTGCGCTTCGGGGAATTTTCCTGGTTTAAATTCTGCGATCGCTACATAAGCATATTTGTGTTTGAGGAAATCGATAAATTCAGACATGACCTTCTCTCATTATTCAGATTAATTCAGTTGACTCGTTCAAATATTCAATTACCTTACTATTAAATTGCTCACAGTATTGAAAAAATTAATTATTAATGAAAGACAAATTGCCCATGACCTCGTATCTTATTCGTTCAATTGAGGTAACTGACGCTCCTTTTTTATGGGAGATGCTTTATCAAGCATTATATATTCCGCCAGAAGCTTCTCCTTTGGCAAGAGATGTAATATTTCAGCCAGAATTGGCAAAATATGTCCAAAATTGGGGGATTTATCAGAATGATATCGGTTTGATTGCAGTTGCAGTAGAATCTCAAACTCTTGTTGGCGCTGTCTGGTTACGTATGTTTAAAAGCGACAATCCAGGATACGGATATATTAACGACAATACTCCTGAATTATCAATTGCAGTGTTGCCCGAACATCGGGGTCAAGGCATTGGCACTCAATTAATAACTACGCTGCTGTCCAAGGTGAAAAACTGCTACTCCGCAGTTTCTTTAAGTGTTTCATTAGATAATCCAGCATTGCATTTATATAATCGCTTGGGGTTTGAGGTTATCAGTCAAGATGATAATTCTTTGATAATGAAAAAAAATTTATAAAATAGCGATCGCATAACTAGCGGTCGGCATCCCATGACTTAAAAATAAAGTAAATCTAAGTAAATTATTTAATTAAGTCCAAAGCAGCCTGTTTGACTTTTACTATGTTAATCATTTTTTTTAGTTTGGGTAATCAAGTCTAAGAAATTGAAAATATGAAATCAAATATTATAGACCCTAGTACCGCTTCGCTTAAGTAACAAAGGGCTATGCCCGCATGTAGTAGGAAGTAGGAAGTAGAAAGTGATATACAGTCAGGATTTCAACTGAAATAAATGGTTACTCGATTTACGCTCACGTCTACTAGTGTCATAGTTGATGTCAGCAATATTTTAAAGCAAGAAGATATTATTTATTTAGGTTGCTCCGCTAATCAAGAAATTATTATTATTATTATAAAATCAAAATTCTGTAATTATCAAAAAAATTTTGGTGCTGCTACATCTACTAAATCTAAAAATATAAAATCATATAATCTTTATCTTGAAATAGATAATACTTTAGAGATATTTCAATTATCTGTTTATGAGGCAATGACACAATTAAATTACTAACTTTATTGTTGATATAGTAAACAATGACATGATTGTTATTACTGATTTTGGGTTCAGGGCGATCACAACTGATTAAAATCCAAGTTCTTTGACAAAACTAGTTTCTGGAAACAACTTCTCTGATCTTACACAAGCAACATCAGCCACAATTCTACAAACTTCTCGCCAAATCAATTCTCGATTATCTATTGTTAAGAATATCTTTAATCAAAATTTCTTCAATCCAAGTTTTAATTACAACTGTCAAAGGAAGAGCAAGAATTAAACCCCAAAGACCTAAAAAAGTAGCAAAAAAGATTTGAGCAATGAGAGTGGCTGCTGGCAGCAAATTAACTTGTTTTTTCATGACCAAGGGACTAAACCAATAACTTTCTACTTGTTGAACAACCACATATAAAATAAGTGCAGCGATCGCTTTACCAGGAGAATTAATCAATGCCACTGCTATAGGAAAAACTGCACTAACAATTGGTCCAATATTAGGAATAAAATTAAACACCCCAGCTATTAGGGCATGGGCTAAGACAAAGGGAATTTGTAATAATAAAAGTCCTAAGCCACATAAAATAGTTACAAAAAGAGAATTAATGGAAACTCCTTTAAGCCAAGCAAGTAAGCCTATTTCACTTTGACTGAGAATTTCATCGGCTCGTTGGCGATAAGAAGCAGGAAATAATTGTAAAAATAGTCTTCGATAAGCTAAAGGATTGCCCAAAAACATTAACGTTAATACCAAAAGCAACAATAATTGAAGCATTATGGCAGTGGAGTTTGAGAAGAAACTAAAAAAGTTGCCAAATACTTTTGGTGCTATTGAACCTAATTGTTGATAGAATTCGTCAAAGCTTGGTAAAGATTCTAGTTGTGACTCAGGAAACCAGGCAGGTAGATTTTGTACTACATTGTCTAGCCATTCTCCTAACCTTTCAAAACCCACAGGAATTAACTTAAGTAGTTCTTGAAACTGATTGATGAAAGGAGGAACGACAAATAGCATGAAAGCGATCAATGCTAATAATATTCCGATTAAGACAAACGCGATACTCTTCCCTCGACTCAAGTTAAATCTTCTGACAAGAGATCTCACTAAATTATTGAGAGCAGTTGCCACAACAATCGCTGTGAACACTAACAATAAAATTTGTCGAAACTGCCAGAGGATTACTAGGGAAATAATCAGACTGAGCAATCCTAGTCCATCGTTAAACTTCACGACATTACGTCCTAATTAGGTTGTTTTGACTCAAAGTTTAGACTAAGAAAAAAAATCTGACAAATAGCGATCGCAATATCAAAAAAAGTAAGGTGAGGCATCACCCCACCTTAACTAATGACAAAGAACAAACCTAAACCCTTTCGTGGAAAGTACGGTTAATCACATCCAATTGCTGTTCGCGAGTTAGTTTAATAAAGTTGACCGCATAGCCAGATACCCTAATGGTTAATTGGGGATAGAGTTCGGGATGATCCATGGCATCAATCAAAGTTTCGCGATCTAAGACGTTGATATTGATATGGTGTCCTGTATCGTGGAAGTAACCGTCTAACATTCCTGCGAGGTTATTGGTTTTATTATCTGCGGTTTTACCCAACGCTTCGGGAACGATAGAGAAAGTATAGGAAATACCATCTTGGGCGTGTTCGTAGGGCAGTTTAGCCACCGATTCTAAAGCGGCGATCGCACCTTTGGTATCCCGTCCGTGCATGGGATTGGCACCAGGGGCAAAGGGTTGTCCTGCTTTGCGTCCATCGGGAGTATTGCCTGTTTTCTTACCGTATACCACGTTGGAAGTGATGGTCAGAATTGACTGGGTAGGTACTGCACCACGATAGGTTTTGTGTTGGCGGACTTTATTCATAAAGTCTTCGACAACTTTAGCAGTAATTTTATCAACGCGATCGTCGTTATTACCAAATTTAGGATAGTCTCCTTGTATTTCGTAATCTACGGCTAAACCAGATTCATTACGAATCACTTTCACCTGGGCGTGTTTAATTGCCGATAAAGCATCCCCCACTACCGATAAACCAGCTACCCCACATGCCATTGTCCGATAGACATCGCGATCGTGCAGTGCCATTTCTAGCCTTTCGTAGCAGTATTTATCGTGCATATAGTGAATCACGTTGAGGGTGTTGACATATAGTTTTGCCAACCAACCCATCATCAGATCAAATTTTGCCGTAACTTCTTCATAATCTAAATATTCCGAAGTTATAGGTGCAAACATCGGGGCAATTTGTTGACCTGCTTTTTCATCTTTACCGCCGTTGATGGCATAGAGTAAGGCTTTAGCTAAATTAACCCTTGCACCAAAAAACTGCATCTGTTTGCCGATGCGCATTCCCGATACACAACAGGCAATGCCGTAATCATCACCATAGTAACCCCGCATTAGGTCATCGTTTTCATACTGGATCGAACTGGTGTCAGCCGAAACCTTAGCGCAGAAGTGCTTAAACCCAACAGGTAATTTTTCCGACCAGAGAACGGTTAAATTGGGTTCGGGGGCTGCACCTAAGTTGTATAGAGTATTTAAAAAGCGGAAGCTGTTTTTAGTAACTAAAGTTCTGCCATCTTCTCCCATACCGCCGATAGATTCCGTGACCCAGGTTGGATCGCCAGAGAATAACTCGTTATATGCTGGATGACGCAAAAAACGCACCATGCGCAACTTCATCACAAAATGGTCGATGAGTTCCTGAATCTGCGCTTCGCTAACGTCGCCGTTGTCTAAATCCCGTTGACAATAAATATCGAGGAAAGTCGAAACCCGACCCAAAGACATGGCGGCGCCGTTTTGTTCCTTAACCGCACCAAGATAGCCAAAGTAAGTCCATTGAATTGCTTCTACTGCATTACTGGCAGGTTGAGAGATATCGCAACCATAACCCGCAGCCATCTCGATTAACTCTTTGAGTGCCCTAATCTGTTCGGAAATTTCTTCCCGTAACCTAATTACCTCTTCATCAATGGTATCTACTTCCAGAGAGAGTAACTGTGCTTGCTTATCTTCAATCAGGCGATCGCATCCATACAAAGCAACCCGTCGATAATCACCAATAATCCGACCTCGACCATAAGCATCGGGTAAGCCTGTAATAATCCCCGAATGCCGCGCCAGCTTCATTTCACGGGTATAGGCATCAAAGACACCATCGTTATGTGTCTTGCGGTATTTAGTAAAAATTTCTTTAGTTTGTTTATCTAACTGATAACCATAAGCTTCGAGGGAACTCTTAACCACTCGAATGCCACCCAAAGGCATAATTGCCCGTTTTAGTGGCTGATCGGTTTGCAACCCGACAATTTTTTCTAAAGTTTGATCAATATAGCCTGGGGCGTGGGCAGTAATCGCAGTCGGCACTTTGGTATCCGTATCCAAAATACCCTTTTCCCGTTCCACTGCCATCAAGTCTTTGACCTTCTCCCAAAGCTGGTGAGTAACTTCGGTGGTACTAGCCAAAAACGAGCCATCTCCCTCATAAGGCGCGTAATTTTGTTGAATAAAGTCGCGGAGGTTAATTTCTTCCGTCCATTTACCTGAAACGAAACCTTTCCATTGTTGCAACATATAGATACGCCTCCTATAATTCTTGACTGACTTAACCGAGTTAATAGTCTATTGCTGAAGCCGCTTTTTCCTAAACTCAACTCACTTAAGAATATAACAGATATTTGAGAAATAGCCAGTCTTTAAAATCTTTTTTTTGAGTACATTTGAGTACATTATTCTATTCATTAATAGTTATGCTAAACATATTTATTTATTACTTGAATTATATATTTTCTATAGTGAACATTGAGATTGAGCAATTATAGAGCAAACACTATGATCAATGTATATCAAGCAACATAAGCATCAGCCGCTGATATCGATCAAAAATCTAACTACTTATTTTTTCATAATAAACAACTTTTTTATTGTTTTAGTTTGACAATTGCGACCGCCAGTAATATTTTACATTACCTAACATAGAATACTGGCTTATGTTAAATGTTAATAAAAAATTAAAAGATAAATCGAAGACATTATTTAGAAAATTGATTGATTACAATCGAGTGGAATCAACAATATTTATTTGCCTTTTGTCCTTTGTCCTTTGTCCTCTCTTGGTGCGCGTTCCCTTGCGCCTTACGTCGACGCGGGGTCGCACCGCTTAGTTAATCGTTTTTCGTAACTAATGAGCGATAACTCAGAACAAATGATGTTATGCCCTTGTGGTGCCAATAACCAACTTCAATTATGACTACTTCTCTTCAACCCAGCGTTGATCGCAACCTTGCTAACTACCGACGAAGACCTTTAGACTTTATCTTTACGCCCAAGACTGTAGCCGTAATTGGTGCAACAGATCGCCCTGGTAGTGTCGGTAGAACTTTACTATGGAATCTGATTAGTAATCCTTTTGGCGGTACGGTATACCCCGTTAATCCCAAACGAGATAGTGTTTTGGGGATCAAAGCCTACGCAGACATAACTGTTGTTCCCGAACACATTGACCTGGCAGTTATTGCTACCCCTGCTCACACTGTTCCTACAGTAATTCGACAATGTGGTGAGATGGGAGTACAGGGGGTGATTATTCTCTCAGCAGGATTTAAAGAAATAGGAACTGTTGGGATTGAATTGGAACAGCAAATTCTGGCGATCGCTCGCCGTCATCAGATCAGAATTGTCGGTCCTAACTGTCTGGGACTAATGAATCCCCATCATGGTTTAAATGCTACCTTTGCTGGCACGATGGCACGTCCTGGAAACGTGGGTTTTATCAGTCAGAGTGGGGCATTGTGTACCTCAATTTTGGACTGGAGTTTTCAGGAGAATGTCGGCTTTAGTGCCTTTGTCTCTATTGGGTCGATGCTGGATATTAGTTGGGGAGATTTAATTTATTATCTGGGGGACGATCCCGCAACTAAAAGTATTGCGATCTACATGGAATCAATAGGGGATGCCCGTTCTTTCCTCTCCGCAGCCAGGGAAGTGGCATTGACTAAACCAATTATTGTGATCAAAGGTGGTCGTACAGGTGCTGCAGCTATGGCAGCCGCTTCCCATACAGGAACCTTGGCAGGTAGTGACGAAGTTCTCGATGCTGCATTTCGTCGCTGTGGCGTATTAAGAGTCGATACCATCGAAGACTTATTTAATATGACCGAGTTGCTAGCCAAACAACCCCGTCCTAAAGGTAAAAGATTAACTATCTTGACCAATGCAGGAGGACCAGGAGTATTGGCAACAGATGCCTTGGTTAAGGAACAGGGATCATTAGCTGAATTATCCCCCGAAACGATCGCTCAATTAGATAAAGTATTACCAACTCATTGGAGTCGCAGTAATCCCATCGATATTCTGGGGGATGCTACGGCAGAACGCTATACTCAAGCCCTAAAAATAGCAGCAGCCGACCCCAATAGCGACGGGCTATTAGTTATCTTGACCCCTCAAGCCATGACTGATGCGACGGAAATAGCCTATCAACTCCAAAATACGGTTAAAGAACTTAAGGGGAAACCCTTATTAGCAAGCTGGATGGGTGGGGGGAATGTTGCCGAAGGAGAAGCTATCCTCAACCGTGCGGGAATTTATACTATGCCCTATCCTGACACTGCCGCTCATCTGTTTAACTTGATGTGGAACTATAGTTATAATCTCAAGGGTTTATATGAAACCCCTGTCTTAGCCGAAGATAGCGAGAGTCATAATAGTCGTAGTGAAGCAGCCGCAATTTTAGCCCGTGTTAGAGACACAGGGCGTAGTCTGTTAACGGAATATGAATCTAAGCAGTTACTTACCACCTATGACATTCCTACCGTCACAACTAAAATAGCTACCAGTGAAGATGAAGCAGTTACACTAGCCGAAGAAATTGGTTATCCTATCGTGCTTAAACTTCACTCCGAAACCATTACCCACAAAACCGACGTCGGTGGCGTACATCTTAATCTCAACAATGCCGATGCCGTTAAGGATGCCTATAATTCGATCAAAAACTCTGTAGATAACTCTGTCTCCCCCTCTCCCCCTCTCCCCCTCTCCTCTTCTCCCTCTCCCAGTCTCCCACACATGCGGGCAAGCCCTTTGTCCCAGTCTCCCTTCCTCGGCGTTACCGTACAGCCGATGGTGCAACTTCATGGTTATGAATTAATTATCGGTAGCAGTATCGATGAACAATTTGGTGCTGTATTGTTGTTTGGTACAGGAGGAGAGTTAGTTGAGGTATTTAAAGATCGAGCATTAGCCTTACCTCCTCTCAATACAACCCTGGCGCAAAGAATGATCGAACAAACCCGCATTTATGAAGCGCTTAAGGGAGTTAGAGGTAAAAAAGCCGTAGATTTGACCGCACTGACCAAATTAATGGTGCGTTTTAGTCAACTGGTAGTAGAACAACCCTGGATTAAAGAAATAGATATTAATCCTTTGATGGTTTCTGAAGACCGCCTACTGGCATTAGATGCCCGTGTAATTCTCCATGAACCAGATGTAGCTGAACCAGATTTATCTCAGGTGGCAATTCGCCCCTATCCCAGTCAATACATCAAGCCCTGGACATTAAACGATGGCAAACAAATAACCATTCGTCCCATTCGCCCTGAAGACGAACCCCTAATAGTCAACTTTCATCAGTATGTCTCGGAAGAAAGCATTTATCTAAGATACTTTCACATGATCAAACTGCAAACTAGAGTAGCCCATGAAAGACTGACGCGCGTCTGTTTTATCGATTACGATCGCGAACTGGCTTTAGTAGCAGATTACCGCAACCCAGATACGGGAGAACAAGAAATTTTGGGTGTGGGTCGTCTGAGCAAAATTTACGGTACTAATGAAGCCGAGTTTGGCATCCTAATTAGCGATCGCGAACACGGTATTGGCTTGGGTTCAGAATTGCTCCATTCCCTAATTGATATTGGTCGTCAGGAAGGGTTAAGTCAAATCAACGCCGAAATTCTGACAGAAAATACCACCATGCAGCATATATGCAACAAAATAGGTTTCAAGCTTCAGCGCCATGCAGATGTAGTTAAAGTCTATTTCGAGCTTTAGTTATTAGTTTAGGGTCATTTGTCATTGTGCAATGCCACATGAGGGATAAGGAAAGAATCAATAAACTCCTTATCCCTCATAATTCATAATTTAGCCCTTCAGTAAAGCAATTCTCATAACCGTGAAGACATATTCTTACTGCCCTCTGCCCTCTGTCTAAAGTCTTAAATCAAGTTAAAAAAACAGATTTTTAATATCTTTCACTATTTACTTGTGTGTACCATATAACTTAAGACACTTATATAACTCATGTGACAAGGGCTGAAATATTCACGAAGTCAGAGGAAGCCCCGTGCTTTTAGCGCGGGGTCTCTCTGACTACAAAAACTAAAACCAACATATGGCATTTGTATTGCTAGACAACCAAATGAGTCGTTGCATAACTAAACTATGATGCGTGAAAAATTTTAAGCTGGAATCAAATTTTAAAAGCTAAAGGCTAAAGGCTAAAGGCTAAGAGCTACGATCAAAAACATTCCGTAAGTCATACATTAAATTAACAACGTCCTAAATAACAAACTTTTGCGTGATTAATTGCGATCAGAAAAAAAATGTTTGAAAACTTACTTCCACCTCTAAACGACCATAATTTGCCCTATCCCGATACTATTCATCCCATCGTGGTTCATTTTGTAATTGCGATGGTATTATTTGCTTTTTTCTGCGATGTGGTGGGCTATTTTAGCAAAAACTACAAACTCTATGAAGTTAGCTGGTGGAACATGTTTTTTGCCACCATTTCCATCTTTATTGCCATTGTATTTGGTCAAGTCGAAGCAGGATTAGCGATCGCCTATGATGCCGTTGAACCGATTTTAAACCTCCACAGCATTATTGGTTGGTCATTATCAGGAATTATTGCCGCTATTACCGCTTGGCGATATGTAATTCGTTCTAAAGACCCCAAAAAGATGCCCCTTGCTTACTTGGGAATCGGATTCCTGCTAACGGGCTTGGTGTTTTACCAAGTATATCTGGGTGACGAACTAGTCTGGGTCTATGGCTTACATACAGTGCAGGTAGTAGAAGCAGCCAAAGAAGGAATCTTGTAACAGTCAACAGTCAACAGTCAACAGTTATCAGTAAATGAATCCAGAATTAATCAATCAATTACAACTGGGTGCTAATGGACTGCCTTATAAAATTCCTATGCACCCCAACTTAGTTCACCTGACTTTAGGCTTATTTATCATTGGTATTGCTTTTGACATAGTGGGAGTTCTATTCCCCTTCGATAAAGTGGTATTTAAATATTTAGCCATTCCTGCGACCCGTGCCAACTTCTTTGATGTGGGTTGGTACAATATGCTTGGTGCTGCGATCGTTACTTTTTTAACCGTGGCGTTTGGTTTTTATGAAATTATGCTAGTTAGTTCGACCCCAGAGATCAAAAGTGTCTGGGGATTAAGCGCAATGGAAACTATGCTATGGCATGGCGTTGGCGGTGTTTTGTTACTAGCTGCCATTGTCGGCATGACTGTCTGGCGTGGCTTTCAGCGCTATGTTTGGCGCAACGATACTAGCAGACAGGTACAGTGGCGATATTTGCTGGCAGGTTTAGCGATTATGTTTGTGATGTATCTCCACGGGACTTTAGGCGCACAACTAGCGGCGGAGTTTGGCGTTCACAATACCGCTGGTAATTTACTCCGTATGGGACAAGACCCTAATGTCGTACTTAAATGAGACTTATTGGTGAACATGAAAAGAATTATTACTTTAACTGCGATCGCAATATTCTTAGTTGCAGCTAGCATTTGGATGGGTCGAGTTTCCTATTCTTGGTTTCCCCCCCAGGCTTCTGCTGAGGCGATTTTATACGACGACCTGTTTAGTATCTTAACTGCGATCGGGACATTTATTTTCTTAGGCGTAACCCTGGCAATTGGCTATAACATTATTTTTTATCGCGCTGGGAGATACGACACCAGCGATGGACCTCCCATTGAAGGAAATATCCGTTTAGAAATACTCTGGACAGTTACACCCTTATTAATTGTCATCGGTTTAGCTACTGCTAGCTATCAAACCTACGACAAAATGAATCTTCATGGTCCCACAGAAATTGCCCATTTACCCCAGGTAATGGATGCTGCTTATGCAGATACAGGGGCAGCAATAGTCGAACCAATGACGACTGTAGAAGTAGACTCCAAACAGTGGGCATGGGTGTTTCGCTATCCAGAAAAAAACGTTACCAGTACCGAACTACATTTGCCAGTGAACCAAAGGGCACATTTCGAGTTGCGATCGCAAGATGTGATTCACGGTTTTTATATCCCAGCATTCCGCGTCAAACAGGATATTATTCCCGCTAAAACTATCGACTTTGAGTTTACGCCTATTTTAGAAGGTAAATATCGCCTGCGAGATTCTCAATATAGCGGTACATATTTTGCTGCTATGCAAACGGATGTAGTTGTAGAATCCCCAGAAGCATACAACACCTGGTTAAACGAAGCAGCCAAACAAACCCCGACCCCTGCACCGAATCAAGCAGCTAGCGAATACGCCCGCAGGGAACAAAAAGAAGACTCCGCAGGTTGGAAAACAGTTGTTCCTGCCCCACCACCAATGGTTAACTATCATCCTTAGATAGGGGAGTAGGGAATTAGGAAGGTAAGGGATTGGGGAAAAACAAAATTGCGAGTAATGTTCTATTTTCTATTCATTTTAAATAAAATATCCTCTCTATTCCCCTAAACCCCCACACCCCTATTCCTCTATTTACACATCAACTAAAATCACTAACCAAACAATGACCACCACCACACCTGAAAAACTAATACCCAAAACGCCACCGAATTGGCGCAAATATTTTAGCTTTAGTACCGATCACAAAGTAATCGGTATTCAATATATAGTTACTGCTTTTTTCTTTTTTCTCCTTGCTGGCATATTTGCCATGATTATGCGGGGAGAATTAATCACCCCCGAACCAGATTTATTAGATCGCACGGTCTATAACGGTCTGTATACCATGCACGGTACGATTATGCTGTTTGGCTGGACGTTTCCCGTCTTGTCTGGATTTGCTAACTATCTTGTTCCCCTGATGATTGGGGCGCGAGATATGGCATTTCCTCGTCTGAATGCTGCGGCATTTTGGATGATTCCCGTAGTTGGTATTCTCTTTATCCTTAGTTTCCTGGTTCCTGGAGGTCCTTCTCAGTCTGGTTGGTGGGCATATCCTCCTCAAAGTTTGCAGAATCCTACGGGGAATTTAATTAACGGTCAATTTATCTGGCTGTTGGCAGTGGCAATATCGGGTGTCTCTTCCATCATGGGGGCGTTAAATATTGTCACTACTATTATTCGGATGCGCGCCCCAGGTATGGGCTGGTTTAAAACCCCTGCTTTTGTCTGGACGGTATTAGCGGCACAGTTAATTCAACTTTATGGTCTACCTGCCTTAACAGCGGGGGCGGTTATGCTGTTGTGCGATCTTTCTGTGGGTACGGCATTTTTTGATCCCGCCCAGGGAGGAAACCCCGTATTGTTCCAGCACTTTTTCTGGTTCTACTCCCACCCAGCCGTATATGTAATGGTTTTGCCCGTATTTGGCATTTTTTCGGAAGTATTTCCCGTATATGCCCGCAAACCCCTATTCGGCTACAAAATAGTAGCGATTTCCTCCTTAATCATTACTGGATTGAGTGGTATCGTCTGGGTACACCACATGTTTGCCAGTGGTACCCCTGGCTGGATGCGAGTTGTCTTTATGGCTAGTACCATGCTGATTTCCGTACCGACAGGGATTAAAGTATTTGCTTGGGTAGGCACAATCTGGGGCGGTAAGTTGCGCCTCGATACTCCGATGCTATTTGCTATGGGCGGGTTAATTAACTTTGTCTTTGCAGGGATCACGGGCATCATGCTATCTTCTGTACCCATCGATATCCACGTCAACAACACCTACTTTGTTGTAGGACACTTCCACTATGTCCTTTATGGCACGATTACCTTTGGGATTTTTGCAGGGATTTATCACTGGTTTCCCAAGATGACAGGCAAAATGTACTACGAAGGTTTGGGCAAACTCCACTTCTACTTAACCTTTGCCGGTACTGCTCTTAACTTCTTACCTATGCACCCCTTAGGCTTGATGGGCATGCCTCGTCGTGTTGCTTCCTACGACCCCGAATTTGCCTTTTGGAATGTCTTAGCCAGCTTAGGCGGATTCTTACTCGGTATTTCCACCATTCCTTTCATCCTCAATATGGTTAGTTCCTGGAGTTCGGGCAAACCCGCAGGTAACAATCCTTGGAAAGCCATTGGCTTAGAATGGCTAGTTTCTTCTCCTCCCGACCATGAAAACTTTGAAGAGATTCCCGTAGTTGTTGCCGAACCTTATGGTTATGGGAAAGATGAACCTTTGGTTAAGGGAATAGGGGTATATGGGAATAAGGGAATAGGTGATTAGAGATTTTAGTAGATACGAGAATAAGTAAAAATTCAAAAATTAATACTAACTATAAACATAGATCTCTTAAACCCCTACTCACCTATTCCCCTATGGACACTTCAATTACTTCCGAAAAAATACAAACTGTAACCCACGAACACGAAGAAGATAATCGAATGCTGGGTTTTATTATCTTCCTATTGTCAGAAAGTGTGATTTTTCTCAGCTTTTTTGCTGGTTATATCGTTTATAAAACGACGATGACTGACTGGCTTCCTCCTGGAGTTGAAGGATTGGAAATTAGAGAACCTGCAATTAATACCGTGATTCTAGTTTCTAGTAGCTTTGTGATTTATATTGCCGAGAAGTTTTTACATAAAGAAAATCTCTGGAGTTTTCGCATTTTTTGGCTGTTAACCATGGCAATGGGTAGCTATTTTCTCTATGGGCAAGCAGTAGAGTGGATGGGACTAGAATTTGGTTTTACTTCTGGCGTTTTTGGTGGTGCTTTTTATTTATTAACAGGCTTTCATGGCTTGCACGTTTTAACGGGGGTGCTGTTACAAACCATTATGTTAACCCGTTCTTTTTTCCCTGGTAATTATCAAGGGGGACAGTTTGGCGTAGAAGCTACTTCTTTGTTTTGGCACTTTGTTGATGTGATTTGGATTGTCTTGTTTATTTTGATTTATGTTTGGCAGTAATAATAGACTTCTGACAAAGATAACTAATTATTCATAAGTCATTGGTTTTTTGCCCTTTGTATTAAAATTACGACAATTAAAGGCTTATGGGAGATATCTAGTAAATATGACTCAAGAAGACCAACCTATCAGCGGAGTTAATAGCCATATTGAAAAATATCTCGATTACTACTGTGGGCTATCTCATGCACCAGGCTTTGCTATATTGCTCAAAGGCGAATGGGGATGCGGTAAAACTTGGTTTATTAATAAATATCGAGAGAAGCTTGAAAAGAAAAATAAAAAATTCTTGTATGTAAGCTTGTACGGAATGACTAGCTTTTCTGAAATAGAAAACTCGTTTTTTCAGCAGCTACATCCCGTCTTATCCTCGAAAGGAATGGCAATAACAGGAACAATTCTAAAAGGATTACTTAAAGGCGCATTAAAAATAGATTTAGACGGCGATAAACAAGATGATGGTTCATTAAGCATTCAGATTCCAGAAATCAATCTTCCTGAATACCTGAAAAATACAGATAAATGCATTTTGATTTTTGATGATTTAGAACGTTGTCAAATAGATATTGAAAATCTTCTAGGCTATATAAACTATTTTGTAGAGCATCAAGACTTAAAAGTAATTATGGTGGCTAACGAAGTAAAGCTTGAAAGGAATGATAATTACAAAAATATTAAAGAAAAACTTATTGGTAAAACATTTGATATTGCTCGCGATCTTCATGGTGCGCTAGAAAGTTTTACTCAAGAAATCGATAATTCTAATGTTAAAAGTTTTTTATTAAACAATAAAGAATTAATTGAAGAGATATATCTCGAAGCCAAGTATGAAAATCTAAGAAGTTTAAAGCAAATTATTCTAGATTTTGAGAGGATTTTTCAAGAATTACCAGAGAAGTCAAAAAGTATAGCAGAACTATTGAAAAAAATTTTAAGATTGCTTTTAGCTTTCTCGATTGAGGTCAAACGCGGGTCGTTATTACCCAAAAATATTAATAGGTTGAAAGAAGCACAAGAATTTGAATATAATGAATCTCGAAAAAACTATTTTCAAAAAAATAAAAGTAAAGATAGTCAAAATAGTTTATTAAGCCCATCTGATGAAGAAGATAACAAAGTACTGATTTCTCTGAAAAAGATAATTGATCAACATCAATTTTGGAATTTACTAATTTACGAACCACTACCTAATTTAGAATGGTGGCAAGATTTTTTAAATCTAGGCAAGATTAATGAAAATGAACTAAAACAGTCAATTCTAAATAGTAAATATTTTGCTGATGAGAATACACCCAACTGGATTAGGCTATGGCATTTTTATGATACAGATATGACTGATAATGAGTTTCATATACTGTTAGAGAAAGTAGAAGCTGAATATGCCGATAAAGAATTCATTGAAATAGGAGAAATTCTTCACGTAACGGGAGTTTTCTTTAATTTATGTAATAGCGGACTATATCCTAATAAAACTAAGCAAGATATATTACACGATGCAAAAGATTATATTGATGATTTAGTGAATGAAAATCAACTCGATCTTAGTTTAATTCAGAATCCAAATTCTACAAAGTTATATTCTCCCACTGGTTATCAAGGCTTGGGATATCAAGGAATAGAACTAGATGAATTTAAAGAATTTAATTCTTATATAAGTGAAGCTAAGAAATCTGCTTTAGAACAAAAGCTACCGCAATTAGGACTTGAATTGCTAGATATTATGCAGAGGGATAAATGGCAGTTTCACAGAATGCTTTGTATGAATAATTTCTCAGATTATCAAGAGTGGGATAGCAGATATTCCAAAATACCTATTCTTAAGTATATTGCTCCCCAAGATTTTATGAATCGATTCTTATCTATGAGTTTTTACGACAAAGGGTCTTGTCTTGGGACATTTTCAGAGCGATATGAATCTGTAAATTTTTCTCAAGTATTACAAGAAGAATTGCCTTGGTTAAAAAACATTCAGGAGTTATTACTAGAAGAAGCTAATAATAAACAGTATAAATTAAGAGGATACAAATTGAAATTTTTAAGCGAAAAATATTTAAGTAAAGCACTTGAAAAATTATCGAACGATGAACAAAGTAACTAAAAAAGGTCAAATTGTCTGCCAGTTTCTCCAAGATTTTGCTAAAGATGACTCCGAAGCACAATTAATATTTGATTACGAACGCTATAAATAAAATATTAACCATAACAATAGAAAACAAAATGGAAACTAAAACAACCAAACAAGCAGCAAAAGAATTAGATAATTTAATCGAACAAGTAGTTACCGATACTCAACCAACAATTATCAAAAATGATCGCGGTAGTCAGGTGGTACTGATGCCTTTGAGTGAATTTACAGCATGGCAAGAAACAATATATTTACTATCCAACCCTGCTAATGCTGCTCATCTTCTCAGTTCTATTAAATCGGCTCAAGAAGGTGAGTTTGTAGAAAGAGAACTAATTGAAGAATGAAACTGACATTTACAGAAGCAGCCTGGGCTGATTATTTATGGTTTCAACAAAATGATAAAAAATTACTCAAGAAAATCAATACTCTTATCAAAGATATTCAACGCAGTCCTTTTGACGGTATTGGCAAACCAGAACCTTTAAAAGCCAATCTTTCAGGTTATTGGTCACGACGTATTAACAGCGAACACAGACTAGTTTATCAAATTATGAAAGACAATATTGTGATTGTAGCTTGTCGTTTTCATTATCAAAAATAATTTAGTTTTTTTAACGCGATCGCATCATAACCATACACAAACTATCAATAAATAAAAATGAATTATCTCACTTGCTTAGAGCTAACTAAAAACTTACAACTTTCTTGCAAGTTAGGATCAAGCATTGCAAATTGTTTGGTTATATTTAAACTCATGGTTACTTTAGCAACTTCAACTAAAGATTTACTAACAGAATACTTTTTATTATTAATTAACCAATCAAGAATATCGGCTAAATGCCAAATAGATTGCGCTCCACCATAAATTGCAGGGGGACAGTTGGAATTATCTTTGGCAATTAACTTTTGCATATTTTGTCTAGTACATCCCAAAAGATTAGCAATATCTGTTACCCCAACTAGATCTGGTGCAGCCTCAACAAGAATTGCCTCTGGAATAGCTTTTTTAATGTCTTTTACCGCACTAGAAATTGCCTCGTAAGCTGAAGAAGATTCGCGAATAAAATTAAGTCCTATGTAACCTCTTCTACCTGTACCAATTACAGCATCATCACAACCAGATTCATATAACTGTTCAACATAAATATCAGGATCGATATTAGAATCTTGAAGCTTAAATTTTAAAGTGAATTCATATTCTCTCATTTTTAGGATTCCTCCTCTAACAGTTATTTTTTTGATAAATACAGTTATCTACTACTCGACGTATTTGTTTTGCATGATTGGTCGGATTTCTAGGGGTACTCCAAATGCTAGCTTTACAAAATTCTTCGCATCTACATTCAGTATCGTTATATGGACAATAAATTTTCCCCCAAGCGTGAGAACCACTTTGTTGTATGCGCCAGCCTTTTTGCTCTGCATACTCTAATGCAGCTCGTATATCTTTATTAGGGTGTTTTTTTACCATCTATATTATGAATATCATGTTAATACTCAAGAACTTCGGTTGTCAAGTGACAACCAAAATAAATTGTATGCTGTTTCATTTAAATTTATAATTCCCTAAATTCAGAGCCAATATTTGACCGTTTGATCATACATCTTAAGTAAAACGGCAACCTCAAAAAACAGCACATTATAGTTACTGAAGCGATCGCCATTTGGAAAACAATTAAATCAATAAAAATATTGGTATGGCAAAAGAGATTTTTCATGACACTGTTTTACAGAATAAACAATAAAAAGTAAATAACTACTGACTAATAACAAAGGACAAATAACATGATTATTGATGACCAATTTTACGATGTAATTATTGTTGGCACTGGCGCTGGAGGTGGCACACTAGCTCGCAAATTAGCCGAGGCTGGCAAGAAGATTTTAGTATTAGAACAGGGTAAGTTTACAGAAAAAGAAAGCTCTCAACTAGTTGAAGACGAATTATTTAAAAAAGAAAATTATCATGCTCCTGAGCAATGGTACGATCGCGAAGGCGAGCCATTTTTTCCTCAAGCTAAGTATTGTGTTGGCGGAAATACTAAAATATACAGTGGAGCTTTACTGCGTCTGCGGGAGAAGGATTTTGAGCAAGTCCAGCATCAAGAAGGCATTTCCCCTGCTTGGGGTTTAAGTTATCAGGATTTTGAACCCTATTACACCGCCGCCGAAGAACTCTATCAGGCTCACGGTAAAGCTGGGGACGACCCGACAGAACCGACTCGGAGTAAGGATTTCCCGCTGCCTCCAGTAGAAAGAATTCCTCAAATAGACGAATTAGGCGATCGCCTGGATAAACAGGGACTTCATCCTGCTTACTTGCCTATCGGTATTGGTGATGAAGGGCGCACTGACTCGGAAGATACGGGAGTAAGTCCTGCGATTCGAGCAAAGAGAGATTTAACTCTAAAAACTTCAGCCAGAGTTGTGGCTTTGCATACTAATCCTACGGGAACAGAAGTAAAAGGGGTACAGGCAGAGGTAAAGGGACAAACTTATCTGTTTATGGCTCATATTGTCGTGCTTTCCTGTGGAGCGATTAATTCTGCTGCCTTATTATTGCGATCGGCTAACGAAAAACATCCTACTGGATTAGCTAATAGTTACGATCTAGTAGGGCGCAATCTGATGAAACAACTGATGACGGTGATTCTTCAGCAGTCCCCTAAACCTAACGACGGTTTATTTCAACGCAGTATGTATATTAATGATTTCTATTGGGGTGATGATGACTTTCCTTACCCAATGGGACATATTCAAGATTCAGGTGGTCTTTTGCAAGACGTAATCTTCTCCGAATCTCCACCAATTTTGTCTATTGCAGCTAAACTAATGCCTGGTTTTGGTTTAAAGAAATTAGCCAAAAATTCCGTTGGCTGGTGGTTGCAAACAGAGGATTTACCCGATCCGAAAAATAGGGTTTATCTCAAAGGGGAAAAGCTTTATTTAGACTATACACCTAATAACTTAGAAGCACACGATCGCCTGTTGTATCGTTGGCAAGAAGTCCTCAAAGCTACAGATAAAAAATCTCGCGGTATTCATCCCTATGGTGCTGCGCCAATTCAAGTAGTAGCCCATCAATGCGGTACTTGTCGCTTTGGAGAAGATCCTCAGTCTTCCGTTTTAGACCTCGACTGTCGCACTCACGATGTTGATAATCTATACGTAGTAGATAGTAGTTTCTTTCCTTCTAGTGCTGCGGTGAGTCCTGCCTTGACGGTAATTGCTAATGCTTTGAGGGTGGGAGATAAATTAATTGAAAGATTAGGATAGTAAGAAGATGGGGAATGGCGATAGCGGTAAATTAGGAATAAGTATTTTACAGATCGTCAAATTAGCTCCTTACAAATTTCCAAAATTATTTAGGGCATCATTCTTTAGCAGGAGATCTAGAAATCTAGAATTACCAAATATAGACAGAACTTTTTCAGAAAAGCAAGATCCTTTTAATTTTAATTTCTGATTTATTGTCTTGGTTTTAGAGGCGATCTCTTCTAAAGCGATAGCACTTAATTTAAGTATCGAGTATCCTTAATGAATTATTTCATCAGGATACTTTTGTAGAAATTGTGACAAATGGTTGATTTTAGAAGTAAGCTAGGTTCAAAATCGATTCAGAAAAAGATAAATCCAGTTGAGATCTATGATGAATTAGATAGAAGAAGCGAAACGGGACCTCTTCGTCCACTACAAGAGGAAATATTAACAAAATGGTACTCTCATCGAAGGAAAGATAAAGACTTAATTTTAAAATTACATACTGGGCAAGGAAAAACTCTAATAGGATTACTAATATTACAATCAAAATTAATAGAAAATAAAGCACCCTGTTTATATGTTTGCCCTAATAAATACTTGGTTGAACAGACATGTTTAGAAGCAGAGAAATTTGGAATTGGATATGTTACTACTAATAAGAGTAATTCCTTGCCTGAAGAATTTCTAAATTCAGAAAAACTTTTAATAACTCATGTTCAAAAACTCTTTAACGGCAAATCGATTTTTGGCATAGGTGGAAAATATCAAAAAGTTAATACAATTATTTTAGATGATTCACATGCGTGCATAGATTTTATCAATGATTCATTTAAAATAAGAGTTAACAATAAACATTCTTTATATCAAAATCTAATTCAGCTTTTTGAAAATGACTTAATAGACCAAGGAGAAGGTAGTTTTCTAGAAATAAAAAGTGACAAGTCCAATGCATTACTACCAGTACCCTATTGGAGCTGGCAAGATAAAAAGACTGAAGTCTTGGAAGCTTTATTACAATATACAGACGATCCAAATATAATGTTCACTTGGGATCTTATTAAAGATAACATTGAAAATTGTCAATGTTTTTTTAGTGGAAAAGAACTTGAAATATCTCCCATTCTAAGTCTAGTCGAAAAGTTTGGCACTTTTAGTAAAGCTGAATATAGAATATTAATGTCAGCAACTACACAAAATGATTCCTTTTTTATTAAAGGGCTTGGGATAAGTAGTCAGGCGATCAAAAATCCTCTTATTCCAAAAAATGAAAAATGGTCTGGTGAAAAGATGATTTTAATTCCATCACAAATTCACGAGCAACTAGATAGAAATAGTATTATTAATTTCTTTTCAAAACAGAAGAATAACTCAAAAGTCGGTCGAGTCGCAATTACACCTAGCTTTAAAAGAGCTAAATTCTATCAAGATTTAGGTTCTGAAGTTGCAAAAAGCAGTAATTTTTCAGAGAAAGTGAAAGAGCTTAAAATGGGAAATTACTCAAAAACAATTGTTTTTGTTAATAGATATGATGGCATCGATCTTCCAGATGATAGCTGTCGTATATTACTAGTAGATTCAATGCCATATTCGGAGTCCTTAGTTGAAAGATATGAGGAACAATGTAGAGAAAATAGCTACTTAATCAATATTAAAGCTGCTCAAAAAATTGAACAAGGACTTGGTAGGAGTGCAGGGTAATCGCATCAAACGAATAGAGAGAAACATGGGAAGATAAAATATTTGTTCCCATGACCAAAGAATCCTTGAGAGAAGCGATAGAAGAACATTTTGGCAAGATAACAGACCAGAGAGTTACAACTAGAAGTTCTC
>JBCDDK010000054.1:0-41001 GCA_039180345.1 Cyanobacteria bacterium P01_G01_bin.39 | reverse complement strand
CAGTGTGCTGTTTGTTATGGTGATTTCTGGGAAGCTTAAGAGCAGGTAATTCCCTCTAAACGACATCGAGCAGTAGGCAAAGAAACAGGCAAAACTAATTATATTGAACGATTTAACTGTACGTTACCTCAAAGAGTTTCTTGCTTAGTCAGGAAAACTTTGTCTTGCTCCAAAAAGATAGAAAATCATATTGGAGCAATTTGGTATTTTGTCCATCACTACAATGCATCCTTACGTCTTTAGGACTACCGAATAAAAACGATCGCCTGTCTCAAAATCAACAAATGCGATCGCTTTAGTGTTGCAATACTTTGTCCAGATAGTGGTTTTTATCCTGACCAACTTACCCAACGATGGTCTGTATGCTGAGGAATTCGTTCGCTTTCACTCCAGTTTATTTGCTCTAAATTTGCGCCTTCGGTTTCCGCAACTGATATATCAGATCCCCCTAGCTTGGCTTCGGTTAAATCTGCATTGGTTAAGTCTGTTCCCCCCAGATCAACATCAGTTAAGTTAGCGTTTGCTAAATTGGCACCGCGTAAGTTGGCACAACGTAGGTCTGCACCGCTTAAATCAGCCCCACTTAAATCAGCATTTTCCAATTCCGCACCGATAAGATTGATTTCCGATAGGTTTGCTCCCACTAAGCTGGCATTGATTAAGGTAGCGTTGGTCAAATTTGCTTGTTGTAAACATGCTCCGCTTAAGTCAACATCATTCAAGTCTGCATCGCTAAGATCGGCTTGAGTTAAATTAATCCGAGTCAAATTTGCAGCTTCTAGACGAGCAGAATGTAGGCAAGCACCCTTAAAATCTATGATTCCATAGCGATACTGACGCAGTAATTGTGTTGCTTTCATGGTTCTCTTATTCCTTTTGCTAACGATGTTCTAGCTAGCTCAGACCAAGAAATTGATTAATATGAGATAGCTATCTAGTAAAATTAAAGATACTCAAACCTACATCGAAATATTTTTAGATTTATCAATTAAATAGCATAATATAGGTTATAAAGTCATCTCTTCATGACAAAAAGCTTATCGAGTAAACCTGAGGAACTTGTGAGGAGACGGGTCGACAATTTAGTTGGATTACCCTGCTCATTTATTTTCGAGAAGCCTGGAAACGGCGCTGCCAAAGTTTTTCTAGTTCAACCCAAACAAAAACCAGCAGACTGAAACCAAAGCAGATTAAAAGATCTGTGAAACTGAGAATACTAGTATCAAAGAAGTTTCGCAGTGGCGTAACGTAGATTAATAATATTTGTAAGATCGTAGTTAAAGCGATCGCACCTAATAAATAGGGATTAGAAAAAAAGTTCATTTCGATAGTGAGCCTGGTATTGGAGCGAACAGCTAGGGCATGACCCATTTGTGCCAGACACAGAGTGGTGAACACCATCGTTTTCCAGTGATTAGGATCTGGGCTACCCTGATCGTAGTTGTACGACCACACCATTAGAGAAATGGTCAACAAGGCAAAAACAATACCAATCCTGATCATATAAAGCCCTAAACCACGAGCAAAAATGCTTTCTTGAGGATTATAAGGGGAGCGACTCATCACGTTGGGTTCGGCAGGCTCCAGAGCCAAAGCTAATGCAGGTAAACCATCTGTAACCAGGTTCATCCAGAGAATTTGTAACGGAGAAAGGGGAACACTGTTTAAACCTAATAGAGGTGCGGCGGCAATGGTTAAGACCTCGCCGATATTACTACCTAAAATATATTTAATAAAGCGACGAATATTATCATAAACAACTCGACCCTCTTCAATAGCGGCAACAATGGTGGCAAAGTTATCGTCCAGCAACACCATATCGCTGGCTTCTTTGCTAACATCTGTGCCTGTAATACCCATGGCGATACCAATATTGGCTTGCTTTAAAGCGGGAGCATCATTAACTCCATCACCAGTCATAGCGACGAATTTACCGTTCTTTTGCAGTGCTTGAACAATACGTAGCTTGTGTTCTGGTGCCACCCGAGCATAGACATTGACTTGATTGACCACTTGTTCTAGCTCAGTGGCAGACATTTTAGCAATATCTTGACCAGTCAGCGATCGCCGATTGCTATTGACAATATTAAGCTGATCAGCGATCGCCATTGCCGTTAAGGGGTGATCTCCTGTAATCATTATTGGTCTAATACCTGCTGTAAGACAGCTTTTGACAGCGGCTTTTACTTCTGGACGAGGTGCATCTAACATCCCCACTAAACCAACCCAAATTAGCTCTTGTTCATGTTCTTCTGCCAGATCAGCAGCAGGAATTTCCCACAAAGGTTTATAAGCAAAACCCAAAACTCGCAAACCAATACTGGCTAAGTGGATATTTGTATTGAGAATCTCCTGTCTTTGTTCTTCTATAATAGTTTGGGGACTAGCATTAATTTGCAGGCGATTGCATCTGGCTAAGATTAATTCTGGGGAGCCTTTGGTATACATCAGATAGGGTGAATCAGACTCTGCTAAAGAATTTTCCACGACTACCGACATGCGTTTACGCTGTGAATCAAAAGGAAATTCCGCTATTCGAGAAAACTGGGTTTCTAATTCTGCTTTAAATATTCCCGCCTTCCCCGCTAAAGCTAGTAATGCTCCTTCTGTGGGGTCGCCTAGTATCGACCATGCTTTAGTTTTTTGATCAGGTTGAGGGGCATGCTGCAATAGAGCATCGTTACACAGTACACAAGCTTGAAGTAACTGCTGTAGTTCGGGTTCTTTTTCAGGCTGATGACAATTTGGGGCTAAAAATTCTCCTGATGGCTGATAACCTTCACCAGTAACTTTAAAGTTCCAAGAGAAGGTATTAACCTGCTGGACAATCATCTTGTTTTGCGTCAGAGTTCCCGTCTTATCGGAACAGATGGTAGTTACTGAACCTAAAGTTTCCACCGCAGGCAGTTTACGAATCAAGGCACGGCGGCGAATCATCTTTTGGGTACCAATGGCTAGGGTAACAGTTACCACTGCGGGTAAACCTTCGGGGACTACCGCCACCGCCATACTGAGGGAAGTTTCTAATATTTCATCAAAAATTTGCCAGCCTGAACGTAATAAACCACCAACGGTAATTAACAATACTAAAGTTAAGGAACCACCAACCAATACGTTTCCCAATTGAGTCATCCGTTTTTGCAGAGGGGTTGAGTCAACTTCAACATCTTGCAGCATGGTTGCAATTAGACCAATTTCAGTCTCCATACCTGTTTTAGTGACAACCGCTTTTGCTCTTCCAGCCACCACTTCCGTCCCTTTAAACACCAGATTAGTGCGATCGCCCAGAGGTGCATCTTCTGCTAGTATGACATCGGCATCTTTAACTACAGCGGTAGCTTCTCCTGTTAGAGTGGACTCCTTAACCTGAAGATTTTGAGCCTCTAATAAGTGTCCGTCTGCTGCAATTTGCCCTCCTACTTCCAGCAGCATAATGTCTCCTGGAACTAATTCAACCGCATCAATTTGTTGGGTAACACCATCTCGAATTATCTTGACTTGGGTACTAGAAAGGCGTTTAAGGGCAGCTAGAGCTTTCTCGGCTTTACTTTCCTGAACGTATCCTAAAATGCCATTGAGGATCACGATGGTAAAAATGGCGATGGAATCTTTGGGAAAATTGCTGTGGCGTAAATCCAAAATTGCGGAAATGATGGCAATTACGATCAACATTACCAACATAATGTTAGTAAACTGATCCCATAGAATACTTAATTTGCTCCGTCCAACCTTTTGCTTGAGTTCATTTTTGCCAACTTTCTGCTGTCTTAGGAAAACTTCATCACTTGATAAACCACTCTTGGCATCGCTGTGAAGTAACTCAAGAGTTTTTACTGGGTTAATGGTATGCCAATTGGTCATAGTTTTAAGTGTATTGAAGACATCCAAATTGCTAAGAAAGATGAATAATATTTTAGTTGATGGTTTTCGGAAGTAAAGGGTGCGAGTGAATTATAATTTGCTAAATTACCTGGCAATGGCGGTTGATCAAAAAAATCTATCTCTTAGTTATAAATACTGTTTTTAGGCATAAAAGACTTAGATTCAAATTGAGAAGTATTAGAAGTACTGATAATATTTTTCAAGACTTAAGAACTTTTACCAGTCTTTTGATTTTCTAGTTTTACTAACTAATTACATGAATTTTAGCTATTTTCAGTTTAGGCACAAAAATTTTGCTTAAATTTTAACAAACCCTGATAGAAATCAAGTATCTATAGTAATTACTCTATTGATAGATTTAAATTTCTACAATTAGTTGTCTTTGAGATAAATTTCTAGTTTTAGCTTAAGACTTCAGATTACTCTATATGGTGTAGTTGTTTTAAATAAGAATTGTAGAAATAAATTTCCCCCTATCCCCTAACGGTGCGCGTACATGCGGACAAGTCCTTCTTGCTCCGTCCTTACGTCTGAGGAAACCTCACAAAGGGCTTCGCCCGCATGTCAGGGCGGTGCGCTTTGTCTTGCGACATGCGGCGTGACAAAGCGCCTTTGTGACGGCGAACGGGGCTTACGCCCCATCGTCTGCTTCGCAGACTCTGATGGGACAGCATCTGTGGGTCGCACCGCAATCCCCTATCCCCAGTCCCTCGAACAGAATAATTAGCAGGTACAAAATTTAATTAAAACGACTATAATCTTTTTCTTTTTGGTTTAGCGTAAGATGAGAATAGCTGTCTTTCAACTTATCAATTATTATTTTCAAGCAAGTAATGCCATAAAATAAACTGCTATCTCTATAGCTATTAATTAGTATTAACTAAATAGGTTGGCAAAATAATTTATAAGACTTGACATCGAAATTAATTCCCATTTCCCAGTCACCAGTCCCTAATCCCTAGCTAAAGAATTTATATAATTACACTCACCTGACTTATTGCTTAGTAATCACTTCTCTAACTAAAGCTACCTTGCCGTAACGAGCATCTATTTCTAAAGCCTGTATTTCTAGATTCAGCTTATTTTCTAAGGCAAGTTGATAATTAATCTTTTCGTTTGGTCGTAGCGGCAAACATAGAGCAAAAATTTCTGCTCTGTATCTTTGAGGAATAAAGTTTGTTTCGCCTATTTCCAATACATGCTGATTAAAAAAAGCTAGTTCTCCCGTATTGTTAATGATGCCAGCGGGAGTATCAAAATTATCGCACCATCTTAATGCCAAAAACCATTTAGCATCACTTAATCTATTGTAGATTTTATTTGGCTTAGGATGGGGAAAAACTTTATATCCACCCTCAATTGACACAATCGTCCCACCTAAAAAGCCGCAAATCATGCTCATGCGATCGCTCACCGAATCATATCCAACAATTATATCTAAATTTTAGTAATTCAAAGTATTAATTAGTTTTAATAGTGAGGGATTTGTTTTCCTTGTCTTCAAATTGATCCAAAAGGTTTCTAAGGATTATCTTAAAGTAGAAAAATTTATCATAGAACATCAATCAGATTTTTAGTTTTTCTAGGTTTATTCTGAGCAACTTCTGATCAGCAAAATGCTTACAATCGAGGATGAATAGACCCCAATTATAAACATCTTAAATTCTATTACATTTAGTTTTACGTTTAGCCTTAAGCGAGTTTTACTTCAATCACTAATTAGCCAAAAAATTAACTTATTCAGCTTAACTACTTGCTACATTTTGGCTTTTAGCTTTAGGTAAAGCAATAGTTTCATTTCCTGGAGGTAAATCAGAACGAGAATTGAGGGCAGGAATATTTTGGACATTTTGTAACTGTTGCATTAATGTCGCCATTTCTAAGGCATTCAAAGCATAATTCCAGCCCAAATTACTTTTAATACCTGCTCTTTCTAGTGCTTGCTGCATGGTATCGACAGTCAAGACTCCAAAAATAACTGGTACCCCCGATTGAAAACTAGCGGCAGCTATACCCTTTGCCGCTTCTCCTGCGACAAAATCAAAATGAGGAGTTTGTCCCCGAATTACTGCCCCCAAGCAGATTACGGCATTGTAGCCCCCAGAGAAAGCTAACTGCTTAGAAACCATGGCGATCTCATAGCAGCCTGGAACCCAGACATAATCAACCTGACCATTATTTGGCTCAACATCAATACCGTGGCGTTTTAGGCAGTCTTGACAGCCAGAAATCAACTTGTCCGTTACCAAATCGTTGAAGCGCCCAATAACTAGCGCTATCCGTAAATTTGATAAATCTCCTGCAAAGGTTCCCTCAAAAACAGCCATAATAAAAGATTAAGTAAGTCAGTAAATAATTTTATGAGTCGAATGTAAATAGCGATCGCTAGAAAAATAGCGATCGCTCTCGCTTATCAATATTATTCTGTTTAAATAACAAAGAAATTTAGCACTGCCACTACCACTACCAAAACAGTCCAAATTCCTGAACCAACATAGATTAAAGATTTAGATTGTTCCCAGTTTTGGGGAGAAGCGTATGCCACGGGTACCCCGATAACCATCACAAAAGAAAATAGAACTAAAGCAACTAGTGCCAACTGAAATAAAATAGTCATTGTTTGATTCTCCTAAATACAAGATCGCCCAAGGCAAATCTTTAAATAAAGTTTTAATTGAGTTTTTTTTCCTAATATATTACGCTACCAAAAATCGACTACATCTGAGAAGGGATTTATTGCACAATGCTAGGTGGACAACTCTGTCGTTTTACGGCAGGGCTTCTTCACCGTTGGTGACGTTATCCAAACTTTTGTAAATTAAACAGAGACCATAGCCGCGCTAAATTGCTGCGATCCGTCTCGTTGAGTCCCGTTAAGTGGGATAATATCAAACGGAATGACACAGGGCAGAGTCCCCCAAACTAAGCACCAAACTAAGCGGTGTAAACGGGGCAAGCCGTCAAACAGGATCGAGATAGTCTGTGACTGAGGCATTAAGATCAAAATTGCTAAAATTTACTAATAATTCATTAGATGTTAGATTTCAGAGCTAGCGGTGTATTGCTCCATCCCACCTCTTTGCCTAGCCGCTTTGGTATTGGCGATTTGGGTGAGAACGCATATCGATTTGTCGATTTTTTGACCAACAGTGACCAGCAGATTTGGCAAATATTACCAATTGGACCAACTGGTTATGGCAACTCTCCCTATCTATCTTATTCTGCTTTGGCAGGAAATCCGCTATTAATTAGTCCCGATATTCTGCATCAGCAAGGATTATTAAGCGACGCAGATATCTACGATCTACCTAATTTTGACTTGGATTACGTAGATTTCGACCACGTGATTGCTACCAAAATGCCTTTATTGCGGCGCGCTAGCGATCGCTTTAAGGAGCAGGCTTCAGACACCGAACAAGAGGAATTTAGACGATATTGCAATCGGCATAATGATTGGCTCAGTGATTATGCCCTATTTATGTCTCTCAAGCAGGCTCATGGTGGTAGTAGCTGGCACCAGTGGCCAGCCGATATTATGCATCGTCAACCAGAGGCAATGGCTCAATGGGCTACTAAATTAGCAGATGAGATTTGGTTTCATAAGTTTGTTCAATATCAGTTTTTCTGTCAATGGACAAATTTGAAGCAATATGCCAATCAAAAAGGAATCAAGCTGTTTGGTGATATTCCCATCTATGTCGCTCACGATAGCGTCGATGTTTGGGCTCACAGCGATATTTTTCGTTTAGATCCCAAGACAGGAGAACCAGCATTGATGGCAGGGGTTCCACCCGATTACTTTAGTTCTACTGGTCAGCTTTGGGGTAATCCTGTCTATAACTGGAAGGAACTGGAGAAAACTGAGTTTAAGTGGTGGATTAGACGAGTTGAGGCAATGCTCGAATATGTTGACATTATTCGCATCGATCACTTTAGAGGTTTTCAAGCTTACTGGGCAGTACCTCAAGGAGAAACTACCGCGATGAACGGCACCTGGTTAGAAGCACCAGGAGATGAGTTTTTTCAGCTGTTAGAGTTGCAATTAGGTAAACTACCTATTGTTGCTGAAGATCTGGGGGTAATTACTCCAGAAGTCGAAGCCTTACGGGATAAATTTGAGTTTCCTGGGATGAAAATACTTCAGTTTGCCTTTGATTCTGATCGCGCTAATGGTTTCTTGCCGTTTAACTACGCTAACCGTAACTGCGTTGTTTACACTGGCACCCACGATAACAATACTACGATCGGCTGGTTTAATGAGCGATCGCCCCAAGCGCAATCTCAGGTAGTCGATTACCTGGGCTGTCTTTGCGAGGATGGTATTCACTGGGCATTGATTCGGTTAGCACTAAGTTCGGTAGGAAACACTGTAGTCTTACCGTTCCAAGACATTTTAGGTTTGGGTACAAATGCGAAAATGAATACGCCTTCTCAGCCTACAGGCAATTGGTCATGGCGCTGTCGTAAAGAAGCCTTCAATGATGAATTAAGTGGGCGGCTCAAATATCTCACCTATCTTTATGGTCGTACTCCAGTAGATATTGAATAGTCAGAGACACCTTGTACTAGTACAAGATCATAATATGAAACGACAGGTCTGACATCATGATTTCGTTAATATTTGCTGCGAGATAGCCAAGATGATAATGCCCTTCTCCTAAGATGCTTTTAATCTTCAAACTTGAGATTAGAGGCAAGCTTGTGAGTTGGGTGATTTTCAACGTTATAGATGAGTTAATAACTACTAATAAAAAGCAACAGTTACGACTAGCCGAAGCGATCGCTAATAACGATTTAGTTATTGTCGAAAAGTTGTTACAACAGGGTGTAAATCCCAACGTTTCTCTAGTGGGTCTAGCTGGTGAACCTTTAATTTTTTTAGTATTTGAGAAAAGCTGGTTCACTCTACCTCCAGAACAATTAGGCGATCGCCCAAAACGCTATTACCGCATTACAGCCAAAGCAGAATGTTTATGCTTACTTTTAGAACACAACGTCAATCCTAATGTTAAGGATAGTTTGGGACGTACTGTTTTAGAAATTGCCATTATCTGGTGTCTACCTACAGTTGTTAAGCTGTTGCTGCTTAATGGTGCCGATCCTAATTCAAGAGATAGTAGGCATCAGACTCCACTAATGAAAGCGGCTATTCTAGGAGTTCAAGATGCCCGCCTAATGACAGATAAGCTGCAAATAATTAAGCATCTAATTGATAGTGGCGCTGAAATCGATGCCCAAACACCTGATGGTCAGACGGCTTTAATGTTTGCAGTGGGCAATTCTAGGCTGGAAATTGTCGAGTTTTTAGTTAGTCATGGGGCATCGTTAACCGTCTGCGATCATCAAGGAAATCGAGCCTCAGATATTATTAATCAAAGTATCAGCCAACAGCAACAGATTTACTTACGTAAAATTCTCAATCAACCACAATTAAACATAGCCAAGTATCAACAATTTATTCCCGAAGGCGATCGCTTGCTTGCTTCTTTGATTAATAATCTAACTAATAACTAAAATGATATAGCAATCCTATTTGAATCATGAAAATTTGAATGGAGGCAAGGCAGAAGGCAGAGGGCAGAGGGCAGAAGTTATTTTCACGAATGATTTAGGATTGCTATAGTCGTTCTAATTCATTGACCTTTGTTCTCAGTCATTGGTTCGGGGGATTAGGGATTAGGGATTAGTCAACAAAATTGCCTATCCAGACCAAACTGTAGTTTTCTCTTGACAGACGCGGTTTAATAACCAAATTAAAATAAGTTCAGATTAAAAATATTCCGACAGTTATTGTTGAAAAAATGAAGCCATGAAAAACTAAAAGAGTTTTAGAAAAACAAATACGTAGCCACGGATCTACATCTTCAAAAAACTCAGAAGTGTTCATAGAAAAATCAATCTCTGTTTCCTTTTGTTTTCTGACGCGATCATATAGTTTTCGATACAATCTTTCTTGTCTGAGATAATAACCATCCAGTAGCCAGAAAGCAGAAACGGGCAAAAAGGCAATTGGGATAAAACTAGTATCAGAATACTTCGCGCTTAAAGCAAATAAAGCTGATACTAACACTACAGTCCAGTTTTTTAAAGAGAAGGAGTTACCCGCCATACGATTGATAACCCCTTGAATTAAATCTAGGTGCTTCAACTTACATTCCATATTGAAGACTCCAATATTTTGTTATTGCTTTCATATATTACAAAATAATAAATGAGTGAATGAATCTTGCTCAGGAAGTATTCTTTTAATTTATAATCTAGGTGATTATCTGATACATATTTTTTTTGCTTATTAGTCGTCTGTAGATATAGTCCAAGCTAAGGGCGCGATCACATTTAATAGTCTACCTTTTTTGATAATACTTCTTTAGCAGCAATTAAAATAACTAAATCAATAGATTGAGCAAACTTTGATTAAGTTTAATTGTTTGACAATTGATATTGATTAATAATCCACTTCTAAAAGAAAACTGATTTCCTATAACATCTTTGGTCATTGGTGCCTGTTCATAACCATTTTTTGGTATCCAGATTGCTTTAACTAAACGAACTAATTTATTGCCTTGTTGTTGAGGTCTATCGCCAATAACTTCCACAATATGAGTCACTTTATGACCATGTTCGCGATGATTTTGACATAAAATAATTAATTCTCCTACTTTAACTTTATTGACATTTGCCCAATGCCTTGCTTTAACTTTACCTGAGTTGGATTGCCAGTGTAATTTAAATTCATCATCAATCTGCTGATTTTCATAAGCCCATTTCATTCTCTTCTCTTCAACATGACTTACAAGTTTGAGATATTTAATTCTTGCTAAATTTAAAATATTTGATTTAAATGACATAATTTTACTGGGGAATTAAGCTGATATTATTCTTCCCTAATAAACATAAACATTAACATTAACTCTCTTAAGATCTTTACTCTGATAATAAGATTAGCAGCCGCTATCCTATGGATCTAGACACATTTGAAACAAAAAAATGTCCACAGATAAACACAGATAAACACAGATAAACACAGATAAACACAGATAGATTTATCGGTTGGTTTCAAGTTGGAACGCTTTTTAAATATATCAGTAAATTCTGGGAAAGAGTTTATGCAAAATTACGACATATAAATGTTTCTAGATATCGTCTCCTTGGTAGAGAATTATATTTATTGTTAAGTTTAATTAAGATTGTTAAATAGCGATCGCCTAAGATTTTCCATTTTGTAATATGGTGATCGCTAAATATCAAAAGCTAAATTTATTCATAATCGACAACTATAAACTGGCAGAAATCAAAAATATTAACTGATCTTACGCAAAGCAACAATCAACTAATATTTTTAACTGGGTACAAAAATAGTTCAACAAAATCTTTAACCCTTGACCAGCTTTAACAGATCGATTGGTGCGTAACATCAGATATTAAGTGCAATCTAAATCATTAAATTTAGGATGGATAATATCTATGATTCAACCTCTTTAATTGCTTGCTTAGGATCTACATTTTGCTCAATGATTGCCAATATTCCAGGCAAATAGCGTTCCATAGTCGAGACATTAGTATAGACAAGTTGGGCAATTGCTTCTATGTTAGGCTGCATAAACTGAAAATCAAAACTGGTTTTGTAGCGAATTTCTCCATCAGTAAAATCCAGGTCAAAATTACCAACAACCATGCCATAATTAGCTCTAGCAATATATTCTGCGATCGCAAATAGTTTTTCAGGAGTTGCTAAACACGGACTAACAGAATAAAAGGTAAACTGGTTTTTTTTTGCAGCGATTTTGGCATAACAATACCAATGGCAAATGCCTCCTTGGCAGATCAGGCTTAAGATTGATGGATCTTGAGTAGTAGTAAATTGCCAGTCTTCTCTTTGAAAATACTCGATTACAAGATCTCTTAGAGATTTTTTGGTAGATAATGGCTCATCGGAGATAAAATTCCAGGTTACTGGAGTCTTTTTTGTTAATTGTTGCCGAAAAAAGTTACTAATAGGATTAATCATGTCTCACTCATCAAATTCATATTTTCTGTTACTCAGCATTGTCTATCTTGATGTAAGGTTTAGAATCTCTGCTCTTGACTAATGAAAGTGAGCGGTAATAAGGACTACCTCCCGAGAAAATTGTTCAGAGGGCAAAATAAAACTAAATGCTGATAATTCAAAATTAGTTTCTGGCACTGGTAATTGTTCTTTAAAATCACTCATTATCTCAAGCAGAGTCGTTTTTTCTGGTACTTTTATTTCTGGCATCTCAAGTTGCAGAATAGAAAAAGCTTGGATAAAAGATCTCTGATTCTCCCAGGATATTTTTTGCATAAATATACCTAAGATAGTTTTAATTAATAGGTATATACGCATCATATTTTCGTTGAATTTGAGCTTCATAGATGCAAAGTCAACTAAATCTATCATAAGCAATAATAATATTGTCTGGAGATTTAGACGTTAGAAAGATAAATATATAATTCAACAGTAAAAGTTAAAGCTAAAAATTAATCTCATCAATCAAAGCTTTTTTACTGCTTCTAAGATAGCTGTGAATTTACCAATTGTCAGGCTTAATAGTTGAGAATTTTATCTTGTATTAAAAGCTAGTAAGTAATTACACTTTATTGAACATGAAATAGTTGAGGCAGGGATTAGAGATTAGGGATTGGGGAAATACATTTTTCAAGTAGCTATATTTGTTTGGCGTTTTTTTAGGTAGAGCTACTTAGCACCAAATTAAATTATCCGATTGTGGCTTATGGTTGTTTGCTGTGGCTCAGTTTAAAACGCTCTTTTATACCAAATCCGATTGATAAAAGATATTAATAGATTGAAAGTGCCGAATCAACATCAACCCTTCTACCTCCTACCCCCTACCTTCTACCTCCTACCCAACCCAGCCTTTAAGTGTTGTCAGTAAACAGGATTTAGTATTAGGAACGTTTAGGAGCATTTTCAAAAGCCTCGGAGATAGCATTCCAGGCTAGTTTGCGATTTAACTGCTGATCTAAAGGAAGTGGTCTAACTGTTATCCCATCCTCACGAGGAGCAAACCACTCAAGCCAAGTATAGCGATCGCTCAACCCCCAGGTGACGACAGTATTAACTGCGGGTTCGTCTAAAGTAACCGCCAAGAAATCATAGTATGCTTCGGCTATTAAGAGATCTCTGGTAGCAAGCTCCATATCTTTAGGGAGCCATTTATCAGCAACGTCTAATTCTGTAACTTGAATCTTTAAGCCTAGGCTGGCAACATCACTCAAAAACTGGCGATACTTATTCTGATTAAAACGCGGGTTCATACTGGCATTTAAATGAGCCTGAATTCCCAAAGCATGAATTGGGGTTCCCCCAGACTTGAGCTTCTCTAACATCGTCAACACCGCACGACGTTTATTTTCATCTTCTTTCGTGTCATACTCCAGACCAAAATCGTTATATAGCAAAGTTGTGTTTGGTGCGGCTTCGGCAGCGGCACGAAAAGCCAGATCAACAAAATCTGTGCCTAAAAAGTGAAGCCAACTGGGATACTTTTCTCCTGACATCGACTCGCTAACCTGGGTATCACGAAAGCCATCTCGTCGACCATCGCTGGGATTAATTACTTCGTTGATAACACTCCAGGCATAAGCCTGTTTGGCATATCTTTTGCCTACAGCCTGAACTAGATAGCTCAATATATTCGCTATTTCAGTCCTAGTAGTTTCCTGACTCTGAAATTTAGCCATCAGCCAAGCTGGAAGAAATTCATGCCACACTGCTGCATCCAACTTAAATATCAGATTATTGTCCGCTGCAAATTGGGCAAAGTAATCGATATTAGCAAAATTGAACTGGTCTGGTTCAGGAGAAATTCCCCCCCAAACGTCTCCCGCAGCGATTAAAGCGCACTCTTGAATAAAATGTGATTGAAACTCTCTGTCTTCGGCAGTCTTTTCTGCGCTCGCTTCGGGATATGCACCATAAATCAAGCCTTTTGCTGCTGCGGGAGATTTTAAGCCTGGAGCATTTCTGCGAGCAAAATCCCGTTCTTTACTTTCAAAGATCTCAAACTGATTTCTTTGACTGCCAAACAACTTTTGATTGGCGGCGAAGATACTGGCGATCGCTGAAGTTCCTAGAAGTGAAAAAAATAACTGGCGGCGACCAAGTTTATTGTATTTGACCATAGACAATAATTATTTTGTAGATACAAGTCTTTTTTGTTTCGATGCTTTGATCAGTTCTTCGTAATAAACGGTCAGTTTATTAGCTTTGCTAGTCCAGGTTTGGGTTTTGGCAAATTCGTAACCCACCTGACCCATGGTTAGACGTTGCTGCGGATGCTCATAAAGATACTGAACCGCATTTGCCAACTTAGAAACGGTTTGCTCTGCATCTGTTACCTTAACCTTAACCCCCGCTTCATCTGGTATTAGCTTGATCGCTCCATGAATATTTAAGGTAATAATCGGTAAGCCATAAGACATTGCTTCTAAAAATTGTGTGGGACAGGAATCTCTTAGACTGGTGAAGAAAAAAACATCACTCTTACGATATAACTCTTTAACCTCTAACCATGGCAATCTTCCACAACAATTGACTCGTTTCTCCAGACCAAATTCTTGAATCCACTCAGGTAGATCTTGACTTTGAGAGCCACTGCCAACAATGGTCAGCTTTACGGGAATAGAAGGATCTACTTGTGATAAAGCTTCTAAAGTAAGACGCAATCCTTTGCGGGGAAGTATGCTACCAACCCACAGTAGTTTCAGCTCATTGTTAATTGGTCTTGTCGGCATTTTATCGGGAAAGTAGTCTTCAGGTAAACCAGGATCAAAAAATAACTTGACCTGCTTTGCTCCAGCGCCTACCGCCATTTCATAAGTATCCTGGTTAGTTGCCAAAACTAAATCGGCATGATTCACAGTTTGACGAAAAAACCAGTTCCAACTTGCTAACCTAGAAAATATGAAAGAGCGCAACGCTTCGTTTTTCCAATGGTTGAGAAAATACTTCTTTAAAGCGGTCGGCGCGGTTTGACCACCACCAACTGGACCGAAAACAAAAGGTTTTGGTAATAGCCAGAGGCGAGAACCAGCAGTTATGCTGCCCCAGGTAACATGATGAACAATATCAAAGTTGATTTTTTTATCTAATTGCTTAGCTACTTTTAGTGCCTCATACTGCCAGTTAAAATAACTGTATTGCCAACTCAGTCGAGTACGATTCATGATCCTTTGACCAAGATTATTAGGCGTATTGACATAGATGAAGCGTAGATTTGGTATTTCCCGCTTCTGAATCTCCTGTTCGATAGATGGTCTAGAGGCGAAACAAGTTAAGACCCAAACTTGATGATTCATTTGAGCTAAACTTACCGATGAAAACCAACCATTGCCTTCTTCCGAACCACTGTTAGGACGACAAGCATAAGCAGATAATAAAATATTCATAATTTTCAACCTTTAAACTAAATTGAAGACAGTAGTTTGTAATTACTTACGCTTAACTAAGATGAGCAAATGCCTGCACTAGTTTGATCTTTCGAAATAAAGGATAATTAGTTTCATCTTGTAGCTGTCTTGATCGAGAATCAATCAATATCTACTTTGTAACCCTCTTTTATAACTATAGGGTAAAACATCGAATTAACAGGCAATAGAGGTTAAATAATCTAATCATTAAAAAATCAGGTTTTGATAATTTAGCTCAAAGTTTACCAGAATTATTTAAATATTGACTATTGAATATTGACTATGATGATCATAAAATATAACTTAATCTAAAGTATAATCTTGATTGAGGATAATTAGATGCAACTAACTCTATGTGTTCAGATTGCGCTATAATTTTCTCAAATTAAAGTTTGGAATTAATTAAAATAATTTCAAATTTCTAGTATTAAAACTATATTACCTTAGTATATTTGCCGATATTATTTAAGTAACATTGCTGGTGCAATTATCTTTGTGGGGTGAAAGAATGCTAAATTATCCTCGATTATTTGAGATCTAGCTAATTACTATAAACTTCAAAATAAGTTATGAATATTATTGTGTTGCGGCTATAAAACTTGAGCGGTTAAGCATAGTTTGCAGATGCATTTAGCGCGATAGCACCAGTTATAGATGTTGCCTTCTACGGACGAAAAGATACTTGATCTTGAAGTATGATTAAATTTAAGGTTTTGGTAAATATATTATTGGGCTATGGCTATCTAGCAAAATTGAAATTAAAGTTTTACAATCAAACTAATGCTATTATTGCGAATTAACTACGGATTATTTAATCCATTGATTTGCTTTACATTCATGAAGATAAGTATTAATGAGTTGTTGCCGATATTAGCAGAATGAACATGAGAGCTGTAGAAAACAAAATTGATACGCCAAATAATGCTGTGTCCGTAAAAATTGCTGTTTGTATAATAACTTGCTTTCGTCCTGATGGACTGCGTAGGTTGCTAGAAGGAATTGCCTCCCAAAAATTTACGAAAAATCAGCAACCAGATATACGACTAGTGGTGGTTGACAACGATGCTGAAGGATCAGCCAAAAGTGTTTGTGATCAGTTTATTACCCAACATGATGATCTCAAACTTGAATATGACATCGAAAAGCAACGAGGAATTCCTTTTGCCCGCAACCACTCCGTAGATATGGTCAAGAATGAAGTCGACTTTATTGCGATCATGGATGACGATGAGGTCCCTGCTGACAACTGGTTAGACGAATTAATGGCAGCACAGCGAGAATTCGAGGCTGATATTTTGACAGGTCCAGTGGCGCCCCATTTTGTCAATCCACCTGCCGATTGGCTTCATAGTTTCTTTGGTAGTGGTAATCTACCCAATGGGCAAAATCTACTACATAACTATGGCTATGTCTACACTAGTAACCTCTTCGCTAAAGCTACACTTTTTCAAGATATTCGCTTTGATGAGCAGTTCCGTTCTAACGGTGCAGATGATACCCATCTGTTCATGCAGGTTTATCAAAAAGGTTATAAGGCTGTGTGGGCAGATAATGCACTAGTAACAGAATGGCTTCCTGCTACCCGCACCAACCCAAAATGGCTTTGGCAACGTGCATATCGGCGAGGTAATGGATTTGCATTCTGCGAATTAGTTCAAAATCGGACACTAGGTACAAGATTACAAAGATTTGCTAAAGGTATCTTTCGTTTTGTGCAGGGTATCTCAACTGCCCTTATTTCCTTTGGCAGGAAAGCCACCTTTGTGCGAGGGTTACAAACTGCTTTTTTGGGAGCAGGAATGATAACTGGCAGTTTTGGTAGCGAATATCAAGAATACGAAAAAATTCACCGAGTATAAACAAGCTATCGTCTTCTGTTTGCAAATAAGATATTAGACATTTAATATTCTTATCCTGGCGAATTGCTTTGACACTCAATTAATCATTATAAAATAGATTAGAGGTTTGATTGCCTTGGGTAGCTTTTCTTTGCTAACTACTAAACGGCAATTTTTCAATTAGCTAGGCAAATATTCTGACCACAACCAACTTTATAGCTAATAATTGTCGAATTAATTAAAAGGTGAGTCAACTATTATTTGCCTTGAAAAACTTTTCTTTCTTTTTTGTCCTCTAGAGAAAGTCAGCGTAAATAGCAAAAATCAGGTTTTCTATATTTAGCTAAATTGGAAAATTAGAGTAACTCATTATTTTCTTGCAGTTAAAAAATCACTTGAACTAGAAAATAACTCGATAAGCATTAATGCTTAAGGCACATCTTCATGTGGTTAAATGATCTAGAATTAATAATTAAGAGATGCAGGACTTAAAAGTTGTTTATTGTGTCCCTCGCTGTTCTCATACCTATGTACAATCAAATACCCTCTAAAATGAGCGTATTTGATTTTTTCATAGTAGTTAAAATACAAATTCCATCACCTCCAGAATTAATGATGCCATTCACATGATAAACTCTGAAATCAATCCAGAGGAAAATTGCTAGTTTGGTTTAAATACTATATGGGAATCAATCCGCCATCTAGGAAACATTGGATTCTAAAAATAAAAATTTAGAGTCATTGAAAGCTGATACTTTCCTTCGTCAGGCTGAAAATCTATAAAACCATGAATTTAACTGAGTAGTTCCTCAAGTTTATGGCTGTAGTTTTAATCCGTAATTGCACTGATTGATTGTCGACATCTTGATTATTTCAATGTATTATATCAAAGGTTTAGTAGTAAATATACGTAATGATAATTACTTATAATTCGCAATCCGTTTTTTAGTAATTTAAATTCGGCGCAAATCATAAGTGATCCAAGTAAAGGAAGTAACTAATTAATTATAGTTAGATATGGGTGTAGCAATTATTACAGGTTCTGCTGGATTAATCGGTTCAGAAGCTGTTAGATTTTTTAGTGGTTTAGGGATGGATGTTATCGGTATTGATAACGATATGCGAAAGTTTTTCTTTGGGGAGGAGGCTTCAACTAAGTGGAATCGTCAAAGATTAGAAAAAGAAGTTGATAACTATCAGCATCGGGACGTAGACATTCGAGACTATGGAAAAATCAAAGATATTTTTCAGCATTTTGGTCACAATATTTCGTTGATTATCCATACTGCGGCACAACCATCTCATGACTGGGCAGCTAGCGACCCTTTTTCTGACTTTACTGTCAATGCCAATGGCACGCTAAACCTATTACAGGCTACCAGAGAATATTGTCCTGATGCAGTTTTTATTTTTACATCTACAAATAAAGTTTATGGGGACTTACCTAACTCTTTACCACTGCAAGAATTAGAAAAACGTTGGGAAATTGACGATACCCATCAGTATCATCAAGGTATTTCTGAGAGTATGAGCATTGATCAATGCAAACACTCTTTATTCGGGGCTTCAAAAGTTGCTGCCGACGTTCTGGTTCAAGAGTATGGACGCTATTTCGGTATTAGGACAGCTTCTTTTAGAGGTGGCTGTCTCACAGGCCCAAACCATTCGGGAACTGAGTTACACGGTTTTCTCGCATATCTTGTCAAATGTACTGCGATTGGTAAACCGTATACAATTTACGGATATAAAGGTAAGCAAGTACGCGATAACATCCATTCTTCAGATCTTATTGCTGCTTTCTACGAATTTTATAAAAATCCTCGGGTGGCTGAAGTCTACAATATTGGTGGGGGGAGAGAAAGCAACTGTTCAATGCTTGAAGCAATAGAAGTTGCTCAAAAACTTTCAGGGAAAAAACTAGATTATTCTTACACAGAAAATAATCGCAGTGGTGATCACATCTGGTATATTAGCGACTTATCTAAATTTAAATCTCATTACCCAGAGTGGACGCTCAAATACAACATAAACCAAATCTTGTCTGAAATTTACGAGAGTGGTATAGAAAGGTGGAATGACAAATGATCAATTTCGGAAAATATTCAATACTAGGAATCAACATCAGCGCTGTTGATTATGACTATTCAGTATCGAGCATAACCAAAGCGGCTAAAAACAAGCAGGCTTATTCTGTAAGTGCATTGGCGGTTCACGGTGTAATGACAGGTTTTTTAGATAGTACCCATGCCAAACGTTTAAATGGTTTGGACTTAGTTGTACCAGATGGGCAGCCAGTAAGATGGGCTTTATCTGCGCTTTACGACAAAAACTTGCCTGATCGCGTTTACGGACCTAATCTCACTTTAAAAGTAGCCGAATCATTTGCTAAAGAGGGATTAAGCGTATATTTGTATGGCAGTAAGAGAGAAACTCTAGAAAAATTTTCTCTCAATTTACAACAGCTTTATCCTGGATTTAAGATTGCAGGAATGGAAGAATCTAAGTTTAGAAGGCTTTCTGAGTTAGAGCGATTAGAGTTAGTCGAGAGAATAAAGGCATCTGGCGCTAACGCTGTTTTTCTAGGATTAGGCTGCCCTAAACAGGAAACCTGGGCTTATGAGTATCGGAATCTACTGAATATCCCCATTGTGGCTGTTGGAGCCGCTTTCGATTTTCATGCAGGAACTCTGCCTCAAGCTCCTAAATGGATGCAAAATGCTGGTCTAGAATGGCTATTTCGTTTGATACAGGAGCCAACAAGATTGTGGCAACGCTACGTAATTTTAAACCCACTGTATGTTTGGAATATATTTAAGCAATATTTAGGTTTGCAAAAATTTGTGCCAACTATGCCTGATGGGCAAGAAAAAATTGAATCTTATGGCTAGCTAAAGTAAATTTAGCTGTCTACACTATAGGTTATTAATTAGTAGGCTATAACTTAATAAAGTTAGACAATATCCATCTCTCGAGCAGATGATTTCTAACTAAGTTAAAATTTATATTCTGTAAGTATAAAAACCATAGTAAGCTAACACAATTAGTAAAAAAGGTGGAGGTATGAAACTTGAATTAAGTCTTTGTATACTCTGCCTTTTTTTATTTCGTCTTAGTCGAGTAGTTTTGTTAAAACGGTATTAATTAAGATAATTAGAATTCATCTGAAGACATGACAACATTGCCTTGTGTAGAGTTATAGCCGTACAAAGTTATGTTAGGACAATACAAAAGTTGACGGTTCGTAAGTAGCAAGTAGCGAGTAGCGAGTAGCAAGTGTCCTAATCTAAATACGTAATGCTATATGAGATAGCAAAAGGCAATGTTGAAGAAAGTTAATCTAGCTTGTTTTAATCTTGCTAATTAAAATTTTTCTGAGATAATTTGCGGATTAGCCGAAGGCTACGCTACGCGATCGCACATGAATTTATATCAGATTAGACTCTCGGTAGTTAGCTACTGATTCAACTAGACCGATACTAATAAAACTAGATAGTAAAGAAGAACGACCATAACTCACCCATGGTAGAGGAATGCCCGTAATCGGTGCTAATCCAATGGTCATGCTGATATTAATCACTGTTTGAAAGGCAATTATTGACAAAATTCCGATCGCTAATAAGGAACCAAAGTTATCTTTGGCTTTTCTCGCAATCCAAATTAAACGCAGACAAACCAGCCAAAATACTGATAATAAGACAATACAGCCCAAGAAGCCAAATTGTTCTCCCACCGCTGAAAAAATAAAATCTGTATGCTGTTCGGGAATAAAATCAAGTCGAGTTTGGGTGCCTTGAAACCAGCCTTGTCCCCAAAACTTACCTGAACCGATCGCAATTCGTGATTGAATTAAATGATATCCACCACCCAGGGGATCTTGTTCGGGGTCGAGAAACATTATGAGTCTGGCTTTTTGGTAATCTTTGAGTAGACTCCAGAAAAAATTGCCTAACTCCACCGCACCTAAGTTGATTACTATCGAACTGAGGGTTGCCACCAATTTTGCGGGTAAAGTTAACCAGGCAATACCCGCTGCCGTTAACACCCAGATGACCCAGCCTGGTAAATAGAGATGGTAGAAAATAGCTGAAAACAGCGGAGAAACCATGAGAATGAGCCACCCTGTTTTGACATTTGCCCAATAAAGCATGGTAATCACCATGGCTCCAAAAACCAAAGAGGTTCCCAAGTCAGGCTGAAGAAATACTAAACCCCAGGGAATAGCTGTAATAACTAAAGTTCTAATCACTGTCTTCAAATTAGCACCATCCCCCTTTTGTAGTAGGGCTGCTAGAGTAATTACCATCGCAATTTTGGCAAACTCCGATGGTTGAACATTAAAGCCAGCAATATTGATCCATCGTTGAGCGCCTTTGGCGGTAACTCCTGTAAGCATCACTGCCACCAGAGATATGTTAGTTAGAGCATAAATAAGCCAATGCCAACGCAATAATAATTGGTAGCGCCAACGAGATAAAACTAAAACTATAGCCAAGCCCAAAATGCCAACCACCCAGTGTTGATAACTATAGCTATGGTTTTCAGGCAGCTCAGTACTATAAATAGCCAATCCGCCGAACGTAGTTAAGCTAATGACCCCTAGCAGCAATACCCAGTCTAGCTGTCGCCAGGAATAGATAATAGATAGTGCTTGTGCTACATATGCCAGCCTAAACTTAGCTGCTTTAGATTTGCTAGATGAAGTACGAGTTTTGATCACTTAATTATCAACAATAGAATAGAGTAACGAAAAAAGCCGTTTAACATACCGCGCTCAAAACTGTAATTATATTTAATAGCTGATTTCGTTGAGGCAAGGCAGTATATTATTGTCGATCCTACTGATTATTTTGGCTTTGGCAAGCAAATATTGGATTATCAGCCTATGTTGTGGATTCAGCTACCGTAATTGTTTCTTTGTACAGGTTGAAATTGATGACAAATTTACCATCTCAATCATCTAACTCAAATCATAACTACTTTCAATTTGAAGCAGATTTTGTTGGTTCTCTAAGGTGTATTCCGATGCAGGTCAGGATGAAATTGGATAACTGCGGTGTCAAACTCAAGCTGACTCACTGGAATCAGTTTAGCCAGTCAGAACGTCAAACCTTAGTGGATCTGCCTTGCAATACTGATGCCCAATGCCAAAGTTATCGAGAGTTTTTGCAACACTTAGTTGTATCTAATACAGGTCAACCTGCTAAAGAACTGGCGATTGAACCTAACCCACCTTGGTTAGATAGCGATCATATACCTCAAAGTGTCAAAACCAAAGCTCAAGAATTTCAAGTCACCATTTCCCCTGATCAGTGGTCAAGCTTGACTCCTGCACAAAGGTTTGCCTTAATCAAGCTGAGTCGTCCTAGTCATGAAAACCAAAATTTTATTCCTGCGCTTCAAGAGTTTGGCATCTTGGCTACAGCTTGAATTGAATAATTTGCGCTCAATTATTATTTAGATGATTAGAGTTTACTTATGGCTTACTGAATAAGTTGAAATCTTTGATCTAGTGGATGCCAATTCATAACTGTGGCTGCCACCAGGAAAAAGAATAGACAGTCAAAAATTGTCCGAGTTTTAATTTCGCGGTCGCGCCATAGCCAGTTTAAACAAAGCCAAACACCTCACTACTCCAGATACCTCATTACTCCAAACATCCCATAATTTAATTTTCTTTTTACAAACAATCTCTCAAAGAAAGTGAAAATTTATCTGACTCAAGCCTGAAAAAGTAAAGTTTCCAGATGAATCGTTAAATGATAGTCTTAAAGGTGGCAAAATTTTACACTTAATTAAGATTTTACCTGCCATATAAAACAGCTAACCACCAAGTAGATATTAAAAAATGGTAGCCACCACAGATAAAACAAACACTGGTAAAATTACACAGATTATCGGCCCCGTATTAGATGCCGAGTTTCCTAGCGGCAAAATGCCCCGTATTTATAATGCTTTAAAAGTAGAGGGCAAAAACCCTGCTGGACAAGACGTTTCAGTAACTTGCGAAGTGCAACAACTACTTGGTGATAACCAGGTTCGTGCTGTTGCTATGAGCGGTACTGATGGTCTAGTTAGAGGTATGGATATTGTCGATTCTGGCGCACCCATCAACGTGCCTGTTGGGAAAGGTACCTTAGGCAGAATCTTTAATGTTTTGGGCGAACCTGTAGATGAAAAAGGCCCTGTAAACACTGACGAAACTTTCCCCATTCACAGACCTGCCCCTAAGTTAACTGATTTAGAAACGGCTCCTAAAGTATTTGAAACTGGAATCAAGGTTGTAGACCTATTAACTCCCTATCGTCAAGGCGGAAAAATTGGTCTCTTTGGCGGTGCTGGTGTTGGTAAAACCGTTATTATGATGGAATTAATCAACAACATTGCGATTCAACACGGTGGAGTATCCGTATTTGGTGGTGTGGGCGAACGTACTCGTGAAGGAAACGACCTTTATAACGAGATGATTGAGTCCAACGTAATCAACGCGGATAATCCTGAAGAATCCAAAATTGCTCTGGTTTATGGTCAAATGAACGAGCCACCTGGAGCCAGAATGCGTGTTGGTCTGTCGGCTTTAACCATGGCTGAATATTTCCGTGACGTTAACAAGCAAGACGTATTGCTATTTATTGATAATATCTTCCGCTTTGTACAGGCTGGTTCTGAAGTATCAGCACTCTTAGGTCGGATGCCTTCTGCGGTAGGATATCAGCCTACTCTCGGTACTGATGTGGGAGATTTACAGGAACGGATTACTTCTACTAAGGAAGGTTCTATTACTTCTATTCAAGCGGTATATGTACCAGCGGATGATTTAACCGACCCTGCACCTGCAACCACTTTTGCTCATCTGGATGGAACTACCGTACTCTCTCGTGCTTTAGCTTCTAAAGGTATCTATCCTGCGGTAGATCCCCTAGATTCTACTAGCACCATGTTACAGCCTAGTATTGTTGGTGACGAACACTATGATACTGCACGGGCAGTTCAGTCTACTCTCCAACGTTATAAAGAGTTGCAAGATATTATCGCGATTTTGGGCTTGGACGAACTATCTGAAGATGACCGAATTGTTGTAGACCGCGCTCGTAAAATTGAGCGTTTCTTGTCACAGCCTTTCTTTGTTGCTGAAGTATTTACTGGCGCACCTGGAAAATATGTTTCTCTAGAGCAAACCATTGCAGGGTTCCAAGCAATTCTCAATGGAGAATTAGATGACTTGCCAGAACAGGCATTCTATCTAGTAGGAAATATTGATGAAGCCAAGGCTAAAGCAGAAAAACTAAAAGCTGCCGCTTAATCAGTAAACAGTGAACAGCAGACAGTAAGGATTCTTTTTGGTTGTACTAGTCACTGTTCGCTATTTTCTATCTGTTGATAAATGATAAATGATAAATGGTAAATGATAAATGGCGTTAAGTGTAAAAGTAATAACTCCAGACAAAACAGTTTGGGATGATCAGGTAGAGGAAATTATTTTACCTAGCACTACTGGGCAACTGGGAATTCTTTCTGGTCACGCACCGCTATTAACTGCTCTAGAGGTGGGAGTGTTGCGTGTTCGTCCTAACAAGGAGTGGAAAACAGTTGCTTTGATGGGCGGTTTTGCCGAAGTAGAAGATGATGAGATCAAAATTCTCGTCAACGGTGCTGAACTAGGAGATGATATAGATCAAGATACTGCCCGTAGCGATTATGAGCAGGCACAAGCTAGGTTTCAAAAGGTTGAAAACAGCGATGATCGTCAAGAAAAAATTCAGGCGGAAAACTCAATGAAGAAAGCTAGAGCGCGCCTCCAAGCTTCAGGAGTTATGCTTTAGAATTGAATTTTGTCAGTTTTCTACTCAGTATTAGCGACATTAACTGGCATCAATACATCAAAAAAGGCAGAATCAAATGATTTTCTGCCTTTTATTATTTACAGGAATTAATTTTAGTTATTTCTCTGGTTGTAGCTTAAATATAAACTACTTGTTAATCACTTGCTGTAGCTGGTAATTAATTTGTTCCAGTAAAGACGATGTTGGGGAATTTGGTTTGAGCCTGGGTCATAGGAGTTGTTTTTCCTCTCTCTGTCCAGAAATTAATGACCTCTGTAGCCTGGTTGAGGATATCAATGCTTTCTGCTTCCTCAATCCAATGTTTGGATTCTAGTTCATCTTTTAGCTGTTGCCAAGCGTCGTTACGGGGCCAAAAGTAATAAGCAGTCAGGGGACTAGTACCTTTACCCACTACCTGATCTACAGCGATCGCAACATTCTTATCTAACCACAATACCTTTAATTTAAACCTTGCTTCTGACTCCAATTAAGCCTCCAATAATTATTTAAAGAAATATTTTGCATAGTTAACCATGATAATTATACATTAATCATTGAGCATTAAACATTGATCATTTAACATCTGACATTTGCAGTGAGTATGATAATCCCTCTTACCTTAAAAGAGTTTCAAAGTTTTGATGTTATACCAGTGAAGTATTAAACATAAAACTGGGAATTATGACTCAATTTAAAATTACTGAACTAGGTAAATTTCAAGGTAGTGTTTATGTACCCCAAATATCTGGGAACAACGTAGTTTGGAGAAGCGAAAACCCTGACGAAAACAAAATATTTTTCTATGACGGAAAAGAAACTATCGAGATAAGTAATACTGAGGGATCTAATCCTCAAATATCTGGAAACAATGTAGTTTGGTCTGGTGTTGATTCTGATAGCGACCGAGAAATATTTTTATATAACGGGAAAGAAACCATTCAGCTTACCGATAATAATGTAGACGATATACATCCTCAAATATATAGGGACAAAATAGTGTGGACTATTGGTACTATTGACGGTATTACAATATTTCTTGACAACGGACAAGATATTATCCAACTTAATGACATAAATTCATCTAATTCATTTCCTAAAATATTCGGAGATAACGTAATTTGGACTGCTGGTGATTCCAATAAAAAAGAAGAGCTATTTCTCTATAACGGAAAAGAAACCATACAACTTACCAATAATGATGTAATTGATTACGCTCCTCAAATATCTGGAGATAATGTAGTTTGGGTAAGTGGAAGTGGTGTAAACAGCGAAATATTTCTCTATAACGGTAACAAAAATATCCAGATTACCAATAACAGAACAAATGATGTTTTGCCTTATATTGAAGAAAATAAGATTGTTTGGCTTAATAAAAACGAATCAATAACTAGTGTAATGTTAGCTACTATTGACAACACTATCTCTACATTAACACCATCTGGCGATCGCGAGGCGTACCTTTCGGGTAATCGCAATTATAAAATCATTACCTCTTCAACGATAATAATTTTGGGCTTGGTTTTGCTTTGTTGGCTTAAAAAATTGCAGCTCAAATGTTAAATGATTAATGGTAAATGATTAATGAAAGCAATTATTATTTTTGATATTGACGGGGTAATTAGGGACGTAGGTAATTCTTATCGAAAAGCGATCGCTGATACGGTAGAACACTTTACTGATGGTGCTTGGCGACCCACTATGGAGGATTTGGATAATCTTAAATCTGAGGGTATTTGGAATAACGATTGGGAGGCATCTCAGGAATTAACCTATCGTTATTTTGAAGCTATGGATAAAACTCGTGAAGAAGTTGGGTTGAATTATGAGCGCATTGTCGAGTTTTTCCAAGAGCGTTATCGAGGTAAAAATCCTGAGCAATTTGAAGGTTATATAGCTAATGAACCTTTGCTGGTGTCTCTCGATTATTTTCAACAGCTAAGTGATAATCAAATGGGCTATGCTTTCTTTAGTGGTGCTACTAGAGGATCGGCTGAATATGTGATTAAGCAGCGCCTCAAGCTGGACAGTCCAGTTTTGGTGGCAATGGAAGATGCTCCTAGTAAACCAGACCCTACAGGCATTTTTGCTGCTATTGCTCAAATTGAGGCTCAATCTAGTAATGTGCCAGCATTCTATTTAGGTGATACCGTGGCTGATATGTATACCGTAGTTAAAGCTAGAGAAATTCAACCTGAACGAAATTGGATTGGAGTGGGGATTCTGCCGCCTCATGTGCAAACCTCATCTACCCGACAGGCTGACTATGCTCAAAAATTAATGTCAGCAGGGGCAGAAGTGGTTTTGAGCAACGTTGCCAAACTTGATCTAGAAATGATTACAGAGCTTATTAGTTAGTAATAGGAACACGAGCAATTCATAACAGTTATGACTTATTTGTCTCTTCGATTGCCAAATGATTAGCTGTAGTGAGTTGTCTCAAGCTCAATGAAGCTTTGTATTAAGCGTTTTAGCTAAACTTGACAGTCTTTTGAGATAATCTTCCGATAGTTGCACATTCGTTTCTTTGACCATATATAAAAGGTGTTCCCAAGCTATCCCAACTTCCCCATGTTCTAGGTAATCTTTAACAACTTCTGCTCCATTACGTAACCCCAATTGGTCGAACGCACCTTTAAGTTTAGCTTTGCTGTCAATTCTTTCATATTCTAAATTGATCAGAGTCTGAACGTATTCGGCAACAGCTACCAATTCACGATTTAGTTCAATGTCCATCACGCACTCTTTATGGGAGGAGACTTTTTTGTGGCTTTTGATCAAGCAGTTATTTCACCTAATCTAGATTTACTGTACTTTTCATATAGGTAGACCCTAAATACAGGACAAAAATTTTAAACAAAATACAAACTCATCTTGTTTGAGGTCTAATAAAGCTAGCAATGGCAATGTCTAAGTGGCTCATTTCTGACTCTCAGGCAATCTGGAGCTATCTGGCAAATTAATTATGCAATATAAGCAAAGCGATCGCAGTATTGAATTAGACTTCTCAGATAACCTCTAAATAATTTTCCAGACTTGTAGCAAAGCCAATGTAATCGCTACTGACAAAATAACTAAAAGCCGAGTGGTGCGATCGCTTTTGGCAAGAATTTCTGAGTAAGATAGTTCGTGTTGTTGAATTAGGATAAAAGAATGGGGAGCAAATAAGAAAGGAAATAAACGATTTAACACTAGACGTAGTAAAAAATTGATACTCCACAGTCTTTTTTGTAAAGGGTTTTGATTGTATTGCCAGGGATAACTAATCTGTACGAGGCGGATTAAAGCTTTAATATCTGCTTGACGCAAGTTTTGATAGCGAGGTAATGCTTGGGACAGTTTGTCTTCGGTTTCAGCTAAAGTTTCGTGGAACAAATAGACATCTTCCAATGCGGAATTGACTCCTTGTCCAATATCGGGAGGAAAACAATGCACCGCATCGCCGAATAAGATTACTGCTGTTCCATTATTATCGTCTGGTTGTCCCCAGATTCGATATAGTCCCGAACAATATTGAGGCAGAGGAAAGCTACCGCCTTTACTGGCAAGAAATCTGGCTATTTCTGAAGGAGAGATTATCTTTTCTAGAGGAATTTGCGGGAAAGCTTCTTGAAAATAGTCACTTAATGCTTCTGAGGTTTCGAGCTGCCAAATTTGATGGTCGGGGTAGGTAATAATGTTAGCAGTTCTCGGTTGCTGGGGATTTTTAAGCGGTAGTAAACCCAAAGAAATTGCGTGGTTACGTTCTTTAAAAGTCGAGCGAATACCGTAAGCCATGGTCGATTCAGAGCGATCTTCTTCTAGTTCTGATAGAGGAAATTGAGCTGGTAAAGTCAGAACTTTATACTTTAAACCAGCACTAGGGGAGTCATATTGCTGCATTGCAAAGCGATGAGTTCCTTTTTCCCACTGATGTAGAGTCTGACGCACGATGGAGTTTAAACCATCACAACCTATCACTAACCTAGGCGTAAAAGTAAATTTTGTTTCATCTTGACAAGCGATAATCTTCAAGCGATCGCCATCTAGTTCTATTTTGCTACATTGAGTCTGAAATAACACTTGAATTGAATCTTGCCAATTTTCGGCAATTTCTTCATACAATAGCCGTACAAATGAGGCTCTAGGCAACCAATAGGCAGTTTTACGACTCGAATCGGCGATCGGTAGTTTAGAAGTTTTGCGCGAACCGTCTTTTTTAATCAGAGTAAAGTAAAATTCAGTACTGGGAACGCTCAATTCGGCTAGTTTATCGCTTAAATCCAGAAAATCGGTTAATTTCTGACCGCGACCATCAATTTGATAGCTAAATGACTTATCTGGTTCGTAATAGTCTGCTGAAGGTCTTTTTTCTAAAATTACAATCTCTTTATAACCTTTTTTGGCTAAGGTCAAAGCAGCACCTAATCCCGAAGGTCCACCGCCAATAATTACTACTTTGCTTTGGTGGTAATCGTCCATGAAATTCCTAATTTAGCTTCTACTTGATCGTATATTATCCTCAACAAGCGATCGATCTATTGGTGCAGCAACGCCGTAATCTAGCAGTTTTCATTTGAAAAGCGGTATAGCGCACTCTATGCGACTGAAAACGGCTATATGAGACTATTAACACTTGACTCTACAGCTAACTAGAGAGTTTAAGCTAGAGCTATGTTAAATAGTTAACAAACTAGATAATCATGACAACCATAGAATTACAAGTTCCTAATATGGCTTGGGGTGCTTGTGGTGAAACTATAACCACCGCAATTATCGATCTAGATTCCAAAGCCTCAGTCAAAGCCGATCCTAAAACTAAACAGGTAATAGTAACTACTCAAGCCTCCGAATCATCTGTTAAAGAGGCGCTTATTGGTTCTGGCTATCCTGCTGCTTAAGACATTGAACATTGAGCATTAAACATTTATCAGTATGTTCGTTTTGCTCTTCGTCCCTACCGCCCGTACCAATTATGAAGACAACTACCAATACAGAAAAAATAAATCTCAAACTCAAGGGAATTAGTTGTGCTTCCTGCGCTAACAGTATTGAGGAAGCTATTAGTAATGTACCAGGGGTAGAGTCGTGTAACGTTAACTTCGGTGCCGAACAAGCTGCAATTAAATACAATCCTCTTCAAACTAGCATTAAAGATATTCAACATGCAGTAGAAGAAGCGGGATACTCAGCTTATTCTCTACCAGAACAAAAATTAGCAACGGGAGAAGATGATATTGAACAAGCAGCCCGCAAAGCAGCATCCCGTGATTTAATCTGTAAAATGATTGTTGGTGGCATAATCAGCATGATCTTGATTATCGGTTCACTGCCGATGATGACGGGATTAAGTTTACCTTTTATTCCTGCATGGTTACATAACTTTTGGCTACAGCTAGTGCTGACTACACCAGTACAGTTTTGGTGTGGTTATCGGTTTTATCTTGGTGCAGCAAAAGCTTTGAAGCGTCAGACTGCCACCATGGATACTTTAATTGCTTTGGGTACCAGTGCCGCTTATTTTTATTCGGTGTTTGCCACTGTTTTGCCTAACTTCTTTCTTAATCAAGGCTTAATGCCAGAAGTTTATTACGAAACCGCAGCCGTAGTTATAACTTTAATCTTACTGGGACAGTGGTTGGAAAATCGTGCCAGAGGACAGACTTCCCAAGCGATTCGGCAACTAATGGGTTTACAGGCAAAAGATGCCAGAGTAATTCGTAACGGAAGAGAAATAGATGTTCCCATTAGCGAAGTCCAAATTGACGACATCATTTTAGTTCGCCCAGGGGAAAAGATTCCTGTTGATGGAGAAATAATTAGTGGGAGTTCAACTATCGACGAAGCGATGGTAACAGGAGAAAGTATTCCTGTTAAAAAGGTTGCAGGAGATGAAGTAATTGGCGCAACTATCAATAAGACAGGTAGTTTTAAATTTAAAGCAACTAGAGTTGGTGCTGATACCGTATTGGCGCAGATCGTCCAATTAGTGCAGGATGCTCAAGGTTCTAAAGCACCCATACAAAGATTAGCTGATCGCATAACAGCCTGGTTTGTCCCAGTGGTAATTGCGATCGCTGTTTTCACTTTTGTCCTCTGGTTTACCATTACAGGTAATGTTTCTTTAGCTTTGATTACTACTATTGGGGTCTTAATTATTGCTTGTCCCTGTGCCTTGGGTTTAGCGACTCCCACATCGATCATGGTAGGTACAGGTAAAGGTGCAGAAAACGGCATTCTGATTAAAAGTGCAGCCAGTTTGGAATTAGCACATAAGCTGCAAACGATTGTTCTGGACAAGACAGGAACAATTACCCAAGGCAAACCAACTGTTACTGATTACCAAACTATTGGCGATCTAAGTGATGATGGGACACTTCAATTATTGGCTTTAGTTGCCGCCGTCGAACGCAATTCAGAACATCCCTTAGCTGAAGCTATAGTAAAATTTGCCGAGTCATTTAATATAGATTTCCTAGACATTGATGACTTTGAAGCAGTAGCAGGTAGTGGGGTGCAAGGAATAGTAGCAGGTTGCTTAGTCCAAATCGGCACTCAACGCTGGCTATCGGAATTAGGTATTGAAACTAATGCTTTACAAAAACAACAGGATACTTGGGAGATAGAGGCTAAAACTGTCGTTTTGATCGCTATAGATGGTGAATTAAAAGCCATGATGGGGATTGCCGATGCCGTCAAACCTTCTGCCACCGCAGCAGTCAGGGCATTACGGAACTTAGATTTAGAAGTGGTTATGCTCACAGGAGATAATCAAAAAACCGCTAGAGCGATCGCCCGTCAAGTTGGTATAGTTAGAGTAGAAGCCGAAGTCCGTCCCCAGCAAAAAGCAGCCAAGGTAAAAGAATTACAACAATCAGGAAAGACTGTAGCCATGGTGGGAGACGGTATTAATGATGCTCCGGCACTAGCCCAAGCGGATGTCGGGATTGCAATAGGGACAGGAACCGATATTGCGATCGCCGCCAGCGATATCACCCTAATTTCAGGTGAACTACAGGGCATCGTTACCGCTATAGAACTTAGCAAAGCAACTATTAATAATATCCGTCAGAATCTTTTTTTCGCCTTTATTTATAATACTCTGGGTATTGCGATCGCGACAGGAATTTTATTTCCTTTCTCTGGCTGGTTGCTAAATCCGATTATTGCAGGGGGAGCAATGGCATTTAGTTCGGTTTCTGTGGTTACTAATGCTTTACGTCTGCGTAACTTCAATAAAAGCTATTAGCTATTAGCTACGGTTCATAAGGCTAAGAAGTTGCTTTCTTTGTTGCTTTTACCTCAAAGCGACCGCGAACCTTGTTTTGCTAGCCCTCGGGCTGAGGCTGACTATTATGAACGGTGATTATTTTCTCGTGTTCGCTCTTTACACTGTGGCACCTAGCTTTTGTTTTGTTTTGAGATGTGTCCATCAGTCAGTTGATTAACTTTGATAAAATTAAGCTCATCTCAGTTATAGATCTAATATGAGCCTAATATATCAGTATTCTCCTTTGATTCAAGGTCGTCTAATCAAACGCTATAAAAGATTTTTAGCAGACATTGAGTTAGATACAGGAGAAGTAATTACAGCTCATTGTCCCAATACTGGACCGATGACAGGAATCTCGTTACCAGGTAGCTTAGTTCAGGTATCTAAAAGCGATAATCCTAAGCGTAAGCTGGCATATACTTGGGAGATGATCCAGATTGGTTCTACCTGGGTCGGAACAAATACCGCAATTCCTAATCGAGTAGTTAAACTAGCCTTGCAGCAAAAGCTGTTTTCCGAATTAGCAGAGAGATACAGCACGTTTCGTTCTGAAGTAACCTATGGCAAAGATAATAAAAGCCGAATTGATTTTTTGTTAACAGGGGATGATAGTCAGCCCTCAATCTACGTAGAAGTCAAAAGCGTAACTTTAAGTAATGCTAATTTAGCTCTATTTCCTGATACGGTAACGACTCGCGGACAAAAACACCTGCGCGAGTTAACTGACCTTGTTCCTAATATAAAAGCAGTCATGCTTTACTTTATCAACCGTGGTGATTGTGATACTTTTGCCCCCAGCGATTCATGCGACCCTAAATACGGTGAATTACTACGACAGGCAGTTGCTCAAGGAGTGGAGGTGTTGCCCTATCGTTTTGAAATTACTCCTCAAGGAATTAACTATCTGGGGTTGGCAGATTTTTTGCCTCATGAACCAGTAGCAAATTAACTATGGTTTGATTAACTGACCTGACTCAGAACATACCAAAAATTATTGTTGTTGTTAGTTGTTGGTCGTTAGTCATTAGTTGAATACCCACTGACCGCTAACTATTAACCAATACTAGCCAACCACAGCTCATAGGTAACTAAAATCACTAAAACCCGTTCGTTCTATAATCGAAATCAGATACTTTAGTATTAATCATGACTCTAATTAGAAATTATTGAATTGATGACCAAAAAAAATTTATATGCACTGCTAATCTGCTTTTCTCTGATTTTAGTAATCGTACCTAAAGTTTTAAGCAATACTTCTATTGACACCTGCAACTACAATTCATCGGCTTATCAAGGTCTGGAATTAGCTAGCCTATCTCAAGAATTGACCAGTACAGGACTAATTGGCAGAATTCATGGCGCGGCAGCAGTGTCTCAAATGTATGTCATGTCAGTTCGTGAACCAGATAACTTTTTTAGTCATCGAGAGTTTTCTTTAATCCCCCAAGATCCTCAAGTGCAGCAAACACTAAGTCAACTTCATCGGCATGATTTAGTATGCGTTCAAGGTAATTTAATTGCCAATCCTAGCCCACAACAGCACATTTCCTTAGATTCAATTCAAGTTCTCGAACCTTGGACACGGCCTGAAGGTTTTGCGCCCTATGACAGACAGACAGATATTCCTGCCGAATTAAAAGAGCAAACCAGCTTTGTTGGTAAGGTACATGCTATTAGTGAAGATGGTAATATTCTAGTGATGGGATATAAAGATTTAGTTATTCCTATTTTTGTCTCGGCAACAGAATATACTCAAGGATTGTATCGTGGTGATATTGTCAAGTTAGCTTACCAAATCCAAGAATATCCGCAACGACCAGTACATCTCCAGTTAGATACTACCGCACAGTCGCCTCTAGAAGTCATAGATGCGATCGCAACTTGGCACGAGCAACCTCAAACCCTCTCAGGTAGTTTGGTTAAGTTTCCCCAAAGTCCCCAGCTTAAATTTGATGTTTACGCTATGGAAGTTGAAACTCAGGGTATTAAACGTTACTTCACTTTGATTAATTTTGAAGATATGAACGAGTTTACCAATATTCGCCGTAAACTAGCTCAAATTTGGGACGAACATGCGGCTACGGCTGTATCTGGTAGAAACATGTTGATCAATCCAGAGGTCAAGATTGAAGCAACTGGTATTGCTAATATTATTTCTACTGAACAGGCTAATCCACAGATCTTGCTTGAAAGCGCGTCACAAGTAAAAAAACTATCTAGTTCCAGTTAAGATCTTTAGCAAGAAGGTGTCCCTGTTTATATTTATGGATAGTTCTTTCAGGCTTTTGAATATATCTAACGAACAATGCAAATTCTGTTATTAAAACTAGCTAAACTTTGGCGCAGCACTGTTAATCCAAAGATAGCTTCTTTGGTTGCCACTATAGGAATAACGGGATTATTCAGTTGTTTACTCATTACCTATGTTGTTGCTGAAATTTCCAATGAAGTACTAGAAAAAGAAGCTTTTGCTTTCGATCAAACTATTTTGCTTTGGATTCATTCCTGGGCAAATCCCGTTCTAGATCGCCTGATGCAAACCATTACTCGTCTCAATGACCCCGATGTAGTGAGCATAATTGCAGCGGTGGCATTAATCTCATTACTTTGGCAACGCTGTTATCCCGAAGCCAAAATATTCGTGATCAACTGTGCTGGTGGCGTGATTCTCAGCTATGGTTTGAAGTCTGTTTTTGGTAAAGTACGTCCCGATCTTTGGCAATCAGCCATTGAAGAAGTTTCCTTTAGTTATCCCAGCGGTCATGCTTTAGGTTCAACTGTTTTATATGGATTTTTAGCTTATCTCTTTGCCACCCGTTTTCCGCATTTATCCTTACTTATCTATCTCATAGCAATAATTTTGATTGGCATAATTGGTATTAGTCGCCTATATTTAGGGGTACATTGGCCAACGGATATTATTGGTGGTTATGGTATTGGCTTCCTCTGGCTCACTTTCTGTATCACGATGCTCAAGTTGCAAAAGATGAGACAGTTGCAAACTTAATTTGGTTTTCTCCTTGCATTTTATAGTCATTCCTAATAAGAACCATCCCGTTAGTATGTACTAATTATCCCTAATCCCTCGAACAAATTACTGAGATGGCAGGTCAATTAATTAGAACGACTATACCTCCCAATTTTTACAAGATAAAGCTAAGTATAAATACTGCTAGAGAAAAAAGTGACAAAAGTAAAGAAAAATTCCCCCAAATCTCTCGGCGATGAGCCGAAGGCTCCGCTTCGCGATCGCGTTATTGTAATTGGCGGGAGTATTGCAGGCTTAATCAGCGCGCGAGTATTAGCTGATTATTTCCAGCAGGTGATTATTATTGAACGAGACGAACTATCTTCAACTCCTCAGGCACGCCGAGGAGTACCACAATCAGTTCAACCCCATGTTTTGCTGACTAAAGGTTATCGTCTCTTAGAAGAGTTTTTTCCTGGTATTGAAGCCAAGTTAAGGGACAACGCTGCTTTGAGTATCGACTGGGGACAAGAGTTTCACCATTACTTTGAAAAACATTGGGGAATAGCTACCCCAGAACCTTCTGATATTGTTTCTGTTACCTGTAGTCGCTATCTTTTGGAATGGATCATTCGCCAGGAGTTAATTAAGTTACCCAAAATCGAGATTCGTCAACAATCTAAGGTAACTGGATTAGTCTATGATGCGGCATCAAGTCAAGTTAGGGGTGTCCAGCTAAATGAAGCCGAACAAATAAATGCAGATTTAGTAGTTGATGCTAGCGGTAGAAGTTCTCAAGCTAATCAGTGGCTAAAAGAGATTGGTCAGACACCTGCACCCGAAACAATAATTAATCCTTTTTTGGGTTATGCTACTCGTCGCTATCGGCTACCAGGTAATTTTGAGCCTAATTGGAAAGTACTGTTAATTTCCCAAACGCCACCCCATGATACTCGCTTAGGATATTTAGCCAGAATTGAAAACGATGAATTGATCGCTACCTTGGGGGGATACGGTAAAGATTTTCCTCCCTTAGACGATCGCGGTTTTCTCGAATTTGCCCACAGCTTGGCACAGCCAGATTTTTACCAAGCGATCGCCAATGCCACACCGACCTCCCCCATTTATGCTCATCGTGCCACCGCTAACCGCAGGCGAAATTATGAGCAAATTAAACTACCTGCTGGCATAATAGCGCTCGGCGATGCTGTGTGTGCTTTGTGTCCTGTATACGGGCAGGGGATGACGGTTAGTGCTTTGGGAGCAAAAACTCTCCAGGCTTGGCTAGCTAAATCTTCCGCCACTAAGTTAGACAATAATCGCTTTCAGCAACAATTAGCAAAAAGCAATTCATTACACTGGACTTTAGCTACTAGCCAAGACTCGCGATTCCCTGGGACAGTTGGCGCTAAACAAGGTCAACCTAGCATCCTTGATAAAATTATGACAGGTTATATGAATCGGTTATTAAGTAAGTCTACTGTTGAACCTAGCCTACACTTAAAATACTTAGAAGTGGCACATTCACTGCGATCGCCCTTGTCTCTATATCATCCTCAAGTTATGTGGCAGGTATTAACTTAAGTCGGCAAATAAAAAGCACTGCTTTAAATGATTAAAGACAGTGGCAGTAAAAACTAAATTTTTCTGGCTAAGGTTATCTGAGGAAAAGACTTGTATTGAAGCACAATTTTTTACATCTCTCTTTTCTTTTCCTTCTTTGGTTGCTGATCGCTTCAAAATACTAGCATTTTCTGCAATCTGAGTCTGCTTTAAGTATTAACAGACAAGTCATAGACCGTAATCAATACAAGTACGAGAGAAAGAGACAATATTTCCATCTAAAGCTGAACTCTTCTCTACTGGTAACTGTAATCTAACTTACAGTTGGTTTACTAATCCCATATTAGGATACAGCCCTACATTGCGTCAAATTAATTAGTAAACTCACGACATTTGTCAATGAGATATTTGGAAAAAATAGCTAATTGAGATATTTGTTTACAACAACAGCTCAAAAATCGTCCCCAAAGTTCTGAGCATTACTTGTTGATTGTTGATTGTTGACTGTCAAATACTAGTTGCTGACTTAACCGTCGATACTGATTCTGTGGTCGTTTCAGGAACATCAAACAGTACTTCGCTCATGTAATTATCAGCCCAATCTTCGCCAAAAGCTTTTTCGAGGACGCGACGAGTTTTATCATTTTGCTGCTGTTTGGTGCAGTAATATCTTTGTCCCGCCAAATAAAGCTCTTGTTCTTGAGGAGAGACTGGTTTGGACTTAACGGCTTGCTTACAGTGAATACGAAGATAACCAGATGCCAGATCTAAAAAATCTTGCTCTTCTGTGGCATTGCTGGGACGCACAAAGGAACAAAAATCAGAAAAAATATCTGCCCAGGGGGGTAATTCTCGGACTTCAGAAAACTGGGGTTGAGGTAAGGCAGAAAGCCGCTTAATATAATCAGCAGATAAAGTCTTCTCGGGACTTGTAGGGGATAAATCGGCGATCGCAGCACTAATTCCTCCTCTTCCTGCGACAATATCACAGCCAAACATTGGTAGCGGATATTCGGGACGGGGAAACATAACACAGTGCAAAATATCCAGATTTTTACCCACCTTGGCTAACTCTAGATGCATTTTGCGAAATTGAGGAGTTTGATAGCAACGATTTTCGATTCTTAGTCGTTCTCCCTCCAGCTTGCCTTCAACATAGCCTAATCCTTCAGGTAAAGTATAAGTAGAAAGTGATAAATACTTTTGCCAATAGTTGAGAATACGCTCACTCAGTCTATGGATTAAAGGATGTTGCTCTTGGCGCAGTGAAGGTTGAGAAGTTTCTAACATTAGAATTATTAAAGCGCTGGGTCTATGCCATTAAATATTGGTAGCCACAGATGTATATAAATTTAACGATATACTGAGACTGACTTTATAGATATATATAGCTAATAATCGTAATAGATTTTAGCGCAGGAGATTTAATTATGTTTGGTTTAGGTATACCTGAAGTCGCTGTGATCGGTTTAGTTGCGGTGCTTATTTTTGGACCCAAAAAGATTCCCGAAATTGGCAGCGCCTTAGGCAAAACCATTAAAGGTTTTAAGGAAGAAATGGATAATCCTCGATTAGATGAAGGTCAAGAAACAGACAGAGAATAAACCCCTTTAATTAATTATTAACCATACTTGTCAACCAAGCTTCAAAGCGATCGCCTAATACCGCCAGGGAATATTCGGTTTCTGCCTGCTGACGACAGGCAGCGCGATCGATTTGTTCGATCTTGTTAATGGCGGTTACTAGTCCTGAAATACTGTCTGGTTTCACTAGAAAGCCTGTTTGCCCATGTCGAACAATTTCAGCAGGACCTCCACGGGCATAGGCAATCACAGGAACGCCACAGGCTAAGGCTTCAATTGCCACATTACCAAAGGCTTCAATCCAGCGAGGAGTCATGAGTAATCCCCGACATTGACCTAATTGCTCCTGTAGTTGGTGTGTATCTAGAAATCCTATATATTCTATAGGGGCATCAGGGAACTGCTGGCAAATTTGCGACCAATAGGCTTGATCCTGAATTTTGCCAAATATTTTCAACGGTGTAGCTGTAGCATTTACTGCCGCTACTGCATCTTCTAGGGCTTTTTCGGGGGCAATTCTCCCCAACCAAGCAAAACTATCTTGGGGTTGCTTATTAAACCGATAAAGAGCCAAATCAATCGCGCTACTCAAAATTTTACAGTCTGGGGCAAAAGGAAAAGTATCTGCCTGAGATTGAGTATAAACGCCAAATGTACCAGGATATTGTTCAATTATTTGCTGCATTATGCGATCGCTGGCATCAGTCATGGAACCCATACTAATAAAATGAGCAATCTTGGTGGTAAAAAAAGGAGTAAGGTAAAAAGGCAGCCAGTCGAAAGCAAAATTGACGATTAAGTCAAAGTTATGCTGCACTTGCCGAGCATATGACCACATATTTGCCAGCACTGAATTATCAGGAAGAGTAATCGGCACCTCTCTACTTTGAGTTTGCACAGGAACCTGTAAATTACCCTCGATTGTAGTCACAGGAATCTTATTTAATCTAGAGTTTTGAGGGGCTACAACCTCTAGTAAGTGACCGCGCCTCTGTAACTCTTGGACAACGTTTTGCACCGTTAGCTCAACCCCTCCTCCCTGTCCCGAACCCAATGCGCCCACAGATGTGGACATGATCAAAATTTTTAGCATAATGTATTGAATAATCTAAAGCTAGCGCACCAATAGCCAGGTTGCTAAGAGATTTAGTTAACTTGATTTTTTTTGCCCATAGCTAAGTCGCCGACCTGATTTTTAGCATAATCTGAAGTCATCGAGACAGGATAATTTAGATTCAAGTTCTGTAAAACTCTGCTGGCAGTTTGTCTGACTTGCGGATCGCTATCTAACTGCATTTTGCACAACTGTTGAGTCATAGGTAACACAAACTTATAAAAAGCAGCTAAATCAAGAATAGCGTTAACTCTCACTTGGGGGTTGCCGTCATTCAGCATCTTCAACAACTTAGCGTTGACAGGTTTAAAACTACGGTTAGTAATTTGGGTTACAGCTTTAACAATTAAACTCTTATCAACTGAATTTGCTTGGGGCATAATTGCCATCAACGGCTCAATAACCCTCGAATCCCCTAGCTTGGCTAATTCCCAGATTGCTTTGCGTCTAACATTGCGATCGCTCGATTGTAGATCTTGAGTTAGTTCAAAAACCACGTCGATATAGTCTTCGGACTCATTGATCCTGACTAAACTCCCGCTGTGAGAGAGTTTTTCTACTGTTGATTGCTTATTGGTTTCGCCATCAAGTAGATCTTGGTTGAGAGCTTTCTCAGAGCGAGATTCTTCTTTGATTAAGGTGTCACAAGTGTCAGAAACTGAACTGATTTCTGATTGTTCTCTTGCTTCTGGCTCATTTTCCGATGAAATTTTAGCCTCGCTATCAGTCGGTAATTCAGCAACAATTTCCGAACCTGAAGCTGATTTTCTGAATAAAATCCATAGTAAAAACATCGAAATAGTCGATGTTACCGCCATAGCAATTACAAATAAAGGTTTGTTGATTTTAACCGATGATTCAACCGCAACCGACTTGCCTGAATTTTCTGTTGGTAGTTGAGATACTACTTGATATCTGATAAGAACAGTTTCTTCCTTAATTTCGCTGGTGACAGAATCACTAGTCGGAAAAGATTGCAGATCCCCTTGACTCCCTATGATTTTTGTGGATTGTTCCTGAGCAAGAGCGTCCAGATTAGATTCAGTAGCTAGACTACTGTTGCTGAGTATGCCAGATAGTGCAGAACAAATAATAATTAATAGCAGACGTCCACAAATCATAAGAGACAGTCAGTTTTAATGATAAATTGAAGCATCTTAAACAAATATGGTGCTTTACTTGACCATATACAGGAAAAGTCAGTAATCCATAATCTATCAAATCGTAACATTTAAACGAAAGTAAAACATCAATCCTTAAGTGGTTTAAATGGTCAGTTTGGTAAATTAAACTTGGCAAATTAAAAGATTTTACTAACAAAAAAGCTGATGTTATTGAAAATAATTTAAATCAAGGCTGCCTGGAATATTAACAATGTCATGTTGTGCGTGCCTATCTCGAATGACAAAAGAGGACTGCATGCGGGCATAGCCCTTTGCGTTAACCTCCTATCGTCGGTTTAACGGCGAGATGAATTTTGTCCAGTATACAAAATATATTTTAGCCTAATTTTATATTTTCTACACATAGTTT
>JBCDDK010000053.1:0-41255 GCA_039180345.1 Cyanobacteria bacterium P01_G01_bin.39 | reverse complement strand
CTGGCGCGCAATGGAATAGTAACAATATTCCTCAAGTTCTTCGACATCGATGTGCCTATCTTAATGGCAATTTTTCTACTTAATTTACTAGATATGAGCTTTTCTACCTATTACAAAATTGGGATGCACTCTATTGGTTCTCCATCAAAATTCAAGCCATCTAATTTTTTAGATAATAAGAGTCTTAAATCCAAATTATTGTATTCGCTTAGAATACAGCGTAAATCAAATCCATCCATTAAAATAATTGATTTATCATGGTTCTGCTTTAGTAATGAACAAACATTTTCTGACCAACCATTAATTGATAGAAATAGTCCTAAAGTTTGCTTCCCTGACCGATTAACTTTCCCATAAAGGCTATCTAGCTGTCTTATATTAGTAAGTTTCTCAGTCCATTTGCATTCAACTAGATAATACCAGCCGTCAAATTTGAATGCTCCATCTATTTGTTCTCCGCCTTGATTTCTTCTAAAACTTTTCTGTGTTTGTATTTGATATAGATTGAAAATATCTATTAATAAATTTTCAAGTAAATATCCTCTTTGCTGCTTATCTTGGGTATTTTTATAATTTGCAAATTCATCAAATTTGAAAACCATTATGTCTGGTTAGAACAAAGTGAAAATTTATTAATTAAATTAACCTTCACTAGATAAAGCGATCGCATCGGTTAACACATCAAGTATAGTGATACCTTCAGCTAGACTACGTTAATCACGTTAAAATTTAAGATGATTTCGATAAAAACAAAAAGATGCAACTTCAGCAGACAATCAAATCCTTTATTCGCCCAGGAGAACAAAGCGGTTATATCGCCGAATGTTTGGAAATTTCGGTTGTGACTCAAGGAGAAACTTTAGATGAGGTTGTGCAAAACTTGAGAGAGGCTGTTTCTCTGCACTTAGAAGATGAAAATCCAGCTGAGTTTGGATTGAGAGAAAACCCTTCTATTTTAGTCACATTTGAGTTACAGCCTAGCTATGCCCAAGCTTAAAAGATTATCGGGTGCAGAAATTATTGCTATTTTGAAGTAATTTGGTTTTGAAGTTTATAGCCAAAGAGGAATTCACGTTAAATTACGTCGTATTAGTCTATCGGGTAAAGAAACTTTAACAATACCCAATCATCGTCAATTAGATACAGGAACTTGTCGAGCAATTTATAGACAAGCTTGTCGGTATATCCCAGAATCAGATCTATTCCGTTATTTTTATCAGTAAACAATGAGGCAAGTAATCGCACTTCCAAAATAACAAAGATAAAATAGACATATGTAGCGCGATCGCTTTTTATTAAAATCAACTGTTTCTAAATCCACACTGAATTAATAAAGCTCGCTCGATTTTATCCCAGTATTTAGTTTCCATTGAACCAATGGAGTTATTAAATCTAGTTCGAGAAACAGAACGTATTTTACTCAAATTTAATCCTCTAGTTTTGTCCAATCCATTTTCTGAAGTTGCAGTAACGTTAACAATGAAAGGATAGTTACCAGGGGTTAAAAAAGGTGCAATAGTAATTGTCTCGCTATACTCATTGCCAATATCATTTTGTAATACTAAGCAAGCTCTTGTCTTGCGATTTTCTGTGCCTTCTGCGGGATCGAGACGCACAAACCAAATTTCTCCCCTTCTAATCTGTTTCATCGATACCATCTCCTGTGGTTATTTCCCAAAGGCGATCTTCTTCCTGAACTTCAGGATCTTTGTTTTGGCTGAGATAGCCTTGTTTCATGAGTTCGGCAAATTTTTCTTGGCGATCCTTAGCAATTAGCTGGTTAATGTATTTACTGCGATTTTTTACTTGAGTATCAAGATATTCAAGGTTATCTCTATCCAGACTGATACTAATATTATTTGGCATAATATTGAAGTGTATTATTTTTTTATATTATAAAGTCATATTAGTTGAATAAAAGCGATAAGCCTACGGCATGACTTCGTTACGCTCTTTTTGACGCATTTTATGATTTTGGCGATCGCACTAATCTGTCACTCTCTGTTGAAGTATCTAATTTTAGAGGCAGATCCAATACAATTTAGAATAATCCTGCACAATTATGAAATCTTATGGTTTCTAGCATCGAACAATTCAAAGTAGATATTTGGGTTACTGCCACCTGGGATGAATTTATTAAAAACATTGAAGATCCTGCTTACCAAAGTGCTAAAGGGTACTTTTACCAGGATAAATGCAGAATTGAAATGACACCTATTGGTAACGAACATTCCCAAGACCATTTTATTATCAATCACGCTATTTATCTTTACGCTACTCTTAAAGAGATTCCTTTGACTGGCAAAGACAACTGTAGTTATCGTCAGGTTGGCCTGAGAGAATTTCAGCCTGATATATCCTGCTATGTAAAAGATAATGCCAATGCTGTTCCTTGGGGGGTAGGAGTAGTCAATTTAGATGAGTATCCTGTTCCAGATTTAGTTATTGAGATCTCCAATACATCATTAGCTGATGACTTAGGCGAAAAAAGACTGCTGTATGAGGATTTGCAGGTTGCTGAATATTGGGTAGTGGACATACAGAAGACAACCATTATTGCCTTTGCCATGGAAAATGGCGGAAGTAAAAGAATTATTGAATCTCAAGTATTAACGGGATTAAAATTAGACATTCTCAGTGAAGCACTTCGACAAAGCAGAAAGGTTAATCATTCTGAAGTGGGCAAATGGTTAATGCATCAATTTCAAGCTGAAGACTAAAAAATTAATTCTTCTCAAATCCCAAAATGCGATCGCTAAATTAGAAATATAGCAATCGAAGTAAAGCTTGAGACGTTAAATAGATATATCGCGCAAAGAGGTCAGACCCCCTAAAGGGTTCAGCAGGTGCTTCGGGGGGGAACCCCCAAGACGAAGCGGACGATTTAAAGGGCGGAAACAAGTTCGGCAGCCACGTCCTTGTCTTCGCAGCACTCGGAGCTTGCACCTCTTGTGACCGAAGACCGCACTGCTTCACCGCGCCGCCGTCACAAAGGCACAGCTTGCAGAGCAAGCAAGCATCGCCGATGCGATTTGAGCCATTCGGCTCTGTGCCGCATGTCGCAAGGGAACGCTGACCTAGCAAAGAGATCACAAAGATGTCCTAATCTAAAGTTCGGTTGCTATATCTCAGAGATAAAGATATTTTCCATTGTGGAGTTAAGAACAAAATTATTCTTACCAAACATTGGACTAGTTAATATTACAACACCCTTAAAATACTCGGAATACTATCAATTGAATCTAGACTTTTAATTTCATCTAATGCCTGGCGGAAGTTGCCTTCTGAGACATCATGTGTAACCACGACAATTTCGGCTAAGTTATCCCTAAATCCGATTTGCACTACTGATTCTAGGCTGACGTGATGATTACCAAAGCTAGTCCCCAAATGACCGATTACCCCTGAGACATCTTGACAGAGGAAACGCGCATAAAAACGACTCTGGATCTCTGTGATGGGAGTTAGCTGCTTAAAATGTTCATGAGAACAACCCAGCAAAGGATCAAGCCGATCTGAACTATTGCTAGTTTTGATCAGTCCGACAATATTAGCAATGTCTGATACGACTGCGCTAGCGGTTGCTCCTTTGCCAGCACCAGGCCCAAAAAGCATAACCTGACCCAATGGCTCCCCTTCCACCAAAATAGCATTATAGACATCGTTAACGTTGGCTAGAGGATGAGTCTTAGCTACCAAGGTAGGATGAACTCTGACCTGAAGAGAATCATGATCGGGGTCACTTTTGGCGATCGCTAATAATTTAATTACATAATCCAAATCATCGGCATAACTGATATCAGTAGCCGTTACCTGACGAATACCTTCACAGTAGATCTTTTCACGCTCAATTCTGCCATCGAAAGCGATCGCCGCTAAAATAGCAATCTTGTCGGCTGCATCATAACCATCCACGTCAGCAGTAGGGTCGGCTTCGGCATAACCTAATTTCTGGGCTTCGGTTAACACCGCCTCAAAATCAGCCCCTTCCTGAGTCATTTGAGTCAGAATGTAGTTAGTAGTGCCGTTAACAATGCCAATTACGGTCTGGATACGATTAACTCCCAAAGATTGTTTGAGAGGTTTGATCACAGGAATCCCCCCGCCGACAGCCGCTTCTAACAGAACATACACTCCTGATTGATTAGCCGCGGTAAAAATCTCTGCACCATGGCGAGCAATTACAGCTTTGTTAGCAGTGACAATGTGCTTGCCATTAGCTATTGCCTGGATAATTAGGGAACGAGAGGGTTCTAATCCACCTAATAATTCCACAACAATCTCAATTTCAGGATCGTTGACAATTGATTCCAAATCTGTAGTTAAGACTCCTGGGGATAATTCAGGAGAACGGGGTTTATCAAGCGATCGCACTCCTACCTTTGCTATTTCTATTTCTCGCAACAGACTATTACGCCCCGTAGGGTCTAAGATAATTTCTGCTGTCCCTGTGCCAACTGTTCCGTATCCTAATAAACCGATCTTAAAAGCCACAACTTTTATCCTGAGTGTAACCTCATGAAGCAAATTTGAATGTCAGTAACATGCTAACCTCGCTTCACCTTATCTAGATTAACTGTAAGAGGATACGCTGGCTAGATTTTCTCATGGGAATGTTGAAAATAAATCGTGATTCTTGAGGCTGTGAGCTACATCTATTCTTGGTTAGGTGAAATATGATGTGTCTGTTCTATCATTGCCACTACTAATGAACTGGCGACAATTGGGGCGGTTACGGCACGAAGAATACGCTTGCCGAGAGAAACTGGCTTAAAGCCACTCCCCCTCGCCTGAGCAATTTCTGATTCTGTCCATCCGCCTTCGCATCCTGTAGCAATAACAATCTCTGATTGAGTCTGGTGAGAGATGCTATCCCATATTGCTTGTTGTCCCCGCGCCACACAAATATATTTATTTTGGTGTTGTTGTGTGGCGCTAATTGCTGCTTTGAATGTAACTGGGTCAAAAATATGAGGAACAATTTTTCTTTCAGACTGTTCTGCGGCTTCGGTGGCAATCTTGCGCCAGCGTTGAACTTTACTAGAGCTGGGTTTGAGGATAGTGCGATCGCTAATTACAGGTCTAAAATTGCTAACTCCTAATTCAGTACAGCAGCGGATAATCTGTTCATAACCGTTCCCTTTAGGTAAAGCGGTAATTAGAGTTAAAGATACAGGTAATTCTGTCTCAACTTTGATAGATTCGATAATTCGTGCCGACTTTTCCTTAATTTCTGCTAACCAAGCCTTTCCCTCACCATCCATAGCGATAAAGCGATCGCCATTACCCAATCGTATTACCCGCAATAGATAGTGTAATTGTTGAGGATCTAGGGTTATGTAATCTTGAAATATTTGTTCTGGTGTAACTACTAAACGATAAGTCAAGATGAGGAATGAGGGGTGAGGAACAAGGAACGAGGAATTAAGCCCTATGTAAGGATGAACTAACCTAGAGACCTAATTCTACAGAGACTAGTATACATAACCTTCAACTACAATCATCTTTGGCTATAATACCCATCAAATTGAGTCAGAGATTACATGAGTTATGACTACCAGTATTAAAGCCAAATCACGCCCATTTTCCCTTTCCCTATCTCAAAGTCTGACTCTGATTGGCTTAATCGTCACACTGACATTTATTGCGATCGCCCTTTTGGCTCCTACTTTACAAGATATAGGCTGGTTACAAGACCCAACAGCATCTTTAGTTAACCCGATTCATGAACCACCAGGAAAGGATCACTGGTTTGGCACAACTCGCCAAGGATATGATGTTTTTGCTAGGACTTTATTTGGTACCCAGGCTGCTTTAAAAGTAGTGGTGCTAGCAACTACTATTAGTCTTTTTCTAGGTGTTCCATTGGGATTAGTTAGCGGTTATTTGGGAGGCAAAATTGATCGCATCCTGATCTTTTTTATGGATACTATTTATACTCTGCCTGGTTTATTATTATCCGTAACCTTGGCATTTGTAGTAGGAAAAGGAGTTTTTAACGCTGCTTTGGCATTGAGCATTGCCTATGTTCCCCAGTACTATCGCATAGTTCGCAACCACACCACTAGCGTCAAAACTGAATTGTTTATCGAAGCGGCGCAGGCAATGGGGGCATCAACCAGCAGAATTTTGTCACGCTATTTGTTTTTCAACGTGATTCAAAGTGTTCCCGTTTTGTTTACCCTCAATGCAGCAGATGCAATTCTCATTTTGGGTGGTTTAGGTTTCCTCGGTTTAGGATTACCTCCCGAAGTACCTGAATGGGGACACGACCTACGACTAGCACTTGATGCTTTACCTACAGGTATTTGGTGGTCAGCCACTTTTCCAGGGTTAGCCATGACTACTCTGGTTACAGGCTTATCTTTAGTAGGAGAAGGTTTAGGGGAAATGTTAAACCCCCAGAATGGTAGAAGATAATAATCAACCAGCCTTATCTGAACATCGTTCTGAGGCAGATTGAGCGTAATTAGATAATGAACCAAACCAGTCAGAAGCTAGAGCCGCTGCTTCTGGGCTATCAATTACCGAATTAACAAAATCCTGCCATTGAGGATCTTGACTACGAATAATCATGCCATAGCGATCGCAAGTTAGGGGGACGTTTGGAATTAGAGGATACTCGGTTGCCGACAGTCCTAATTGTTGCGCTTCAGCTCTTAGCAGAATACCATCACTGATCATGGCATCGATTTTTCCCTGTTCGACTGCCTCTATCCCTCTAGCCCTGGCATTGACTCCTCGATATCGTTTAATGGTTGCCGAGGGATAACGTTGGGTAACAAACTCTTCGGTACTAGTATTGGCAATAATTCCTATACGCCTATTTTCTAGATTATTATCCAGATCAAGCTGATGATTTTGGCGCACTAAAAATTGAGTCCCCGTAACAAAAAAGCCACTTGAAAAATCAACGTTGGGGGAAACATCTTCTCTAATGGTATTAGGACCACATTCTAAATCAATTATTTCCCCAGACACTAGCCTGAAACGATTTCCTGGGCTTGATTTTAGTAATTTGAGGCTAAGAGAGTTCCTGTTTAGCTTATCTATTAGCTGGTTTTCTAGCAAGGCAAAAAAATCTAGACAGTATCCTTGAAGATTATTATTAGCATCTAAATAACCAAAGGGTGGTGCATCCTCTCTGATAGCAACACTTAAGACCCCCGTGCGCTGAATTTTAGCTAAGGTGCTTTCTGCTTGAGCCGTGGTTGCTAAACCAAGACTTAAGCAACTACCAGCGATCAAAGATACAAGTTGACCAATCATTGAACATTGAACATTAAACATTGAACATTAAACTCGCGAACATTTGGGTTTCCAATCTCTTATGAAAACATTCAAACCAGTACAACAAATAAATGTTAAATGAAGTAATCATTACTGTTCTAGACAGAAGTGCTATTTTAAATGTTTAGTATAAATTAAGGATAAAAACTTAGCTTAGGCAAACCAACCGTCTCATCCCAACCCATCATCAAATTTAGACACTGTACAGCCTGACCAGCTTGACCTTTAATTAGATTATCGATCGCCGATAACACAATTACCCTACCCGTGCGGGGATCTACTTGAATTCCAATGTAGGCTAAATTTGTGCCACAAGCCCATTTTGTCTGAGGATATATGCCACTAGGTAATATCTTTACAAAGGTCGAAGAACGATAAAAAGCATTATAGATTGTAATTAAGTCTTCCCTGACTAAGCCAGGATCGCGCAAAGTAGCGTACACTGTAGACAAAATTCCCCTCACCATGGGAATCAAATGGGGGGTAAACTGCACCTTTACATCTTGACGAGCTAAAGTACTGCAAATTTGCTCAATTTCTGGTGTATGGCGATGGCTAGCTACGCCATAGGCTCCCAGAGAATTATCTGCTTCTGCTAACAACATATTGGTTTTGGCTTGACGACCGCCTCCTGAAGTACCTGATTTAGCATCGATAATTGCCGTAGCAGGATCGACTAATCCTTGCTTAAGCAAAGGAGCCAATGCTAATAAACTTGCAGTGGGGTAACAACCAGGACAGCCAACTAACTGAGAGTGTTTGATCTGTTCTCGATGAAGCTCAGGTAAACCATAAACAGCAGATGTTGCAGTTTCGAGATCATGACGTTCTTTTTTGTACCAGTCAGTATAGGTATCTAAATTAGCAAAACGATAGTCAGCGGAGAGGTCAAGAACTTTACAGCCTTTTTTTATCAGAGTTGGTGCAATGTCGCAGGCTAGACCGTTTGGCAAACCTAAAAATACTGCCTCGCAGCGATCAGCAACCACATCTAAATCAATTTTTTCTACATTTAAATCAACACAATGTGCTAAATGAGGGTAAATAGAGCTATATTGCTTCCCTGCGCTACTATCTCCACCCAAATAGGCAATGTTTACTTTTGGATGCTCTAGTAAAAGTCTAACCAACTGGACTCCTCCATATCCAGAAGCTCCGATAATTCCAATCGGTTTTTTAGACATATCGTTCATGATCTTGTGCCTCTGATTAATCTCTACTTGAATACTGATGTGCGAAGATCTATAGTTTAAACACAATCGCAATCGGTTAAGCAAAAATTTTGCCTATAGTAAACAAATTAATTACTAAGCAGTAGAGAGTGCTTCCCTGCACAAAAGCGATCGCTATCTAAAACTTCAAATAAATTTCACCACCCTGAAGTAGTTATAGACATGCAGTTTGAGTCTTGAATAGGACGTACTAATCGATTCTGAAAGGAATGCCTAATGAAGAACAATTAAATATGCAGCTTAAAAATCGCCAAGGGAAACTGAAAGGTGATCGTTATACCGCCCTAAAAGCGAAGCTAGGCGCACATGCGGACCCCAAGCCTTTACGCGGTGACTTCATGAAGATTGCTTGAATTGTCAACAGCAGGTGGTAATTAATAATTAACAAATAGAAACATGGAAGTTATCAAGAAGAGGTTCCTAAGTCTTCAGCTATCCTAAAAGTAAGAAAACCTAGGTTACGAGCATTGAGTTGAAATTATCCCTCTTCTGTTAAACTTCCGATTTTGTAAAACGCTAGATATTGAGCTTCGGTAAAGCATAATTTGCTTCTATCCTGCTAAACTCGATACCTCGATCGCACGTTTTTTGAGCAATTTCATAGCTTTATTCTTGATTTGTCTGACTCTCTCACGACTAATCCCACAGACGTTACCAATTTGTTCGTAGGTCATAGTTCTACCATCTTTTAAACCATAACGCAGCGTAATTACATCTCGTTGCTTAGGTGAAAGGGTGTGGAGCAAGTTCTGAATTTGGGTACGAACTTCTTGATTAGCTACAAAATCACTAGGGGATGCACCATCATCAGGTAAGAGTTGACCTAATTCAGTCTGATTTTCATCAATGGCTACGTTGAGGCTTTTTGGTTTGGTAATTCTAGCCGACTGTGCCAAAGATCTCAATTTAGCCAGATCCATATCTAACTCGTCTGCAATTTCACGATCGCTTGGTTTACGACCTAGGTTTTGTGACAGCTTACGAGTTGCCTTTTTGACTTTGTTTAGGTCTTGAGTAATATGTATCGGTAAGCGAATTGTACGGGCATAATTGGCAATGGATCTCGTCATTGCTTGCCTAATCCACCAGTAACTATAGGTAGAGAATTTATAGCCCTTGGTAGCATCAAATTTTTCTGTCGCTCTCATTAAACCAATGCTGCCTTCTTGAATCAGGTCTAGCATGGATAAGCCGCGATTTTGGTATTTTTTGGCAATGGATACTACTAATCGTAGATTTGCCTCTACCATTCTTTGTTTTGCTCTTTGTCCTTGACGGATAACGTTTTTTTCTTCAAGGGTTAGGTCTTCTTTCTCTAGCAAAGGCAACATGGCTTGAATCTGATTAGCAAATTTTACCTCTTCCTCTGCTGTTAATAGTGGAGTACGACCAATTTCCTTTAAATAATCTCTGACGGTATTGCTAGATTGATTTGCCATAGTTAGTTTTGCTTTTCTCTGTTTGCTCTGATTTTAATTTTGGTTTTTATTGATCAGCTATTGGTGATGATAAATATTTAGGTTTAATGACTTTATTTATGATTTATCTAATTTTTCTTCAATATTTGCTGAAGTAAGTTGGTGCTGTCGAACCATTTATCTGTCTCTATCTAATTTTTATCAGCTTTTGATAACAGCACACATCATCCGAAAGCAATAAATTCAAAGGATTCCCTTCTGGGCATCAGTAGCATCACGTCTCGGCATTAACCTAAAATCCCTCAGTTAATCTTGACGCCAAATAAAGAGTCAACAATGTCTTTTTGCTGATCAATAAATAATTCTCGATACAAATTTTCTTTGATCATCATCTGATGATTCATCTGGATCAATAATTCTTGTGCTTCTTCACGAGATAGTTGCTTGACGCGATCGCTAAACAGCCTGTGATTCAGCTTCTGTTCCAGCGAAAGATTATTTTCTAAGTTTTCCATAGTCTTTAGTCTTTTTTTTCTTCTTCTTGCTCTATGTTAATTACTATTGTAAACATATTTTAAGAAATCTTGACGATGACTATGGTAGTAATTTCCGAAATATTTGATGGTGTTACTGGCACATCTTTTGTCTATTTGAGCTTCAATATAGAACTTTAGTACTATATTGAGGGAATATCAATATTGAGTTTTAAAGCTGGATTGTTTTCCCAGCGATCGCCGACGTGAGTATAGATGCTGGTAGTACGTGGGTCACTATGCCCTAGCAAATCTTGAACTTGACGTAAATCGGCCCCTGATCTTAAAGCTAATGTACCAGCAGTGTGTCGTAAACTGTGAGCAGAAATAGTTCTGCCGGTCGTATGTTTTAAATGAGCCTGAGATAAATAAATATCGATGACGGATCTAATGCCTCGACGAGAGATTCTTTTGCCCTGGGAATTGACGCTGGTGGCAATAAAGAGAGGGGTTGCGGGTTTTAATACTTCCCCGTCAGACTCTCTGTGATGTAAATATTCAACTACCAGCCTGGCAATATCTGGAGTTAGAGGGACAACTCGAATGCTTCTTTTCCCCTCAACCCTAATACCTAAGTTATTCCCCTGTCTAACTAAGCTAGCAATATTGGCACGGTGTAGTTCGACAGTTCGAGTTCCTTCCAACGCCATGATCGCCAGCATTGCTCGATCTCGGGCAGACTTTAAGCTTCCATCGCGGGGTATTGTATTTAATAGAGTTTCTACCTCTGTTTGTTCGAGAAAGGTGATTTTTTCAGCGGGGTCAGATTTTTCTCGGGGTGGCTTAACCCCTGCTGCTGGATTAATTGCAATTAAACCCTTTTCTACCGCAGCTTGATAAAAACGGCGCACTACTGCTAACTTCAGAGCGATCGTCGCTGGTTTATATTGTTGATGCTTGATCATCCAATGACGATACTTTTTGATATCATCTTTGATTAAAGTAGCGGGATTTAATTGACGGCGATCGCACCACTGGAGAAATTGATGAAGCTGTCTGGTGTAGGTTTTGAGGGTATCTGCTGAAGCATCTCCTGCACTCACGTCTATATTGAGAAATTCAGCAAAAACTACCAGCAAGTTATTAGTAGTAACAGTGCTAAGTTGTGGGGAGTTGGTGGCAGCTAGCATCAGTTGTTGGTTTTAGATTTGGCACGATTTTAGCATATGGCTTTAAACTCTTAATTTCAAACAGGTGAGTAAGCAAAGCTCGCTCTTGGTTTAATCTGAAGTTAAACCTTAGTTAACCATCTATTAGTTATGGTGCTTTAGTTCTAGATATATCCGTGATTAGCTAAAGCAGGTAAGATGAGCCAGGAATCAGATAGTGGAAAAAATGGATTTTTGTATCCCAAAGCGAATTATCGAGGCAAATTATCATCAGATAATCCGCAAAACTTAGTATTTAACGCTAATTTACAAGAATTTGCCCAAAAAGTAGCTTTCATTTGCGGCTTGGAAACTAATGGTAAAATATCGGCGCAAGAGGCTTATAATCGCATCAAAGATCTATGGCATCAGTTGGAAAGCTCAAAGCAAGAATTACTTGATATTCCTGAAGAGGATTAGCGCTATTTTAGATCAAGATCACAGGTAAAGATATCTAAAAATCGGTAGCTATCACACAATCCGTGGTAAGTTCCAGTTTTGAGGCTGGAATTGCTCCATTGAGCTAAGTATTTGATCTGCTGCTTGAAACAACTCTTGATTAAATACAGGATCGGGAATTGCTACTACAGACATTCCTGCTTGAATCGCTGCCTTCATTCCTGCCACTGAATCCTCAAATACCAAACATTGTGCAGGCTGGGCATTTAATCTGGCTGCGGTTAGTAGAAAGATATCTGGCGCTGGTTTTCCCTGGCTAATTTCTGGATCATCACCCAAAGTAGTTACTTGAATCAGCTTTAACCATTCCTGATGACTGACTGCTTTTAGCTCAAAATGATGACGAGATGAACTAGATGCGATCGCCTGAGGAATTTGGTGATTGGCTAAATGTTGAATCAATGCCACTGTTCCTGGTAAGGTTTTTGCCGTTGGATATAAGGGATAAAGTATCTGATTGCGTTCTTTTAAATATTCCTCTGCGGTCAACGGAAGCTGTAGCAAATCAACTAAAATCTTGGCTGAATCTAAAGTTGGTCTACCTGCGATTGCCATTTTCGCTTCTAGATTAAAAATTTTGCCATAACGTTGAGCAATTTGGCTATTGACTCGCTCATGCAATGATTCTGTATCCAACAGTAATCCATCCATGTCGTAAATAACGTGGCTAATCGACTTGAACATCATCATTTATTAATGGCAAGAACTAAAATCTAAATATAACTGAGGATGATTAACTCCAAGATAAGAATTTTCAACTTAATAGCTGCAAACATTAAGATGAGTAAGTTTTATCACTACACTCAGAAATAAATTATTAATTATTTAAACTACACGCTATTGAATTGGACAAGACGCAGTTAAGATTTGTCCTCGTCAGCCATAACCAGCAGATTGAGTATGTGACAATTTGCCATTACTGTTTACCAAAGATGTCTCTAATACGATAAATTGGTCTTCTTTGAGATTCATGGTAGGTACGCATTAATAGTTCAGTGACTAGACCAAAGCAAAATAAATTTACTCCAGTAATAATTAATAAGACCGCTAAAATCAGTAACGGGCGATCGCCGATGTTTTGATTAAAAAACAGCTTAACTATGGTCAGATATGAACCCATAGCAATTCCCAAAGCCAGAGAAATTAATCCACCTAAACCAAATACATGCATGGGGCGAGTTAGGAATTTTTTCATAAAGTAAACCGTGAGCAAATCCATAACCACCCTAATAGTTCGCCCAAGCCCATATTTACTCTGCCCAAAACGTCTGGCATGATGACGGACAGGGACTTCTGTAATTCTTGCTCCTTCAATATAAGCTAATGCAGGTAAAAAACGATGAAGTTCTCCATAGAGATTCATATCAGCAATTAATTCTGCCCGATATGCCTTAAGAGAGCAACCATAATCGTGTAATTTTACTCCTGTCACCTTGGCAATAATCATGTTGGCGATCTTAGAAGGTAACAATCTGGTTAATGCCGCATCCTGCCTCTTTCTACGCCAACCACTAACAAGATCGTATCCTTCATCCAATTTTGTCAAGAGCATGGGAATATCCGCAGGATCGTTTTGCAAATCTCCGTCCAAAGTGACAATTACTTTGCCCGCCGCTGCTTCAAAACCTGCCGCCATGGCTGGAGTTTGACCGTAATTACGACGCAGAATAACCGCTTTAAGGTCGGTTCTACTATTGGCAAGATTAGTCAATACCTGAGTTGAGCCATCTTTAGAACCATCATCAACACAGATAATTTCGTAGCTTAAATTAGTGATGACAACAGCATCGGCGATCGCCTGTACCAATGTTTCAATACTCTCAGATTCGTTGTAGATCGGCACAACTACCGACAAAGCTAGCTGCGGTACATCAATAACGGAAGATACATGACGATTTTTTAGTGATGAAGTTGGCATAGAAAAATAAATAATAAAAGGAGGTCTAGACAAGCTACAACAATGTGTTGCAATTAGTAATTTGCTTATTTTTATAGATTATCTAGCATTAAATATCGCTTGTCACTAAATTCATTTGCGTACAAGCTGGATTTGTCTTGAAGTATCTCATCGAGTTAGATAAATGACAAAGTAACGATTATCTGAAATACTTTGTCCAAGGGACGATGTCTGTGGTGACTTCGTTGATATTATTAACTGCCAACAAAATTTAGCTTATTATCTCAGTGGTCTTTTAATTGCGTCCAGGAGGTAATATTCTCTGTTATTATAGTGAAGCTGCATCTGGAGAGGTGGCAGAGTGGTCGATCGCGCTCGACTTGAAATCGAGTGTACGCAAGTACCGTGGGTTCGAATCCCACCCTCTCCGTTTAAATACCTAACTGCTCTAAAGGTAAATCAGGCTGATTCGTTTCTGCACCTTGATCGATAGTCATTTGATAGGTATCCATTACATGATTGAGTAGAGTGTCTTCTAACTGCGCCAAGAATGCCCATTTCTGACCGATGTGGGCATAGGAATTACCTAGACTTACGGGGGGAACAAGGGGGACGGAATCGGCTAAATGAACAATGCGATAGGAATTGGGAATAAGCTCGCTATGAGCTTGGACGAATTGAGGCGAGCCTACTCTTGGTCTTGCGAATGTATATAGTTGAATTTGGTCTTTAATTTGAGGTACTGCTTGAGCCATCTTGATAGCTACTAAAGTTGCTCCGCAGCACCTAAACTGTGTCCCGTAATGTAACAGGGAATTGTAGGATCTAGCTGTTTGGCGATCGCCACAGGATCGGGATTTAGTTTGTTGCTTAAGCCTAAAAATCCTTCGTGGACGGCACCATAATCTTTACCGTTAGCAGCTTCATATTTTACTTGTTTAGCGTTTAAATTCTGAAGCCATTCTGCTTGGGTTTGAGTTCCTCTAAATACTAAAACAAAGCTTATTTTATATTTAATTACATCCAGCTACTTATATACAAATTAAAAGAAATTTACTAATTTGTTACAAATTAATTTCAAATAATGCCAAAGTAAATAGCAAATTTGAAGTTTTGAAACTTTTTGGTAGAAATATATCTTCTGGGGTTGATGATTAAAAAATAGAGCAAAAGGAAAGTACGAGCATGATGACTATTGCCAGTTGCCAAAACGATCTCAAACCAGCTTTAAATGAACCAGATCAAGGTAAACAGCACCTCCTTTCAGCTTTAGACAGTGGTCAACAGGTATTTCTTGAGGCTCTTCACGATGTTATGGATGCCATTTTAGAAGAGCTAACGTCCGATTGAAATTATTATGGTATTTTGAGTTTTGATTTAATCTCTATGTAGTATTTATGATAGAGCTTTTGTGGGTATTAGTAGCGTAAAAAATTGACTGTTGTCGGAAATTAAATAAGCGATCGCATGCTATCAACTTTCGATTAAATGCTCATCAACCAACTATAAGATCAAGCAAGTACTAAAATACCCAAGCTTGACTCACTGTAGAAACTTCTGATTTCCTTAGTATGAGAACGAATTTAAAGACTCAATCTCATTAGTTTTACAGTTCCCGATACGAATCCAGATAACTTTAGGGGGAAAGCCTCTAAGTAGACTTAATTCACTAAAATCTGAATCCTTTGTAACAATGATAAATTGGTTTTGACGAGCATATTCCCATACCAAATAATCAGCGGCAGTATCCAACTGTAAATTAAACAGGTGGTTGCTATTGGGGTAGACATCAGCCAGACGATTAACTAAACGAGGCGATAGATTATGGTCAAACAAAAGTTTCATCTATTGACTATTAAAGTCTGTTGTTCTCTCTCGGCAGCATAGCTAAGACAAGCTAAGATATCTTCCATCGTTAAATAAGGAAAATCATCAAGTATCTCCTCATAAGTCATTCCCGCTGCCAAGTAAGAAAGAACATCATAAACCGTAATTCTCATGCCTCGAATACAGGGTTTTCCGCTGCGCTTTCCTGGTTCTATGGTGATGATATCGCGATAATCCATAATTGCTAATTACTATTAATTCTTATTCTATTACTTATATTATCGAAAGCAAGCTTGTTGTTTATTCAGCTAATTATCTTAATTACAAGTATGTAAGCGTAATTAAATTAAAGATCATAGAAAGTTAAAAACAGACATGGATACGACTTTTTGCGCTAAAGACTACCACTCCAGAAAATTAGTTTTGAGAACAACAGATTCATCAATCTGTGCTTGTCTGTGTTTATCTCTGGACGTTACTTTGATCGTTTGAGGTGGAAATAAAAAATACTGTAAATTTAACATAATAAGTTTCTCAATTTAATGTTTGCGCATCTATCCAGTTGAGAAATTTATATCCATTCTGATTCAAGCAAAAATAACATGCTTTATAATCTCCCTTGTCTTCTATTTCATAGTTTACAAGGTTTTTCTCAGATAATTGTAAAAGAATACCCTTAAATGGAGATAATATATTACTTTTATCTATATGTTCCTCAAATTACCATAACTGTATAACGCTAGAATTATAATAATGAATTATAAATTCTAACTCTTTACTATTCTTAATCACGCAAGCAAATAAAGGCTTGTTTTTCGATACCGCATATTCATACTCAAGATGAGTGTAGCTTTTCTGTGTTTCTGGTTCAATGCTTCCATAGCGACTACCAAGAATTAGTAAATAAACATCACTTTCATCAATCCATTGTTTAATTACTTCCATTTGCGATTGATCACCCGCGGTAAACAGTTCCATCCCCGCAGGTATATGTCCTGCACTGAGGATTGCGGAAACAGCAGCCTGACGTTCTTGTTTAAGATCGAGAAATGTAGAAGAGACAAAAACCTGTAGTCGTTTTTTAAGGAAGCTAACCATTGTCGATGAGGTTTAATATTAACTAACGGTTGATTTTTGGTTCATACCAAAATAGCATCAATCAATAACTATGGCTTAAGCTCTATCTATATTAATATTTCTGCATTGCTAATTTGAGGTATGAAAGCGAACGACTAGAGTTAAAGAAAATCGAAAAAGAAGAACTAGAAAAAATATTGACTCATCATAGCAATAGTCAACTTTGCAATAAAAAAGGCGAAGACTTTTACATCTTCACCACCTACATAAATTATTCAGAATTATTCAATTGCTATTGATTAATTAAGAAGAAGGAAGTAATTCTACTTTTTCTTTTTGGGGAATAATCGCTACTTTATTCTCCTCATCAATGTCCACTACTGCGGTGTCTCCTTCTCCAAGACGACCAGAGAGAATCTCTTCAGCCAGAACATCTTCTAGAAGGCGCATAATTGCCCTACGTAAGGGACGCGCACCATATGCTGGATTGAAGCCTTCGTCTACTAAACGTTCCTTGAACTTCTCAGTGACTTCGAGAGTGATTTCTTTCTCAGTTAAGCGTTGGAACACCTCTTTGAGTAAGATTTCGCTGATTTGTTTGACTTCGTCTTTGTTTAGCTGACGGAAGACAATAATTTCATCGAGACGGTTGAGAAACTCGGGACGGAAGTAGCTTTTTAGCTCTTCATTAACCAAAGAACGAATACGGTTGTATTTGGCTTCTGCTTGGTCGTCAGCAAACTCAAAACCAAGACCGCCGCCACCTTTTTCAATCACTTTGGAACCAATGTTAGAGGTCAGAATCAACAGAGTATTCTTGAAGTCTACTGTTCTACCTTTGGCATCAGTTAAGCGACCATCTTCTAAGATCTGCAATAGCATATTGAAGATGTCAGGGTGTGCTTTTTCGATCTCATCAAACAGCACGACGGTATAAGGACGACGACGCACTGCTTCGGTTAGTTGACCACCTTCGTTATAGCCGACATATCCTGGAGGAGAACCAATCAGTTTAGAAACGGTATGGCGTTCCATGTACTCAGACATATCCAGGCGGATCATCGCATCTTCGGAACCAAAGAAATAAGTTGCTAAGGCTTTGGTTAGCTCAGTTTTACCCACACCAGTTGGACCAGAGAAGATAAAACTAGCAATAGGACGGTTGGGATTTTTCAAACCAACTCTAGCTCTTCTAATAGCGCGAGAGGTAGCTTTTACCGCATCCTCTTGACCGATAATGCGCTGATGAAGGGTATCCTCCATGTGCATTAGTTTCTCAGACTCAGATTCAGTGATTTTATTAACTGGTACTCCTGTCCAAGAAGCAACTATGTGAGCGATTTCCTCAGAATCTACATGGGGAGAATCATCTCCATCATCAGCTTCGTTTTTCTTATTAGAAGCAATAGTGCGAATCTGCTCTTTGATTTCCATTTCGCGATCGCGCAATTCTCCAGCCTGGTCAAAATCCTGGGATCTGACGGCGTCGTCTTTCTGCTTTAAGATTTCCCGCAGTTCTTTATCTAGTTCTTTAGCTGCTGGAGGAAGCTGGGAATTAATCAAACGAACCCGAGAACCCGCCTCATCAATTAAGTCAATCGCCTTATCGGGAAGATAGCGATCGCTGATATAACGATCTGATAGTTTAGCTGCTGCTTCTAAAGCTTCATCTAATATTTTTAACTTATGATGTTGTTCATAACGCTCCCTTAGACCGTAAAGAATTTCGATAGTTTCTTCTACCGATGGTTCTCCTACCTGCACTGGCTGGAAACGACGTTCTAATGCGGCGTCGCGCTCAATGTGCTTGCGGTATTCGTCGAGGGTAGTAGCACCGATACACTGTAGTTCTCCCCTAGCCAACGCTGGCTTGAGGATATTAGCCGCATCAATCGCGCCTTCTGCTGCACCAGCACCAATTAGGGTATGTACTTCATCAATCACCAGGATTACGTTACCAGCCTGGCGGATTTCGTCCATAATCTTTTTGAGGCGTTCCTCAAATTCCCCACGATATTTAGTACCTGCAACCAGTAAGCCAATATCTAAAGTAACAACTCGTTTTTCTTCGAGAATATCGGGAATATCTTTATTAGCAATGCGTTGCGCCAATCCTTCGGCGATCGCTGTTTTACCAACCCCTGGTTCCCCAATTAAGACAGGATTATTTTTAGTCCGACGACCCAGAATTTGAATTACGCGCTCAATTTCTTTTTGTCTACCCACTACGGGGTCTAACTTTCCTTCTCCCGCCATTTGAGTTAAGTTGGAACCAAACTCATCGAGAGTAGGAGTTTTGTTTCTGCCCTGAGTACCGCCAGAACCAGCGGCAACTTCAGCAGTCTCACCTAACATTCTAATTACTTGAGTGCGGACTTTAGACAAGTCTACGCCCAGGTTTTCTAGGACTCTGGCAGCTACTCCCTCTCCTTCTCTGATTAACCCTAGAAGTAGATGCTCAGTGCCAATATAGTTGTGACCTAACTGACGTGCTTCTTCTAAAGATAACTCCAGAACTCTTTTAGCTCTAGGGGTGAAAGGAATTTCTACGGCTACAAAACCAGAACCACGACCAATAATTTTCTCAACTTCGATGCGAGCATCCTTAAGATTGACTCCCATCGATTTAAGAACCTTAGCTGCGACTCCAGTACCCTCTCCGATTAAGCCTAAGAGGATTTGTTCAGTTCCTACGAAATTATGACCCAGACGGCGTGCTTCCTCCTGGGCTAACATAATCACTTTTATTGCCTTTTCCGTGAAGCGTTCAAACATGTCTTAATATCCACCTGCTTTGCCCTTATTATGGAGATTTTAGCACAGCCTTCTGGTTTCCTGACTGTGTTTGGCTAGACGGTAAATACGGTATTCAAATTAACAGATTTTGTTCGGGTGTAAATAGTAAGAATTTGTACTTAGGCGATCGCTCAAGTTTCGTTGCCACTGAGTTAATTTGGATTGTAACTCTGGCTGCTGCAAACCCTTAAGCCAGAGAACCAAAGCATCATCTCCTGCTGGTTGGTAGTATCCTTTTCTCTTCCCTGCCAACAAAAAACCGTATCTTTGATATAAATTTATTGCCGCTGAATTATGCTCATTGACTTCCAAAGTTGCCCACTCTAGCTTACGAGCGATCGCATTTGTTAGTAGCGCCAGTAGCAGCAACTGTCCCAATCCTTGACGGCGATAATCGGGATCAATCGCCAGCAAAGTGATATGCGCCTCATCTACAATTGACCAAAGACAAGACATGCCAATAATTTGGGAGCAACTGCTAGACTCAGGTTCAGACAGATGCAAAGCTAATAAAATGCTTTTATCGCTATTTATTTCTCTTAGATAAGCTTCCTCTGTCCATAATCCACCCAAACATATTCGATCCAAGGCGACTATTGCTGGTACTTCTTCAGAAGTTAACTGTCTGATTTTAATCTCTTTCACCAAAAAAAATTGAGCTTACATATTAGATATATATATATTTAACTAACTATTGAATCAAAAAAATAATATCTAATTCGGCGTTGGTAATTTATGTAATGGCATACAAAATAATACTGCTCGTAGTCTTTAGCCTTTAGCCTTTAGCTTTTAAAAGTTGTGTATTTTTACTTGATAAGTAAAATATACAATTAACATTGCGCATTTACCAACGCCCCTAATTCCTCAGCAGCAGGGAAACTAAACTAGTGCGGGAGGAGATATTTAACTTACGAAACATCCGCTTGAGAGCCTGTTTGACAGAATTTTCTTGAATCCAAAGCTCTTTGCCTATCTCAGCATTAGTTAAGCCACGAGCAACCAATTGCGCGATCATTAGCTCTCTGGGGGTTAGTAACTCCAGCTTTGACGAACTAAATTTTACTGTAGATAACTGTTGCTGCACCAGAAAAGTTGATATGTGTAAACACAGACCGCTAATGTCGGCAATATCCTGATCATTAAAAGCAGATGTAAAGCGATCGCGGGTTACTCCTAAACCACCAATTAATGAACCATTGGCAACAATTGGTCCAGCCATTACATGACCATGATCAAAACGGGGGCAGATAATTTGCCATTCAGACGCTTCGGCTATTGCTGCTTCATGTATAGGAGCATGATACTTAAATAAATAATTCAGGACGGGATTGTGTTCTAAAGATAAGGCTTTCTCAAACAGCCGTGATGCTTGACGGGGGAGTCGAGCAAGTATAAACAACCGACAACGTTTGGCTGCAAAATAGGCGCTAACTTGAGGAATTATCTGACTATGCAAAGCTTGTTCGTTGGGGGTTTTGGCGATCGCTTTAAATAAAGCTGTTAAAGAGTCTGACATCTCTGGTTGTGGTTAAAACTGTACCCTTTTGGGGACTATGAACTGAGCCTATAGATTTTTAGAATACCTAACATATCAAGCATACAAAAGATCTTTTGCCATGAATTATGCCCACCCAGAAACTTTAGTGTCAACACAGTGGTTAGCAGAACACTTAGATGATCCTCAACTACGTATTATCGAGATCGATCTCAATTCTCAAGCTTATGACCAAGGACACATTCCTGGCTCAATTTTTTGGTCAGTAATAACACAACTCTCATCTAACATGAGTATGAATCTCGACCCAGCATCTATGTCTAGACTGCTATCTAATTCAGGTATTGCTAATGAAACCACTGTAGTAATAGTTCATGGTGATCATGCTGCGGCTTCTGGCGCTTCGTTTTGGCAGCTCAAATTATTTGGACATCGCGACGTTAGGATTCTCAATGGAGGTCGGCAAAAGTGGCAAGAAGAAGGGTTCCCTTTGACTACAGGTGAAACTAAAGTTAAACCTACCAACTATCAAATTAAAGACTTGGATAATTCTTTGAGAATTTCCACAATAGAAGTCAAAAAGTCTATGGAACAAAACGCTCCTATTTTGCTCGATGTTCGTACACCTCAAGAATATAGAGGAGAGATTTATCTCGAAGCGGCACCCCAAGCAGACGAAAAAGGAGGACATATTCCTGGTGCGATCAATATCGACTACGAATTAGCTCACCATGAAGACGGCACTTTCAAATCTGCTGACCAGCTACAGGAAATTTACGGTGATTTGATTACAACTAACCAAGAAATTGTTCCCTATTGCGCTGTGGGCGGCAGGTCAGGTCATACTTGGTATGTTCTCAAATATCTGCTCGGCTGCGATCGCGTCAGAAACTATGATGGTTCTTGGAATGAATGGAGTCGCTTGGCTAATGCTCCTATTGCTACTGATGGCTGACAGTTCAAAATGAGTCATTCAGCTAATAGTCATCCACCTTACTATATTTTTACCACTGGACAACTGTAAACTAGAAAGTAACTAAATACGCTTAGTGTGAATTAGCTTCGCTCTCTAAGTTATTAGTTCGTAGCCTTTAGCCTTTAGCCTTTAGCTTTAAGAAAGGCTCAGAGAGACCCCGCGCTAAAAGCAGGGGGCTTCCTCTGACTTCGTGAAAGCTAATTTTTTAAGGCTATTTCAAGAAAATTAAGTCTTTATTCGGCTGCTTAAAACTATAAAAGCTTTATTTCCTGTTCGATTTAGGCTATTTAGAGAACAATCTTAATTCACACTAGACGTTAAATATGAATGAATTTACACGCTCTTAAATAAAGTTATCACTATGCTTTCGACTGATCGCAGTTTACCAAATACGGGACATCGCTATGTTCCTCAAATTACCAGTCTGGAGATTCCGCCTTCTCCCAATCAAGAATTAATGCCTTTAACTGCCAAAGTTAACAGCAACGATCAGTTGTCAATTGGCGGTTGTGAACTGCAACAGTTAGTTGCACAGTACGGTTCTCCTTTGTATGTGTTGGACGAATTTACCCTGAGAACAGCTTGCCGTCAGTATCGTGATAGTTTTGCTACTTACTACGGTGGAGAATCTCAGGTTATTTATGCTTCCAAAGCCTGGAGTTGCCTAGCTGTCTGCCGCATTATTGATAGTGAGGGACTGGGTTTTGATGTAGTTTCTGGTGGTGAACTCTATACAACTCTCGAAGCTGGAGTCAGCAAAGACAAAATTTATTTTCATGGTAATAACAAGTCGACTGCTGAATTAGAATTAGCAGTCGAAACGGGCTGTACTATCATGGTGGATAATTGGCTGGAGTTGAAAACTCTATCGCAAATCGCCTCAGACAAAAGCCAGCAGCCTGTGCCAATTATGATCCGTCTAACTCCTGGTATTGAATGTCATACCCATGAGTATATTCGTACAGGACATTTAGATAGTAAGTTTGGTTTTGATCCCAATCAGCTAGAAGAAGTCTTTAGTTATCTAAGTCAACAAAACAGCCTCAGTTGTATAGGACTACATGCCCACATCGGCTCACAAATCTTTGAACGTCAACCCCATCAAGATTTAGCGGGAGTACTAGTTAATTGGCTGAAAAAAGCCCAAGATTATGGCTTGCCTGTAACAACTCTTAATGTTGGTGGAGGATTAGGAATTCGTTACACTGAATCTGATGATCCTCCAAGCATTTCAGAATGGGTTAAGGCAGTCAGTCAGTCAGTTGAACAGGTGTGTCAGTCACAAAAGTTGCCATTACCAAAACTAATTGCTGAACCAGGTAGATCGTTAATTGGTTCGGCTTGCGTCACGGCATACACTGTAGGCAGCCGTAAGGAAATTCCTGACTTCAATACCTACATTGCCGTAGATGGGGGCATGTCAGATAATCCCCGACCAATTACTTATCAATCTTTATATTGCGCGGTGATTGCCAATCGGATGATGGCACCTTTGGTAGAAGAGGTAACTCTAGCGGGAAAACATTGTGAATCAGGGGACGTAATTATTAAAAATGTTGCTTTACCAAAAACTGAACCTGGAGATATCTTGGCAGTTTTGGATACAGGAGCATACAATTACAGCATGGCGTCTAATTACAATCGTATTGGAAGACCAGCGGCGGTTATAGTTTGCGAAGGGGAAGCCAATTTAATTATTGAACGCGAAACCTACCATAACTTGATTGCACGCGATCGCTTACCTGAAAGACTGGTAAAACATTAAGGATAGACCTTAGTATCTAAGCCAGCATGCCATTTAATAGAAGCTGATAGCTGCTCAAAAGGGCTTTGGAGTCATTCAAAACCCCTAATTCTAGTTTTTGTCCCGCTAACCATTCACAGTCAAGTAACTAAAATAATGTCATTGTCGGGTTTGCTTCCTGACTTAAATCAGGTTAGTTCCTGGTTGCCAGATTTAATCAATATCATCGATTTAGGCTTAGTATTAATTCTGAGCTATGCTCTCCTGCTAATTATTGGCGAGGGAGAACGTCGTAGCTTATGGATGGTGAGAGGGTTTATTGTCCTCATGTTGGCAACGGTAGTCAGCGGACAGTTAGAACTTCAATTGCTTAAGTTCTTGCTGGAAAAATTAGTCCTCGGGTCTGCTGTTGCCATGGCAGTAATATTTCAATCGCAATTTCGTCGTCTGCTGGAACAGATTGGGCGTGGCGAGGTAGTGAAATTATTTAAAGGCTCTGGTAGACCAAAAACTCAGCCAGATAGCGTAATTGATCGGATTGTCGAAGCAATTAAAGAACTATCGCAAAATCGTACAGGGGCGCTAGTGCTGATGGAAACTACGGGTTCTTTGGAAGAAGAAGATTTTGTTTCTGCTGGCGTTAATTTGAATGCAGAGGTTTCTAAAGAGCTGTTGCAAACAATTTTTCAAACCAGCACCTTACTACATGATGGTGCAGTAGTGATTAGTGGTTCGAGGATTATAACTGCCGCTGCAATTCTACCTCTCTCAGAACGTTCCGCTTCTCGCCAATTAGGAACCCGCCACCGTGCAGCGATGGGAATTACGGAACGAGTGGAAAAATGTTTATGTATTGTCGTCTCCGAAGAAACTGGCTCCATTTCTCTAGCAGAAAAGGGAGTGTTAAATAGACCACTAACCAGTAGTAAACTAAAAGAGCTATTACAGGCTAGATTTACCCCTATAGTAGAAGGTGATGCAGTACGTCTGAGTCGTAAGATTGGTTTTCAGGGAAAAATTCTGCTGGAACGCATCTTACGCTCACTACCGCCCAATTCTCGCAAAAAACATTGATCATTAGTCATCAATCTATATTACATTAAGATTTATTAATTGGTCTGATTCCAAGTCTAATCATTACTGCTAAACCATTAATTTAGGTAGTCCACATTTTCAAAATTAGAAAATCTGGGGGTGTCTGGTGATAATTTAGTCATGCAGTTGATACATTCCAATTTAGAGATTCTGGCAACGTTTGCTAACCTCAATTTTCCTCAAATCACGCCCCTATAAAGTCAAACAATGAGCGTCGAGTCAATCACTTTGCAACAGTTACCCACGGATTTAAGCAGCACCCGTCTACCCCAGCATGTAGCGGTGATTATGGATGGTAATGGTCGCTGGGCCAAAAGCCAAGGAAAACCACGTATTGTCGGACATCAAAAGGGTGTGGATGCACTCAAAGACTTATTGCGTTGCTGTAAAGACTGGGGTATTCCAGCTTTAACTGCCTATGCTTTCTCAACCGAAAACTGGGGACGACCTCAAGTAGAAGTACAGTTTTTGATGACTTTATTTGAGCGAGTGTTACGACGAGAATTAGAAGAGATGATCCAAGAAAACGTCAAGATTCGTTTTGTGGGCAACTTAAAAGATTTACCCGAGTCTCTTCGCCAAGAAATAGATCGTTCTATGGAGGTTACAAAAAACAATCAGGGCATTCAGTTTACGATAGCCACTAACTACGGTGGCAGACACGAGATTATTCAGGCTTGTCAAGAGATCGCTTCTAAAGTAGAACAAGGATATTTCAGCGCCGAGCAGATTACAGAGGAAGTGTTTGAGCAACATCTTTACACTCAAGGTATTCCCCATCCTGATCTTTTAATTCGTACTAGTGGTGAGATGCGCTTAAGTAACTTTCTACTGTGGCAAATGGCTTACGCTGAAATTTATGTTACCCCAACTCTCTGGCCAGATTTTGACCGAGTGGAATTTCACAAGGCTTTATCTACTTATCAACAGCGCGATCGTCGTTTTGGTCAAGTCAAATAATCAATCCCTAGCCTGCTGAGTATTGTTATTTGCGTGTTAAATAAAAGCTTTGAATTCTGAACACCTCAAAATATGCTATGCTAGTTAATGATTCGGACTCATGCAGTATTAACGCCCGAACCTTGTCAGGGTCGGAAGGCAGCAGCAATAAGGGATGCTTAACACAGGCGTGATATCCGAATCATCTGGCAATTTGGTAATCAGGTTAATTCATTTCAGACTGTTAGTTCACCTTGATTATTGAATGATTTTTGTCTCAAGATTGAGACTGTCAGATAAATAAAGTCATGAGTTAGCTTATCTATTTGCTATTGAGCAACATCTACAGCTACTAGCCATAATCTCAATTTTCATAAAAGCCAAAATAGTTAAAATTTAATAAATTCAAAGCTCCAATAGATTCATCATTTGGTTTCGTTGTTTATCCCAAATTAACCAATGTTGGCAACACATATAGCGGTAGATGCGGCGTGGCAAAGCGTCTTTCTCATTTTAATGCGGTATAGTCTAGACCTCGGTTTCTGTTAATAGTTGATAGTTAATGGTTGATTGAGATGTACCTCACTAGTTTGGAAACCGCTATAGATAATTTAAAGAAGTAAGGAGGCAATGCTCACTCAAGTTGTCTATTGTATTTTTTTTCTATTTGGTATTATAGTTTTAAAATTATTTAGATAAACAGATACCGTAACGATGATCTAAATTTCTTCGGTATATTTGAGAAAACTATTGATAAAGCTGTCATGACTTCCATAAATCAAGTTCTCTTATGTGCAGGAATACATGGAAATGAGAAAACGGGGATTTATTTAATTAAAAAATTTGAAACAAACCCTAATTTAATTTATAGAAAAAGCTTTGTTAGTAAAACTTTATTAATCAACCAAAAAGCTATTAAATTAAATCGAAGATATTGTGAGATTGATCTCAACAGATGTTTTGATTTAAAAGAGATTAATAGTAACAAGCAGCTTTATGAGCAAATATTAGCTCAAAAAGTTTATCGACAAGTTAAAGAATCTAATTTCGATTTTATTCTTGATTTTCATACTAGTACCTCAAATATGGGTCTAACTTTAATGTTGAGTAACGACCATCCTTTCAATTTGCAGTTAGCAGCATATTTGATATCAATCAATCCTCTAGTCAAAGTTGTCCGCTCTAATAGCAATCAGCCTAAAAATCGCTTTCGGCATCTATTTCCCCTGGGTTTTACCGTAGAAATGGGAGCGATCGCACCTAACGTAATCGATCCTGTTTGGTTTAGTCGCGCTGAAATATTAGTAAAACAAATATTAGATTATATTGAGCAAACTAACTACAATCAACAACCTTCTTCTCTTAAAAATATTCCAATATATTCTATGTTTGAAACTATTTATTTTCCTACAGATAGCTCAGGATATATTATAGGGATAGTCTCTCAGGAGCTACACGGAAATGATTATTGTGCTTTGGCTCCTAATACTATTATTTTTAACCGATTTGATGGTGAAAATGTGGTTTATCAAGGAAATAATACAGTTTATCCCCTATTTATTAATGAGGCTGCATACTGGGAAAATAAGATTGCAATGTATTTCGCTACGAAGCAGGATGTCATTATTCCTGAGGTTGTAAATACCATCTATTAATATTATTTGTCATATAAATACAGTGCAGTCATTAAACTTTTCAATAGTGTTACGCAACAATTTATTCTTTCAAAGCATCGCTTCTTAGCAACATCAGCAGTCCGCCCAACATTGCCAGATTTTTTAAAAACATCGCTTGTTCTATTTCGGTGGAAAAGTCTGTATGAAAAATCAAGGTAGCAGGAATTAAGAAAACTATCAGCATAATTGCTCCCCAACGAGTTTTGATTCCTAGCAAAACTAAGAGTCCGCCTACAATCTCTAACGCGATCGCCCCTACTAAAAAAAAGAATGTCAAAGGCATCCCATGAGCAGACATATTTTCTTGAACTGCAGCTGGGTTGAGAATTTTATTGCTCCCCGACCAGATAAAAATAGCAGCTAGAAAGATGCGGGCAAAAATTAATAAGTAATTATCAATGGTATGTAATTTATCTCGATTTTGCTTATCTTTAATAATATTAGTGCTGCCGATCATAACTATTTTTTTTAATACAATTTATCTTAGTAGTTCTAAAATCAAAACCAAACTGATTATATTAAAGTATAAAAAAACTGCGATTAATAATCACATCAACCGCAGGGAATAAAATGTAAATTCCCAGCACCTCCGCTGAAAATCGACATAGATATTTAAGTTAAGAAAACCTTAGTTTGAGTAAATTTTAGGTCAACTAAGGGGGTGAAACAATAAATCGGGAAAAAACCGATTAAATTCAATTAAAATCCCTGCTGTAAAAGTCAGCAGAGCCATAATTAATACTGGGGCAGTGGAAAGAAACTTTTGTAAGTCTCCCATATTATCCTCCTATGAAATAAAAAACCTAATTTAGCGTGGAGAAACGGTAATTTCCGATTCGTCAGCGAACATTTTGCCGCTAGTAATTTCCCCAAAAGCCAGTAGAGGCCAAGTAGCAGCAGCTAGCATTTTGCTAACGGCCAAGGGAACATCAATTACGATTTCTTTGTTTTCCGCATTCTTATCATCTCTAACCGCGATTAGATACGAACGACCAGCCCAGCCAATCCAGCCAGCGATGTATAAAAACATGACACTCGGAATAAAGAAATCTCCCATGTGTGACCAGCGACCATCTACGATTAGGTGAGGATAGCCTTCTGGTCCACAGAGTGCCTCAGCATAACGCTCGGCTCTAATTTGACCAGAGTTAGGATCGTCAGTAGTGTTACGGAAATTTTTAGCTTTTTGAACATAAGCAGGATTTTCTCCACAGGGAGTCAAACCCGCTACTTCATCAGCATTCGCACTTGGGGCAAAACCAAACCAAAGCGTAAATACTAGTATTAAAGCAAACAACCTTCTCATGAATATGTTTCCTTTTGTGACAGATAGTTATTGTGTTTGTACAAAAGCGCAAAGATATTTCTTATACGCAATCTAATCCTGCTTTGAAGCAAGCAATGCAGATCAGCCAAGAGTAAATTACCTTTGGTATAGTGCATTTGCCCTTAAAGCTCTGGATTAGGCGAACAGATATGTTCTTGTAAATCAACTTATCAAAGGATGGCAACAATTTTAGCGATCGAAACAAGTTGTGACGAAACTGCGGTGGCAATCGTAAAGAATCGTCAAGTTTTAAGTAGTATTGTTTCTTCTCAGATTGAACTACACCAAACCTATGGTGGGGTTGTTCCCGAATTAGCTTCGCGGCAACACCTCGAAATTATCAATCCTTGTATAACTCAGGCGATGGCAGAAGCTAATTTATCCTGGCAAGAGATTGATTCGATCGCAGCTACCTGTACTCCTGGTTTGGTAGGGGCTTTGTTAGTGGGGATGGCAGTGGCGAAGACCCTAGCCATGATTTATAGTAAGCCGTTTTTGGGGGTGCATCATCTCGAAGGTCATATTTATGCCTCTTACCTTACTCAGCCAGAATTAGAGCCACCTTTTTTGTGTTTACTGGTTTCGGGGGGGCATACCAGCAGTATTCACGTTAAAGATTACGGAGAATATGAACTTCTGGGTTCAACTAGAGATGATGCGGCGGGAGAGGCATTTGATAAGGTGGCGCGCTTATTAGATCTGGGTTATCCAGGGGGACCCGTGATTGATCGTCTGGCAAAAGAGGGTAATCCTAAAGCCTTTGCCTTACCAGAAGGCAGAATATCTTTACCAGATGGCAGGGGGTATCATCCTTACGACTTTAGCTTCAGCGGAATGAAAACCGCAGTTTTAAGGCTAACCGAAAAACTAGAGACACAAGGAGGCATTCCTGTTGCTGATGTGGCTGCTAGCTTTCAAGATACAGTAGCGAAAGTATTAACTAAACGTAGTGTTAAATGTGCTTTAGATAATGGCTTAGATACTATTACTATTGGCGGTGGTGTAGCAGCAAACAGTGGCTTGAGAAAATACTTGCAAGCCGCCGCTGAGAAACACAACCTCAAAGTATATTTTCCCCCTTTGAAGTACTGTACTGATAATGCAGCGATGATCGGCTGCGCTGCGGCACAACATTTTAACTTAGGTCATACTTCCAGCTTAGATTTAGAAGTGCGATCGCGCATGGGAATTGATCGAGTGATGGAACTGTATAAGTAAGTAGGTTTAATTAAATATGGGATAGTCTATTTTGGGATTGGGGATTGGGCATTGGGGATTGGGGATTGGGGATTGGGGATTGGGGATTGGGGATTAGGGATTGGGGATTGGGGATTAGAAATAAAGTTTCACATTCGAGTCTTACCCAAACAGCGATCGCCGATATTACAACTACAATAGACCTCTTGGATGAATAGCAGACTAATCTATTTTACCTTTAACCTTTAACCCTTTACCTCTTGGAAAGGTATTTAATTATGATTCGTGCAAGAAGTCTAATATTGGTGGTGTCTTTACTGAGGCTATCTTGGGAGGAATGCTGTTACTGGATAGCTTGAGCTAAAGAAACTTTATTACTTTAGCTCAAGATTAAACAGCAATGCTGGATTTCTTTAAACTTTATCAAGCATTAGCATAGATAGGATAACGATAGATAGCGGCAAGAGACTCATTGTTGGGCATTTGGTCTTTGGGTAGCAAATAAACCATGCCATCTTGTAAGAAAGTTTTGCTCGCAGCTACATCTACTAAATCCTGATTTTCAGAAGCAAAATTATTTTCTATCTGAATAGAATTTGTTTGTGGTTCAAATTTACCCCAACATTGAAAATCATCGGCAATGAATAAGGTATCGACCTGTCCCTGATAAGCAGCGGGAATAATTTGCTCGATGTTGGCACTGGCTTGTTCAGTAGTTAGCAACTGTTGATATTTTTCTTCGGCATCCTGTTTAGCTTGTTGAAAATTAGGTTGGATAACCTGCCAAGCTTTTTGTTGCAATTCTTCTGGGGAGGTATTCTCAGGATTTCCTATTACTCCCTGAGAAAGCAGACGGCTATAGGAATTAGCTGTTTGATAAATAGGCAGTAAAAATTCTACTCCCGCCAAGACTAAAGGTTTTGGTGCCGATTCAAAAACTGGACTCAATCCTCGATCAATTTGCTGAAAATAGCGCAGAATTTCATCTTTGTTATCCGTATTGCCAACTCCTTGCCCGTGATAGATGGGATTGCGATCGCTTCTGGCGCTATGGGATTGTAGTTGTGATTCAGGGTCATCGTAACGCAATGCCTTTGTTAAACTGGCGGGAACATCTTCAGGTAAGTCTAATTGCTGAATACTATATTTGCTGACTTGAAACAAACGAACTTCATTTTGAGCCAACGCAAGTAAATAAAAGCTAGCATCAGTGGTAAGTAGAGGCAACAATGGTTTGAGAGAAAAGCGATCGCTAACTACAACCAATTCTGAAAAATTCTGCGGTAAACGATAATAGCGAGTTTTACTTTGAGCAATAAAACAGGCTAAACCTGACCCCTGATGTTGCCAAAAATCGTAGTCTTCAATTTTCGCTTTGGCTGCTTTTAAGATTTCGTTGGCTTTTTCATCACTAGAACCCGCAGCTACTAATTTTGATTCTGCTTCATCTAGCAAATTTTTAAACCGAATTGAATTCTGTCTTGTTTCTTGTCCTGCTTGTAACGTAGGGAGATAAATAGAAACGCAGAACTTGTCATTTTCTTGGTACAAATTTTGTATTTCTATTTTGGATAATAAATTCATAAATGCTGAAAAAGTAACGACAAAGTGATGCTTTTGTTTTTATACAAAGCAATAGACTAAGGCTAAGTAATTAATAGATTTACGATTAGCCTTGTCTAAACTATTTGCATAGTAGCTATTTGCCTTAACCAAAAAGTATAACCAATGGTCTAAAACTAATCTACCAAAAGCAAGAAAAATAAGTTAATAATCATTTAGAGATTTTTGTTGATCCTTCAAACCATAATCCAGACTCTGTTCAAACTTAATTAAGCTGATAGTCTGTCTGAAATGCAGAACCTACATTGATTTATACCTTGTATAGCATTACGTATTTGAGTTAGGACAATGTTGGAATACTGCCCCCTACCTTCTACCTTCTACCTTCTACCTACGAGCAGTCAAATAAACTTGTCCTAATTTAACTTTGTACGGCTATAAAAGCGATCGCTCTTGTGATTACCGTAAAGTTATTTTTTCTTTTGAAAAATTTTTGCTTGGCGTCTGCGTCTTTTTATAGCTGCTGGCTTCGGTTTGTTTTGTTTCTTTTTGAGATAAAGTTTGCGATAAGAGCTAATCCAATCGCTGATGCTATGGCTCATCGCGCCTATTTCTAAGCCGATAAATATAGCGATCGCCTCAGATGGATATTTGGTAATCAATAAATTTAATTTACCCCCAACAAAACTGTGCCAATTCCAGGGAAAACCAAAAATCAACTGAGCGATCGCTACAGCAAAGATAGCAATAAAAGCAATAATTAAACCAAGATATATTAAGCGAACACATGTACCAACAATCAAACCATGGGAAAATATTGATCTGTGGCGCATCATCTGGCGATAGGGCAGCCAGATATTGCGAATGAAACCCCAGCGTTTGAACTGTAGAGAGCGAATATCGAGATCGGGTCCAAACATCATGCCGCTGAACAAGTAGCTGCCAGAGAGAAGTAAGGTTAATTCCGCGTTGCGAGTTAGAATATAAGTCCCTCCAACGATCCAGGGAAGCAGCCAAAGTGTAATGCGATCGTGTACAACTCCAGAAGGCATAGAATCAGTGAGCAGTATGCAATATTGCTAGGGTAAGGGACTTTTGTGCTAATGAAAAGTGGTAAACAATAAAGTCACGCAGCGAAAAGTAAGATTAAAGCGATCTCAATTAATCTAGAATTATCTCAATCTTCTGATATCTCGTAGCTGTCCTAAATTGTTAGTTGAATCAACTGAATACTCAATCTTCATTTTCAATATTCCAGTACCTCTGAACTTTGGGGTTATCGGTCTACCTGGGATTCCCCACGCTATGTACTTTCTACCAGGCACATAAGGTTCCCATATCTGACCAAACCATACCTCATGAAGTTTATGTTGATAAATTCAAGGTAAAGAGTCTGATACTTTGGTAATCTGACTAAAGTTAATTTTTTTAAGAGTAATTGGGTAATGTCATCTTCTGATTCGGGTAACAACTTAGAGTGGCTGCATAGAGGCACTAGCGAAATTTTTCCAGACCGCCCAGACTCCAATGATCCCAACGAGAATCTCTGTCAACGCATAGCTTCAAGCAGTCGCCCGTTGCGAGTCAAGCTGGGTATTGACCCCACAGGTACCGATATTCATCTGGGTCATAGTATTCCGTTTCGTAAGTTACGGGCTTTTCAAGATGCAGGACATACTGCGGTGGTAATAATTGGCGATTTTACTGCCCAAATTGGCGATCCTACAGGTAAGTCTGATGTGCGTCGTCAGTTGACCCCAGAAGAGGTTAAAGCTAACGCTCAAAGCTATTTAGATCAGTTAAAACCAATCCTTGATTTTGAGACTCCAGGACGGTTGGAAATCCGCTACAATTCCGAATGGTTAAGTAAACTAGACCTGGTACAGATTCAAGAATTATTGGCAACCATGACCGTAGGACAAATGCTGGCGAAAGAGGGATTTGCCGAACGTTATGGACAAGAAAAGCCCATCTTTCTCCATGAGTTTTTATATCCCTTAATGCAGGGTTACGACTCGGTAGCCGTTGAAGCCGATGTGGAGTTGGGAGGTACGGATCAAAAGTTTAATATTGCTGTTGGGCGAGATCTACAGCGACATTTTAATAAAACACCTCAGTTTGGCTTACTGCTGCCAATTTTGATTGGTACTGATGGGGTACAGAAAATGTCTAAGTCTCTCAATAACTATGTTGGACTCAGCGAAGATGCGTTATCAATGTACTCCAAGTTAGAAAAAACTCCTGACCAGCTACTACCAGAATACTTTGAACTGTTAACGAATCAAGATTTATCGCAATTACCTGACAATCCCCGCGAGTCCCAAAAATTACTGGCAACTGAAATAGCATCACAGTTTCATGGTTTAGATGCCGCATTGCAGGCAAAACAAACCGCTGAACAGATTGTGCTTCAGGGAAATACAGCAGGAGGCGATATTGCCGAATACTCCCTATCCGAAGTAGAATTTCCCGCCAAACTTTTTTATATTTTGGGTGCCAGTGGCTTGTGTAAAAGCAGTGGGGAGGGTCGAAGACAGATACAAGGTGGGGCTGTTCGTTTAGATGGCGATCGCCAGACAGATGTTAACATAGCCTTTGACTCCCCTGCTGAATTGACAGGAAAAGTGCTACAAGTAGGCAAGAAAAAGTTTATTCGCTTAATTAGCTAAACATATACCTAAATATAATTAACTATATCTACTTGTGGTGAAGCTTAATTTATTTTCCCTTGTGTCCATACGCATCCTGACAACAGCCGTGATCGGGATTTGTTCTGGAAATCTGATTTTCCTTCCCCAGGCATCTGGTAAGTCACAACTATTAACCAAAAGTGAAGGCAATGAACCGCTGCGAGAAGAGTTTTCTTGTCCTGATAACATTAATAAGTTAACTCAACTATTGCTCGATGATTTACCAAGTTATAGTAATCGCGTAATTCAACGGACGCAGGATCTTAATCAAAGGGCAGGGATTGAAAATTATATTGTGACTGCTAGCGCGGCGGAGTTCGAGCCTTTGGGTTTACCGAGAATTCAATATAGCCCCATAGACGATCAAGACCCGCAACAGGTTTTTTTCACAGTTTTAGAAAGACAGTATCTAAATAATAAAGTTGTGGATATTCAAACTTATCACTGGCTGTTTCTAACCCAGACAGATAGCGGTTGGCGGACTGTGATGATGTTTTCTCGTTATGGAAATTCAACAGCAAACACGCCTCCAGCACCTCCAAGAGAAACTACCAACGGTATTATTGGTCGTGGTGTTCAATTGTGGTTGAGAGATTGTCGCGCAGGTACGATTAGAGTCTAGATTTCAATCTGGTATCGCTGATTTAATACGTAAATTCAGCATGAATAATATCGCTATCTCTTAGATCTCTATTTAGAAACGCCAAAAATATTAGACCTCTTGCACGAATCAAAATTGTTAGTTGAGATCGAAGTCAGAAGTCAGAAGTCAGAAGTCAGAAGTCAGGAAATAAAATTTCTACCGAGAAAAATTTATTTATGCAAGAGGTCTATTGATATCGACTTATTTTAATAATTCTACATTTTGATTTAAGCAAATCATCAGAAACAGATGCTAATTTAATGCCAAATGCTTTATCTTCAATACTTTTGTTACTTTCTTGAGATTATTAATCATGACTCAATTACTGATTATCGGCGGTAGCGATGCAGGAATTAGTGCTGCTCTCAAAGTTAAAGAATTAGCGCCTGAAACTTCAGTAACCGTAATGCTATCAGATGCTTTTCCTAACTATAGTATTTGTGGCTTGCCTTTTTTTCTCAGTGGGGAAGTTTCCCACTGGCAAAATCTTGCTCACCGTACCCAAGAAGAAATAACTCAACTAGGAATCAAACTACTAGTAAATCATACAGCCACTAATATCGATCCTTCCGTGAAAATAGTAACCACAGTTGACAGCCAAGGACAAGAACGGCGAATTGACTATCAAAAGCTAGTTATTGCTACAGGTGCGACCTCTAGAAAACCTCAGATTGAGGGATTGGATTGTCCTGGAGTTTATTTTCTGCGCTGGATGGGTGATAGCTTTGCGGTACATCAGCATTTAACTCAAAATCAGCCCAAGTCAGCGTTGATTGTTGGCGGAGGCTATATTGGAATGGAAATGGCTGATGCCCTAACATTACGAGGCTTAAAGGTAAAGGTTGTTGAACATTCTCCTACAGTATTAAAAACTGTTACTGCTAGTTTTGGGCAAATGGTAAGTGAGAAACTTCAAAGCCGTGGAATCAATGTGATTAACGAAGTTTCTGTTAAAACCATCGCAACCAAAAATAAACAGCTTGTCGTTACAGGTTCTAATGAATTTGAGACAACTGCCGATATGGTATTAGTAGCGGTAGGAGCCACACCTGCAACCAAATTGGCACAGTCTGCGGGAGTCGAATTAGGCATAGCAGGGGCAATCAAAGTCAACCGTAAAATGGAAACCAACATAGCAGATATTTATGCTGCTGGAGACTGCGTAGAAACTTGGCATCGTTTGCTAGCTAAAAAAGTTTATTTACCATTAGGGACAACAGCTCACAAACAAGGACGAATTGCAGGAGAAAATGCCATCGGTGGTCATCATGAATTTGTTGGTTCTCTGGGAACGCAGGTGGTAAAAATCTTCGATCTAGCGATCGCCAGAACGGGATTAAGAGAAGATGAAGCTTCTCTAGAGGGATTTAACCCCGCCACAGTAGAAACTCAAGCTTGGCATCATAAAGCTTACTATCCTGGGGCGCATCAGCTTACAATTCGCGTAACGGGAGACTTAAATACTGGTCGTTTATTGGGAGCGCAGATTGTTGGTCATTACCATGGTGAAGTAGCAAAACGTATTGATATCTTTGCCACTGCTTTACATCACGGGATGAAGGTAGAAGATATTGAGAGTCTGGATCTCAGCTATACGCCACCATTAAGCAGTCCTTTTGACCCAGTACAAATGAGTACTCAGGCTTGGTGTAGAAAACATCAGCCTATTCCATGTACACAGTGACAGGAGATAAAAGTTCGACCACAAAATTTTAATCTTAATAGTTAATTATTTTTTAAGTAGAATATAAACCATTTCAAGCTGGTTGGAACTACTATCAATGCGATCAACTATCGTTAAGCCTAGATTTAATTCGGCGATCGCTCTTGTTATAAAATCATCAATAGAGTAATCATGAGTAAACAGTTATAGGTTATGAGTTATAGCTTAAAATCCTACTCATCAATACCAGACTCAGCCTTCTGCTTTTGCCAGTAATTAATTTTCCAAAGAGTTCCTGAAACCAAATTAGTAATGATATGAGCCACTACAGGAACTACTAAGTTACCCGTGATCAAAGCACAATACCCTAAAGCAAAGCCCACAATCCCCGCCCAGACTACATAGGGCCATTGTCCATTACCACTAAGGTGCAAGACACCAAACAACACACTAGAAATTGCCACCGCCGTTAGGTTTAAACCCAAAGCAGGCAACATTACACCCCGAAATAATAGTTCTTCACTTAATCCAGGCAGTAGTCCTAGCCAAATCAAGTCTGTCCATATTAAAGGTTTAATTACCAATTCTAGGTACATATCAGCACTGCGGCGATATGCGGGCCAAAGACGATAAATAATACCGCTGGTCAGGGTAATGGCGATCGCTAGTCCGAGGCTCCATAATAAAGCTTGGGAACTAAAGTCCACTGATAAGAGCTGAACTGCGCCTAACTTTTGCCAGACTTTAGCGATCGCCAGTAGTAAAATTGCGGTAATCCCCATGAAAATCAAAATTTGATTTCGGCTGAGGGGTTCTAGTTCGGGAGTGTTTGGATTTGTCACTGGATTTTACAAGGGAGGAAGGGAAGATATAGAAGGATTAAAAGCTCGAAAATCAACTCCAGCACGATTAGCAGCCAGAATGCCTAAAGCTTCTAAATAGGAATTAACCCGAGTTACTTTGATGCCCAAAGGTTCTGGTGTCACCTGAATCTGAGTTGAATTATCGGTTACTGTAATAATTTGGGTTCTAGAGTTACTAAAGCTGAGGGTAGCACTACCGCCACAGGCGCTATCAGGGACGATCAACACGTCTACTGAGTCTGACCAAATAACATCAGACAAATTAGCTTGAGTAGTCACAAATTGGGGTGCCTTACTCAAGCCCACCAGCACACAGGGAAGAAAAGTATAGCCTAGTTCTTCGGCAGCCGCACGGGGTGATAATTCTGGATCGAGCGCTATCGGTTGCAGTGCGGGGGCATGGGCAGCAGGAATCTGAAACTGACGCACAATGAGATGGGAAATAACCGCTTCTGCTCCCGCCAAATGATCTACACCTGAGCCATGACGATAGTTTTGTAGTGACTCACTCTCACTATCATCAGGAAACCGCGCCACTACGGCGATCGCTTCTGCCCCACCTTGATCGATTAGCTTTTGTGCCGCTCTCAGTAAACTGCCAGGATTACCAATTGTCCCCCAGCTTGCTCCCGAATCGGCGGTGCGTAACTCTACCTCCAAAGGAGCATCTGTAACTACATAATCAGTTAAATTTAAGCCCAAAGTTGCTCTGGTGGCATCTGCTGCTTGAAGATGCCGTAAGCGCAATTCTGGTTCAATTCCCTGATCTAGCAGCAAGCCTACTTTATTTTGGCGAACAGGACGTAATCCCCATTCCTGGGCGGCAAAACGATCAAGTCCATAACCTTCAACGTAATAAGTATTATCTAGATGCCAGTAGAGCTGAGCGCCGTTTAGCACATTGGGATGAGTAATCAAGCGATCGCAGGAACTAGCGATCGCCTTGGCTACAGGTAGAGCATCTCCTGCATAACCACCGATAGCTGCACCTACTCCTGTGGGAACAATCAGAACAACAGTAAAGGGCGACATAAAAAGTATTTAGTCTAATAAAGTCTAGTTTTCCCTAGTGACAATAGCTTCCACTGTTGCTGTTTGTTGGTCTTTATTTATTTTTGTAACCGCCCATCTGAGGGGCTGTCCCTCTTGTTCCAACTTGGATTCAATTTTTTGACTCAATTGCAGAGGCGTTTGCTGAAGGTCAATCTCGGCAGTAATAAAGTGGGTTGTCATAGTTTTAGTTTGGATTGCTATTAAGACGTATTTTCTACTCTAAGCTGCCATGATTATAAATTTCCCAGTAATAGTTAATATTTTTTGACTATTTATTAATAGTTTTATTTTTTATTTAATATTTTTTATTTTGAAACGCTAATTTACTGCTCCTGGTACCAGGCAATTATCCAAGCTACTCGATATGAATAATGAAACATCTAAAATTACAGCTAACATCTTTAACCTGCTTAACATTTATTACAGTTTAATTCTTGGTGAAGCCTAGCCGTAAACTAGTCAGCCTATTACCTCTTATGGACAGCCTTATGCTGTACTAAAAAAACCTGGTACTTTAGTTCTAGCAGGAGATGCATTTTCTTCTCAAAAGAATCTAGAGGGGTCAGTGTTATCAGGACTTGCTGCTGCTGAGTTTATTGTTGATTCTCAAAATTAAATTAAATTCAAATACTCTTCTAAGACCTGAAGTAACTGTTCCTCTAGGGAATTAATTTGTACTTTAAATTACACTCAATTAAATAGCGATCACCACAATAGCTGTTCATAATATACGCTTAATGTGAATTAGCTTCGTTCTAATTTATTAGTTTTCAGCTCTTAGCTCTTAGCTACTCCTGAATCCATGAATTTCACAAGTTTTAGAGAAGAGAAATATTGAAACCAACCATTCTACTAGAGATAAAATAAAATTTGGAAAATTATCTAAAAATCTTATAGCTTATAGCTTATGGCTTATAGCTAAAAAGTAAATCACTTGATTTTATAATTCACATCAGACGTAATATATAAAAAGCTTTTCCTCTGACTATTTTTAAACTTTGTTAATTAGAAACTTCTGCCATCTCAATGGTGCGATTATCAATATCTTTGACTAAGAAATTCAAAGGCTTGTCGCGGCGGATTTTATACTTTAAACGTCGAGACTGTACTCGCAGCAACAAAGCCTCTAGACAATCGCGATCAAAGCACACATGACGCTGGCGATCTTTGTAGCCACCACTAGCACCAGTAATAATGTGTAATTGAGTATTTTTTCTTAGCTGGTACCATAAGCCATCGGGTCCATTCAAGGTGGTGGTGCCAGGGGCAGAAGACATGTATAGGGGATCTAAGCCACCAGCCCCCATTGCTTGTTCATAGTTGTAGTAATAGTGCAGGGGTACATCCGCAGCAGGTAAGTCTAGCAACCCCTCGTAAAATCTTTGAGCAGTAGGTAAATCAGACACCATAATGGTATAAACTTTAGGGGCGCTACTAAGGAACATCCACATTGCTCCTGCGTAGGCTACCAACAGCAGCACCATGATGCCTTGAGTAGAAAATAGACTGTCTAAAGCAATCGGTGGCAAAAATGCAGCTAGATAGTTTGTTGTAATTACATCTGAGCAAATAGTATTAGCTATCATCTCGAATACAGGATTATTTAAAGTTGATATATTTATGATTGCGATTTAGCAGTTGTCAATTTACTGAGTCAAGCCGTGTTGCAGAGCAAATCTTACCAATTCAGTACGGCTATTAGTTCCTGTTTTCCCAAACAGACGACTTACATACTTCTCGACATTACGCACACTAGTGTTTAGTTCTCGGGCAATTTCTTTATTCATTAAACCTTGGGCTACTAAATCTAAGACACTCTGTTCTCTGGGAGTCAGGTCTATTTTTATTGGGGGAGGAGTTACAGCAATTCCGCCGCTACCGCCAATTTTGTTATCTAACTTGGCTTTGATTTCAACTAATTCCTTGGCAATTTTTTCCAACTCAGCGCTGCTTTCACCACCACCGCTATTAGCTCTATTTTTAGCCAGCAAATTTTTAATAATTGCTTCTAACTCCTCGGGGTCGAAAGGTTTAGAAAGATAAGCGTCACACCCTGCTTCATAACCTTGAATGCGATCATTAGTCATGCCTCTGGCAGTAAGAAAAACTACAGGGATGGAGCGATAACGAGGGTCGTCTCTCAGTTTTGCCAGAAATTCATAGCCACTAACCTGAGGCATCATAATATCGGAGATAATTAAGTCTGGAACTTGAGATTCAATGGTTTGCCAGGCTTCATCCGCATTGCTCGCTGTTAATACCTGCCAACCTTCGTTATCTTCCAAGTATGCTTGTACAGATTCTCGGATACCAGGCTCATCGTCTACTAATAATAGATGTTGTTTTTCTGACATAAGGTTATTTAACTGATATTACGCACTAATTGATCTGTTGAGATTGGTTAAAGGTTAAGGGACAAAGGCGAAAGTTTGCCGCATGTAAGGTTAAAGGATTGATTGATCTGTTTTCTTGCCTTATTCAAACTACTGATTTCCCGTTGCTTTGCGTAACGTCAGTTAAAAAGTATTCAGTAGCTATATCGTTATACTTTTTAGTTAAGACAGATAAACTATAGATAATAGCTGATAGCTACCTTCACCGACAAATCTTCTGATCTCAAACTAAGGTTATTTAGAAAGCGCCAGATCGGG